>NZ_JACHYZ010000004.1:0-547613 GCF_014193215.1 Rhizobium sp. BK112
ACCACGGCCTTGCCCTTGCCGCCGAGAATGCGGCAGATTTCCTTGGTTTCCAGCGTGCCGGATTCCTGCTCGTTGGAGGCGACGAAGGCCTGCTTTTCCGGCAGCGTGTCGACATTGACCGGCTGACGGTTGACGTAAACCAGCGGAATGCCGGCATCGGCCGCAAGCTTCGACATTGCCGTCGTCGCATCGGTATCGACAGGGTTGACGATGATCGCATCGACCTTGGAGGCGATGAAATTCTGGATCTGGCTCTGCTGCTTGGACACGTCGTTCTGTGCGTCTTCGACCTGCAGCGTCACACCGCTGAGTGTCTTTGCATAATCGGTCATGCCGTTGCGCAGAACGGTCAGGAAATTATCGTCGAACTTCGCCATCGAGACGCCGACGGTTTCTGCGTGAGCCGCCGTCGACATGACGAGCGCCATCGCAGTGCCCAGGATAAACTTTTTCATTTCACTTCCTCCACAAAGCGGTGCCCGGCTGCACCCTCCTCACGCCGGAGCTCCAGCGCCCTGGCCAAAAAGAGGCGTCAGGGTGCCAGCAAAAAAGGTCGAAAATCATCGTAAAGCTGTCGCGGCGATCTCGACGCTGGCAATTTGCCTGTCGTTCCCCGCTGCACTGCCTCGCACGAAATGCATGCTTTTTCAGTGCCTTATTTGATGACTTAAGTCCGCGAACTTCATAGACGGCGTCAATGCCGAGCGACTTTCACCTGATCTCCTCCCAGTTTTCGCGCGATCACGAGGCGACGTCACGAAGTTCGGCAAGCTTCTATTGATTTCGTTTTGCGGTCCATTCATCGTTGCTTGCAAACCCTCTCATTCCTGAAAGAATCGCCGCGGCGATGAGAGAACTCCATCACCGGCGCAACAGCGGACGCGCTACGTTGCGAAATCGGGTGGCGCCGGTGGCGTTCAACCGCGCCGTGCTGGCTGATCGAGGAGGGCATCACGGCAGACGCCCTTTTGCGCTCTCCGCAGGTGCAGCAGAGTCGATCGAGACAGGCGAACCTGTCTCAAGAAAGCGCAAGTCAACTGATGCGAGCTATTGGCTACTGGCGACAGCCACCTGAGACGGGCCGGCAAAAGGTGGAGAATGACATGCAGAAGGCTGAGAAAGGTGGAAAAGACGGACGCACATATGGGCTAAGCCATTAAAATCTTGCCGCTATTCCGAGACCAAACATATGAGACTGGCTTTAAGAGACTGAATGGTGCCCAGGACCGGAATCGAACCAGTGACACGCGGATTTTCAATCCGCTGCTCTACCAACTGAGCTACCTGGGCTAACCTGCTTCCGATGGCCCCTTTCAGGAAAAGAACCGCGGGGCCTTGGTTCGCCCCGGAAGCGAGCGGGGTTATAGCATCTTGTTCGGCCATGGCAAGCGTCAAATGACTCTTTTTTGACGGTCTTGCCGGCTTTGCGGATTCATGAGGAAATATAAGAGCTTCGCGGGTGCAGTTCTCTAAAGCGCGTCGCAATCCTTCAGACTGCTCCTCGCGCTTTGACCTTTATTTCTATGCATGTCGTTCTCCCAAAACCGCTGCGCACTTTTGGGCGACATGCATTAGTTTTCCTCATCGGGATAATCGGCCTTGGCCTCATCGTCGGCAACCGGGATGGCATAGGCGCCGGTCAGCCAGCGGGAGAGATCGGCCTCGCGGCAGCGGTTGGAGCAGAAGGGGTAGTGTTCGCGGTGGGAAGGTTTGCCGCATTCGGGGCAAGGGCGCGCTTTGCGCAGCGGTTCGACCTTGGCGGCCGCTTTCTTGTCTTCAGGCATATCGGTCTGTCCTATAGGATCGGCCGTCGGGCTCAGCCCTCGGGCCACCGGCTATGCACATCGAAGCCTTCGCCGGTCAAAAGCAGAATGGTTTCATAAAGCGGCAGGCCGACGACATTGGTGTAGGAGCCCACCATCTTCTGTACGAAGGTGCCGGCGAGGCCCTGAATGCCGTAGGCGCCTGCCTTGCCGCGCCACTGGCCGGAGGCCAGATAGTTCTCGATCTCGAAGCCGGAGAGCCGCTTGAAGCGGACCTTGGTCTCGACGATCTTCTGGCGGATCTTGCGATCCGGGGTCACCAGGCAAACGCCGGTGTAGACCATATGGTTGCGCCCCGACAGCAGATGCAGCGAGCTCAACGCCTCGTCGGCGAACTCGGCCTTGCCGAGAATGCGCCGGCCGACGGCGACCACCGTATCGGCAGACAGGATATAGCTGCCCTTCCAGGTGATATCGCCCTTGATGGCGGCAAGGGCGGCTTCGGCTTTCTCAGCCGAAAGCCGTCGGGCCAGCGAACGCGGATGCTCCGACTTCTTCGGCGCCTCGTCGATATCCATCGGCATCAGGCGCGAAGGCTCAATGCCGGCCTGGTTGAGCAGGTCAACGCGACGGGGCGAACCCGAGGCCAGAATGAGCTTGTATTTCAGCGTCATGGAACCTCGACCATCGGCAGACGGGAGAAAAAGCCTTGCAGGGCCTTGGGCAAGCTTACTTGAAACGGTAGGTGATGCGGCCCTTGGTAAGATCGTAGGGCGTCATTTCCACCAGCACCTTGTCGCCGGCGAGAACGCGGATGCGGTTCTTGCGCATGCGCCCTGCGGTATGGGCGATGATCTCGTGTTCGTTTTCGAGCTTCACGCGGAACGTCGCATTCGGCAGAAGTTCGGTGACGATTCCCGGGAATTCGAGGACTTCTTCTTTAGGCATATAAGTGTTTTCTTCCTGTGGGTTGAATAGGCAGCGCAGGGCGCGCCTTGAAAATTTGGGCGGAAACTACACAATCAACGATGGTTTGTGAACCTTGTTGATCAGGCTTTCCTTTATTTGTTTTCATGCCGATTGCGCGGCGATGCCATTTCGCTTGAGTAGCCGGCTTTCTATGAGGCCGGCCAGGTGATCGCGAACCTCGCGGTAGCTTGTCAGAATCTGCTCGCGCGTTCCGCTTGCAACCGTGGGATCCATCGTCGGCCAGTAGACGACATCGATCGCATTCGACCGGGTCAACTCGAGCGCCGCGTGATGGGCCTGCGGCGACAGGGTGATGATCAGATCGAAATAATCGTCCTCGAGCTCTTCCAGCGTCTGCGGCTGGCGGCGGCCGAGGGAAAGCCCGATCTCCTCCAGCACCGCATCCACGAAGGGATCGCGCTCGCCGGCGCGAACGCCGGCCGATCGTATATAGGTATTGGCCGGCAGAATGCTACGGGCGATCGCTTCGGCCATCGGCGAGCGGATGGCATTCATCCCGCACATGAAGAGGATGGCGCCCGGCCGCTTTCCCTCGTCGATGTCGGCGGCGCGATCCATTGCCGTCATCCGCGCCAGTAGAGCACGCAGACCAGCGTGAAAAGGCGCCGGGCGGTGTCGAAATCGATCTCTATCTTGCCGGCCAGCCTGTCCTTCAGCGTCTGCGAACCTTCATTGTGGATGCCGCGCCGGCCCATGTCGATCGCCTCGATGCGGCTCGGCGTCGCCGAACGGATCGCTTCGTAATAGCTCTCGCAGATCATGAAGTAATCCTTGACGATCCGCCGGAAAGGGGTGAGCGACAGGATATGGGTGGCGACGCCGCCGCCCTCGTCGGTGGTGATGGCGAAGACCAGCTTCGAATCGACCAGCGAGATGTTCAGCCGGTATGGCCCACCGGCATGGCCGAGCGGCTCGAAGCTGTTTTCCTCGATCAGGTCGAAGATGGCGACAGCGCGTTCATGCTCGACATCGGGCGTCGAACGGCCGATCGTATCGTCAAGGACGACGTCGCAAAGCCGGAATTCGCCCTTCGCCATGCCCTCACCTTTCGAGGTTGAGGCGGATCGCGACCGACCGCGCATGGGCATCGAGGCCTTCGGAAACCGCAAGCGCAATCGCCGCCGGGCCGAGGCTGCGCAGCTGCTGCGGGCCAAGGCGCAGGATCGAGGTGCGCTTGACGAAATCGAGCACCGAAAGACCGGAAGAGAAGCGCGCCGAACGCGCCGTCGGCAGCACGTGGTTCGAACCGCCGACATAATCGCCGATCACCTCGGGCGTATGAGCGCCGATGAAGATCGCGCCGGCATTGCGGATGCCGTCGAGCAGCCGGTCCGGATCGGCGACGGCGAGCTCCAGATGCTCGGCGGCGATGCGGTTGGCCAAGGGAATGGCCTGTTTCAGATCGGCAACCAGGATAACCGCCCCGAAATCGCGCCAGCTCGCCGCCGCCGTCTCGGCGCGGTTCAGCGTCTTCAGCTGGCGTTCGACCGCCTGCTCCACCGCCTTGCCGAACGCGGCATCGTCGGTGATCAGGATCGCCTGGGCGCTGACGTCGTGTTCGGCCTGCGCCAGGAGGTCGGCGGCAATCCAATCCGGATTGTTGTCCTTATCGGCAATGACCAGCACCTCGGAGGGGCCGGCGATCATATCGATGCCGACGGTGCCGAAGACATGGCGCTTGGCGGCAGCGACATAGGCATTGCCGGGGCCGGTGATCTTGGCGACCGGGGCGATCGTCTCGGTGCCATAGGCAAGAGCCGCGATCGCCTGGGCGCCGCCGACACGATAAATCTCGGTGACGCCGACGAGCTTGGCGGCGGCAAGCACCGCCGGATTGACGGCGCCGCCCGTGGCGGGAACGGCGATGACGATGCGATCGACGCCGGCGACCTTGGCCGGCACGGCGTTCATCAGCACCGAGCTCGGATAACTCGCCGTGCCGCCCGGAACATAGAGCCCGACCGCTTCGATCGCCGTCCAGCGCGAGCCGAGACCGACGCCCATGTCGTCCTCGTAGATATCGTCCTTCGGCAGCTGCCGGCGATGATGGGATTCGATGCGCAGTGCCGCAAGCTTCAGCGCGCCCAGCACTTCCGAAGGCACCGCCTCGACGGCGGCGTCGATCTCCTCTGGTGTGACGCGCATCGGCACGGTGGCGAAATCGATGCCGTCGAATTTCAGCGAATATTCGGCGAGCGCCACGTCGCCGCGGGCCCTGACATCATCGATGATGGCGCGAACGACGGTGTTCACATCCTCGGAGATTTCACGCTTGGTCGTCAGAAAGGCGGCAAAATGCTGCTCGAAACCTTCCGATGCCTGATCCAGCCAGATTGCCAAGGCCGATATTCCCTCTCAACTCGAAACTGCGATATTCAAACTTCAGGCGTCAAGCACTGAAGCTCTTTTTATGCATGCCGTTATCCCGGAACCGCTGCACACTTCCGGGCGACATGCACTAGCGGTGACGCGGCTTGGAAGAGGCCTCCCAGGCGCCGCCGATATCGGCCATCTGGACCTCGATGCATTCGACATCGAGCGCGATCGAGGCCGTGCCGGACAGCGACAGCTCGACCGTACCATCCGGCCCCTCGCCCTTCGGCTCGAAGCGCAGCGCCAGCAGTGACAGCACCTCGTCGCGTTTGCCACGATCGATGCCGAGCGACCGGACGGCCAGCACACGCTTGAAGACCAGGGCGGCACGGCGGCGCTCGAAACCGCGGCGCTTGCGCTCGGCACCTTCCCAGACGAAACGATTGACGGCAAGCGCGAACTGCGCGTCGCGCGGCGACCAGTCGATGTCTCCGACCTTGAAGACACTGTCCTGCATATGCGCGGAAACGACAGCAAGGTCCTCGTCATCGAGCGCAATAAGCTTCAGGTCGGTCATTCAGCCTCATCCCCCGCGGGCACCGCCGGAATGGCGATGCGTCAGAAGGGAAATAAGATGCCGCAGCGGATTACGCAACCGGGATAAGGGCGCGTTTACTCGCTGATGCGCTCGACGATGGCGCCGCAGCGGGTCAGCTTCTCCTCGAGCCGCTCGAAACCGCGGTCGAGGTGGTAGACGCGCGACACCGTGGTTTCGCCCTCGGCGGCAAGGCCGGCGATGACGAGCGAAACCGAGGCACGCAGGTCGGTCGCCATGACGGGCGCGCCGCGCAGGCGCTGGACACCTTCGATCTTCGCCGTCTGGCCGGAGAGCGAAATCCTGGCGCCGAGGCGGGCAAGCTCCTGCACATGCATGAAGCGGTTTTCGAAGATGGTCTCGGTGACATGCGAGACGCCGGAAGAACGCGTCATC
Source organism: Rhizobium sp. BK112 (assembly GCF_014193215.1). Lineage (NCBI taxonomy): Bacteria > Pseudomonadati > Pseudomonadota > Alphaproteobacteria > Hyphomicrobiales > Rhizobiaceae > Rhizobium > Rhizobium sp. BK112. The sequence continues at coordinate 6,058 of NZ_JACHYZ010000004.1, forward strand.
AGCGCCATGAACTGCGCCTGCAGATCGGTGGGGAAGCCGGGGAAGGGATCGGTGACGATATCGACCGGCTTGATGCCGGCGCCGTTGCGCTTGATGCGCATGCCGTTGTTGGTCGACGAGATCTCCGCGCCGGCCCGGCGCAGCGTTTCCACCGCGGTCTCGAGCAGCGCCACATCGGTATTTTCGAGCACGACGTCGCCGCCGGTCATGGCGACGGCCATGGCATAGGTGCCGGTCTCGATGCGGTCCGGCAGGACGCGGTGACGGGCGCCGGAGAGCGAGGTGACGCCTTCGATGGTGATCGTCGCAGTCCCCGCGCCCGTGATCTTGGCGCCCATGGCGTTCAGGCAGTTGGCGAGATCGGCCACTTCGGGCTCGCGGGCGGCATTGCCGATAACCGTCGTGCCGCGGGCAAGCGTTGCCGCCATCATCATCACATGGGTGGCGCCGACGGAGACCTTCGGGAAGGTGTAGCGCGCGCCGATCAGGCCGCCGGCCGGTGCCTTGGCGTTGATATAACCGGCATCGATGTCCATCGTCGCGCCGAGCGCCGTCAGGCCTTCGATGAAGAGATCGACGGGGCGGGTGCCGATGGCGCAGCCGCCCGGCAGCGAGACGCGGCAATGGCCTTCGCGCGCGAGCAGCGGGCCGATGACCCAGAAGGAGGCGCGCATCTTCGAGACCAGCTCATAAGAGGCTGTCGTATCGACGATGGTGCGGCAGGTGAAATGGATCGTGCGGGCGTAGGAATCTTCCTGGCGCTCGCGGCGGCCGTTGACGGCGACATCGACGCCATGATTGCCGAGGATGCGCATCAAGAGTTCGACATCGGCCAGATGCGGCACGTTTTCGAGCGTCAGCGTATCGCTGGTCAGAAGCGAGGCGATCATCAGCGGCAGTGCGGCATTCTTGGCGCCGGAAATCGGAATGATGCCATTCAGCTCATTACCGCCGACGATTCTGATACGATCCATGTGCGCTTACGGGCCGCGCCCGCCTTTCCTGAAAGTTCTGCCTTGGAATAAGGAGTGGAGTGTTTAGGGGATTTCTGACGACGCTTCAATTCGTCCGGGACGGAACATTACGATTCGTCCATTTTTGCGGCGGGCAGTCCATTTGTTTCGTCGGCCTGGCCCGAACGGCGGGCGCGCACCTGCTGTTTGCGTCGCCCCAGATTTTCCCTGAGCTTTTCAGCGGCGCGCTCGCGACGCAGTTTCGCCTGTGCCTCGATTGCCTTTTTGCGGCTCTGCTGGCCGGTTTCGGTCTTGTCGTTCATGCCAAAAGAATTAGCCGAATTCGCGCTGATCCAAAAGGCCCTTGCATGGCAATCCACGCGAAGTTGGAATTTGCTGCTTGCGCTTGCCGTCAAGCTGTGGCAATAGCCGCCCCGTTCCCGCGATTGAGCCACCCGGCTCGCACGGGTACTGGTCCTGCTGCCGTAGCTCAGTGGTAGAGCACACCCTTGGTAAGGGTGAGGTCGGTGGTTCAATCCCACTCGGCAGCACCAGTTTTCTTTCAGTATTAGGAATCATTTTGCTCACTCGGTGAGGCCAGCCCCTCATCCGGCTGCCGCCACCTTCTCCCGTAAACGGGGCGAAGGGACCCGGCCGCACGCTCTCCGTTTCACCAACCTCTCGCAGGGCAGCCATCTGACGAGAGCCGGGAAGGCCATGCAGGCTGACATTTCGTCTCATCAGCAATAATCGATTCACCATTGTTGACCGCAAAAATCGCGCTAGAATGCCTATCATGGCGGAGTTTCCCCGGAGGAACTGGGAGATGCTGCACGTCGTTTCTGTCGACAATCGTGGAGGAGTATCGATGGCAACTGAAAGATGGAACAGCCCGGTCAAGGTCGGTTTCGAAGGTGCCGATGCGCGAACGGTCAATGGTCCGTTCGATGCGCTGAAGTGCCTGGCGGATCTCTGGCCGAGTATGCGCGGGCTTCGTTACATCAAGGCCCGCAGCGCCTGCCGGGCAGCGCTCGACGGGCGCAAGAGCGTGGAAGAAGCAAGAGCCGAGTTCCTGGCGGCGGCCGAAGAGGCGAAGCTGAAGCTGCATTGAACTGGCGCATAATCCTTTCCGAAAATCGATTCCGATTTTCGGGGTTATGCGCTGCACTTCGGTCGGGATTTCCAGGTCACTTCAGGTCGTTCGTAAACGGAACGTGCCGGAACGGAACAATGTTTTAATTTTGCTTAACCCTGCATCGAACTCGCGCCGGGTTTTTGTGCAACAGGTGTTGCGCCTGGTACAGGTGTCTTCATAGAAGATGCCCAGCCATCATGATGATGGTTAGAGGCTCGTACCCTTAGCGGAGACGCAGGCGAGCCTCGTCCGAGCAAGTCCTCATGTTTTCAGCAGTCCGCGCCGCCCTCGTCCTCGACCTCGACATAACCGACGCCGATGATCGTACCGTCCGCCGCGCGGATGAAGGAGGGGAGATAGTGGGGCTCTACCGGCTGGCAGGCGACGGCCCCGGTATATTCGTTGAGGGCGATCTGGTCCTTCGGCAGAGCGGAATAATTCGTGCCGGTTTCCAGCGAGGCATGGGCGGAGCCGGCAAGGACACCGCCTGTAATCAAGGTCATTGCAGAGATGCGAAGAAGCGACTGCATGAGGGTCTCCAGCGTTTGGGTCCGGCCTTTCAACCCGCGGAGGGCATTTTGGTTCCCTTCATGCGTCGCAAGACATGACGGCGCGCGGGCCGGCTAGCGTCGCAGCAGGCGACCGCGCACATGGCCTCGGCCGACGATGCTCTCGGCGATCTCGACGGCCCGCTCGACATCACCGCGCCGGCGCACGAAACCTTCCAGGACGACATAGGCGCCCGATATGCTGACGATGATGTCCGCCGCTTCGATATCGCCGGCCGCATGAAGGGCGCTTTCCACCGAAGCGCGCGTCGCCGCATCGCTGTGGCCCTGCCGGCCGGACTCCTCATGGTCGGTGAATGCTGGAAATCCGAGCACCGTGGCCGTCTCCTGATGTTGGTAGATATCGGTTAACGCCGCGGCGAGGCATTTCGTTGCGGCCGGGTGGACAGCCCTTGGCGAAAGACGCGGCGATTTCCATATCTGGCTGCAGTCGAAAGAGGGATGAAGACGATGAAAGCGCTTCTATCAGCCTTGTTAACCGCGGCCTTGCTTGCCGGCTGCTCCTCGGCCGATAGCCCGGCGCTGGAGCCCATTCCGGGCAGCATTACCTATGGCGGCCAGCCGCGAACGAAGCTCACCAAGTCGCCGGTCGGCAGCGCCGTCTACAACCAGTTCTACAACGAGACGGGCCAGCGCGTGGAGGAAACCTATATTCTTCAGCCGGACCGCAGCCTGAAACTGGTGCGGCGTGTCGTCGGCCCGGATTTCCCCGACTGAGGCTGCCGTCACGCCACAACGCTTGACAGCGAGGGCAATCGCGAACATTCAAGGAACATCTAATCTTTCCCCAGTGATTCTGCGGGAGCCCGACCGGACGGCTGGATGTACCTCGAAAAGCTCAATCCGCAGCAGCGCATGGCCGTCGAGCACGGCACGCTCACCGACGGCAGCCATATTGCCGGGCCGCTGCTGGTCATTGCCGGCGCCGGCTCCGGCAAGACGAATACGCTGGCGCATCGGGTCGCCCATCTGATCGTCAAGGGCGCCGATCCCCGCCGCATCCTGCTGATGACCTTCTCGCGCCGGGCAGCCGCCGAGATGGCGCGGCGCGTCGAGCGCATCTGCCGCGATGTGCTTGGTGCCAATGCCGGCGTCATGGCCGACGCGCTTTCCTGGTCGGGCACCTTCCACGGCATCGGCGCGCGGCTGTTGCGCGATTACGCCCAGCAGATCGGCCTCGATCCGGATTTCACCATCCACGACCGCGAAGATAGTGCCGACCTGATGAACCTCATCCGGCACGACCTCGGCTTCTCCAAGACGGAAAGCCGCTTTCCCACGAAGGGCACCTGTCTTGCCATCTATTCCCGAGCGGTGAATTCGGAAACCGCGCTCGATCTCGTGCTGCGCGACGCCTTTCCCTGGTGCGCGGCGTGGGACAAACAGCTGCGCGAACTTTTCGCCTGTTACGTCGAGTCCAAGCAGAGCCAGAACGTGCTCGACTACGACGACCTGCTGCTTTACTGGGCGCAGATGGTCGGCGAGACTGTCATTGCCGAGGATATCGGCGATCGTTTCGACCATGTGCTCGTCGACGAATATCAGGACACCAACCGGCTGCAGGCCTCGATCCTCATGGCGCTGAAGCCCGGCGGCCAGGGGTTGACCGTCGTCGGCGACGATGCGCAGTCGATCTATTCCTTCCGTGCCGCGACGGTGCGCAATATCCTCGATTTTCCCGCCGCCTTCAGCCCGGCCGCCGATATCGTCACGCTCGACCGCAACTACCGCTCGACGCAGCCGATCCTTGCGGCTGCCAACGCCGTCATCGATCTCGCCTCGGAGCGCTTCACCAAGAATCTCTGGACCGAGCGGCAATCGTCCGAGCGGCCGCGCCTGGTGACGGTGCGCGACGAGGCCGAGCAGGCGCGCTACGTTGCCGACATGGTGCTCGACAACCGCGAAGAAGGTCTCAAGCTCAAGCAGCAGGCCGTGCTGTTCCGCGCCTCGCATCACAGCGGGCCGCTTGAGGTCGAGTTGACCCGGCGCAACATTCCCTTCGTCAAGTTCGGAGGGCTGAAGTTTCTCGACAGCGCGCATGTCAAGGACATGCTGGCTGCGCTGCGCTTCGCGCAGAACCCGCGCGACCGGGTGGCGGGCTTCCGTCTGATGCAAATCCTGCCGGGCGTCGGGCCATCGACGGCGCAGAAGGCGCTCGACCTGATGGCCGAGGATGCCAGCCCGTTATCCGCGCTTGCCGCCATGCCGGCGCCGCCGCGCTCCGGCGAGGACTGGACTGATTTCGTTTCGATGCTGCAGGAGCTGAAGACCGGCAAGGCCGGCTGGCCGGCGGAAATCGGTCTGGCGCGGCAATGGTACGTGCCGCATCTGGAACGGCTGCATGAGGACGCCGCGACGCGGCAGGCCGATCTGCTGCAGCTCGAGCAGATCGCCAGCGGTTATGCCTCACGCGAGCGTTTCCTCACCGAGCTCACCCTCGACCCGCCGGATGCGACCAGCGACCAGGCGGGCGTGCCGCTCCTCGACGACGATTATCTCATCCTGTCGACCATCCACTCCGCCAAGGGCCAGGAATGGACGCGGGTCTTCATGCTGAACGTCGTCGACGGCTGCATTCCGAGCGATCTCGCCGTCGGCGCCAGCGCCGAAATCGAGGAGGAACGCCGGCTGCTCTATGTCGCGATGACGCGGGCGAGAGACGGCCTCGATCTGGTCGTGCCGCAACGCTTCTTCACCTATGGGCAGAATTCGCAGGGCGACCGGCATGTCTATGCCTCACGCAGCCGCTTCATTCCCGCGACACTGCTGCAGTTCTTCGAGGCCTGCAGCTGGCCGCAGGTGAAATCGCAGACCGCCGCTCAAGCGCAGGCACGGCAGGTGCGCATCGATGTCGGCGCCCGCATGCGCGGCATGTGGCGATAGGCCCAGAGCAGTTCAGAGCGAAAGCGGCGGCTCGGCCGGTTTCAGGAAATGCTCGATTGTTGCGGCCTGCACGGCCTCGACTGACGCGGGCGACCATTTCGGATTGCGGTCCTTGTCGATGACGGCGGCGCGGATGCCTTCGAAGAAGTCCGGACTATCCAGCATCTGCAGGCAGGCGCCGAGTTCGCGGCCGAGGCATTCGGCGAGCGAGGCGCTGCCACGACCGGCCCTGAGCAGCCGCAAAGCGAGCTTCAGGCTGGTCGGTGACCGCGTCAGCAGCACCCGACGCGTCTCGGCGGCGAAGTCGCCTTCCTCTCCGGCAAGTGCGGCCAGGATCTCCTCGACGCTGTTGAAACGGAAGGCGCGATCGATCGTCGCCGCGTTCTGCCTGAGCCGGCTTTCTCCCGGAGACTCGGAAAGCGCCTGCAAGACGGCATCGACATCGCCGGACGAACTGCCGCGCGGCAGGGTCGACAGAGCATCGATCACCGCGCCGAGCCGCGACGAGGCGATCTGCAGGTCGGCGAGGCGGGCATGGATGGCATCGGCGGCACCGATATCGAGGCCGGTCAGGCCGAGCCATGTTCCGGCTTCGCCGGGGCTACGCGGCAGCAGCCAGGTGGCGCCGACATCGGGGACATAGCCGATGCCGGTTTCGGGCATGGCAAGCCGCGTGCGCTCGGTAACGATGCGGTGGCGGCCGTGCGACGACAGGCCGACGCCGCCGCCCATGGTGATGCCGTCCATCAGCGCGACATAGGGTTTGGGGTAGGAGGCGATCAGATGGTTGAGGCGGAATTCCTCGCGCCAGAAGCTTGCCGCCAGGCCATCGCCGGCGCGGGCGCTCTCATGCAGGGCGCGGATATCGCCGCCGGCGCAGAAGCCGCGTTCGCCCTCGCCCATGGCCACGACGCTTGCCACCTCGGAATCTCCGGCAAAAGCCTGCAACGCCTCGGTGATCGCGCGGATCATCGGCAGCGTCAGGCTGTTCAGCGCCCGCGGCCGGTTGAGCCGGATCACGCCTGCGGTGCCCCGCCGTTCAATGATGACTTCGCCGTCCTGCATGGTTTACCTCCTCGGTTACGACCATGAATAGACGACGATCCAGCTTCGCTCCAGTCGCTTTGCGACCGGTCGCGGATTTGATTGTTCAGGCAGACAGTGAATTGCGGGCGGAGGCCGCGGCATCGCACCTTGCGGCGTAGTCGATGGCAAGTTCCAGCGGCAGCGGCCGCGAGAAATGATAGCCCTGCGCCAGGCGAACGCCCATCGCCTTCAATCCTTCGGCGATCTCTTCGCTTTCGACGCCTTCGGCGACGGAGGCAATGCCGAGGTTCTGGCAGAGATTGGCGACCGAGCGGGTGATGTTCATGCAACGAGCGTCGCGATCGAAATTCATCACGAAGGCCTTGTCGATCTTCAGCTTGTCGAAGCCGAGACGGTGGATATGGCTGAGGCTCGAATAGCCGGTGCCGAAATCGTCGAGCGCGATCGAGATGCCGGCGGCGCGCAGCATCGTGATCACCTGATCGGCGGTGTCGAAATCGGAGAGCAGTGCGGTCTCGGTGATCTCGAATTCGATGCGCTTCGGATCGATGCCGGAGCGGGTGATCATGGCAAGCAGCGCCATCGAGGTCTCGTGGTCGCAGATATCGCGCGCCGAGAGATTGAAGGACAGCCTGAGATGCCTGGGAATGATCGCCAGCGCTTCGAGCGCCTTGGCGAAGAGGATGCGGGTCATGCGGCCGATGACCGCTGTGCGCTCGGCAGCGGGAATGAAGGCTTCCGGACTGATGCGGCCGAAGCGGGCACTGTCCCAGCGGGCGAGCGCCTCGTAGCCGACGACGCGGCCGCTCCTCAATTCGACGATCGGCTGATAGTCCAGTTTCAATTCCTTGGCGAAGTCGTTCGCCTGCAGTTCGAGTTCGATCAGGTGGCGCTGCGTCAGGATCTTCTCGTGGTCGGGCGAGAAGAATTCGACGCCGCTGCTGCGCTTGCTCTTGACCTGGTAAAGAGCGAAGTCCGCTTTCTCGTAGAGATCCTCGGCCGTGTACTCGCCGATATCGGGATAGACGATGCCGCAGGAACCGAAGACGCGGACCGAGCCGTCGGGGATTTCGTAAGGTTCGCGGACGGCGGCGCAGAGCGCCTGGCCGAGATCGGCGATCGCCTGGCGCGTCATCGAACAGGGGAAGATGATGCCGAACTCATCGCCGCCGAGACGGGAGACGATGCCCTCTTCGCCGACCAGCGCGACGAAGCGGCGGGCCGTCTCCTTGAGCACGAGATCGCCCGCAGCATGGCCGAAGACGTCATTGACGGGCTTGAAGCCGTCGAGATCGAGAATGCCGAGGACGGGCGGCGCGGACGGGTCCTTCTGCAGCCGTTTCTCCAGCGAGAGAAAGAAGCTGCGGCGGTTGGCAAGGCCGGTCAGCTGGTCATGCAGCGCGTTGCGGCTGTTGACGAGGTTCAGTTCCTCGGCCTCCGCCTGCTTCTGCTTCAGCTCCTCGGTCAATTGCACGAGGCCGACGAAATTCTGGAAATAGCTGTTGATCACCCTGAGGAAGGGCAGGATCAGGAACAGGCCGCTGACGGCGGTGGCGACGAAAACGGGATTACCCGAGAACATGAAGGTCGCAATCATGGCCGAGAAGGTGATCACAGTGGTCAGTGCCGCCGCCATCGGCAGATGCATCAGGCAAAAGATGCAGGAGATGCCGGTGACGACGAGGAAATAGGCGATCTGGCCCTGCTGGGAGGCGTCGCCATATTGATAAAGCGCGATCGCCCAACCGCCAAAGGCGAAAGTCAGGACGCCGGCCCCGACCATTGTCACCTTCATCAGCTTATAGGCCCGTTCGGCGGTGACGTTTTCCTTGCCCCGGATCTCCCACCAGCAGAGACGGAAGACGCAGAGGACACTCAGGGCGACGGGAATATAGAGCGAAAGCCAGAGGGGTGCGGATTTGAGGTGGGTGATCGCCACTGCAAGGGCGTTGATGATCAGGAGGACGTAGAGAATGGGGATCTGTGACGACAGGGCCCGAAACTGCGCCGTCAGAAGCGTCGGATTGTCCTTTTGCAGCTGCAATGCGGCCAGAAATTTCTTCATCTTCTCTTTTCCGTTGGCCCGAGCCAGCCAGAGAAAGCCTGATTTTTCCTTATTCACGTAACGGCATGCGACCCCGCAGGCGGGGGATATAAACAGGCTATTGCATCACTCCTTCAATCGAGATCGATTGAAGGAGTGATGCAGCAGTTCAAAGCGCTACAGCGTCCTGCGCGTCTGAAAAGGCGCGCGGCGCTGTCATGCGCCGCTCAGAACGACGCGGCGGCGAGTGCCCGGTGGATACTCTGCAGATCGTCGACACCCTTGTTCGACAGGAACAGTTCCCAATCAAGCGAGCTCTGGACGATGGTTTCCAGCGAATCGTATCTGGGCTTCCAATCGAGCACCTGCCTTGCGAGCGACGCGTCTGCGACGACGCTGGCGGAATCGCCGGCGCGCCGCGGCGCCATGTGGATCTTGAAGGAATGGCCGTGCAGGCGGGTGACCATGTTCAGCACGTCGAGCACGGAATAGCCGCTGCCATAACCGCAATTGGCGACGAGCGAGCCCCTGTCCTTGCGCAGATGCTGCAGCGCTTTCAGATGAGCATCCGTGAGATCGCTGACATGGATGTAGTCGCGCACGCCGGTGCCGTCATGCGTGGGATAGTCGATGCCGTAGACATGGACGCTGTCGCGCTTGCCGAGCGCTGCCTCGCAGGCGACCTTGATGAGATGCGTGGCGCCTGAGGTCGACTGGCCGGCACGGTGGTGCGGATCGGCGCCGGCGACGTTGAAATAGCGAAGCGCGACATAGTTGAAATCATAGGCGGCGGCGGCATCGCGCAGCATGAATTCGGTCATCAGCTTCGACTGGCCGTAAGGATTTTCCGGATTGAGGGAGGCAGTCTCCTTCACCGGCAGGTCCGACTTTTGCTGACCGTAGACGGCCGCCGTCGAGGAGAAGACGAAATTGCGGATACCGGCCTTGACCGAAGCGCTCAGCAGCGCCCGGGTCTTGCCGGAATTGTTGTCGTAATAGGAAAGCGGATCGGCGACGGAGACCGGGACGACGGCGGAGCCGGCGAAATGGATGATCGCCTCGATGTCGTTTTCGATGAAGATCTTCTTCAATATGTCGGGATCGGCAATGTCGCCGAGATAGAAACGCGCCGCCGGCGCCACGGCCCAGCGAAAGCCCGTCGAGAGGCGGTCGAGCACGACCACATCCTCGTCCGCATCGAGCAGCGCCCAAACCATGTGACTGCCGATATATCCGGCCCCGCCCGTCACCAAAACCGCCATGTCCCGCATCCCTGCTTTCGTTTTTATAAGCAGGGGCATCAGGCGCCGGTTTTTCTTTCCAATTTTCTTATCGAATGGCCGTTCGAGGGCCTTTGAACCGGTATGTTTGGAGTCGTGGTTAGAGGCCGATTTCGGGCATTGCTAGAGTTTTATCGATCCGGCGATTCCGGCACAAAGTCGACTTGGCCGGCCACCAGATGGGGTCTCGTGGCCAATGTTGGTCAGAGCTTGAGGATATAGTCGCAGAGACGCTCGGCGGCGACCGCCACCTGGGCTGGGTCACGCAGGAAACAGGCGCGCAGAAAGAGTTCGCCGCCGGGGCCGAAAGCGGTGCCGGGGGCAAGGCCGACGCCTGTCTTGTCGACGATATCGAGCGCAGCCCTGCGGCTGTCAGTGACGCCGTCGATCTTCAGGAAGGCGTAAAGCGCACCATCCGGCTTCAGCGTCTCGACGCGGTTGGTGGCAACGAGCGCATCGCAGAGAATATCGCGGGAACGGGCCGCCTTGGCGATATTGGCGAGCACGAAATCGTCGCCTTCATTGAGGGCTGCGACCGCGCCCTTCTGCATGAACTGCGCCACGCCCGATGTCGAATACTGGATCAGGTTTTCGAGCACCTGGCCCATCTCTGGGGGTGCGACGATCCAGCCGACGCGCCAGCCGGTCATCGACCAGTTCTTCGAGAAGGAATTGACGAAGATGACCTTGTCATCAGGCTCCATCACGTCGAGGAAAGAGGGCGCACGGCCGCCTGGAAAATAATAGAGGGCATAGATCTCATCCGCCATGATCCAGAGGTCGTGCTTGCGGGCCAGCGCCAGGAGATCACCAAGATCCTTCCTGGTTGCCGTCCAGCCTGTCGGGTTCGACGGCGTGTTGATGAACAGCCCCCTGGTCTTCGGCGTGATCGCGGCTTCGATGCGGTCAAGATCGACCGCCCATTTGCCGCCTTCGAACTGCAGCTGAACGCCGACCGAGCGTGCGCCCGCGATCTCGAGGGCGGCGGCGATATTCGGCCAGGCGGGGGTGAGGTAAATCATTTCGTCGCCCGGCGAGGTCAGAGCCTGCACGCTGATCTGGATCGCCTGCATGCCGGAGCCGGCGACATAGAAATGCTCGACCGGAAGCCGGATTCCGAAATGTCTGCTGTAATAATCCGAAAGCGCCTGGCGAAGCTCCGGAATGCCGCGCTGCCAGGTGTAGAAGGTCTCGCCGGCCGCCAGCGCATCCATCGCCGCCTTGCTGATGAAATCCGGCGTCGGCAGGTCACCTTCCCCCACCCAGAGCGGCAACAGGCCCTCACGGCCACGGGCATAATTGACGACTTCGACGATCCCGCTTTCGGGCGCCGCCACGGCGCGCGGGCTAAGGCTGCTCAAGATCGACATGCATATCTCCGGTTTTCGCCTTCATAGAGGATTTGCGTCGGCAAATCCCATGATATCCAGTGATGGCATATCGATTTTGGTGATGAATGAGCCCGGCCGGAACGGACGGGCTCCAGCCGATCAAGCCGTCGGGCGCTTGGCCAACAGATCGCGGATTTCGGTCAGCAGCTGCACGTCTGCGGGCGGCGGGGGCAACTCTTCCGGTGCGGCCTTTTCCTGGCGCTCGACCTGGGCACGCAGGATGTTCACGCCCTTGACCATCAGGAAGATGATCCAGGCGAGGATCAGGAAATTGATGAGGACGGTGAGGAAACTGCCATAGGCAAACACCGCTCCCTGCGCACGGGCGGCCGCAAGCGACGGCGCGTTGACGGCCGACGACAGCGGCAGGAAATAATTCGAAAAATCGAAGCCGCCGAAAATGGCGCCGACGATCGGCATGATAAGGTCGTCGACCAGCGATTTGACGATGCCGCCGAAGGCGCCGCCGATGATGACGCCGACGGCAAGATCCATGACATTGCCGCGGGCGATAAAGGCCTTGAACTCATTGAGCATCGGATCCGTCTCCCTTCGATGCATTTCAAAGATATGCAACTGTCTTTTACAGCGTCACGCCTCTCTTCAGCCTCGTGAAGGAGGCTGCAACGCTTTGAATTGACGCACAATTTATTCTTAATCAATTTCGACTTGAGGAATTATGCAGTAGCTGCACCTTCATTGCAATTCATCAATCGGCAATCGCAATTATTCGCCGATACCCTTCGCGGCCTATGACTTAAGGCCTAGATGGCCGGGAATTTTCAAAGCGTCTGAAATAACTTAAGCTGACCAATGTTGCGGGAGGTCCCGGCGGGTTTCCGCCGGCGGAGGGTCAATGCTTCCAGGCTGGGTCATATTCGCGTCTGCCTTCGGCTATCTGCTCCTGCTTTTTGCCGTGGCAAGCTATGGCGACCGCAAGAACCGCAGCCCAGGCATGCTCGGCCCGGGCACGCTGGAAGGCGGATGGCCGGTGGTCTATGCGCTGAGCCTTGCGATCTACTGCACCTCCTGGACCTATTTCGGCAGTGTCGGGCTTGCGGCGCAGCGGGGGCTGGAATTTGCCGGTATCTATATCGGCCCGATCCTGGTCTTCACGCTCGGCATGCCGCTGCTTCGCCGCATCATCGAGCTCGCCAAGGCGGAAAAGCTCACCTCCGTGGCCGACTTCGTCGCCGCGCGCTACGGCAAGAACCCGACGGTCGCCACGATCGTCGCGCTGATCTCGCTGATCGGCGCCATTCCCTATATCGCGCTGCAGCTGAAAGCGATTTCGAGCACCGTCAGCGCCATGGTCAATCCGTCCGATTACGGCATCGGCAGCGGCAATCTCTACTTCCTCGACCTGCCGCTCCTCGCGACGCTGGTGCTTGCCTGCTTCGCCATCATGTTCGGCACGCGGCATACGGATGCGACCGAACACCAGGACGGCTTGATCCTCGCCGTCTCGATGGAATCCGTCGTCAAGCTCGTCGCCTTCCTGACGGCCGGCGTCTGCGTCATCTGGTTTCTCTTCGACGGCCCGACCGATCTCTGGCAGAAGACCGTCGACAACGAACTGGTCATGTCGGCGCTCAGCTACCATACGCCGATCAGCCGCTGGATCACCCTGATCCTGTTGTCGGCCTTCGCGATCATCCTGCTGCCGCGGCAATTCCACGTGACGGTTGTCGAAAACCGGACGCCGAAACAGCTGAAACTCGCCGGCTTCCTGTTTCCTACCTATCTCATCGCCATCAATCTCTTCGTGCTGCCGGTGGCGATCGGCGGGCTCTTGACCTTCGGCGGCGCCGGCAATGCCGATTTCTACATGCTGTCGCTGCCGCTTGCCGGTCAGATGCCCGTCATTTCGCTGATCATCTTCATCGGCGGCTTTTCGGCCGCAACGGCGATGGTCATCGTCGATTCCGTGGCGCTGTCGATCATGGTGTCGAACGACATCATCATGCCGATCTTCCTCCGGCGCAAACTCGCCGGCCGCGCCAGCCTGCGCGACAATTTCGCCAAGACACTGCTGAACATCCGCCGCAGCGCCATCTTCGCCGTGCTGTTATTCGGCTATGCCTATTACCGTTCGACCGACAGCACCGCCGGCCTCGCCTCGATCGGCCTGCTTTCCTTTGCCGCGATCGCGCAAATCGCCCCAGCGCTGTTCGGCGGGCTGATCTGGCGGCGGGCGAATGCGCGCGGCGCGATCCTGGGGCTTTCCTCCGGCTTCATCATCTGGGTGTACCTGTTGTTCCTGCCCTCGCTCGGCGGGCCTGATTATTCCTATGTGGCGAGCGCCGTGCTCGGCTTCATCTTTCCCGGGACCACCTTGTTCACCGCAGCCGATGCCGATCCGCTCGTCAATGCGACTGTCATGAGCCTGCTCGTCAACACCGCCTTCTTCATCGTCGGTTCGCTCACCCGCAATGCCAGGCCGCTGGAGCGCATTCAGGCCGGCATCTTCGTCAAGCGGCATTCGCGCTCGCAATTTGCCACGCGCGGCTGGAAGACCCGTATCAGCGTCGGCGACCTCAAAGCGGCGATTTCGCGTTATCTCGGCGAAGAGCGCATGCAGCGCTCGTTCACCACCTATGAACAAAGCTCCGGCCGCAAGCTGGAGGACGAGCAGCCGGCCGATATGGCGCTCATCCATTTCAGCGAACAGCTGCTCGGCAGCGCCATCGGCTCGTCCTCGGCCCGGCTGGTGCTGTCCTTGATCCTGCAGAAGATCGAAGATGCTTCTTCCGATACCGCCTGGTTGCTCGACCAGGCGAGCGAGGCGCTGCAATATAACCAGGACATGCTGCAGACGGCGCTGTCGCAGATGGACCAGGGCATTGCGGTCTTCGACAGTTCCAACCGGCTGACGATCTGGAACCGGCGCTTCCGGCAATTGCTGGATCTGCCGGAAAGCGCCGGGCAGGTCGGCTTTCCCCTGTCCGAGATCGTCACCACGCTCAGCCAGCGCGGCGATATCGCGCCCGGCGATCTCAGCCAGACGGTGCGGCATTTCCTGACGCTCGACAAACCCTTTTCGCTGGTGCTTGACGGCGGCGAGCGGATCATCGAGGTGCGCTCCAACGCCATGCCGGACAAGGGCATCGTCGCCACCTTTACCGACATTACTCAGCGCGTCACTGCCGACCAGGCGCTGAAACAGGCGAACGAGACGCTGGAGCAGCGCGTCGCCGAACGCACGGCCGAGCTGACCCGCGTCAACCGCGAACTCGGCGAGGCACGCGCCGCCGCCGACGAGGCGAATATCGGCAAGACACGCTTCTTTGCGGCCGCCGGCCACGACATCCTGCAGCCACTGAATGCCGCCCGGCTTTATTCCTCGGCGCTGGTCGAGCGCATGGCGCAATCCGACAACAGCCCGATCGTGCGCAACATCGATTCGGCGCTGGAATCGGTCGAGACCATTCTCGGCGCGGTGCTCGATATTTCAAGGCTCGACACCGGCGCCATGCGGCCGCGGCTCGCCGCCGTCGCGCTCTCCGACCTGCTCAAGCGGATCGAGACCGATTTTGCGCCGATCGCGCGGGAAAAACAGCTGAAACTGGTGGTCATGCCGACGTCGCTGCGCGTCCGCTCCGACCCCAACCTCTTGCGCCGGCTGGTGCAGAACCTCGTCTCCAACGCCATCAAATACACGATCACCGGCAAGGTGCTGGTCGGCGCGCGGCGGCGCGGCAACCAGGTGATCATCCAGGTGATCGATTCCGGCATCGGCATTCCGCCATCGAAATTCCGCACGGTGTTCAAGGAATTCGCGCGGCTGGACGAAGGCGCCAAAACCGCCTCTGGCCTGGGGCTCGGCCTATCGATCGTCGACCGCATCGCCCGGGTGCTCAACCATCCGGTCGAACTGCAGTCGACCCATGGCAAGGGCACGGAATTCCGCATCGCCATGCCGCTCGACGTCTCGCGCCCGGCCGCGGCCGCAGCGGCCGTCACGCCCGCCGACCGTCCGGGGCAGCCGCTGAGCGGACTGAAGATCCTCTGCATCGACAACGAGCCGAAAATCCTCGAAGGCATGCGGCTGTTGATCAGCGGCTGGGGCTGCGAGGTGGAGGCGCTGGATTGCCTCGCCGACGTGATATCAAGCGACGGCCAGGGAGGACCGCCTGACATCGTCATCGCCGATTATCATCTCGGCGACGGCACCGGCATAGCCGCCATCCTGCATCTGCGCCGGCAGTTCGGCGCCGATATCCCTGCCCTGATGATCACCGCCGACCGGACGCCGGAGGTGCGCAGCGAGGCCGAGCGATACGGCATCGCCGTTCAGCACAAACCCGTGCGGCCGGCGGCGCTGCGCGCCTATATCACCCAGATATCAGGCCTCAAGCGCGCCGCCGCTGAGTAAGAGACCGCTTACAGCGCCGCGCCCATGACACGGGCGACGAGATCGCGCACGCGTGCTGCATCCGGCACATCGCCGAACAGGATACGGTACATGATCGGCGCCACCACCTGGTCCATGACCCGGTCGACATCCGGAAAGGTCTCGCCGCGAGCCTTCGCCCTCTCGGCGATGAGACCGATCTGCTGGCGGGTAAACTCGGCGCATTTACAGGCATTTGCGCCGGCCTGCGCCGCCAGCACGTCGCGGATCATCTCGCGGCCCGGCCCGGAGGACATTTCCTCGGCATATTGCTCGGCCCAAGCCTGAAGATCGGCTCTGCCGCTGCCGGCATCGACCGGCTGCATATCCGGCCGCAGCCGATCGACGGCGACATCGGCGAGAAGTTCCTGCAGGTCGCCCCAGCGGCGATAGATGGTCGACGGCGTCACCCCCGCCTTGCCGGCGATCAGCGGGATCGTCACATCGGCACGGCTCATCTCGGCCATCAGCTCACGCACCGCCTTGTGCACCGATGCCTGGACCCTCGCGCTTCGGCCGCCCGGACGGAGATTCTCTTTCACTGTCATGCGCGCAACTTTCCCCCTTTTACGCCGATGGTTCAAAATCTTTGACAGACCTATTAATGCAAATAATTTGCTTTTACAAAATGCCGGCTCTACATAGGCTAAAGCAATGGTTTAGCTTTAAGGGGCTTATATATGGTCGCCGTCGCCAAATCCACAGAGAATTCGC
The DNA here is from genome assembly GCF_014193215.1 of Rhizobium sp. BK112. Taxonomy (NCBI): domain Bacteria; kingdom Pseudomonadati; phylum Pseudomonadota; class Alphaproteobacteria; order Hyphomicrobiales; family Rhizobiaceae; genus Rhizobium; species Rhizobium sp. BK112. Next base: position 22,467 of record NZ_JACHYZ010000004.1, read on the forward strand.
CGCGCCCCTCGATCGGTTTTCATGCGCTGACGCTCGCCACCTTCTTCGGCGCCTCCGCGGCGCCGACGCCGCTCTACCGGATCTACCAGGAAAACTTCTCCGTCTCGCCGGTGCTGATCACGGTGATCTTCGCGGTCTACGCCTTCGCGCTGCTGGCGGCATTGCTGACTGCCGGTTCGATCTCGGATCATCTCGGCCGCAAGCCGGTGATCTTTTTCGCCCTGGTGCTCGAAATCATCGCCATGGGCCTCTTCGTCGTCGCCAGCGGCCCCGGCTGGCTGATTGCGGCGCGGATCGTCCAGGGGCTGGCGACCGGGATCGCCGGCGCTTCGCTCGGAGCGGCGCTCGTCGATGTCGACCGGGCCAAGGGCCAGATCGTCAACTCGATTGCGCCGCTTTCCGGCATGGCGGTGGGCGCGGTCGGCACCAGCGCCCTGATCCAATACGGCCCCTTCCCGATGCATCTGGTCTATGCGCTGCTGCTTGTCGCCTTCACGCTGCAGGCGGCCGCCATCTGGCTGACGCGCGAGAGCGGGGCAACGCGACCCGGCGCGCTCGGCTCGCTGATCCCACGGGTCACCGTTCCGCCGCAGGTGAAACGGCCGCTCTCCCTGGTGACGCCGATCAACATCGCCAACTGGACGCTTGCCGGCTTCTATCTCTCCCTGGTGCCGTCGTTGGTCGCCACCACCACCGGCAGCCGGGCGCCGCTGACGGGCGGGGCCGTCGTCACCGCATTGATGGTGAGCGGGGCGATCGCCGTCTATCTCAGGCGCAGCAAGACGGCCTCGGCCAATCTCGGCTTCGGCGTGTCGGCCAAGACGCTTGGCATCCTGACCGTCGTTGCCGGCGTGCATCTCGCCAATGTGCCGCTGCTGCTCATCGGCACGATTTTTACCGGCGCCGGTTTCGGCACCAATTTCCTCGGCTCGATCGGCACGATCATGCCCCTCGCCAAACCGGACGAGCGGGCCGGGCTGCTGTCGGCCTTCTACGTGCAGAGCTACCTCGCCTTCAGCCTGCCGGCGATCCTTGCCGGGTTCCTGGCGAAATCAGCCGGTTACGCACTGACAACCGACATTTATGCGACGGCAATCCTGCTGCTGATGGGCGCCGGACTGTTGAGCATTCGCGCCGACCGGCGCAGGGTGGCGGAGAGCGCCACCTGAGGACGCAGTTCAGGGCTTGAGATCGAGCAGCGCCCGGCCGCTGCCATCCATGGCGAAGGGCACCGAGGCGTGCTGGTGGGCGACCAGCCAGCGGCCATCCCGCTTGACGAGGCCCAGCGTCTGGCGAAACCAGAGATCGACTTCAGCGCCATCGGTCTTGGTTCCCGTCATGCGCATGAGGCCGCTCCAGAAAGCGACATCTTCGCCGGCCGTCAGCTTGGCATCGCGCACCTCGCCGCCGATCGGGCCTTCCCAGGTATCGAACCAGGCCTGCAGGCCCGCCTCGTCCTGGCCGTAATAGGCAAGCGGCGGCGCCAGCGAAAACTCGACGGAATCCTCCACCTCGTAAGAAAGCGCGTCCTTGGCATTCTTTTCGCCCAGCGCCTTGGCGCGCATCATCAGCATGGCGATGATCGCCTCTTCCTCGATCCTGGCACTCGCTTCGTCTTTCACATCAGTTCTCCTTCTCCGTTATGGACAGAGGACGAAGGGGAGGACGACGATCCGACAGAGATGGTTCTCGGTTTGCGCAACTCCGGCAAAACTGCTGCGCAGTCTTGCTGGAATTGCTTCAGAGATAACGCGTCACTTCAGGTTCGTTCCACCAGGCATCGTGCCTGCCGTCGTAATAACGGACCGGCAGTGCTGCCAGTTCCTCAGGGGTGACATCGTCGAGGCAGGCGATGTTGATCGAGACATAGGCGCCGCCGATCGCTTCGACATAACCGTCGCCAAAAGCTGACACACCGCAGGTGCGGCAGAAGCGGTGATGACCGCTCATGGTGTTGAACTGGTAATCGGTCGTTTCCACCGGATCGCACATCAGCCGGAAATCCTCCGGCTTGACGTTGGCGCCCCAATAGCGGCGCTTGGTGCAGATCGAGCAATTGCAGCGGCCGGTGCCTTCCTCAAGGTCGATGTCCACCTCGTAGTGCACTTTGCCGCAATGGCAGCTTCCTCTGTAGGTTTTCTTCATGGCGCTCTCCTCCCTCGGCGTTGCCTTTGCCATTCCAATATGACAATATGTTGTCACTATGGATGAGATACAAAATAGACAACATGTTGTCAAACAAAATCGACCGGAGCGAACGATGGAAGGGGATGCCTTTTCCGCTTTCGCGATCACCGCCCTTCGCCTCGCCGGCCATCTGACGGCGGCCGGCGACCAGCTGGCAAAGCCGGCGGGACAAACCAGCGCACGTTGGCAGGTGCTGGCCGCAGCGCGGCGCGGCGACATGTCGGTGGCGCAGATCGCCCGCGCCCTCGGCCTCGCCCGCCAGGGCGTGCAACGGCTTGCCGATGTGCTGGAGGGCGAAGGGCTGATCGCCTATGCCGACAACCCGCAGCACCAGCGCGCCAAACTGGTGCGACTGACGGCGGAAGGGGCCGCACGGCTCGGCGTCATCGAGATCGCGCAGGCCGGATGGGCGGACGGGCTGGGTGCCGCGTTTACGGCAGCCGAGCTCGATGCGGCGCGGGCGGTGATGGCGCGGGTGATGGAGCTGCTGGAAGGTGGTGAGACGGGTGGAGGTTGAGTGGTTTAGCTGCCTTGCGAGGCTTGTTGTCGCTGGCGGCGAATTCAGTTGGTGGCGCGAAAGATTCTTTGAGGTCGTGCTGTGGCCGCAGAGGGGGTGTCGCGGATGTATTTCTTGGGAAAGGGTACAGCATCCCCCAGCCACAAACAAAAAAAGGCCGGGCTAACCCGACCTTCCCTGCTATCTCAACGAACCGTGCCAGTACATCCGTGGTCACGATCCGGAGATGATATTCAAAGCCTTAAAGGCTCAGGCCGCCTGGAGGCGGTCTGCCGACATCTTGCCGGACTTGTTGTCGCGGACGAGCTCGTAAGACAGCTTCTGGCCATCCTTGAGATCACGCATGCCAGCGCGTTCAACGGCGGAGATGTGGACGAAAACGTCGGCTGCGCCGTCATCCGGCTGAATGAAGCCGAAGCCCTTGGTTGCGTTGAACCACTTTACGGTACCAGTGCTCATGACGATATCCTTTTCGAATCGTTCATAGAAGAATGCAGCCCGGACAGATGCCCAAGCGGCGATGAAAACCGATTTTGGAGGAAGTTCGCCAGGAACGACGCTAGCGCCGTTTCAAAGTTCATCTAGCAAGATCGATGCGTGAACGTTTAATCGGGAATTGTGTCCGTGGCAAGGCCGCAACAAGGAAAAGTCGAGTTCAGCGGGTCAAGCGTTCTCTAACGTTGTGCCGCGGCAGGCCAGAGCGGGCGCCGCGGCACAAGGGGAAAGGACGGCTTACGCCGCTTGCCCGACCTTCGCATAGGGATCGAATCGCCCGTAGAAGGTCTCGCCCTTGGCGGCCATGTCCTTCAACAGCGGCGTCGGTTGGAAGTGATTTCCGTAAGCACCAGCTAACTTTTCGGCCAGCTCCACGAAGGTCTTGGCACCCATGCCGTCGATATAGCTCAGCGCCCCGCCGGTATAGGGCGCGAAGCCGAAGCCGAGGATCGAACCGACATCCGCCTCGCGCGGATCGGTGACGATGCCTTCCTCGACGGTGCGGGCGGCTTCCAGCGCGATGGTGACGAGGAAGCGCTGCTTCAGGACGTTGACATCAACTTCATCCGCCGGCTTCTGCGGGTAGAGCGTCTTGAGATCAGGCCAGAGCGACTTCTTCGCCGGCTTCGGCGGATAGTCGTAAAAGCCCTTGGAATTCTTGCGGCCGAAACGGCCCTCCTTCTCCACCATGCGGGAGATGAGGTCCATATGCCTGGGGTCGATGGCCCTTTCACCGAGATCGGCGACCGTCGCCTTGAGGATCTTCAGCGAAAGGTCGATGGCGACCTCGTCGTTCAGCGCCAAGGGACCGACCGGCATGCCGGCCATCTTGGCGGCGTTTTCGATCATCACAGGCGGCACGCCCTCGATCAGCATGTCGTAGCTTTCCGACATGTAGCGCAGCACGCAGCGATTGACGAAGAAGCCGCGGGTGTCGTTGACGACGATCGGCGTCTTCTTGATGGCGGCGACATAATCCAAAGCAACGGTCAGCGCCTTGTCGCCGGTTTCGCTTCCGAGGATGACCTCCGTCAGCATCATCTTTTCGACAGGCGAGAAGAAGTGGATGCCGATGAAATCGGTAGGCCGTTTCGAATTCTTCGCAAGACCCGAGATCGGCAGGGTCGAGGTATTGGAGGCGAAAATCGCGCCCTCCGGCAGCACGGCTTCCACGGCCTCGATGACGGCTTTTTTCACTTCGCGATCCTCGAACACCGCCTCGATGACGAGATCTGCATTGGCGAGGTCGGCATAATCGGCCGACGGCGTGATGCGGGAGAGCAGTGCGGCTGCCTCGTCTTGCGTAAGACGTCCCTTACCGACAGAATCCTTGACCAATCCTTCGGAGACGGTCTTGCCCTTGGTCGCCGCTTCGATGTCGCGGTCGATCAGCGTCACGGGAATGCCGGCGGCGGCAGTGACGTAAGCGATCGAGGCGCCCATGAAGCCGGCGCCGACGACGCCGACATGTTTCAGCTCGGTCTTCGGGATGCCTGCCGGGCGGCGGGCGCCCTTGCCGAGCTCCTGCATGGAGATAAACAGCGAACGGATCATCGAGAAGGCTTCGCGGGTCTGCAGCACCTCGGTGAAATAACGCTGCTCGATCTTCAGGCCGGTGTCGAACGGCACCTGCAGGCCTTCATAGACGCATTTCAGGATGGCAAGCGCTGCCGGATAATTGCCCGATGTTTCCCGGCGCAGGATCGCCGGCGCCGCCGGCCAGAGCTGGGCGGAGGCTGGCGTCCAGATGCCGCCGCCGGGCGCCTTGAAGCCCTTCTCGTCCCAGGGGGCGACCGGCTTCAGGCCATCCTTGATCATCTGCTTGGCGGCGGGGATAAGCTGATCCGGCTCGACCACCTGATGCACGAGGTTCATCGCCTTGGCGCGGGAGCCGGTCAGCGACTGGCCCGTCGTCATCATCTGCAGCGCATCCTGGGCGTTCGCCAGCCGCGGCACACGCTGGGTGCCGCCGGCGCCGGGGAAGATGCCGACCTTCACTTCGGGCAGCGCGATCTTGACGCTCTTGGCATTGGAGGCAACGCGGCCGTGGCAGGCGAGCGACAATTCAAAGGCGCCGCCCATGCAGGTGCCGTTGATGGCGGACACCCAGGGCTTGCCCGATGTTTCGAGCTTGCGGAACAGGCCGCTCATGCGGCCGACCAGGCCGAAGAGGTTCTGCACCGCCGTCTCCGGGCTCTTTGCCTTCTCCTCCTGATAGGAACTGAACATCGACTTGATCATCGAGAGGTCAGCACCGCCGGAGAAGGAGGACTTGCCCGAGGTAAAGACGACACCCTTGACGGCGGCATCGGCGGTCGTGGCGTCGATGATGGCGTCGAGTTCGGCCATCGCCTCGGCGGTGAAGACGTTCATCGATTTGCCGGGCATGTCCCAGGTGACGAGAGCGATGCCGTCGGCGTCGGTTTCGAGCGTGAAATTGGTGTAGGTGCTCATCTTGGGAATTCCTCTCCCTGAATTCTTTTGCCGTGGAGCCCTCTCCCCTTGTGGAGAGGGCTATCCCATCAAACGCGTTCGATGACAGTTGCCGTGCCCATGCCGGCGCCGATGCAGAGCGTCACCAGCGCGGTGTTGAGGTCGCGGCGCTCGAGTTCGTCCAGCACGGTGCCGAGGATCATTGCGCCGGTGGCGCCGAGCGGATGGCCCATGGCGATGGCTCCGCCATTGACGTTGATCTTGTCGTGATCGATCTCGAAGGCCTGCATGTAGCGCAGCACCACGGCGGCGAAGGCCTCGTTCAGTTCGAAGAGGTCGATGTCGGCAAGGCTCATGCCTGTCCGCTTCAGCAGCTTCTCGGTGACGTCGACGGGTCCGGTCAGCATCAGGGCCGGATCGGAGCCGATATTGGCGAAAGCCTTGATGCGGGCGCGCGGCTTGATCCCCATGCTCTGGCCGCCGGCCTTGGAGCCGAGCAGCACGACGCCGGCGCCATCGACGATGCCGGAGGAATTGCCGGCATGATGGACATAATTGATGCGCTCGATCTCCGGATGGGCCTGGATGCCGACGGCCTCGAAGCCGCCCATCTCGCCGGGCATCTGGAAGGATGGATTGAGCGAGGCGAGCGCCTGCATGTCGGTGCCGGGGCGCATGTGCTCGTCCTTATCAAGGATCGTCAGTCCGTTCTGGTCCTTGACCGGAACGACCGACTTGTCGAACCAGCCCTTTTCCCAGGCATGGGCGGCGCGCTTCTGGCTCTCGACCGCATAGGCGTCGACATCGGTCCTGTTGAAACCGTATTTGGTGGCGATGAGATCGGCCGAGACGCCCTGCGGCATGAAATAGGCCGGGAAATTCACCGAAGGGTCCATGAACCAGGCGCCGCCGGACATGCCGAGGCCGACGCGCGACATGCTTTCGACGCCGCCGGCGATGACGATGTCGTCGGCCCCTTGGGCGATCTTGCCGGCACCGAAATTGACGGCATCGAGGCCGGAAGCGCAGAAGCGGGAGATCTGCATGCCGGGCGCCTTGGTGGAATAACCGGCTTCGAAGGCGGCGGCCTTGGGGATGACGGCGCCGGCATCCATGACCGGATCGACGCAGCCCATGATGATGTCGTCGACCGTCGATGTATCAAGCCCGTTGCGGTCGCGGATTGCTTCCAGCGTCTTTGCCGCGAGGCGGACGGATGGCACCTCATGCAGGGCGCCGTCCTTCTTGCCGCGGCCGCGCGGCGTACGCACGTGGTCGTAAATGAAAACCTCGGTCATATCTCATCTCCCTGACGGCGCGGCGGCGCCGGTGAATTCGTGTCTTTTCTCTTCTCCCCGGCGGAAGAAGGTAGCCTCGAAGAGGTCGGATGTGAGGGCCGGAGCGACAAACTCGAGCTTGCTTGCGCGCGGCTGCTCGCTCCTTTGTCGCTCACCCCCTCATCTGCCCTACCGGGCATCTTCTCCCCGCTGGGGAGAAGAGGGAATTCGTCTTAAAACGCTTCGGCGGCCAGTTCCATCATCGTGTCGGCGCCGGCTTCGATGCGGGCCTTGCGAAGGGCGGTTTCCGGCATCAGGCGTTCCATGAAGAAACGGGCGGTGACCAGCTTGTTCTTCAGGAAATCCTCGCGGGCGGCATCGCCCGATGCAAGGCCATCCTCGGCGGCTTTCGCCATCTTCGCCCACATATAGCCGAGAACGACCAGGCCGAAGAGGTGCATGTAGTCGGTCGAGCCGGCGCCGGCATTGTCGGGCTTGGCCATGGCGTTCTGCATGAACCACATGGTCGCGCCCTGGACGTCGTTCAAGCCCTTCTTCAGATGCTTGGTGAAGAAGGAGAGCTTTTCGTTGCTGCGGTTTTCCTCGCAGAAATCGCCGATCTCCTTGAAGAGGGCCATGGCGGCGCGGCCGCCGTTCAAGGCGAGCTTGCGGCCGACGAGATCGAGCGCCTGGATGCCGTTGGCGCCTTCATAGATCATGGCGATACGGGCATCGCGCACATACTGGCTCATGCCGTGTTCTTCGATATAGCCGTGGCCGCCGAAGACCTGCTGGGCCATGACGGCATGATCGAAGCCCTTGTCGGTCATCACGCCCTTGAGGATCGGGGTGACGAGGCCGAGAATATCGTCGGCCGTCTGGCGCTCCTTCTCATCGGTGGCGCGGTGGGCGATATCGGACTTCAGCGCCGTCCAGAGCAGGAAGGCGCGGCCGGCCTCGTTGAAGGCGCGGATGGTCATCAGCGTCCGGCGAATATCCGGATGGACGATGATCGGGTCGGCCTTCTTATCCGGCGCCTTGGGGCCGGACAGCGAGCGGCCCTGGATGCGGTCGCGGGCGTAGCTGGCGGCATTCTGATAGGCGATCTCGGAAATGGCTATGCCCTGCAGGCCGACCATCAGGCGGGCCTCGTTCATCATCACGAACATGGCGTTGAGGCCGCGGTTTTCGGCGCCGATCAGGAAGCCGGTCGCCTCGTCGTAATTCATCACGCAGGTGGCGTTGGCGTGAATGCCCATCTTGTGCTCGATCGCGCCGCAGGAGACGGCGTTGCGGGCGCCCGGCGCGCCGTCCTTGCCGACGAGGAATTTCGGAACGATGAAGAGCGAGATGCCCTTGGTACCCTCCGGCGCACCCTCGATGCGGGCCAGCACCAGATGGACGATATTGTCGGTCAGGTCGTGCTCGCCGGCAGAGATGAAGATTTTCTGGCCGGATATTTTGTAGCTGCCGTCAGCCTGCGGCACCGCCTTGGTGCGCAGCATGCCGAGATCGGTGCCGCAATGCGGCTCGGTGAGGTTCATGGTGCCGGACCAGGAGCCGTCCACCATCTTCGGCAGATAGGTGGCCTTCTGCTCGTCGCTGCCGTGGACGAGGATCGCGGCGATCGCGCCCTGCGTCAGGCCGGGATACATCATCAACGACATGTTGGCGGCGGAGGTATATTCGCCGACGGCGGTATGCAGCGTATAGGGAAGTCCCTGCCCGCCGAATTCCTCCGGCACCGCAAGGCCGATCCAGCCGCCCTCGCGATAGGCTTTATAGGCCTCCTTGAAACCCTTCGGCGTCGAGACGCTGGCATCGTCGTGGCGCGTGCAGCCTTCCTGATCGCCGGAATAATTCAGCGGGAAGAGCGCTTCCTCGGCAACCCTTCCGGCCTCGCCGAGGATCGCCTCGATCATATCGGGGGTCGCGTCGGCAAAACCCGGCAGATTGTTGTAGCGTTCGAGGCCCAGCACGTCGTTCAGGACGAAGAGCGTATCGTTCACCGGGGCCTTGTAGACTGGCATCTCTCGAATTCCTCCCATTCGGCTGACCGGATCGCCCCGGCCTCGGGCACTGTCTTACAAAATATTGACGTTTGCGTAAACGTCAAATTTTGCACCTTGGCCGTCTTTTCGTGAAAAAATTCACGAGCACGAATCCGTGGGCCATGACGTGCGCGGAGGAGACGCCATCTCATCTTCCTTGTCCATCTGGGAAAGGCGTATAAGCGGAGGCGTCGTTCAAGCCGCAATCGGGCAATGCTTCAGGAGGGCTGCATGATCAGTTTCGAGGCGATAAGGCAGCGTGCCGAGGAACGAAAGGGCGGAGCGGCCGCGTTGCAGGCCCTGCTGCAGAATCACCGGCCGGATCACGAGCGGCTGCGCGCCATGCCCGACGATCGCATCCTGGCGGATATGACCCGGCGGGTCTTCTACAGCGGTTTCGTCCAGAAGGTGATCGATGCGAAGTGGCCGGGTTTCGAGGCGGCATTTTCTGGTTTCGATCCGGCGACGCTGAATATCGCACCCGACGATTATTGGCATGCCCTGACCTCGGATGAGCGGATCATCCGCAACGGCGCCAAGATCATGTCGGTTCGCGCCAATGCCGCCTTCGTCAGGGCGTTGGCGAAGGAATATGGCAGCGCCGGCGTCTTCTTCGCCGACCGGCCACGGGATGACCAGATCGGCCTTCTCGACCTCTTGAGCAAACGCGGCAGCCGGCTCGGCGGCATGACCGGACAATATTTCCTGCGTGGCATCGGCCGCGACAGCTTCATCGGAACGATGGATGTGCTCACCTGCCTCCGATCGGCCGGGGTGCCGCTCTCCTCCTCCGGCACGACGAAGAAGGACCAGCAACTGATCCAGCAGACCTTCAACGACTGGGCCGGGGAAACCGGTCTTTCCCTCATCCATCTCTCACGCATCAGCGCCTATTCGATCGATTCGGCGCACTGAAATTCCGGTCGAGCGGTGGCGCCGGCCGTTCGAACTTCCTACGTGATTGCGACGATCCATCGAGGACGACATCATGACCGATTTTCCCTATGAGAGTGCCCTCATCGTCGGCGCGGGCTCCGGCATCAGCGCCTCGCTCGCCCGGCAATTGTCGGCGCAGGGCGTCAAGGTCGGGCTCGCGGCCCGCAATATCGAAAAGCTGCAAGGGCTCATCGAGGAGACCCGCGCCAGCGCCTTTAGCGCCGACGTCTCGCAGCCGGCGAGCGTCGCAGCCCTGTTCGAAGAGGCTGCCGCCGCCATCGGCGGGCCTGACGTGGTGATTTTCAATGCCAGCGCCCGCCTGCGCGGGCCGCTCGCCGAACTCGATCCCGCCGAAGTCGAGAAGGCGATCACCACCACCGCTTTCGGCGGTTTCCTGGTGGTGCAGCAGGCAGCACAGCGGATGATCCCGCGCGGCCGCGGCGCCATCCTCATCACCGGCGCCTCGGCAAGCGTGAAGGGCTTTGCGCAATCGGCGCCCTTCGCGATGGGCAAGTTCGCGCTGCGCGGCCTTGCCCAGAGTGCTGCCCGCGAACTGGGGCCGATGGGCATCCATGTCGCGCATTTCGTCATCGACGGCGCAGTGCGCTCGCAGATCCGGCCGGATCGGGCGGAGAAGCCCGACGGCACGCTGCTGCCGGAGGCGATCGCCCAGACCTATGTCGACGTGCTTCGCCAGCACCGCAGCGCGTGGTCGCTGGAGGTGGAAGTCCGGCCGTGGACGGAGAGCTTCTGAGCTAGATCAGCGCGCCGCCGCCGGAGAAGGCAACTTTCGCGGCGGCATCAAACGCACTATGTTTCGTCCTCTGAGCTGGCTGGGAGGAAACCGATGCCGCGCCTGGACCACGTCACCATCGAAACCCGCGATGCGCCTGTCATGATCAGTTTTCTCGAAACCTTGCTCGGTGTCAGGGAAGGCTATCGGCCGCCCTTCGCCTCGCCCGGCCATTGGCTCTATCTGGACGAACGCCCGGTCATCCATCTCAGCCTGACATCGCGCAGCACCGATTTTCCGCCCGGCATCTTCAACCATGTCGCCTTCAGCCTTTACGAATTCGGGCCGGCGCTGGAACGCATCAAGGCGAGCGGCTATCGCTACGAATATTACGATATTCCCGACACCGATCTCGGTCAGGTCTTCGTCTACGGCCCCGAGGGCGTGAAGATCGAGCTGCAATATCCGCGTCCGGCCTGATCGTGGCGGCGCCATCCGATCTGACGAATTGAACGGCAATTGCCGTCAAAAACGGCGTTTGGGCCGCAAACGTTAAAAAATTCTCAGCGACATTAACGGCTTGTTTACCACGTTTCGTGAAAGGTGCGGATTGAGCAGTAGCGATCCGCATTCCTTGCCCCAGTCTCGCGTTCCTTAAGGATGCCGCTACATCGTTCAGCTTGAGGAAAGTCTAATTGACTAACTTCTTGTGAATGGTGCGCTCCGGTTCGCGCAAAGGCGCGGGCAGCAGACGGAAAAGCCAAAGATCGAGCTCTGACGAGAGGTCGAGCAGTCGAAGCGAGCAAGAAGATGAACGGATCGCGATCAAATCCTTCCCGACAGTCCGACAGGACCTCGCTCGATGCGCTGAACCGCACGATCGAAGGGCTGGAGGCGCGCATCGAGGGGCTGATGGGCAGCACCGGGCGCGAACAGCGGCCGCGCACGGCAACGCCCGAGCGCGATCCCTATGCCGGCTCCTATGCTCCCCGGCCCGCAAAGGCCCCGCCCGAGCCGCGGCCGGATCCGCTCGCCGAAATCCGCCAGCGCCAGCGCGCCCTCGAAGCCGGCCGCGAGCGGCCCTACACGCGCGAGCAGGCCCCGCTCTCACGTGAACCGGCGCCGCGCGCCGCCGCCCCAGTGCCGGCGCCCGCCTTCCGCGCCGGTGACGACACGATGACGGAGATCGCCCAGGCGCTCGTCAATCTGCGGCAGGACCTGAAGCGCGACATTTCCGAGGGTGTCACCCGCGAGATGAATACGCTGCGCGCCGAGCTGCGCGAGATCAAGGAAAATGCCGGGGACAGCCGTTTCGCCGACGACATGCGCGCCGATATGGGCCGCCTTGCCCAGAGCATCACCCAGCTGACCGGCCGCTCGAGCGGCCCGGAGGCCGCCGGCCTGCGCGAGGATTTCGAGGAGCTGCGCTCGCTGATGGACGGGCTGGCGCGCGAGGATTCGCTGCGCCATATGGAAAACCGCTGGGACGGCGTCGAGAGCCGGCTTGCGGCACTCGATACCGAGGGGCTGCAGGAAGAGCTGGTTTCGCTGGCCTACCGGCTCGACGACATCAAGCGCCACATCGGCGGCATGGGCGAAAGCCCGGCCGTGCGGGCGCTGGAAGACAAGCTCATCTCCATCGCCACGGCGATGGAGCATTTCGGCAACATGATCCAGCCGCACGACCGGGTCATGTCCGAACAGTTCGCCGCCATGGACATGCGGCTCGACGAGATCAGCCGGGCGATCGCGGCCAGCGGACGCGCGGCTGCCGCGAACGATCCGGCGCTGATGCAGCGGCTGGAAAGCCGGCTTTCGGCGCTCGCCGATCAGATCGACCTGATGAGCCATGATGCGGCCAGCCGTGCAACGCCGGCCGACGAGCTGGCGATGCGGCTGGAGGCGCTGACCGGACGCGTCGAGGAGTTGGCGAATGCGGAAGCGACGTCGCGGCTCGACGAACGGCTGGAACATCTTTCCTATCTGCTGGAGCGCACGCAGAAGGCTGCGCCCCAGCCCGACCTCACCGGCACGCTGTCCGACATTTCCCGCAAGATCGACGCGCTTGAGAACGGCGCCGTCAACGATGTGCTGGCGCAGCGGCTCGACTATCTCGCCCGGCGTATCGACGAGATGGCGCATCAGCAGCAAGTGCCGGTGCCGGCCGCTGCGGTCGACGACGGCGCCTTCCGGCGCCTCGAAGGACGACTGAGCGACATCGCCGCCCGGCTGGAAGAGAGCACATCCGCAGCGCCGACCGATCCGCGGGCGCTGAAGAACCTCGAAGACCAGATCGCCCATCTTTCGGCGCTGATGAGCGAGCCGCGCGAAAGCGCTGCGATGCCTGCCGAATTCGACCGTCGCATGGGCGCGATCGAAGACTATATGGCGACGAGCGACGAATATATCATCGAAGCCGCACGCCAGGCGGCCGAAGCCGTCGTCGAAGCCTATTCGCGCCATGGCGGCCCGCAGGGCGCCGTGGCACCCGCCGACATGTCGGCGCTGACGGCACTTGCCGAAGATCTGCGCCACCTCGAAGATCTCAGCCGCGACAGCGAGGAGCGCACGCACAAGACTTTCAAGGCTTTGCACGAGACGCTGGTCCATATCGCCGACCGCCTCGACGGCATGGAAGAGCGCGGGCGGCCGCTCGCCCAGATGCCGGTGGCCGAGGTCGATTTCGATGTCGATCCCTACGCGCTGATGGTGGCCGAAGCGGAGATGAACAGGGCGGCGGAGACAGCCGCAACGCTGAAGGCCTCTCCGGTGATCCGTACGGCCGAGGTCGCAGCCGAACCTGCCGCCCCGGCTCAAACCAGCGCCATGAGCGGAACGAGCGTGATCGCCATCGAAGCCGCGACCCGGACGACGGAGGCTGCGGCAGCGGCTCCGGCGCCGTCAAAGGTCAGCCTGCTCGCCAGCCTCGGCAAGCGGCTGCTGCCGGCCAAGAAAACCGAGAGCCGGGCGAGCGAACGCCCGATGATCGACCCCGCGCCGTCGATCGACCCCGCCGACGTGGTGCCGACGGATGCCGCAAACGAACTGCTCGAGCCGGGCTCGGGCACACCTGACGTGAAGAAGATCCTGGAACGGGTTCGCGCCAGCCAGAGTGCGGCGCGCGGCAAACCTGCCGGCGAAACCGACCGGGCCGATTACATCGCCGCCGCCCGCCGTGCGGCGCAGGCGGCCGCGATGGAGGTGGACGCCAATCCGAAGCAGGCCGCCGTCAAGCCCGAGAAGAAAGGCGCGACCGCCGGCAAGGCTGGCAAGACGTCTGACAAGACGGGCAAGACCAGCGCCTTTTCGCGCTACCGGCGGCCGATCCTGCTGGCGGTCGGCGCGGTGCTGCTCGCCATCATGGCCTTTCCGCTTGCCCGGACGCTGACGAGCGGCGAGAGCGCACCGCAGGCGCCAGCCGAAGTCTCGGCGCTGAGCGGGGCTACGGAAAACCCGTCGCCTGCTGTGCCGGAAGCGATCCCCGCCCAGCCGGACGCCGCAGCCATCGGAACGACCGCGCCGGCAGCGGAGGCTACGCCTCCCGCTGGCGAACAGGCGCAGCCGGAAGCAGCCCCGCCGGTTGCCGGCGAGCATCTGACCGACGCAGCACCGCTCGACGGCGAAGGGGCTGCGACGTTTGCCCCCCCTGCTCCATCCGGCGCGGCACAGGAGACATCGGGCTTCGTTCCCGCACCTGCACCGCAGGCCGCCATCACCATTCCAGACACCGTCCAGCCGAAATCGCTGGCCGATGCGGCAAGCGGCGGCGATGCGCTGGCGCTGTTCGAGATCGGCGCGCGTTATTCGGACGGCCGCAACGGCATGACGGTCGATCTGAAGCAGGCGGCAAGCTGGTATCAGCTTTCGGCCGACAAGGGCTTTGCGCCTGCTGAGTACCGGCTCGGCAGCATGTACGAGAAGGGCAATGGCGTCGAGCGCGACATCGCCAAGGCGAAGGGCTTCTACGAGCAGGCGGCAAACCAGGGCAATGCCAGCGCCATGCACAATCTCGCCGTCCTCTACGCCTCCGGCGCACTCGGCCAGCAGGATTATGCGACGGCCGCCTCGTGGTTCACCAAGGCTGCGAATCTCGGCATCACCGACAGCCAATTCAACCTGGCGATCCTCTGCGCCAGGGGCAACGGGGTGCCGGCGGATCTCGAAGAATCCTACAAGTGGTTTGCGATCGCCGCCAAGGCCGGCGACAAGGATGCGGCGCAGAAGCGCGACGAAGTGGCCAACGCCATGAAGCCCGATCAGCTCGAACGGGCGCGCGCCAAGGCCGATCTGTGGAAGCCGGAGCCGCTCGACCACCGCACCAACGCCATCGACATCCCCGACGAATGGGCCGGCACCGGCGCCAAGACGGCGACCGTCGACATGAAGAAGGCGATCCGCAACATCCAGGCGATCCTCAACAATAACGGCTTCGACGCCGGCGCGCCGGACGGCGAAATGGGCGCGAAGACCGTGACCGCGATCAAGAACTTCCAGAAGTCGGTCGGCCAGGAGCCGGACGGCAAGGTGACCGACGCAACCGTGAAGGCGCTGCTCGAACGCAACAAGCAGGGCAGCAAGGCAATCTAAGCGCGTCGCATCGACGCGGGATCGTCTCATATCTCTGCTTTGGGCAATCTGAAGGGCCCGGCGGCACAATGCCGCAAGGCTTCTTCCAATTTTTCCGCCGCCTGTCACAAAACCTGAAAAAAGCCGGATTATGCCCGGACATATCGATCCGCGCATCCGGCGAATCCTCTGCCGCCGATCTCTTCGCCAATCAGGCCCGATCGAAAGCCTCTGGCAACGATTTCACAGTATGGTGCGCATTCGAACGGGGACGTGACAGAAACCGCCCGGCAGGAGCGGTCATCATTCGGGGTCAGCTGTGACAATCTATCTGCCCATCGCAGAATTGTCGGTGAACATCTTCATCATTCTCGGCATGGGGGCGGCCGTCGGATTCCTGTCTGGAATGTTCGGCGTCGGCGGCGGCTTTCTCATCACGCCGCTGCTGATCTTCTACAACATTCCCCCTGTCGTCGCGGTCGCGACCGGCGCCAACCAGGTGGTGGCGTCGTCGATCTCGGGCGCGATCACCCATTTCCGGCGCGGCACGCTCGACGTCAAGCTCGGCACGGTGCTGCTGCTGGGCGGCCTATCGGGCGCCACGGTCGGCATCTGGATCTTCTCGCTTTTGCGCCGGGTCGGCCAGCTCGATCTCATCATCTCGCTGATGTACGTCATCTTCCTCGGCACCGTCGGCGGACTGATGCTGCTCGAAAGCATCAATGCGATGCGGCGGGCAGCGCGCAACGAGCCGCCGGCGCCGCGCAAGCCCGGCCACCAGCACTGGGTGCACAAACTGCCGCTCAAGGTGCGTTTCAAGAAATCGAAGATCTATCTGAGCGTCATTCCGGTCGTCGCGCTCGGCTTTGCGATCGGCATCCTCACCTCGATCATGGGTGTCGGCGGCGGCTTCATCATGGTGCCGGCGATGATCTACCTCCTGCGCATCCCGACCAATGTCGTCGTCGGCACCTCGCTGTTCCAGATCATCTTCGTCACCGCCTATACGACGATCGTGCAGGCGGCGACGAACTTCTCCGTCGACATCGTGCTCGCCTTCATCCTGATGGTGGCGGGTGTCATCGGCGCGCAATACGGCGTGCGCGTCGGCCAGAAGCTGCGCGGCGAACAGCTGCGCGCCCTGCTCGGACTGCTGGTGCTCGCCGTCGGCCTGCGTCTGGCGGTCGCGCTGGTGGTGACGCCGGCCGACGTCTATTCGGTGGTCATGGGAGCGGGCAACTGATGCGCCTGCTGGCTTTCATTATCGCACTGTTTTGCCTGCTGCCGGCGACTGCCGAAGCGCAATGGCTGCCGGGCCAGGCGACGGAAGCGGTGCGTGAAGGGTTGGAAATCGGCACCTCGACCAGCGAAATCGCCATCACTTCGGATTTCCACGGCGCCGACCTGACAATCTTCGGGGCGCTCTCGAACACCGACCAGCTGCTGCTCGCTATCGGCCAATATGACGTGGTCGTGGTGCTGGAAGGCCCGCGCGAGGATGCGACGGTGCGCAGGAAGGAACGGGTCTTCGGCATCTGGGTGAATACACGCTCGATGACCTTCGAGGCGGTGCCGCATTCCTATTCGATGTCGAGCTCGCGCATGACCGACGATCTGACGACGCCGCTCGAGCTGACCGATCAGGGGATCGGCATCGATCATATTCCGCTGACGCCGGTCGGCTTCGTCGGCGACGGCAGCAATCTCGGCGAATTCCGCGATGCCTTCCGGCGGCTGCAACAGGGCGGCGGCCTCTATGACCGGAACACCAGCGGCGTGCGGTTCGTTTCCTCCAACCTCTTCAAGGCGAGCCTGCGCCTGCCGGCCAACATTCCGAACGGGGTGCACACGGTGCGCGCCTATCTGTTCAAGAGCGGCCTTTTCGTCACCGACAAATCGCTGCCGCTGCGGGTCATCAAGACCGGTATCGAACAGACGATCACAGATGCGGCGCACAATCAGCCGATCCTCTACGGCTGCGCGGCCGTGGCTCTCGCCGTCATCACCGGCTGGGGCGCCAGCCTGATCTTCCGTAAGGACTGATCCGCCGCAGGGCGTTCAAGATTTTCTCCTCGAAAACAGTCTCGGCAAAGCGCCGAGCACGACGGCCTGCCGGCAGCAGCCTGCCCGGATAGTCCATTCCAAAAACCGCTTGCATTTCGCTATCAGTCAGCTTAGTTTTCAACCAGTTGTTAAACGCAACTGGTTTTGAGCAATCCAGGAGGAGGATGGAAATGAGAAAGCTTGTTGTCTGGAACCTGATGACGCTCGACGGTTATTTCGAAGGCACGAAGCCTTGGGATATCGACTTCCACAATCTCGCCTGGGGACCTGAGCTGCAGCGCTATGCCGAACAGTTCGGCAGGGAGGGCGATCTGCTGGTCTTTGGCCGCAAGACCTATGAGGGCATGGCTTCCTACTGGCCGACCGCCGAGGGCGAAGGTGAGATCAAAGCCTATATGAACGGCATCGCCAAAATCGCCGTATCGCGGACGATGACCGAACCCGGCTGGAACAATGCCCGCATCGTCAGCAACCCAATCCCGGAATTGACGAAGCTGAAGCAGGAGGACGGCAAGACGATCTTCATCTTCGGCAGCGCCGAGCTTGCCGACAGCCTGCTGAAAGCCGGCCTCATCGATGAAATCAGGGTCTGCGTCGTGCCGGTTATTCTCGGCAGCGGCAACCCGCTTTTCAAATCTGCGGAAAGCCAGGTGCCGCTGAAGCTGATCGAATCCTCGACGACGGAAGGCGGCGCGGTGATCCTGCACTACGAGCCCGTCAAGGCGTAGCGGGCGTCTCTCCTTAGGCCTCCCGGCGATCAGGCCAGCATCCCCCTGGCCGCCCGGGAAAGCATCCGGGAAACTTCGTATTCGACTAAAAACCGGTCTTTAACATTTACGAGTTAGTAATCTCTCGGAAACGAGAGGTTTTGTTATGCGTACTCGTATCGTTCTGACAGCCGTCGGGCTGGCGTTGCTTGCCGGCTGCGCGACGGCGCCCAAACAGACGCGGAACATCTGCGCCGTCTTCGACGAGCGCGACGGGCTCTTCACCAGCTGGCAGCGTGCCGCCGAGCGGACGGAGAAGAAATACGGCGTGCCGGTGCCGATCCTGATGGCGACGATGTATACCGAATCCGGCTTCCAACCCTATGCGCGGCCGCCGCGCACCAAGCTGTTCGGCTTCATTCCCTGGACCCGGCCGTCGACGGCCTACGGTTATTCGCAGGCGCTCGACGGGACCTGGGATCACTATCAGTCGCAGACGGGGAACTGGGCCGCGCGCCGGACAAACTTTTCCGACGCGATCGATTTCATCGGCTGGTATCACTACCAGAACAGCGTGGAGACCGGCATTCCGCTGAACGATGCCTATAATCTCTATCTCGCCTATTATTCCGGTCCGACCGGATATAAGCGCGGCGACTGGCGCTCGAACGGGCAATTACAGCAGACGGCGCAGAGGTTCGCGCGGATGGCGGGGACGTATCAGCAGCAGCTGCGGGAGTGTGATTGATTTAGGGGTACGCGGCACATCGGGTCGTAGCGCTATCCCCGCAAATTCCCATACCGCACCGAGTAGATCCGGTCCCTGCCGAGCAGATGCGCGATCAGCGATCCCCTGTCGAAAAGACCGTGCATCGCCTGATGGCCGAGGTCGAGGCCGCCGCTCATGACGCCGAAGGCCGGCATGAGGAGGCGGGCGCCGTCGGTGGCAAAGCAGGGGCGGCGGACGGATTTGTCGCGGCGGCGGACCGTGGCCGACGGGTGCAGGTGGCCCGATATTTCGCCCTTCTGCAAGCCGCTCCTCGGCTCGTGGCGGAAGGTCAGGCCGGCATAATGCATCTCGTCAGTGGAAGCGCCCGGCAGATCGACGATGCCATCCGGATCATGGTTGCCGTTGATCCAGATCCATTCGCGGCCGCGCGCCATTTCGACGATCAGCGCCCGGAAATTCTCCGGCAGATGCTTTGAGCCGATACGGTCGTGGAAATTATCGCCGAGCGAGACGACGAGCTTCGGATCGTAGCGCGAGATGACGGCGGCAAGGACGGTCAGCGTCGCCAGCGTATCATAAGGCGGCAGCATCATGCCGCGGCGGGCAAAGGCCGCACCCTTTTCCAGATGCAGGTCGGAGACGACGAGCAGGCCGGCATCCGGCAGATAGAGAGCGCCGAGCGGATCGCAGACGGCGGCAATGCCATGGACCGACGTCTCGACGCCCGGTACCGTGGCCAATCCCGATATGTCGCGCGCCAGCGCCAGGCGGTTCATCACTTCTGTTATTCCCAAATACCGTCGTCAGGCCCAAGCCTCGTCAAGCAAGCGCTTCGGCGATCAGATCGTCCGCCGCTTCGGCGAGCAGCACATCATGGGCCTCGCCCGGCACCGCCTCGCGTCCGATTTCCAGCATCACCGGCACGGCGAGCGGGGAAATATGGTCGAGGGCGCGGTGGGTGATGTGGCCCCTGATTCGCCTCAGCATATCGCCAAGACGGCCAATATCCAAAAGTCCCGTCGCCGCATCCTGCCGCGTCGCCTGCAAGAGGATGTGATCCGGCTCGTGGCTGCGCAGCACGTCATAGATCAGATCGGCGGAGACGGTGATCTGGCGGCCGCTCTTTTCCTTGCCCGGATGGCGGCGTTCGATCAAGCCCGCAATCACGGCGCAATTGCGGAAAGTGCGTTTCAACAGGAAGGATTCGTCGAGCCAGGCTTCGAGATCGTCGCCGAGCATATCCTCGTCGAAAAGGTCGGAGAGGCTGAGCCGGCCATTGCCGATCATCAGTCCCATATCCTCGAGCCCCCAGATGGCCAGCGAATAATCGGTGGCGACGAAGCCGAGCGGCTTGGCGCCGGCCCGCTCCAGCCGGCGGGTGAGCAGCATGCCGAGCGTCTGGTGGGCGAGACGGCCTTCGAAGGGATAGGCGACCATGTAGCCGCGGCTGCCGCGCGGGAAGGTTTCGATCAGGAACTCGTCGCGCTTCGGCAGCATCGACTTGTCGTTCTGTAAGGACAGCCAGTCGCGCACCTGATCCGGCAGGCGCTGCCATCGGTCGGGATCGGCGATCATCGCCCGCACCTGCTCGGCGAGATAGGTCGACAGCGGAAACTTGCCGCCATTGTAGGAGGGGATCTTCGGATCGAGCGAAAAGGCCTGCGACGCCAGGCACTCGTTTTCACGGATGCCCTCGAAACGCAGCACCTTGCCGGAGAAGACGAACGTATCGCCCGGCGACATCTGCTCGAGGAAATATTCCTCGACCTTGCCCAGCGTGGCGCCGCCACGGCCGATCCTGCCGCCCTCGCCGCGCTTGACCATGCGGATATTCAGCATCGGGCTTTCGACGATGGTGCCGAGGTTGAGGCGGTATTGCTGGGCGACCGCAGGATTGGAGACGCGCCAGCGGCCCTCCTTGGTCTTGCGGATGCGGGCATAACGCTCGTAGGTCCGGAGCGCATAACCGCCGGTCGCGACGAAATCGACGATGCGCTCGAAGGTCTCCCAGCTGAGATCGGCATAGGGCGAGGCGCTGGTGACCTCGTCGTAGAGTTCCAGCATGTCGAAGGGTTCGGCGCAGGCCATGCCGAGCACGTGCTGGGCGAGCACGTCGAGCGCGCCGCGGCCGACGGGCGGGGTGTCCTGGGCGCCGATATAATTGGCGTCGAGGGCGGCCTGGCACTCCATGACCTCGAACCGGTTGGCCGGCACCAGGATCGCCTTCGAGGGTTCGTCCATGCGGTGATTGGCGCGGCCGATGCGCTGGGCAAGACGCGAGGCGCCCTTCGGCGCGCCGACATGGATGACCAGATCGACATCGCCCCAGTCAATGCCGAGATCGAGGGTGGAGGTGGCAACGACGGCGCGCAGCCGGTTTTCGGCCATCGCCGCCTCGACCTTGCGGCGCTGGCCGACATCGAGCGAACCGTGATGGAGCGCGATCGGCAGGTTGTCGTCATTGATCGTCCAGAGCGCCTGAAACAGCATTTCGGCCTGGCTGCGGGTGTTGACGAAAAGCAGCGTCGTCTTGTGTTCGAGGAGCTTGTTGTAGACGTCGGGAATGGCATACCGGGCGGAATGGCCGGCCCAGGGAATGCGCTCCTCGGTCGACAGGATCGCGATATCGGGCTTGGCGCCGCCTTCGACGACGACGAGGCCGGCATGATGCTCCCTGCCCTCCTCCTGGCCGACCAGCCATTTCTGCAGGTCCATGGGCTCGGCGACGGTGGCCGAGAGGCCGATGGTCTTGAGGTCGGGGGCAAGGCGGCGGAGACGAGCCAGGCCGAGCGAGAGCATATGGCCGCGCTTGGAGGTAACGAGCGAATGCAACTCGTCGAGGACGATATATTTCAGGTCCTTGAAGAAGCGTTCGGCCTCGCGGTTGGCCAGCAGCAGGGCGACCTGTTCCGGCGTGGTCAGCAGAATATCCGGCGGGTTGAGCTTCTGGCGCTGGCGCTTGGCGTTCGGCGTGTCGCCGGTGCGGTTTTCTATCGTGACCGGCAGGCCCATCTCCGCGACCGGCTTCATCAGGTTGCGCTCGATATCGATGGCGAGCGCCTTCAGCGGCGAGACATAGAGCGTGTGGATGCCGGTGAAGGCGGAGCCGGGCGGGATCTTGCCGCGGCTGGTGAGATCGGTGAGCGAGGGCAGAAAACCGGCGAGCGTCTTGCCGGCGCCGGTCGGCGCAATCAGCAGCGTGCTTTCGCCGGCCTCGGCGCGCGCGAGCAGTTCCAGCTGATGGGCGCGCGGCCGCCAGCCCTTTTCCGCAAACCAGCGGGTAAAGGCGGCAGGCAGCAGGGCACGGGCTTCGGAATCGATCTGGTCCACGCCTGGAAACTAGTGAAATGCCAGGGAAAAAGAAGAGCCGCGGGCCTTCACATGGCGATATAGCGGTCCTTGCGGTGGTTGATGGCAATCGTGAGGTTGAGAACGATCGCACCAAGCACGGAGCAGGCGATGATGAAGTGGGTGGCGACGAAGAAGGAAAGCGCCAGGATGATGCCGTCGAAGCCGAGCTGAACGAAGCCGGCGCGCCAGCCGAAGCGATCCTGGAGATAGAGGGCGAGAATGCCGATGCCGCCGAGGCTGGCGCGGTGGCGGAAGAGCGCCAGCATGCCGGCGCCGATGACGAGGCCGCCGAACAGCGCGCCGGCTATCGGATCGACATGGGCAATGGTGATGAAGCCCGAGACGAATTCAGACAGGACCGAGGTCAGCGCGATGGCGGCAAAGGTCTTGATGGTGAAAGCGAGACCCAAACGGCGGAAAGCAAGATAATAGAAGGGCAGGTTCACGACAAAGAAGCAGAGGCCGAAGCTGAAGCCGGTCGCATAATGGGCGAGGAAGGCCATGCCCGCCGTGCCGCCGGCAAGCAGCCCGGCGCCGGAGAGAAGCGTTACGCCGAGCACGGCGAGCATGCTGCCGGCGACGATGCCCTGGGCGTCGTCGAAGAGCGAATGACGATCGGCGCTGGAATTCAGAAGGCCTGCGAAAGCGTTGGATGCCATGTTGTTCCCCTGTCGGCTTTTCCGTCTTCTATCCGGGGTCAGGATAAAGGCAAGTGGCAAGCAGCAAGCGCGCCTCTTGACATCCGATATAATCGTGGATATTTTTTATCCACGAATTGAGGAGGCATCCTGCATGAAGATGAGCGACGGGGTCGAGCAGGCCATTCACAGCGTGGCGATGCTTTCCGGCCTCTCCGAAGGCGGCGTGCTTTCGGCGGCCGCGCTGGCGGAATTCCACGGCGTCTCGACGAGTTATCTGTTGAAGCATCTGCAGGCGCTGTCGGGCGCTGGCATCCTCGATACCGTGCCGGGGCCGAAAGGCGGATACAGGCTGGCAAAGGCGGCGAAAGAGATTTCGCTGCTCGACATCCTGCTTGCCGTCGAAGGACCGGCGCCGGCCTTCCGCTGCGCCGAAATCCGCCAGCGCGGACCGAACCCGGTCTCCGATCGGTTCGTTGCCCAACCCTGCACCATCAGTGCGGCGATGCTCAGAGCCGAACGGGTCTATCGGGCCGAACTTGCCAAGACCAGCATTGCCGATCTCGGCATCGAACTGAATGCCCTCGACGACGGATCGATCGCAGCCAGAGGCTGCGCTTTCCTCGAAATCCATGAACGCAAGACGGCTCGCTGAGCCACTCACACAGGAGAAAGACCATGCAACCACGTTTCAACTTCGCCAAAGCCGCTCCCGATGCCTACAAGGCGGTCGCCGCACTCGAGCAATATGTCCAGTCCTCCGGGCTGCAGCGCCGCTTCATCCACCTGATCAAGCTGCGCGCCTCGCAGATCAACGGCTGCGCCTATTGCGTCGACATGCATGTGAAGGAAGCCCGCCATGACGGGCTCTCCGAACAATGGATCAATCTGATGTGCGTCTGGCGGGAATCGCCGGTCTATGACGCCCGTGAACGGGCGCTGCTCGGCTGGGTGGATTCCGTGACCAACATCGCCAAAACAGGCGCCCCGGATGGCGACTACGAGACGCTGAAGGCGCATTTCTCCGAGAAGGAGATGACTGAGATTACGGTGGCGATCGGCGCGATCAACATCTGGAACCGGCTTGCCGTCGGCTTCCGCTCGCAGCATCCGATTGATGCGGCAACGAAGGCTGCGTGAGATATTTGCTGGAGGGGAAACATCCTCTGGCAACCGACCCGAAAACTCGGGTCGGTCGAATATCGGGTCACTCGTGATCCCGGGTGGCCCGTACGGCAACGGCGTCAAACCGATTGTCCGAGAGGTCGATGCTGTTGAACAGGTCTCGGACGACTTTCGCAATTTCCTCTGCGGAAGTGCCCTTGGCGTATTCTTCCTGCATACGGCGTCTCACAAGCTTTTCCAAATCTGACATAGTTCACCTCATCAAATCCGGCGCGGGAGGAGTGTCGCGCCGGGGCCGATCTGAGGCAAGTTACGATTTGTTTAGAATGGCTTACCGTTTTGTAAGGTTAGAGCGCGATGTAGCGATCGGCGCGGTGATTGATGGCGACGAAGAGGTTGAGGACGACGGCGCCGAGCACCGAATAGAAGACCACCGGCGGGATGGTGACGAAGAAGGCGGCGGCGAGCACGCACATGTCGATGGCGAGCTGGACGAGGCCGGCGCGGATGCCGAAACGCTCTTGCAGATAGATGCCGAGAATGCCGACGCCGCCGAGGCTGGCGCGGTGGCGATAAAGCGCCAGCAGGCCGAAGCCGAGCAGCAGGCCGCCGAGCAGGGCGGCCCAGGCCGGATGAATGCTCGAAATCGAAAAGAAGCGCGACTGCACATCGGCAATCACCGAGGTCAGGCCGATGGCGACGAAGGTCTTGATGGTGAAGGCCATGCCGAGGCGCTTCCACGAGAGATAGAAGAACGGCAGGTTGAGCAGGAAGAAGGCGAGGCCGAAATTGACGTCGAAGGCATAGTGCAGAAGGAAGGCCACACCGGCGGTGCTGCCGGTGAGAAGGCCGGCGCTGGCAAGCACGTAGAGGCCGAGCGCGGCAACCAGGCTGCCGGAGAATATGCCCTGCACATCCTCGATCGGGGTGTGGCGCGTCGCGCTGGTGTTCCAGACGCCAAGAGCATTGATGAGCTGTGTCATGTCGCCAATCTCCACGGCAGACGATGTTAAAAAACGCGCTGGGGGAGACCCGGGCGCGACGGAATTTTGCATAATGAAAGAAGCCGGAGCGCCTCGGCGATAATTGCCGGGCATCTCTGATGATGCAGCGCAGTATCGGGTTTTTCGGTCTTTTGATCAAGCAAAATAGGTAAGCAATGCTGACCTATTAAAAAATCGCAAGAAATGTTCGCTCACGCTGGTTTGCGCGTAAGGAACAGAATGCCGGATACCGGTTTTCCGCCATCTTTGCGAATGACCGACTTGACGGTCGCAAGGATTTGCAAGCCGTGACGGGCAAGAAGCGCCCTGACATAGCTTTCCGAATGGGCGTAACGCAGCGACGGGGCGAGATGGAAGCCCTCGCCGTCTCCCGCATCCTCGACGGAAAAGGCGATATCGGCGCCTGATGCCGCGAGTTCTCCGATGATGGCAAAGACGCTTTCGAGATTGCCGAGATACATCAGAACATCGGCCGCCGTCACCAGATCGGCGCGATGGCGGGCGGCATCGGCAAAGAGACCGGAGAGATCGGGTGCGAGCGAGAGGTCGGCCTGGGCGAGACTGTCATACACCTGTTTCTCGGCCGCCTTCACCAGCATGTTCTGCGAGAGGTCGAAGCCTTCCAGGCGGTCGACACGGCCACGGATCTCCGGGCCGAGCAGGCCGGTGCCGCAGCCGAGATCGACGGCGCGTTCGTAACGCCTGCCGGTGGAGGCGATCAGCGCTGCGAGCTTCTGCGGGACGCTGTAGTCGAGTTTTTCAACAAGGGCTGATTCGAAACGATCGGCATAGTCGTCGAAAAGGCGCTCGACATAGCGGCTTGGCGGCCGGTCGGGCGTGGCTACGTCGCCGAGAATGGCGAGCTTGAGCGTTGCGCCGAAAATATCATCGGGATCGAAGGCAAGCGTCCTGCGGTAGGCCTCGATCGCGGCATCCGCCCTGCCCGCCTTTTCCAGATAGGTGGCGAGGCGATACCAGCCGGCGGCCCAGGCCGGCACGAGTTCGAGCGCCTGTTCCATCAGTTCGGCGGCCGCGTCCGGCTCACCGCCTTCTTCGAGCATCCTGGCATAGTCGGCGCGGCGGTCGGCGATGACATCGCCGGAGGAAAGCTGGTGGTGCATCAACGGACCTATTGGTTGGCCCGCATTTGGCGGCGGCCACAAAAAAACTCAAGTCCTATTTCAGAGGCGAAGCGGCCAATTCCGGAAAGGGCTTGCGGGCTGAAGGCCGCGACCTTATTCCAAGGGCAAACAGGAGATGGCTTATGTCCGATCAGGCGAACAGGTTCCTCGGCGATTCAATCGGCCGCACAGTGATAAAGCTTATCGTCGTGTCGCTGATCGTCGGTTTCGTCATGACCGTCTTCGGCCTGACGCCGTGGAGCATCATCGACGGCGTGCGCGACTTCATCCTGGAAGTCTGGCACCGGGGCTTTTCGGCACTCGGGCGCGTCGGCGACTATCTGATCCTCGGCGCGACGATCGTCATCCCGCTCTTCGTCATCCTTCGTCTTTTCAGCTACCGCCGGTAACATGACATCCATCGATCTTTCCAGGCGCGGGCTGCTGCGCCTTTCCGGACTTGCGCTCGCCGCCGGCATCGCCGGCTGCACCACGACCCCGCGGATCGCCGGGACGCCGTCCGACGGCGAGGACGAGACGGCGCGGGTGCTGCCGCTCGTCAACCAGCTCAGAGCCAAAAACGGCCTGCCGCCGCTGGCCGTCGACCCGGCAGCGAGTACGGCTGCTCTCTTCCAGGCGAAGCGCATGGCGAGTGCCGGCAAGATGGCGCACCTCATGAGCATGACCGACAGTTTTGGCGCGCGTGTGAAAGCAAGTGGTGTCCGGCTGCCGGCGGCAGAGAATATCGCCTCCGGCCAGCAGAGCGTCGATGCCGTGGTGACGGCCTGGATCAACTCGCCGCATCATCTGGAAAACATGCTCGGGCGTTATGACGGCCTCGGTGTCGCCGTCGCCCATAATCCCTCTTCCCGGAACCTGCCCTATTGGGCCATGGTGCTTTCCAGCTGAGGCGATTCCGCCTGCAGCAATTCAGAATGTTACAGCGTCCCTAGCGCCTCTCACCAGGACGCGCGGCGCTGTCGCGGCGAGGCAGGCATGGATAGCAGGATCGACGACAACAGGCTCGCTTTCGACGTGACCCACCGGCTGGTGCTGTCGATCGCCCTTCCGATGACGCTCGGCTTCATGACGACGCCGCTGCTCGGGCTGACCAACACCGCCGTGGTCGGCCGCATGGGCAATGCGGAGGCGCTGGCGGGGCTGGCGATCGGCGCGATGCTCTTCGATCTGATCCTCGGCAGCTTCAACTTCCTGCGCGCTTCGACCACAGGGCTGACGGCGCAGGCCTATGGCCGCCGGGATCAGCACGAACAGCAGGCGGTTTTCTCCAGGGCGATGATCTCGGCGCTCGGCTGCGGACTGGCGCTGCTCTGTCTTTCGCCACTGCTGATGGCGGCGGGCTTGACGCTGATGGGCGCGGAGGGTGCGATCGCAGAGGCGACCAGCACCTATTTCTCCATCCGCATGCTGGCGGCACCGGCGGCGCTGGCGAATTACGCCATCCTCGGCTTCGTGCTCGGACGCGGACAGGGCAATATCGGACTGCTGCTGCAGGCGATCATCAACGGCATCAACATCCTGCTTTCCATCTATCTCGGCCTGACCCTCGATTGGGGCGTGACGGGGGTCGCCTGGGGAACGATGGCGGGCGAAACCGTCGGCGCGCTTGCCGGGCTTGTCATCGTGCTGCGCGGCTTTAACAAGGCAGAGCGGCCGGCATGGGCGGAGATCGTTTCGCGGCATCGGCTGGCCGAGCTTTTCGCGCTCAACCGCGACATCCTGATCCGCACCTTCGTGCTGATCGGCGCCTTCACCATCATGACGCGGATCGGCACCAGCTTCGGCGCGGTGACGCTTGCCGCCAACGCCGTGGTGATGAATTTCTTCCTGCTGTCTGGCTACTATCTCGACGGGCTTGCCAATGCCGCCGAACAGATTATCGGCCGGGCGATCGGCGCGCGTTACCGGCCGGCCTTCGACCGCGGGCTGAGGCTGACGATCTTGTGGTCCTTCGGGCTGGCGGCGATCGGCTCCGCCTTCTTCTTCCTCGCCGGACCCTGGCTGATCTCGGTGCTGACGACTTCACCCGAGGTCCGGCAGGCCGCCGAAACCTATCTGCCCTGGGCGGCGGTGACGGGGCTGACCGGCGCGCTCGCCTTCCTGATGGACGGGGTCTTCATCGGCGCGACATGGTCGGCCGAGATGCGCAACCGGATGCTGATGTCCTTTGCCGGCTATCTGCTGATGCTCGCGGTCTTCGTGCCGCTCTTCGGCAATCATGGCCTGTGGCTGGCGATGAACGCCTTCCTGCTCTTCCGCGGCGTCTTCCTGGCGATGCTGGTCAAGCGGCGCGCCGATCAGACCTTCCGCGCCGCCCAATAATCCCGCCTGGTATCGCGCAGGTCGCGGATCGAGCCGGCCTTTTCGCGGTCCAGGAGTTTCGACAGGCCGCGGACGATATCGCCGGCGAGGCCCGGGCCTTCATAGACCATGCAGGAATAGAGCTGGACGAGATCGGCGCCGGCCCTGATCTTTTCCAGCGCGGTTTCGGCCGAGGAGACGCCGCCGACGCCGATGATCGGCAGATCAGGGCCGACGCGCTTGCGCATCCTGGCGAGCACCGCCGTCGACTTTTCGAACAGCGGCACGCCGGAAAGGCCGCCCGCCTCCTTCGCCTGGCGCTGATCCTTCAGCCCGTCGCGCGACAGCGTGGTGTTGGAAACGATCAGGCCATCCAGCGCATGCGAGAGTGCTTCGGCGGCGATATCATCCATGCCTTCCTCGGTCAGATCGGGGGCGATCTTCAGAAAGACCGGGATCTTCCGGCCTGTTGTCGCCGCCATCTCGTCGCGTGCCGCAAGCACGGATGACAGCAGCACCGCCAGGCTTTCGCGCCCCTGCAGGTCGCGCAGGCCGGGCGTGTTCGGCGAGGAGATGTTGGCGGTGAAATAGCGGGCGACGGAATAGAAGCGGCGGATGCCGGCGACATAATCGGCGACGCGGTCCTCGCTGTCCTTGTTGGCGCCGATATTGACGCCGATCATGCCACCGCCCGTTAGCGCGGCGAGGCGCCCAAAGGCGGCATCATGGCCTTCATTGTTGAAACCGAGACGGTTGATGACGCCTTCATCCTCCACCAGGCGGAAGATGCGCGGCCGCGGATTGCCGGATTGCGGTTTCGGCGTCACCGTGCCGATCTCGGTAAAGCCGAAGCCGAGCTTCAGCAGCGCCTCCGGCACCTCGGCATTCTTGTCGTAACCCGCGGCCATGCCGAGCGGGTTGTCGAAGGTAAGGCCTGCGACGGTCTGGCGCAGGCGCGGATCGGGCTTGAGCTGGCAGGCGGGCACGAGGCCGGATTTCAGCGCGGCGATCGACATGCCGTGTGCCGTTTCCGGATCGAACAGGAAGAGACCCTTGCGGGCGAGACGCTTGAAAGGATCGATCATGGCCTAAGCTCCGGGAAAATATGGGCGCCGGCTTCGTCGAGCGGCAGAGGCGCCTCCCAGAGCACGGCCGCCAGCGGCAGATCGGCGAAGAGATGCGGGAAGAGATCGCCGCCGCGCGAAGGCTCGAAGACCAGCTTGTCACCGAAGCCGCTGCCATCGACCGCAATCAGCAGCAGGCCGGACTGGCCGGCAAAATGCAGGGCGGCGGTCTGCTTCACCTGGGCTGCCGTCGAGAAATGGATGAAGCCATCCGTGAGATCGATGCCGGCGCCATGAAAAGTGCCGGTTTGTCTGGCTTGCTGCCAGAGCGTTTCCGTCACGATCTTGTAAAGGGTCGGTGTCAGGGTCATCATGGCCTCGCGACTGCTGGTCCTTGGTCACGAGGCTTTGCCGGAAAGAGGCGGCGATGTCCACGCCCCGGCGCGAAAAACGGGACCGCTGGAACAGAATTAGAGCATGATGTCGTCCGAAAACCGCGCACACTTTTCGGCATCATGCTCCAGTAGCAAAATCCGGAGGATGAGACGATGAAGGTTTTAGTTCTGACACTTGGCGTTTTTCTCCTGCCGTTGGCGGCCTCGGCGGCTGAAACCGACGCCGGCCGCTTCCAGCTGGAGAAGAGCGGCGATCATTTTGTCCGTCTCGACCGGCAGACCGGCGCCATGTCGATCTGCCAGGACAAGGACGGCGCCCTCGTCTGCCGGATGGCGGCCGACGAGCGGGCGGCCTATGAGGACGAACTCGACCGGCTGGCAAAGCGGGTGACGGCGCTTGAACAGGGCAATGTCGCCCAGCGCGCGCTGCCGAGCGACGCCGAGGTCGAGCGCTCGATCAGCATCATGGAGCGGATGATGAAGAGTTTCATGGGGATGGTGAAGGAGTTCCAGGCTGAGGAAAACACCAATCCCCTTCCGCAGAAGACCTGATTGATATAGTCCTATGCCAGCAAGCCAGCATGCAACGCGGAGGGACGGCGTCGCATGCAGGCATGATCGGGCTCTTGGGAGGGAGTTTTCGATGCAGGAACAAACCATCATCATTGCCGACGATCATCCGCTTTTCCGCGACGCGCTACGCCAGGCGGTGATCGGCATGGAAGGCCGGCAGTCGATCGTCGAAGCCGGCGATTTCGCGGCCGCACGCCGGGCCGCCGGCGCCCACGCGGATGCCGACCTGATGCTGCTCGACCTCGCCATGCCCGGCGTCAGCGGCTTTTCCGGGCTGATGGCATTGCGCTCGGAATTCGCCAGCCTGCCGATCGTCATCGTCTCGGCCACCGACGATGCGACGACGATCCGCCGGGCGCTGGAGCTCGGGGCTTCCGGCTTCATTTCGAAATCTTCCGGCATCGACGATATCCGCCGCAGCATCCAGACGGTGCTTGCCGGCGACATCGCCACGCCGGAAAGCTACCGCGACGGGCAGGAGCAGGATCCCGATGTCGCCGACCTGATCCACCGTCTGCATACGCTGACGCCGCAGCAGAGCCGGGTGCTGACCATGCTCGGCGAAGGGCTGCTGAACAAGCAGATCGCCTATGAACTCGGCGTCTCCGAGGCGACGATCAAGGCGCATGTCTCGGCGATCCTGCTGAAACTCGATGTCGACAGCCGGACGCAGGCCGTGATTCAGCTCGGCAAGATCAATATGGCGATGGTTGCCTGAACGTGGCACGCCTGATGTGACAGGATTTTATTCCTCCTGATCTTTACTCGGGCGGGCCGGTCGGTTAACATTCCGCCCGGTTGAAGCGCGCCGCTGAATCAGCCGCGCAGGGATCGGGCGCATATGCTGTCACACGACCAGATTTGGGAAGCGATCGACAGGCTTGCCGAACGGCGCGAGCTGACGCCATCCGGTCTTGCGCGCCGCGCCGGGCTCGACCCGACCTCGTTCAACAAGTCGAAACGGCTTTCCGCCGACGGGCGCTTGCGCTGGCCTTCGACGGAATCGATCGCCAAGGTGCTCGACGCGACAGGGGCGAGCATGGAGGAGTTTCTTGCCTTCATGCGGCCGGACGCCGGGCCGGGCCAGCCGGCCGGACAGTCTGACGGCGCGTTTCCGCCGCAAGGCAGCTCCATTCCACTGCTCGGCTTCGCGCAGGCCGGCGCCGGCGGCTTCTTCGACGATGGCGGTTTTCCGGCCGGCCAGGGCTGGGACGTGGTGGAATTTCCGGCAGCCCCGGCACAGAAGGCGGGCGTCTATGCGCTGGAGGTGCAGGGCGAGAGCATGATGCCGCTTTACCGCGACGGCGACGTGCTGATCGTCGAGCCCGGCGCCCAGGTGCGCCGCAACGACCGCATCGTCGTGCGCACAAACGAGGGCGAGGTGATGGCCAAGGTGCTGCTGCGGCAGAGCCCGCGGTCGATCGAACTGATGTCACTCAATCCCGAACATCCCAACCGCACCCTCGAGCTTTCCGACGTCGATTGGATCGCCCGCATCATCTGGGCCAGCCAATAGGAAGATATTCCATGCGCCCTGCCGCCATCTTCACAGGTCTCACAGGGATGGTGGTGGTGGCCGGCCTGCTGATGGCGGGCGAAGCAAGACTTCGCAGCGGCGCAGTCGGGGAAGAGACGACGTCCGCAGAGGAAACGGCGACTGCGGCGGAGGCTGCCCCCGCAGCCGGCAAAGCCGCTGCGATTTCGGACGATCAAGCCGAAATGATCGCCCGGTCAGCGGAACCGGCGGTTCCGCCCGCTCCGGATCCAGGCGGC
The DNA here is from genome assembly GCF_014193215.1 of Rhizobium sp. BK112. Lineage (NCBI taxonomy): Bacteria > Pseudomonadati > Pseudomonadota > Alphaproteobacteria > Hyphomicrobiales > Rhizobiaceae > Rhizobium > Rhizobium sp. BK112. The sequence goes on from NZ_JACHYZ010000004.1 coordinate 54,529, forward strand.
GATGTCGCACCCAAACCCGCCAATATAGCGCAAAAAGCGGAGACGACGGCCGGGCAGGCGGCCGGCCCGGCCGCGAAAAAACCGATGGAACTGGCGCGGCCGATGGTCGAAAATGCCGGCATGCTTTCCTTTGGCGAGCGGAAACTTCAGCTTACCGGCATCGTGCCGACGCCGGCGGACAGAATATGCGGGCCGGCGGGCCGGCAATGGCCCTGCGGCATGATGGCGAAGACGGCGCTGCGTCAGCTGCTGCGCAACCGCAGCGTCACTTGCGATGTCGAGACAGCGGAATGGAAGGAAACGGTGACGGCCGCCTGCCGGCTCGGCACCCAGGATCTCGGCTCATGGCTTGCCGAAAATGGCTGGGCGGAAGCGGCGGCGGGGTCGCCGCTTGCGGGGATCGCCGAGACGGCCAGGCAGGCGGGAAAAGGCGTCTATGGCGCCGATCCGCGCCGCAAATGACCGGCCGCCATGACAAGCGCGAACAGCCGCGGATATGGCCGATCTCTTGTAATGACTGCAACCAATTCCTAATCTGGGCAGATCGAAAAAGGAATCAGAGATGAACAAGCCGCTTTCCGCCCATGATGCGCTGATCTACGTGATGGTCATGGCATCCGCCGTCGACAGCACGATGAACGACAGGGAGATGACAAGGATCGGCCAGTTGATCGGGTTCCTGCCGGTTTTCCGGGATTTCGACGACGACAAGCTGATTTCGGTGGCGCGCGACTGCGCCGCGCTGCTGGCCGGGCCGGAAGGCCTCGACGTCGTGCTCGAAACCGTGCGCGACACCCTGCCGGTAAAGCTTTACGACACGGCCTATGCGCTGGCCGTCGAAGTGGCCTCCGCCGACCTTTCGGTCAAGGCGGAAGAATTGCGGCTGCTCAGCCTGCTGCGCGACCGGCTCGGTCTCGACAAGCTCACCTGCGCGGCGATCGAGCGCAGCGCGATTGCGCGCTTCCGCAAGGGCTGAGCGCGCGCAGTTCGGACCGCGGCGTCAATAGAGCCCGTAGGGGAAATACCGCAGATAGATTTCCTGAAGACGGCCGTTGCGCGACAGCGTGGCGAGCGCGTGGTCGATGGCCGCCGTCAGCACGCCATCCTTCTGCCGCAGCATGATCGTCATGCCCTCGCCGAGGAAATGTTCGGAGAGATAGGGACCGTCGAAAAGCGCGCAGCATTTGGCCGAAGCCGGCGAAGAGACCCAGAAGGAAAGCTGCAGCGCATCGGCGAAAGCGGCATCGACCTTGCGGTCCTTGAGTGCCGCCAGCAGGGCGTCCTTGGTGTCGAAGGCTTGCGCCTTGATCGCCGGGAAGAAGGCGGCCAGCATCGCCTCATGCACCGTCCCCCGGACGACACCGACCGGATGGCTGGAAAGGGCGGCAGCCGTCTTGCCGTCGAGCGGCACGGCGAGATTGCGCACGAAGCGCGCCGGCAGCATCAGATAGGGTCGGGAGAAGACGAATTGCCGGCGCAGCTCCGGCGTCACGGCAAGGCCGGCAATGACGGCATCGCCCTGCGAGGCGGCAAGCGCATCCTTGAGGTCGGCGAAGGGGATCGCCTGGATCTGGCACTTGTCCGAGATCTCCAGCTCGCTGCAGATTTCGCGGGCGAGGTCGACATTGAAGCCGGAGAGCTTGCCGTTCTGATCGGTGAAATTGAAGGGCGGGAAATCGACCGACGTCAGGAAGCGCAGGCGCACCAGCGAGGAGAGATCCGGTCTCGCAAGACGTTCGCGCGCATCGAAAAGCAGCGGCAGCGAGGGCGATGCCTGCTGGGCGGATGCGGCAAGGCTCGAAAAGAGCGCTGGCAAAAACAGGCCGAACGCGAAGAAAACCTTCAGAGTCAGGGATGCCAGCTTGGATTGCGTCATCGTGATCTTGATCTCGGGGCTCAGTGGGAAGCGTTGCGGCGAGATGTATCAGAGTCATGCGTGGCGGGGAATATGTGTGGGAGTGGGGGAGCAGAATGACAGTCGCGTCGGCACACCCGCCTCGCCCTTCGAGGCCGGCGGAGCACCTCAGAATGAGGCTCTGTTGCATGCCGGTTCCGAGGCTTGATCCTGGGTGCCATGGCGCGCAGCTCTTGCCCCTAAAAATTGCGGGCATCCGCGCCGCCGTGTTAGCGCGGAATTAAAGAATATCGCCTTTTATTTGTTGCGACGACATCGGACCCCGCCAGCCGATCGCATGATGCACGCGTCAGTCCAAACCTATCCTTGAACCGCAATATTGAAGCAGTCCTTTCTGCAGCAATTGATTTCAAAAGCACCGGGCGCGCGACACGCCCCGTCAATCGGGTGACATTTCCATGCTGAAGCATCTGAAAATCCGCACAAAAATCATCTCGGTCGTGGCGCTGCTCGGGCTGATCACGATGGCCGGGCTGATCTACGTCATCTCCGAGTTCCGCCGTGCGGACGCCGCCTACAGCGCCTTCATCGATCATGAAGCGCAGGCCTCGATGCTGAGCGCGCGCGCCAGCGCATCGGCGGTGGCCTCGGTGCTGCAGGTAACCCTGATTGCCGACATGAAGCCCGATACGCCGGCATTCCAGACGGCGCTCGCCACGCCGAGCAAGCTGCCGCAGGCGCGTGACCGGATGAAGCAGGCGCTGGCGCTGGTGCCCAGCCGCAAGGCGGCGATCGATGAGATCCAGGCCGGCATCGACGAAATCGAAATCCTGGCAAACAAGATCATCGAACAGAGCAAGGCCAAGGACAGCGCCGGCGCGCTTTCGAATGTTGCCCTGATCAATGCCAAGCTCGATGCCCTGACGCCGAAAATGATCGCCAACAATGATGCGATGATGGCGATGCTCAATGATGGCGGCGATGCGCTCTCGGCTTCCGTCAACGGGCGGATCGTCCTCTGCCTCGTGCTGATCGGCATCGCCGTTCTCATTGCCGTCGGCGTCAGCGTGGTCGTCGCCCAGATGGGCATCGCCGGCCCGATGACGCAGCTGCGCCAGCGCATGACGCGGCTTGCCGAAGGCGATACGACAAGCGAAGTCAGCGGCCTCGACCGCCGCGACGAAGTCGGCCAGATGGCAAAGGCCGTCTCGATCTTCCGCGACAACGCGATCGAACGGGCGGAGATCGAGGCGCGCGCCGAAACCGACCGTAATGTCAGCGATGGCGAGCGGCGCGAACGCGAGGCGCAGAAGGCCCGCGAAGCATCCGAACTCGAACGCGCCGTTGCCGCACTCGGCGACGGCCTGCGCCGCCTTGCCGCTGGCGATCTCGCCTCGCATATCGACGAGCCCTTCGTCGCGCATCTCGATGCGCTGCGTGAGGATTTCAACAATTCGGTCGAGAAGCTCAACGAAACCATGCACACGGTCGGCGCCAATGCCCGGGCGATCGGCGCCGGCGCCAACGAGATCCGCTCGTCCGCCGACGAACTTTCCCACCGGACGGAACAGCAGTCGGCCTCGGTCGAAGAGACGGCAGCGGCCCTCGAAGAGATCACCACGACGGTGCGCGACGCCGCCAAGCGTGCCGAGGAGGCGAGCCAGCTCGTCGCCCGCACCCGCCTCGGCGCCGAGAAATCCGGCGAGGTCGTCCGCAAGGCGGTCTCCGCCATGCAGCAGATCGAGAAGTCCTCGGGCGAAATCTCCAACATCATCGGCGTCATCGACGACATCGCCTTCCAGACCAACCTGCTGGCCCTGAACGCCGGCGTCGAAGCGGCGCGCGCCGGCGAAGCCGGCAAGGGCTTTGCGGTCGTCGCCCAGGAAGTGCGTGAACTCGCCCAGCGCTCGGCCAATGCCGCCAAGGAGATCAAGGGGCTGATCACCAATTCCGGCACGCATGTGCAGACCGGCGTCTCGCTGGTCGGCGAGACAGGCAAGGCGCTCGATGCGATCGTTGCCGAAGTGCAGGAAATCAACCAGCATGTCCACGCGATCGCCGAAGCCTCCCGCGAACAATCGATCGGGCTTCAGGAGATCAACACCGCCGTCAACACCATGGATCAGGGCACCCAGCAGAATGCGGCGATGGTCGAGGAATCCACCGCCGCCAGCCACAGCCTCGCCACCGAAGCGGCGGCGCTGAACAATCTGCTCGGCCAGTTCAGGCTGACCGGCACAGGCGGCTTCACCGCCAGCGCGCCGATCCCGGCCGCAGCACCGCGCGTGGCCCCGCGCCCGGCGGTCAGGGCAGCCCCGATCCGCGTCGCCAAAGAAGGCACCGCCCGTCCGGCCGCCTCGCCGGCCCGCGCGCTCGGCCAGAAAATCGCCAACGCCTTCGGCGCCGGCAGCAGCACACCATCGTCAAGCCCAGATGCGGACTGGACGGAATTCTGAGCCGGTCAAAACAGGCATTGGAAAGGGCGGCTGCGGCCGCCCTTTCCTTTTAGGTATCGTCTAAGCCGGCCGCCAGCCGACCTCGACGAGGATGTTTCCGGGCGCCGTGCAATAAAACAGCCAGCCGCCGCGCATGGCGGCCGGCGGGCCGGACAGATCAGCACCGGCAGCCGCAAGCCCGGCATGGACCGCATCGACATCCGCCCTCTCGGGCAGAATGAAGCCGATGTGATAGGTCTGGCGCCCCATTTCCACCTGATCGGCGGTGCCGAATTTTGCGATTGCGTGGCTGAGGACGATTTCGAGGCCGGTATCGTCTTCCAGGATCGCGAGGCCGTTCTGACCGCGCATATCCTTAAGCTTCAGACCGAAATGGCGGATGAAGAAATCCGCCGTGGCAGCGACATCGGGAACGTGGAAATCGAGATGGTTCAAGCGCATGACAGTCTCCGTTCGAAAAAATCCCGGGACTGCCTTTTTGCCGTCTCCGCACGCCGCCGGGATCCCGCATCTTGATGCGGATCACGTCGCGGGTTCTCGTGCCATGGCACGGAGCAGAGCTTCCCCAGAGCGTTTAACGCTCGAAAGGAAGGGACCGGGCTTACCTCAACCGATCCTGCCTTTTTCGACGATGCCGATCTAGCAGACGGCACCGGTTTCGGCAATGGATGGGTCGGCGCGTCTGGAGGAACGGGATTCTCACCCTATTATCCATAGGTGGACGTCGCGTCCGGCCGCTCGATCACGACGTCCCCCGGGGTGCTTCCCAAAGGATTGAAGAGCGGCATGGGCATTCGTGTCGGGAACTCTCTCCGGCAAGGGGTAGAGTGACACTATTCACGGCATTGGGAGGGATGGACATGAAACCTGCAATCATCGGCCTTGTTGGCACGCTCGTTCTGGCGGGATGCAACACGGTCAGCTACAGCGGACCGGGCCTCGAACCCATCCCCGGAAGCATCACCTATAGCGGCCAGCCGCGCACCAAACTCACCAAATCGCCGGTTGGTTCCGCCTTTCCGCATGATTTCATCGACCAGTACGGCCGGCAGGTGGAGGAAACCTACATCATCCAGCCCGACCGGAGCCTGATCATCGCGCACCGGCAATATAAGCCGATCCGCTTTTTCGGGGATTAGGCTTGGTCGGCGTGGTCTAGATACATCGCCCAGACGGTTTAGAGGCCATGGGTCTGGATCAAGTCCGGGGTGTCTTCGGCAAGCGCGCCGACCGCCGCTTGACGGACTTCGAGTCTGGATTTCAGTCCGAGCCGGATCAACCCGTCAGGGCCAGCCAATCACCGATCGTTTTTCCGTAACGCCGCGTGGAGCGGATGGCCGGAGCCGGCCGCTGTTGGGTTGCCACCGTCCTTCGGATTTCACGCGGGCTCAGCTTGAATTCGTGGATGAAGGCGCGCGTAAAATTGGCGGCGACCTCGAAACCGGCGGCTTCCGCGATTTCTGAAATCGGCCTGTGGTCGGCCGGATTGCTGAGATCCGCATAGGCCTGCAGCAATCGCCGCTTGCGAATATAATTGAGCACGCCTCCGTTCGCCTCAAACAGCTGGTAAAGCCGCGTACGCGATATCCCCAGCGCGCGGCACATCATGTCCGGTGTCAAGTTTTCCGAATGGAGATTGACGTGAATGTAGCGGTGCGCCCGCTCCATCAGTCCCATGTTGGCCTGGTTTTGACCGGTATCAGTCCTTGTGGACGATGCGGCGCCCGCAACGACCATATCGCCGATGGTTTGGATGATCCGGGGCACTTCCTCTATCGTCAGATTGCCGAGGTTCGTTTCGAGGCCCGTGAGATAGCCCGTGAGCAACTCGGCGTGGCTGCCCGAAAAAACCGTGTTGCCGGCGCTCTGAAGAAGGCCCGCATCGCGAGCCAGCAACTCATACGGCAGGAACACGAGCAAAGCTTCGGTATCGGTCATCCGTCCGCGATAGGGGCTGCCGAGAGACATGAAAAAAATCTCGCCAGCACCGGTCTCGGCGACACGACGGTTGACCTCGGTCCAGGCTTGGCCGCTGCGCTGCAGGCCGACGTTCCAATGGTCGATGGGGCTCGATCGAAGCATGGCCTGATCGCGGATATATCTGTGGGCATGCGCACGCTGCTGGACGACGAGGATATCGCCGAGATGCCAGCCGATCTGCTCCGCGAGGAACCCGTCTTCCGGTGATTTTCCCTCCGGCAGATGAACATCCACGAGCGGCGCCATATGTGCCCGCCAGGCCTCGAATTGTTCTGCCGGCGGCAGGTCCTGCGTCGAGAATCGCAGCGGCACGAGTGCAGGGGAGGCATGGAGTGGGCGTTCCTTGCGCATGGCCGGTTCACGCGGCCAGCGCCGCCGCTCCATATGCGCCGGCCGTTCCTGTTCGGCGGCAGCATCATCGTCGGTTTCAGACCCTGTAGCCATCCAATTCCTCCAGCGCATAACCCGACCCGAGCCATGGAAATTGAGAAAAGCAATTGTTTTTGCGGCTGAAATCTCCGCAGAACTACGTCTGAAAAAGCGGAAGTGCTCGAAAAGTATCCTCCATAAGTTGTTTACCATATTCCTTTTCGCTCTGAAATGTACGGAGCGATAATTTCCAGGACGCGAGGATAACGACAATTGCCTCCCTTAGCTGTATCTAAATAAACATCGGTTCTCTCCAGAAGAAAAACCGGATGAATAAAATATTCGCATGATCTAACGACTTAATGTCGCGGTATGTCGAAGTAAAAATCGAAGATTTCATAGCAAAAATTGAAAACACGGGAGGTGGTCGTGAACTATCTTGGTAAGATTCGTGCGCGCTCTGTTCTAACTTCGGCTCGTGATGCAAATGATCCATGCGGAACATCTCGTACTCCCAAGAGAATTCTTGTCACCGGTGGCGCAGGTTTCCTCGGATCCCATCTGTGCGAGACGCTTTTGGCGGCCGGACACCAGGTGATCTGCCTCGACAACTTTTCCACCGGCATGCGGCGCAATATCGCCCATCTGAAGGGGGTCGATCGCTTCAACGTCATTGCCCACGATATCGTCCACCCGCTCGATCTGGAAGTCGACGAAATCTATAACCTCGCCTGCCCGGCATCGCCGCCGCATTATCAGGCCGATCCGATCCATACGACAAAGACCTGCGTGCTGGGCTCCCTCAACCTTCTGGAGCTGGCCGCGCGCACCGGCGCACGCATCCTTCAGGCATCCACCTCCGAAGTCTACGGCGACCCGAACGTCCACCCGCAAGTCGAAAGCTACTGGGGCAACGTCAATTCGTTCGGGCCGCGCTCCTGCTATGACGAGGGCAAGCGGTGCGCCGAGACGCTGTTCTTCGACTTCCACAACACGCACGGCGTCGAGATCAAGATCATCCGCATCTTCAACACCTACGGCCCGCGGATGCGTCCGGACGACGGCCGCGTCGTCTCGAATTTCATCGTTCAGGCCCTGACGGGGCAAGACATCACGATCTATGGCGACGGTTCGCAGACCCGCTCGTTCTGTTTCGTCGATGATCTCATCGGCGGCATGGTCCGCATGATGGCCTCGCCGTCGTCGCTGACGGGGCCTGTCAATCTCGGCAATCCGGGCGAATTCACGATCCGGGAGCTGGCCGAGCAGGTGATCGGATTGACGGGCTCGCGGTCGCAAATCATCCATCGCGCTCTGCCGGTTGACGATCCGCGTCAGCGTCGCCCCGATATTTCGCTTGCCATGCAGGAACTCGACTGGCGGCCGAAGATCGAGCTGTCGAGCGGCCTGCGTCAGACGATCGACTATTTCGATGGCCTTCTCACCCGTCCGGCACGCGAACTGGAGGCGGTCTGATGGATGCGCCCCGGGTCCTTGTCACGGGCGGTGCCGGCTATATCGGCAGCCACACCGCCAAGCTCCTCCGCTCGGAGGGGATTGAGCCTGTCGTCTACGACAATCTCACGACCGGAAACCGTTCCTCCGTGCGCTGGGGGCCTTTTGTCGAAGGTGACGTCCTCGACTCGTCATGCCTGATCGAGGTCATCGAGAAATATGCTCCCGATGCCGTCATCCACTTTGCCGCCTCGGCCTACGTGGGCGAGTCCGTGCAAAACCCAGCGAAATATTACAACAACAATGTCGGCGGTGCGTTGTCGCTTATCGATGCCTGCCGGCAGACCGGGCTTCGGAACGTCATCTTCTCATCGAGTTGTGCCGTCTACGGCGTCCCCTCGGTGCTGCCGATCGATGAGACGTTGCCGAAGGCTCCGATCAATCCCTACGGCAAGACCAAGCTTATCGGCGAGCATATGCTCGCCGATTATGCGGCGGCCTACGGCCTGCGGTATGTTGCCCTGCGTTACTTCAATGCCTGTGGCGCCGATCCGGACGGCGATCTTGGCGAATGGCACGTTCCGGAAACTCATCTCATTCCGCGGGCGCTGCTGGCCGCGGCCGGCCGGATTCCGCATCTTGAGATATTCGGCGATGATTACGATACTCCCGACGGGACCTGCATAAGGGACTATATTCACGTCGCAGATCTCGCGCGCGCCCATGTTCAGGCCTTCACCCATCTCGCCAAAGGCGGAGCAAACCTCGCTGTCAACCTCGGCACCGGGCGGGGTTTTTCCATCAGGGAAGTCCTGCGCGTGATCCAGGAAACGACCGGATGCGCAGTCCCGGTCGTCATCCATCCACGCCGGCCGGGCGATCCACCCAGCCTCTACGCCGACGCCAGCCTGGCCCGCGAGACGCTCCGCTTCCAGCCTCGTTATTCCGACCTCCAAACCATCGTGCGGACGGCGGCTCCGTTCTTCGGACTGGAGGCGCGCGCGTGACCGAACTTGCGATTACCCAAGCGACGCATGCTCCGGAACTCTCCCACGAGCCGCTTCTTGTCCCGGTTCTGAGCGGACATCGGCGGGCCGAATATCTGTTCTCGGCGGCCGTATGGCTCTGCGCCTTCGCCTATTTCTGGATCTGGTGGCTGGAGCCGCGCCATCACGTCGATGCTTTCGGGACAATTACGGTGAGCGTCGTTCTTGCCTGGGTGACCGCGCTGCCGGCCTATTTCATCGTCGTGTTCTATCGGGCGGCAAGACCGAACGGCCCCTTGCGCCTGCCGGCGGGCAGCCGCGTGGCCATGGTCGTGACCAAGGCGCCGGCGGAACCCTTCTCGGTCGTCAGTGAAACCCTGCTGGCAATGCTTGCCCAGGAAGTGGAACACGACACCTGGCTTGCCGACGAAGACCCTTCCCCCGAGACTCTCGACTGGTGCTCCAGGCACGGGGTCTTCGTCTCGACCCGCAAGGGGCGATCCGATTATCATCGGACGTCGTGGCCCCGACGCACGCGGTGCAAGGAGGGCAACCTCGCCTTCTTCTACGACCACTACGGCTACAGCCGCTACGATTTCGTGGCGCAACTCGATGCGGATCATGTTCCCGCGCCCGACTATCTCTTCCACATGCTGCGTCCGTTCGCCGATCCAAAAGTCGGCTATGTCTCGGCCCCCAGCATTTGCGACAAGAACGCTTCCGAAAGCTGGTCGGCACGTGGAAGGCTCTATGCCGAGGCCAGCATGCATGGCTCGCTCCAAGCCGGTTACAATGGCGGCCTGGCGCCGCTGTGCATAGGCTCGCACTACGCGGTGCGTACCGTCGCCCTCAAACAGATCGGCGGCCTCGGTCCGGAGTTGGCTGAAGACCATTCGACGACATTGATGATGAATGCCGGCGGCTGGCGGGGTGTGCATGCGCTGGATGCCATCGCCCATGGTGACGGCCCCAGAACCTTCAGCGATCTCGTGACGCAGGAATTCCAGTGGTCGCGCAGCCTGGTCATGGTGCTGTTGCGGTACTCGCCGAGCCTGGTCGGCCGGCTGCCGCGGCGGCTCCAGTTCCAGTTCCTCTTTTCGCAACTCTGGTATCCGCTTTTTGCGTTCTTCATGTTGCTCATGTTTGCGCTGCCGATCATCGCGCTCGTGCGCGGCCAGAACTTCGTGACGGTGACCTACCCCGATTTCCTGGCGCATTTCGCACCGCTTTCCATCGCTCTGGTGGTGATGGCTTATCGCTGGCGCGCCAGCAACTCGTTCCGCCCCTACGACGCCAAGATCCTGAGCTGGGAATGCATGCTCTTTCTCTTCGCGCGCTGGCCCTGGGCGCTCGCCGGCACGCTGGCTGCGGTGCACGATTTTGTGACAGGCTCCTTCGTCGATTTCCGCGTCACGCCGAAAGGGCGGTCCGAAGTCGATCTGCTGCCGGTGCGTGTCCTGGCGCCCTACGCTTTGCTGGCGCTCATGGCGGTATTGCCCGCCCTGGCAATCGACGATGCCGGCGCCTCCAAGGGGGGTTACTTCTTCACCGTCCTGAACGCGGCAATCTACTGCGCGCTGCTGTTGGTCATCGTCGGGCGCCATTCGAAGGAAAATACGGTTGCGGCGGCCCCGCGTTTCTATCGTCCGGCGATGGCGACCGCGCTTGTTGCGCTCGTCGCGCTGCCGGGAGCTGCCACCATCATGCGCGGAAAGGATGCGACCGAGGCACTCGCCTGGGGCAGCGGCCGCCTTCAGCTGTTCGAAGAGCGCTATGCCGTCTCCGGTGCAGGCCGGGGCGGGACCGCGCTGCGCACGATCTTTTTCAAACCACGATGGATTTCCGATCCGGAGGAGATCCAACTGAGAACCGATGCCGCTCACCCGGACGTGCGGCCGAGCGTGGAGGAACTACACAATGCATAGCCCATCCAAAATAGCCCTGTTGTCGTTAACCGGCCTGTTGCTATCGGGAGTCGCGGTGCTGCCGACCGCTCTGGGCAGTTCTGCCGAAGGGCAGTCGCTTGCCATGACGACATCGTCCATCGCGCCGCCGACCAAAATGCCGGTCGTCACGAAGGAGTCGATCACGTTCGGCGCCTATGATCCGCACGGAGATTTGGGCGCCTCGCCCGATTCGAAGATCGAACACCTCTTCCTGCCCTGGGAAGATGTCGATCTGCGCACGCTCGTCCTCGCCGACAATTATGCGCAAGCGCGTGGCCGCACCCTGCTGATCTCGGTCGAGCCCTGGACCTGGTCACGCGATTGGCGCCAGACCTCGCAGGAACTGCTGCACAGCATCCTGGACGGTTCGCGCGATGCGAACATGGCCGCCGTCTGCTCGACCGCTGCCACGCTGAAAAGTCCGGTCATCATTCGCTGGGGACAGGAAATGGACGAAACCGACAGCCAGTTCTCCTGGTCGCATTGGCAGGGCGCCGATTATGCCAAGGCCTATCGCCGGATGGTGGAGGTCTGCAAGGTCCACCTGAAGACGGCCAAATACATGTGGTCACCGAAGGGCAATGAGGGGCTTCAGGCCTTTTATCCCGGCAGTGATGTCGTCGATATCATCGGCCTCTCGGTCTTTGGCCTGGAGCAATACGACAGGGACAAGACTGGCCGTGACCAGACGTTTGCCGAGCACCTTGCGCCCGGATACGCCCGTGTCGCGGGTTACGGCAAGCCCATCATGGTTGCCGAACTCGGCTACGAAGGCGACGATTCCTTCGTGCGAAACTGGGCCGAGAGCGTAACGAAACGCTATCCGCAGTTCCCGGCCCTGAGCGCCGTCATCTACTTCAACGACCGTGAAGTCTATCCGTGGCCGGACGGTTATGGCCGCCCCGACTGGCGGCTCGTCCGCGAAAGCATCAATTGAACAGAGGGAACCTGAACATGTCCATGCTTCAAAAAATGTTCCTGGCCGTCGCCCTGACCAGCGGTATCGCCACGGCCGCGTCCGCTGCCGCAACCAATGAGCCTGCGGAGATCGAGACGGCAAAGCCGATGAGCAGCGCGGAGATCTATCAGCTCTACAACCAGAATTCCTGGATGTGGAAAGCCGGCGCCGGCTACTTCTCCGCGAAGGCGCGTCGCTTTACCGCCTGGTCGCGGGAAAATGGCTCGCCATCCTTCGGCATGGGCCGCTGGTTCGTCACGGAGTCGGGCAAACTCTGCTTCAACGCCGACTGGCACGCCAAGACCGGAACGGCGACGGCAATCACCTGCTTCAGCCACCGCAAGAAGGGCGGCCTGATCTATCAGAAACGCGAACCGGACGGTCAATGGTACGTGTTCAAGAGCAGACGGACACAAGCCACCGACGAATTCGCAAAGCTTCGCCACGGCGACTACGTGAGGTCTCAATTGGGGAGAATTGAGACGAGCGTCAGTAAGACCAAATAAAGGCGAAGCTAGGGGTTGCGCGCGGCCGAGGCGCCATCTGTTTCCTTGTAGGAGCCGGTGCCTGCGCGCAACCCTTTTTCATAAAAGATCGCGAAGCGCCTTCAAAAGGCGGCGAACGAACGGTCGGGGCAATTGGAGCGGGTGAAGGGAATCGAACCCTCGTATTCAGCTTGGGAAGCTGCTGCTCTACCATTGAGCTACACCCGCGATGAGCTGAGATTTCCAACAGATGGGGGCCGCTGTCAAGTCGTGGCCGCCGGGAAGGCTCAGATGCGGAAGTGCTTCGAGAGCTTGAGGCCCTGCGCCTGATAGTTGGAGCCGAGGCCGGAGCCGTAGAGGCTGGCCGGCTTTTCCTGCATGTGCTCGTAGACGAGGCGGCCGACGATCTGGCCGTCTTCGAGGATGAAGGGCACCTCGTGGCTGCGCACTTCGAGCACGGCGCGGCTGCCGCGGCCGCCGGCCGGCGCATGGCCGAAGCCCGGATCGAAGAAGCCGGCATAATGGACGCGGAATTCGCCGACCAGCGGATCGAAGGGGGTCATCTCGGCGGCGTAATCCGGCGGCACGTGCACGGCCTCGCGCGAGACGAGGATATAGAACTCGTCCGGATCGAGGATCAGTTCGTTGCGGCCGCGGCTATAAAGCGGTTCCCAGAAATCATAGATGTCATGCTGGGCCTTCTTGTCGACATCGACGACGGCGGTGTGATGTTTGCCGCGATAGCCGATCAGGCCGTCCTTGTCGCCGGCCAGATCGATCGACAGCGCGATGCCGCCGCCCGAAACGTTCGGCTGCTTGCTGGCGACCAGCGTCTCGCTTTCATGCAGCTTCAAGAGTTCCGGTTCGCCGAGCAGGGAATGGCCAACGCGGAAGCGGATCTGCGACAGGCGCGAGCCGCGGCGCACCACGATCGGGAAGGTGCGCGGGCTGATTTCGAGATAGAGCGGGCCGGAATAACCGGCCGGGATCTTGTCGAACTCCTGGGCATAATCGGTGATGACGCGGGTGAAGATATCGAGCCTGCCGGTCGAGCTCTTCGGGTTGGCCGAGGCCGACATGTCGGCCGGCAGCGCCAGGCTCTCCATCAGCGGCACGATGTAGACGCAGCCGGTCTCGAGCACCGCGCCCTCGGAGAGGTCGATCACATGCAGGCTCAGCCGGTCGAGCTTGTCCGACACCAGATGCGAGGGGCCGGGCATGAAGCTGGCGCGCACGCGAAAGGCCTTGGCGCCCAAGCGCAGGTCGAGACTTGCCGGCTGGATCTGGTCACGGTCCAGCTCCCGTTCGGAGATCAGACGCTCCGTTTCGAACAGCGCGGAGATCGCGCGATCCGCCAGAATTCCCGTTTCACGAGCCATCATGCCTCATCCATCATTTGCCGCCGACAAAACCAAACTCGGGGAATTGACGCAAGCAGCTAACAGCAGTATTGCAGAATTATCCCGTGGTGATTTGGCCGGTCGGCTTGCAGCCACGTTAAACAAGTGGCTAAAAAGACCGGGTTGAAACCGGTCTGCTTTTGCGACCGGTTTTTTTGTTATGTGAAGGTGATGGCATGAGCAAGTCCTGGCGCCCCGCAACCCAACTCGTTCACGGCGGCACGCTGCGTTCGCAATATGGCGAAACGTCCGAGGCAATCTATCTCACGCAGGGTTTCGTCTATGAGACCTCGGAAGCGGCCGAAGCCCGCTTCAAGGGCGAGACGGAGGGCTTCATCTACGCCCGCTACGGCAGCCCCACCAACGACATGTTCGAAAAGCGCATGTGCATGCTCGAAGGCGCGGAGGATGCCCGCGCCACCGCTTCCGGCATGGCGGCCGTCACCGCGGCGATCCTCTGCCAGCTGAAATCAGGCGATCATATCGTCGCCGCGCGCGCCCTGTTCGGCTCCTGCCGCTGGGTGGTCGAGACGCTGGCGCCGAAATACGGCATCGACTGCACGCTGATCGACGGCCGGGATCTGGCCAACTGGGAAAAGGCGATCACTGCGAAGACCAAGGTGTTCTTCCTGGAAAGCCCGACCAACCCGACGCTCGAAGTGATCGATATCGCAGGCGTCGCCAAGCTCGCCAACCAGATCGGCGCCAAGGTCGTCGTCGACAATGTCTTCGCCACGCCGCTGTTCCAGAAGCCGTTGGAACTCGGCGCCCATATCGTCGTCTATTCCGCCACCAAGCATATTGACGGCCAGGGCCGCTGCCTCGGCGGCGTCGTACTTGCCGACAAGGAATGGATCGACGAGAACCTGCACGACTATTTCCGCCATACCGGCCCGGCCATGTCGCCGTTCAATGCCTGGACGCTGCTGAAGGGCATCGAGACGCTGCCGCTGCGCGTGCGCCAGCAGACGCAGAATGCGGCAAAGATCGCCGATTTCCTCGCCGAGCAGGGCAAGATCGCCAAGGTGATCTATCCCGGCCGCAAGGACCATCCGCAGGCCGATATCATCGCCAAGCAGATGACCGGCGGCTCGACGCTGGTCGCCTTCGAGCTCAAGGGCGGCAAGGAAGCGGCCTTTGCCCTGCAGAACGCGTTGGAGATCGTCAAGATCTCCAACAATCTCGGCGACAGCAAGAGCCTGATCACCCATCCGGCAACGACGACGCACAAGAACCTGACGGAGGAGGCGCGCGCCGAACTCGGCATTTCTCCGGGCACGGTGCGGCTTTCGGCCGGCATCGAGGATACCGACGATCTGATCGAGGATTTCGCGCGGGCGCTTGCCAAGGTTTCGGCCTGATCGACGACAATGGGAGCCGGACCTCACTCGGGGTTCGGCTCGCCTGATCTCACTGGGGTTCGGCTCGCCGGACCTCACCACGGTTCGGCCGGGGGAACAACTACGGTCGTGCCGGCGTTCCGATCTGGAATTAACACTGACAATTAGGCTTAACGATCGAAAACCCTTCGATCATCATAGTTTCAGTGACGATCAACGTTCCGTTTCTTGACGGACAGGGCCTCTTATAAGATACGGGTAACATATCTTGACTAAGGTGCAAGGCATGTATCGCGCCCTCACAAGAGAGATCGAAGTTGTGGTCGAACCATTCTATCTGGAGGAGCAATCCGATCCGGAAGACGACCGCTATGTTTGGGGTTACCGGATTGTCATCAGCAACAATTCCGGCATAGCCGTTCGCCTAGTCAACCGTTACTGGAATATCACCGACCAGAACGGACTGGTGGACGAGGTGACGGGCCCGGGCGTCGTCGGCGAACAGCCACGGCTCAGCCCCGGCGACACCTACGAATATTCCTCCGGCTGCCCGCTCGACACCCCCTCAGGGCTGATGTTCGGCCATTACCAGATGGAAACGGACGAAGGTGAGATGTTCGATGTCGAGATCCCCGCCTTCTCGCTGGATTCACCGGGACTGCTGCGGGTGCTTAACTGACGTGTAACGATGTCCCGCCCTTGGGAGATTGCCGAGGCCTGCCCCTCATCCGCCTGCCGGCACCAACAGGGGTCGAGACGAGTGGTTCGACCCCGGTAAGGTTAGGGTGAGGGGCAGCTATCCGCGCAAGCGGGACAGCCTTGGCAAACACTCTACTATTCAGCTGGCTGAAGCTCGGCCGGCTCGAAGCGGTAGGTGGTCGAGCAGAATTCGCAGGTCACGGCGATCTCGCCGTTTTCCTGGCTGGCTTCGATCTCCTCGGCCGAAAAGCCCTTCAGCACGCCCTTGATCTTCTCCCGCGAGCAGCTGCAGCGGTCGAAGACGGCGCGCGGTTCGTAGACGCGCACGCCACGCTCATGGAACAGGCGGAACAGCAGCCGTTCGGTCCCGACCAGCGGATCCGTCAGTTCGTCGGCGTCGATGGTCTCGACCAGCGAACGGGCTTCGACCCAGGCATCGTCCTCGCCATGCAGGCGGTTGACGGTGTCGCCGTCGCCGCCGTGGAGATCCGGCTGGCGCATGCGCTCCGGCGCCTCCGGCAGGAACTGGGCGACAAGGCCGCCTGCCCGCCAGCGATGGCGCGGCTTGCCCGCCTCGTCACGATCGAAGAGTTCGGCCGCGGCCAGGCGCACGCGCGTCGGGATCTGTTCCGACTGGCGGAAATAGACGCCGGCGATCTCCTCCAGCGAGGTGCCGTCGAGCGCGACGATGCCCTGATAGGGCTGGCCGAACTTGCCCTGGTCGATGGTGAAGGCGAGCACGCCCTTGCCGAGCAATTGCTCCGGCTCGGTTTCGCCTGCTTCAATCGCCCTGTTGAGCAGCGCCTGATCGAAACGGGCATAGGCGCGGACATTTTCCGGCGTCGAGAAATCGGCGACGAGAAGATCGACCGGGCCATCGCCCTTGGTCTGCACCGTGAACTTGCCGTCGAATTTCAGCGAGGTTCCGAGCAGCACCGTCAGCACGACGACTTCGGCAAGCAGCCGGGCGACGGGAGCGGGGTAATGATGGCGCTCGAGGATCGCATCGAGCATCGGGCCGAGCTGGACGGCGCGGCCGCGCACATCCAGACCCTCCACCTGAAAAGGGACGACATGGTCATCGCCGGCGAAATCAAACTGGCCGAGGGCGGCTGCAGCTTCTGCCATGGCTTTCACTCCTAGTTTTCAAGCGACTGCCCAGCGTGGCCTTCGCTCGCGCGGTCGCGAGTGTGTGACTCGCGACACCAGATTATGGTTCAGATCGCGCCCAGGCACCAAGCAAGAATCGACTTCTGCGCATGAAGGCGGTTTTCCGCCTCATCGAAGACTACGGATTGCGGACCGTCGATCACTTCGTCCGTCACTTCCTCACCACGATGAGCAGGCAGGCAATGCATGAACAATGCATCATTGCCGGCCTTCGCCATCAAAGCCGCGTTGACCTGATAAGGCTGGAAGACATTGTGACCCCGGGCCCGATGTTCCTGATTCATGGAGACCCAGGTATCGGTCACCACGCAATCGACGCCGGCGACCGCACGGTCGGCATCATGGCAGAGCATGATTTCGGCGCCCTCATTGCGGGCCCAGTTCAGATAGTGATCCTTGGGCTCCGAGCCAAGGGGCACGGCCATGTTCATGCGATAGCCGAAGCGCGCAGCCCCTTCGACCAGCGAATGCAGCACATTGTTGCCGTCGCCGGTCCAGGCGATGGTCTTGCCCTTGATCGGGCCGCGATGCTCTTCGAAGGTCATGATATCGGCCATGATCTGGCAGGGATGGGTGTCATCCGTCAGCGCATTGATCACGGGCACAGTCGCGTGCTCGGCAAGCTCCAGCAGCCTGGAATGCTCGGTGGTGCGGATCATGATCGCATCGACATAACGCGATAGCACCTTGGCGGTGTCGCCGATCGTCTCGGCGCGGCCGAGCTGCATCTCGGTGCCTGACAGGAACAGCGTTTCGCCGCCGAGCTGGCGCATGCCGACATCGAAGGAGACGCGGGTGCGCGTCGACGGCTTCTCGAAGATCATCGCCAGCATCTTGCCGGCGAGCGGCTTGTCGCCCGTGCCGGCCTTGAAGGCCTGCTTGCGGGCGAGCGCATCGTTCATGATGGTTCTGAGATCGGCTGACGTGACCGCCGAAAGATCGAGGAAATGTTTAGGAGCCATAGTCTTCTTACCTGTGCTGCGCCCGCAGGCGGCAATCCCTTCAAGCCGTCTTCTTGACCTTGGAGGCGCGAATGCTCTCGGCAGCGCGCTCGATGCGGGCAAGGCCCTCGCGGGCTTCCTCGGCGGTGACCACGAGGGGCGGAAGAAGGCGGATGACATTGTCGCCGGCGGGCACGCCGAGCAGATGGGCGGCGCGGATCGCCTGCAGCAGTTCGGCCGAGGGAATGGCCGCCTTGACGCCGAGCAACAGCCCCTCGCCTCTGATATCCTCGATCACATCGGGATAACGGTCCTTCAGCGAAGCCAGGCCCTGGCGGAAGACAAGTGCGACGTCGCGCACCTGCTGGAGGAAGCCATCGGCGAGAATGATGTCGAGCACGGCGCTGCCGACGGCCATGGCGAGCGGATTGCCGCCATAGGTCGAGCCGTGCGTGCCGGCCTTCATGCCGGAGGCAGCCTCTGCAGTGGCAAGGCAGGCGCCGAGCGGGAAACCGCCGCCGATGCCCTTGGCGACCGCCATGATGTCGGGGGTGACGCCCGACCATTCATGGGCGAAGAGCCTGCCGGTGCGCCCGACGCCGGTCTGGACCTCGTCGAGGATCAGCAGCAGGCCATTTTCGTCGCAGATCTGGCGAAGCGCCTTCATGAATTCGGGGGTGGCCGGACGCACGCCGCCCTCGCCCTGCACCGGCTCGATGAGAATTCCGGCGGTGGCATCGGTGATCGCGGCGCGCACCGCTTCGATGTCGCCGAAAGCCACCTGATCGAAACCGGGCGCCTTGGGGCCGAAGCCCTCAAGATATTTCTCCTGGCCGCCGGCGGCGATCGTCGCCAGCGTCCGGCCGTGAAAGGCGCCCTCGAAGGTGATGATATGGAAGCGCTCGGGATGACCCTTGGAATACTGATAACGGCGCGCCGTCTTGATCGCGCATTCGAGCGCCTCGGCGCCCGAATTGGTGAAGAACACCTTGTCGGCAAAGGTGGCGTCGGTCAGCCGTTTGGCCAGACGCTCCTGGCCGGGGATCTCATAGATGTTGGAGAGATGCCAGACCTTGTCGGCCTGCTCCTTCAGCGCGCCGACCACATGCGGATTGCTGTGGCCGACCGAAGTGACGGCGACGCCGGCGCCGAAATCGAGATATCGCTCGCCGCTTTCGGTGATCAGCCACACGCCCTCGCCTCGCTCGAACCGCAACGGGGCACGAGAATAGGTGTCATAAAGCGGCGCGGCTTCAGCCATAGCGCGATCTCCCATCGATGTTATCAAGCTCCGGACTCCGGCTAAGAAAACCAGGCCCGAAAAATCAAAAATGCCGCCTTGCGGCGGCGACTGGCACTATTTCCTTTTCGCGCTGCAATGTCAACAAAACTGCGCCCTTAGCGCATGCAGCAAGCTTGTACAGCAGCATTATCCGTCCTCAACAGGCATTATTGCAGAAATGCCACGCCGGGGCAGCAAGTTGGGGAAAACTTGAAATTCGATTCATCCGGATTCATGCGACTCTTGTCACGGAGTCAGCCTCACACTAGGTTAAAGTTCAATTACTAGACTGCATGCGGCGGAACTAGTCACCAAAATTGATCAAGCGTTTCTTGTTTCGGAGCCTTCCGGGACAACGGTGAGGGATTCTGCCATCACCAACGCAAAAGGTGGAGACAGGGCATGAACTGGACAGACGAGCGGGTCGAGAAACTCAAGAAGCTCTGGGCCGAAGGACTGAGCGCCAGCCAGATCGCGGCACAACTTGGTGGCGTCAGCAGAAACGCGGTCATCGGCAAGGTGCATCGGCTGAGCCTCCCCGGCCGTGCCAAGGCCGGCGGTACCGCCAATGCCGCCCGAACGCCGAAACGCAATACTTCTGCGCCGCGCGCGCCGAACTACGCCTCACGGGTCGCCACTCGCACCGTTACCCGCCAGCAGGGCGCGACGATGCTGAAGGAAGAGATCGAGATCGAAACGATCGAGGAAATGGAATACGTGCCGAGAGGCAACGTGGTCGTTCCGATTTCCCGACGCCTCGGCCTGACGGAACTGACCGAACGCACCTGCAAGTGGCCGGTCGGCGATCCGCTGAAGGATGACTTCCACTTCTGCGGCTGCGAATCCCCCGACAATTCGCCCTATTGCAGCTATCACCAGAAGCTTGCCTACCAGCCGGTCAACGAACGCCGCCGGGCAGCAGCGCGGGCCAGCTGAGCGGGTAACATCGCCGCACATGAGAAACGGGCCGACTGGCCCGTTTTTTTGTAGTTATTGGTTCGCGCGGATGGCTGCCCCTCATCCGCCTGCCGGCACCTTCTCTCCGCTTGCGGGGCGAAGGGGATATGCCCGACCTCTCCGTTCCCCGCTGACCTCTCGCAGGGCACGTGCCCTCGCCCCGTTTTACGGGGAGAGGGTTAGGGTGAGGGGCAGACGCTAGCTCGAGCGACGTTGTCAGCAATCAGAATGGAGGCCCTCAGGCTTCCATCGAATAACCGGCACCGCGGACGGTGCGGATGACGTCCTGCATGTTGGAGAAATTCAGCGCCTTGCGCAGGCGGCCGACATGGACGTCGACGGTGCGTTCGTCGACATAGATATCGTGGCCCCAGACGCCGTCGAGAAGCTGCGAGCGGGAGAAGACCCGGCCCGGCGACGACATCAGGAATTCCAGCAGGCGGAATTCGGTGGGGCCGAGGCGGACTTCGCGGGTCTTGCGATGGACCCGGTGGGTTTCACGGTCGAGCTCGATATCGCCGCATTTCAGCACCGTCGACAGCACCTCGGGACGGGCGCGGCGCAGCATCGCCTTGACGCGGGCGACGAGCTCGGGGGTCGAGAAGGGCTTGACGACATAATCGTCGGCACCCGTCGAAAGCCCGCGGACGCGTTCGCTCTCTTCGCCGCGCGCCGTCAGCATGATGATCGGCAGGCGCTCGGTTTCCGGCCGCATGCGCAGGCGCCGGCAGAGTTCGATGCCGGAGACGCCAGGCAGCATCCAATCGAGGATGAGCAGATCGGGCGTGCGCTCCTGAAGCCGCATTTCGGCTTCGTCGCCACGAAGGATGGTATCGACCTCGAAGCCTTCCGCTTCGAGATTGTAGCGAAGAAGCACGCTCAGGGCTTCCTCGTCTTCAACAACTGCAACTCTCGGGATCATGCGTGTCGGTCTCCTCGCGCATGATCCTTGAACCGGGGATGGTTCAAGCAATGCATCCTGCGCAAATTCAGAATTGGCTGCGACCTCTTTGCGCGCCCCGGATGGGCGCGCACGCAAGCTTCTAGCCCGGCCGTCCGGCCCGGGCGGTTATTCGGTTACCGCGCCGACGGTGTTGGCGCTGTCGTCTTTCGGACGATCGCCTTCCGGCTGCGCACCTGTCGCCATGTAAAAGATCGTCTCGGCGATGTTGGTGGCGTGGTCGCCGATGCGCTCGATGTTCTTGGCGCAGAAGAGAAGATGCGTGCAGCTGGTGATGTTGCGCGGATCTTCCATCATGTAGGTCAGGAGCTCGCGAAACAGCGAGGTGTACATCGCGTCGATCTCGTTGTCGCGTTCGCGGATCGCGTTCGCCTTGTCGGCGGAGCGATTGGTGTAGACATCGAGCACTTCCTTGAGCTGGACGAGCGCCAGTTCGGAGAGATGCTCGAGGCCGCGGGCGAGCTTGCGGGGAACGCCGGTGCTTTGGACGGCGATGACGCGTTTGGCGGTGTTCTTGCCGAGGTCGCCGACGCGTTCGAGATCGGCGGCGATGCGGATCGAGCCCATGATTTCGCGCAGGTCCGCGGCCATCGGCTGACGGCGGGCGATGGTGACGATCGCCTTGTCGCCGATTTCGCGTTCGGCGTGATCGAGGATCACATCGTCGGAGATGACCTTCTGCGCCAGCGCGGTATCGCCGTTGACCAGCGCCCGCACGGCTTCGGCGACCATCTGCTCGGCCAGGCCGCCCATTTCGGAAATCCGCCTGGACAGGAACTTCAGATCATCATCATAGGCAGAATAAATATGTGTCGATGCCATGGGGCTTTATCCTCGAATAACGGAAAGGCTTGGTGACGCCAGGATCAGCCGAAGCGACCCATGATGTAATCCTGGGTGCGCGGATCGTCCGGATTGGTGAACATCTTGTCGGTGTCGTTCTCCTCGACGAGATTGCCGAGGTGGAACATGGCGGTGCGCTGCGAGACGCGCGCGGCCTGCTGCATGGAGTGGGTAACGATGACGATTGTGTAGTTCTCGCGCAGCTCGTGGATCAGTTCCTCGACCTTGGCTGTGGCGATCGGATCGAGCGCCGAGCAGGGCTCGTCCATCAGGATGACCTCAGGGCTGACGGCGACGGCACGGGCAATGCAGAGGCGCTGCTGCTGACCGCCGGACAGGCCGGTGCCGGATTCATGCACGCGGTCCTTGACCTCGTTCCAGAGGCCGGCGCGCTGCAGGCTGGTCTCGACGATCTGGTCGAGATCGGCCTTCGACTTGGCCAGGCCATGGATGCGCGGGCCGTAGGAGACGTTTTCGTAGATCGTCTTCGGAAACGGGTTCGGCTTCTGGAAGACCATGCCGACGCGGGCGCGAAGTTCGACGACGTCGATATCCGGATCATAGATATCGTCGGTATCGAGCGTGATCTTGCCGGTGACGCGGCATCCGTCGATCGTGTCGTTCATGCGGTTGAGGCTCCGCAGGAAGGTCGACTTGCCGCAGCCGGACGGGCCGATCAGGGCGGTTACGGTGTTTTCGCGGATGTTCAGGTTCACATCGAAAAGCGCGCGCTTTTCGCCGTAGTAAACCGAGACATCCTTTCCGATCATCTTATACGGGACGTTGCTCATCTTGTGATCCAGCGCCTTTTCAACTGCAGCTTCCGTCAACATGTTCATGATGTTTAACTCCGTTTACCAGCGGCGCTCGAAGCGACGACGCAAGAGGATGGCGCCCATGTTCATGACGATCAGGAACAGGAGCAGAACGATGATGGCACCCGAAGTACGCTCGACGAAGGCACGTTCGGCCTCGTTGGCCCACATATAGACCTGTACGGGCAGAGCCGTCGAGGGATCGAGCGGCGTCGTTGGCGCGTTGGCGACGAAGGCGACCATGCCGATCAGGAGCAGCGGCGCGGTTTCGCCGAGCGCATGCGCCAGGCCGATGATCGTGCCGGTGAGGATGCCGGGCATGGCGAGCGGCAGAACGTGGTGGAACACCATCTGCATCTTGGAAGCGCCGAGGCCGAGGGCTGCGGCGCGGATCGACGGCGGCACGGCGCGAAGAGCGGCACGCGTGGCGATGATGATCGTCGGCAGGGTCATCAGCGTCAGCACCAGGCCGCCGACCAGCGACGCCGAGCGCGGCAGGCCGATGAAGTTGATGAAGACGGACAGACCGAGCAGACCGTAGACGATCGAGGGAACCGCGGCGAGGTTGTTGATGTTGACCTCGATCAGGTCCGTCAGCTTGTTCTTCGGCGCAAACTCCTCGAGATAGATCGAGGCGGCGACGCCGATCGGCAGCGACAGCACCAGCACGATCAGCATCAGGTAGAGCGAGCCGATGAGGGCGACGCCAAGGCCTGCGGCCTCCGGACGGCTGGAGTTGCCGTTGACGAAGAGGCCGGTGTTGAACTGCTTGTGAAGAGCGCCGCTCGCCTTCAGCTCGTTCATCCAGCCAACCTGCTTGTCGTTGACCTTGCGGTTCTTCTCATCGACCGAAAGATCGATCTGGCCCTTGTTGGCGCTGTCGACATTGGCGTCGGCAAGCACCGTGACATTGACCGTCTTGCCGATGATCGACGGGTCTGACATGACCATGTCGCGCAGCTGGATCGGGGCGCTCTTCGACAGCATGGCCGAGGCATCGCGCACATCAGGGCGACTTGCGGCATTGATGTTCAACTGCTTGACGATCGCGTCGCGCAGGAGAACCGGATAGTTGGCGGCGATCAGCACCGAAGGGTCGGTCGCACGCTTGTTGTTCGGGTCGATCGTCTTCTCGGCGAATTCGATCGGCAAGGTGATCGCCGTCTGCTGGAAGGCGGTGTAGCCCTTGCCGATCACCGTCCACAGCAGGATGAAGAGGAAGACGAGACCGAAGGTGATGGCGGCAATGCCATAGGCCTGGAACCGGCGCTCGGCGGCATAGCGGCGCTTGATGCCGATATCGCGGCGCGGTGGCGCCTTGGAAACGGTGACGCCGGCGGGAGAAACAATATCCGTCATTCGTACTGCTCCCGGTATTTGCGCACGATGTAGAGCGCATAGATGTTGAGGCAAAGCGTGATGCAGAACAGCGTGATGCCAAGGGCAAAGGCAACCAGGGTCTGCGGCGAAGTGAACTCGAGGTCGCCGGTCAGCTGGTTGACGATCTTGACGGTCACCGTCGTCATCGGCTCGAAGGGGTTGATCTGGATGCGGGCGGCAACACCGGCGGCCAGCACGACGATCATGGTTTCGCCGATGGCGCGCGAGGCGGTCATCAGCAATGCGCCGACGATGCCGGGAAGGGCTGCCGGCAAGACGACTTTCTTGATGGTTTCGGAGCGGGTGGCGCCAAGACCGAGCGAACCGTCACGCAGGGCCCGCGGCACGGCGGTGATGATGTCGTCTGACAGCGAGGAGACGTAGGGGATCAGCATGATGCCCATGACGATGCCGGCCGTCAGAACGCTCTGCGCCTGGATGAAATTCGAATAGCTGCCGGACAAAAGACCGCTGATCTGGGCGGAGAAATCGCGCAGGAACGGGCCGACGGTGACGAGCGCGAAGAAGCCGTAGACGATCGTCGGAATGCCGGCGAGCACTTCGAGAAGCGGCTTGGCGACCCCGCGCACCTTCGGCGAGGCGTATTCGGCCATGTAGATGGCGGCAAAGAGGCCGACCGGCACGGCGACCAGCATGGCGACCAGGCCGATGTAAACCGTGCCGAGCAGCAGCGGGATCAGGCCGAACTGACCGAAGGAGGAGCTGCCGGCGCCGGCAAAGCGCGGATCCCAGACGGTGCCGAAGAAAAAGTCGGCGGCGGGAACCACGGCAAAGAAGCGGGCGGCTTCCGACAGCATCGAAAGCACGATGCCAATCGTCGTCAGGATGGCGATCGAGGAGGCGAGCAGCAGGCCCCAGAGCATGACGCGCTCGACCCGGTTGCGGGCGCGGAAGCGCGGGGCGATGGAACGCAGCGCATAGAAGGCGCCTGATACAGCCAGAATGAAGACGATCGCGGTCATGGCGAGGCGGCTCGTCATGCTCTTGGCGTTCAGCGTCTTGGCGGCATCGACCATGTAGGGCTGCGGCTGGCCGGCGAGCGGCACGCCCTTTTCGAGGAGCTTGGCCTGCAGGGCGGCCGGATCGTTGGCGACTGCCGCGGCTTCATCCGAAGTCAGCATCGTCAGGCCGCGGGCGACCGTCGCCACCATCGAATAACCAAGATCCTGCTCGACCGAGGCCTGAGCCTTGACGTCGGCAGGGAAGGCGCTGCGAACCGAGGACTGGATGATGCCGGGGCTGACGGAGAGCCAGACGCAGAGGACGATGAGGGCGGGAAGAACAGCCCAGATCGCGGCATAGGCGCCGTAATAGGCCGGCCGTGAATGCAATGCGGAGGATCTGCCTCCGGCAAGCGCCGTGGCCCGGCTTCGCGCGACCAGATAGGCGGCGGCACCGATCACCACAAGGCACAAAAGTATGATGGATGTGCTCATTCGTTACGTCCCCAAGCCCGTGGCCCCAAAGCCCGGCAGCTTCACAGCCTGCCTTCAGCTTCCAATCATGCGGAATGAATTTAACCCGCAGCACCGAAAACGCCGGCGCGAGGGATAAGGCAATGCCGGCGCGGGCCTGAAGGCACCGCGCCGGCAAAGTGATTACATGGACTTGCCGGCTTCGACGTCCTTGCGGATCGCTTCGCGCTCGGCATCCGGAGCGGCAACCAGGCCGTATTCGACGAGCGGGCCGTCAGGGCCGATCATCTGGTCGGATACGAAGAAGTTGACGTATTCCTTCAGGCCCGGAACGGCGCCGAGATGTGCCTTCTTGACGTAGAAGAACAGCGGGCGGGAAACCGGGTAGGTGCCGTTCGCGATCGTTTCCGTCGAGGGAACGATGCCGTTTACGCTGGCAACCTTGAGCTTGTCGGCGTTGTTTTCATAGAAGGAAAGGCCGAATACGCCGACGCCGGTCTTGTTGGCGGCGATGCGTGCCAGGGTTTCCGGATAGTCGCCGTCGATGTCGACAGCAACGCCGTCCTTGCGGACTGCGACGCAGGCCTTGCCCTGGGCCGCCTTGTCGGAGATTTCCTTGGCGATGACGTCGGTTGCGCCAGAAGCCTTGCAGCCGGCGGCGAGAACGTTCTGTTCGAAGACTTCGCGCGTGCCGTGCTTTTCGCCCGGGATATAGGCAGCGATATCAACAGCGGGAAGCTTCGGGTTGACTTCCGACCACTTCTTATAGGGGTTGGCGACGAGCTTGCCGTCGACGACGACCTGGGCTGCGAGGGCCTTGTAGATGTCGGCAGGAACGTAGGCAACGTCAGGGTTGGAAGCGTCGGTTGCGAAGACGATGCCGTCGTAGCCGATCCTGACTTCCTGGATATCCGTCACGCCGGCAGCCTTGCAGGCTTCGGCTTCGTTCTTGTTGATCGGACGCGAGGCGTTTGCAATGTCGATGGTGTCTTCGCCAACGCCCTTGCAGAACTCCTTCAGGCCAGCGCCCGTGCCGCCGGATTCAACGACCGGCGTCTTGAAGTTGGTGAAGGTTTCGCCGAAGGACTCGGCAACGATCTTTGCGTAAGGCAGGACGGTGGACGAACCAGCAACCTGAATCTGGTCGCGGGCGACGGCAGCGCCAGCGAAAGCAGCAGTTGCAGCGAGCGCGGCAACGGTGAGCTTGAAGGTGTTCATGTAAATCTCCCGGCATTGGGCTTGTGTGAGTGCGGCCTGTAGAGAGGCCCTCGCAGTGCCTTTTTTCATCGGCGAGACTCTCTTAGCGGTTTAAGCACCGTCCTTTTATGTCAAAGCGATGAAACATTTGTGACAGCTTAAGATGCTGATTTATAATGGAAAATTTTGAAGACGCCGATCCATCGTGTCGGCGAACGGCAAAGTCCGGCGACCAATCCACCTTACGTTGTAGAAATCGGCTTCATATCCTGATGGGGAGACGGCGGCTTTCCGCACTACATCCTTTCACCAAGGTTGTTCCGTGTGATTTGCCCCTCACCCTAACCCTCTCCCCGTAAACGTGGCGAGGGGACATGCCCTGTCAAAAGCGCACGGTGAAATCGGTGCCCTTGCCGACTTCGGATTTGACGATCAGCCGTGCGCGGTGGCGGGTGAGGATGTGTTTGACGATGGCCAGGCCGAGGCCGGTGCCCTTCTTCGAGCGGCTATCCTCGATGCTGACGCGATAGAAGCGCTCGGTCAGGCGCGGCACATGCTCGGCCGGAATGCCCGGACCCTTGTCGACGATACTGACCTCGACCGGCTGGCCGGTGCCATTCTTCAACCAGACGTCGACGATCTCGCCCTCCTGGCCGTATTTGCAGGCGTTTTCCATCAGGTTCTCGAAGACTTGGACAAGCTCGTCGCGGTCTCCCAGCACCTCGACCTTGCCCTCGGGCAGATGCAGGTTGATGTCGACGCCGACATCCCTTGCCAGTGGCGCCAGGGAATCCCTGACATGGCCGAGCAGCGGCACCAGGTCGATCTTCTCGTCCGGCGCGATGTGCGATTTCAGCTCCAGGCGGGAGAGCGACAGCAGGTCGTCGACCAGCCTGCTCATCCGCGTCGCCTGGTCGAGCATGATGTTGAGGAAGCGCGCCTGCGCCTTCAGATCGTTCTTCGCCGGCCCCTGGATGGTCTCGATGAAGCCGCGCAGCGAGGCAAGCGGCGTGCGCAGCTCATGGCTGGCATTGGCGACGAAATCCGAGCGCATGCGGTCGATGCGGCGGACCTCGGAAATATCGCGGAAGGAGAGGATGAAATAGCGCTCATGCGGCCCGTCCCCGGCCGCGAATTCAATGGGCGCGCTGCGGACGATATAGACGCGCTCGGAGGGCAGCCGCTCGGAATGCTCGATCTGGTTCGGCGCGTTGGTGGCGATCGTCTCACGCACCATGTCGAGCACGCCGGGCGAGCGCAGGCGGGCCGATATATGGGCTCCGAGCGCCACCTCGCCGAAGGCCTTTTCGGCGGCGCGGTTCTGGAAGAGCACCGAGGCATCGTCCGACAGCAGCATGACGGGGAAATCGAGGCCGGAGAGCGTGGCGGAAACCTCCGGCAGGCGGCTTGGCGGCAGCTCCGGCTTCATCTCCACCGGCGGGGCGGGTTCGGCCTCGATGATGGGCGCCTCGTTGAAAAGCGCGGTGAGGATCATCACCAGCAGAAGGACAAGCACAACCCACTTGTTCATGCCGGCGGCAAGCGCGATCAGCGCGCTGAGGATCGCCGCAAGCAGCACCGGCCGTTCGCGCCTTATGCGCGCCAACAGGCTTTTTCTCCATGGAGTTTCGTCTGGCAAGTGCCCTCGCGGCGTCGATTCGTTTTTCTTTATATTGGAACTCTGCCTGATAGCGGCAATTCATGACAGAAGTTTTCGGGCTGCCGCCCCGAAGCGAAAGGCCGCCACCGAAACCGACGAAAAAGTGCCGGCCATCCGCGAAAGATTTGATTTTCAACGGCAACTATGTTCGCCTGCGGGAAGAGAACAATCAGGCTGAGGAGGAACATATGGACGAGGACGTCGAAAACAGGGCCGTCGAGCTGGAGATCCGCGGAAAGAAACGCATCTTCGATGTCGACGATCCCGTCCTGCCGGACTGGGTGGAGGAAAACGCACTGGAATCCGGCGATTTTCCCTACAAGAAGAAGCTCAAGGAAGAGGACTATCTGGAGCAGCTGGAAAAGCTGCAGATTGAACTCGTCAAGGTGCAGTTCTGGCTGCAGGCGACCGGCAAGCGGGTGATGGCGCTGTTCGAGGGACGCGATGCTGCCGGCAAGGGCGGTGCGATCTCGGCCTCTTCGGCGCATATGAATCCGCGCCTTGCGCGCGTCGTGGCGCTGACCAAGCCCACCGAGCGCGAGCAGGGGCAATGGTATTTCCAGCGTTATGTCGCACAGTTTCCGACGGCTGGCGAATTCGTGCTGTTCGACCGCTCCTGGTACAACCGGGCCGGCGTCGAGCCGGTCATGGGTTTCTGCACGCCGCAGCAATATGAGGATTTTCTCAAGCAGACGCCGCAGCTCGAAAAGATCATCGCCCATGAGGGCATCTTCTTCTTCAAATTTTATCTCGATATCGGCCGCGAGATGCAGCTCAAGCGCTTCCACGACCGCCGCCATGATCCGCTGAAAGTCTGGAAACTGTCGTCGATGGACATCGCGGCGCTGACCAAATGGGGCGATTACAGCGATAAGCGCAACCGGATGCTGAAGGAAACCCATACGGATTTTGCGCCCTGGACGGTGATCCGCGCCAACGACAAGCGGCGCGCCCGCCTCGAACTGATCCGCCACATGCTGAACGCGATGGATTATGACGGCAAGGATAAAAAGGCGCTCGGCACGGTCGACGAAGAGATCATCGGCTCGGGGTCCGGGTTTCTGAAATAAGGCTTTCCGAAATAGGAGTTCACTGCCCCGGCAGGATGCGGATGGCAAAGAGGTTGATGCCGCGCGCCTTGCCGTCGAGATCGCTGTTGATCGTCAGCGTGCCCGGCGCATTCGGCGCCAGCGAGCGGTCGAACTTCACCTGCAGCAGCGCATCCGACTTTTCCCGGGTGACGTTGAAGCGATGGCGGGCGCAATTGCCGAGCGACTGGAAATTGCATTCGACGGTGACCTGGGTCGGCTCGTCGGTGGTCGATTGCAGCGTCAGCGCGATCGTCGAGGATTTGCCGGCAAGCTGCTGCAGCACCGATGACGGCACGCTGATCGAGATATTGCCATCGGCTGCACCGCTCTCGGAAATCAGGCGGATGGCGGGGCCGTCATTCTCGGCGATCTTTTCGGTGCGCGCCCTGGGACCGCTCTTAATCTTGTCGGCGTCCTCAGGCTTGAACAGCGGGATCCAATCGGCCGAAAAGCTGTTCTGCGGATCGATGGTCACCGGCTGGTCGGTGGGAGAGGCCGTATTGCCGGCGCTGTCGTCATTGCCGGTGAAATCCTCGGGCTGGGTGCTTGCCGGCGGATTGGCAACGCTGGTGTCGCGCTCGGCTGCGGTCAACAGCAGGCCCGACGTGTGCGCCCACCAGGCGCCGATGCCGATAAAGGCCAGCAGCACGCACCAGACGAGCAGCCGCGAAAAGAATTTGCGCGGCTTGCGGCGGCCGGCCGCCCGCTCCGGGCGGAAATCCATGTTGGTGGCGCGCTGGCCGCGGGCAAGGCGCTCCTCGCCGACCGGCGCGGCGGCCAGATGATCGCCACTGCCGGCATGCACGTCGTCGAGGCTCGCTTCATCGCGGCGGCCGAAGCTCACTTCGGGGGCGCGGGTCTCGCCCGACACGGCGGGACTGTCGATATCATCCACCTCGTCGCGGTGGACTGGAGGTGCCGGCATTTCCACGACCGGCGGCACGGGCACCTCAGGCGGCCTCTGGCGGGGGTGAAGGCGGTCACGCTCCTCGCTTTCGATGGCGTGGATGGTGCTTTCCAGGCGATGGCGATGATGGGCAACAACCTCGGTGTCGGTGATATCCTGCTTGCGCAGACCGGCTTCGAGCGCCTGGCGGGCCGACTGGTAGATCCTCGCTCGAACCTCCGGATTGTCGCGATCGGAGTTTTCGAGCGCTGTTCTGATGGCCGTTTCTAATCCGCTCACATCCAGTCCTTCACCATGAACTCGGCATCGGACTGCAATCCCCGCCGTTCTCTCTCAAAATTCGGTAGCGTCAAGTGCGGCAAACCGCAAGCCTTGCAGGCCTGGCCGCGGTTGATCGGCGAGGATAATCGGCAGCTTTCAGCACATGCGGACCTTATTCTATCAGCCTTCTCAGACCTATATATTCGGGGTGAAATCGACGAAGGCATGGCAGCCGCTCTTTTATCGCCTTTTCATCTCTGTTATGAGATTGACGTTTTCGTAAACGTCAATGGAAGTGATGAACCATGGCCCTGCCCGCGATCCTGAGGGATAAACTGAGACTGCCGGTCATCGGCTCGCCGCTGTTCATCATCTCGCATCCGGCGCTGACGCTGGCGCAATGCAAGGCAGGTGTCGTCGGCGCCTTTCCGGCGCTGAACGCCCGGCCGGAAAGCCAGCTCGACGAATGGCTGGCCGAGATCACCGAGGAGCTTGCCCGCCACGACGCCGCCCATCCGGAGCGGCCGGCCGCCCCCTTTGCCGTCAACCAGATCGTCCACATGTCGAACAAGCGGCTGGAGCATGACCTCTCGCTCTGCGTCAAATACAAGGTGCCGATCGTCATCTCTTCGCTCGGCGCCGTGCCCGAGGTCAACGCCGCCGTCCATTCCTATGGCGGCATCGTGCTGCATGACATCATCAACAACCGCCACGCCCATTCGGCAATCCGCAAGGGGGCCGACGGGCTGATTGCGGTGGCGGCCGGCGCCGGCGGCCATGCCGGCACGCTGTCGCCCTTTGCGCTGATCCAGGAAATCCGCGAATGGTTCGACGGGCCGCTGCTGCTCGCCGGCGCGATTTCCACCGGCGGCGCCATCCTTGCCGCAGAAGCGATGGGCGCCGACATGGCCTATATCGGCTCGCCTTTCATCGCCACGCAAGAGGCGCGCGCCGCCGACGCCTACAAGCAGGCGATCGTCGAAGGCGCCGCTGGCGACATCGTCTATTCCAACTATTTCACCGGCATACACGGCAATTACCTCAAGCCCTCGATCGTGGCGGCCGGCATGGACCCCGACAACCTGCCGCTGGCCGATCCCTCGAAGATGGATTTCGAGCAGGCGACCGGCGGCGCCAAGGCCTGGAAGGACATCTGGGGCAGCGGCCAGGGCATCAGCGCCATCAAGGCCGTCGAGCCGGTGGCGAACCTCGTCGACCGGCTGGAGGCCGAATACAAGGCGGCGCGTGCCCGGCTGGCGCTCTGAGCCGCGCCTACTCGGCCCCTCCCCTCTTTTTTGCCAAAGCCATGACAGGGCGCTTGAAATCTTCCAACAATGGCTGTATCAGCGCCATGCAAATCGCGGGCCGCATGCTTCGGCCGTGAAATGCCGCTTTAGCTCAGGTGGTAGAGCACATCATTCGTAATGATGGGGTCGCAGGTTCGAGTCCTGCAAGCGGCACCATTTCTTTATAAGCCTCTCTTAAAATCCTGCGTTTGCCTTGAGCTGCATTTGGCCGCTCTGCAGGCAAAATTTCAGCAATTGGAGCCTCTTCACTCATGGCGGCTGTGCTGCCATTCATCTAACTATACGCGACCGATATCGATCGAACGAGAGCAGGTTGGCGATTAGGAGGATCCATGAGGACATCGCTTTTAAGCATCGCGCTTTTCACATTTGGTTTGTCCGCTGCGCAAGCAAAAGACTTCCCGCTCGCCTCATGTGCTGGATGGAACGGAACGCTCGTCAGCAAGACCGGCATCGATTCAAGCACAGCAGTGATGGAAGGCAAGCTCACTCGGGCCGACTTCCAGGAATATTGCAAGCGAGACCCAGGATGGGAGACAACAGCCCATGGCGGCAAACTGACCGTCAAGCAGTGCGTAGCGATGTACACAAAAGAGAATGGGAAAGACACTTTCCGTTCCACCGCCAATTGTAGCGAAGGCACCCTGTCCTTCGAACCTTCTGCCGGAACACCGCAGAGTGTCACTTTCCCACTACCAGAGAATTCAGACATATCGTGCGCTTCGGGGATGCCGCCGCTGATCGAGCAGTTCAGCCTTCTCTGCCCTCAGGCGGCGCGGGAGTTTCATTTGATGGATGACGAATGACAGGAGGGCTGTTTCAACCGCCAACAGACTGGTCAGCTATCGGGCGGGCCAAAATCCGGACAGCCGACGCCGGGTTGCCCCGCCGGTTCCGCGGAGAGCGGGACGACCGGCGAGGCCTGCCCGCAATGAAGATCGGGCCGATTGCCGCCTGACTGCCTGATAGAATGAAGGGCTCCGGGCGAGGTGGCACTCCGATCGAAGTGGCACCGGGGCCTTCGCTTCGGCCGCTCCCACCTCGGACGAAAACAACAGCTGCCGCGGGAACGGCTTTACGACTCGCGACTGCGGACGTAAAACTACCCGTCACTCCGCAAGCGGCGCATCGCCCCACACCCAGCCAGCCCGCCGACATTTCCGGCCATGCGGAGCACCCGAAGAGGATCGTCATGTCGAATGCAGCGCAACGCTCGAACCGCGTGCTTATCGTCGCCACCATCATGCTCGCGACCTTCATGGTGGCGATCGAGGCGACGATTGTGGCGACGGCGATGCCGCGCATCGTCGGGCAGCTCGGCGGCTTTTCCTATTACAGCTGGGTGTTTTCGGCCTTCCTGCTGGCGCAGTCGACGACCACTGTTATCTACGGCAAGCTTTCCGACATTTTCGGGCGCAAGCCGGTGCTGATCGGCGGCATCCTGATCTTCCTCGTCGGCTCGCTGCTTTGCGGGTTTGCCTGGTCGATGATGTCGCTGGTGCTGTTCCGGCTGCTGCAGGGGCTCGGCGCCGGCGCCATCCAACCGGTGACGATGACGATCATCGGCGATCTCTTCAAGCTCGAGGAACGCGGCCGCGTGCAGGGCGCGATGGCGACCGTCTGGGCGACCTCGGCCGTCGTCGGGCCGCTGGCCGGCGGCATCATCGTCGACAACATCTCCTGGGCCTGGATCTTCTGGATCAACCTGCCGATCGGCATCATCTCGATCATCGCCTTCATGATCTTCCTGAAGGAGGATGTGGCGCACAAGCAGGCAAAGATCGACTACCTCGGATCGGTGCTGTTTTCGATATCGATTGTCGCACTGCTCGTCATGCTGACGGAAACCGATGCCAGCGCCTGGATTCTGATTTCGCTTTTTTCCGTCTTCGTGGTCACGGGCCTTCTCTTTCTCGCCCAGGAGAAGCGGGCGCCGGAGCCGATCATTTCGATCCCGCTCTGGAGCCGAAGGCTGATCGCAACCAGCAATGCGGCGACGCTGCTCGCCGGCATGGCGCTGATCGGGCTTTCGACCATCCTGCCGATCTATGTACAGGGCGTGCTCGGCCGCTCGCCGATCGTGGCAGGCTTCACACTCACCATGCTGGTCGTCGGCTGGCCCCTGTCGGTGATGCTCTCCAGCCGCTTCTACAAGGCCTTCGGCATCCGCCGCACCTTGCGCGTCGGCAGCCTGCTGTTTCCCTTCGGCGCCTGTTTTCTTCTGTTCCTGACACCGGAGAGTTCGCCTGTTATTGCCGGCGCCGGTTCCTTCTTCATGGGCTTCGGCATGGGCCTCATCAGCCTCACCAGCATCGTGCTGGTGCAGGACAGCGTCGAATGGGCGATGCGCGGCAGCGCCACCGCCTCGATCATCTTTGCCCGCAGCCTCGGCAATACGCTCGGCGCCACCGTGCTCGGTGCCATCCTCAATGCCGGCATCAATCACTATGCGAGCGGCGAGGCGGCGGCGGGCCTGCATGAGGCGCTGAACCAGCCGACCGGGCTTTCGGCGCTCGCCGCCGATCCTGCCATCCGCTCGGTCTTCAATGCGGCCCTGCACTGGAGCTTCTGGGGCGTGGTCGTCGTCGCGGTACTGACCTTCTTCACCACCTGGCTGATCCCGGTCGGGGCCGGCCGGAAGCGCGAGGGGGCGGCCGTCGCAAGCGAGGCGGCTTCGCATTGAGCGGTTCGGCTTACGGACGCGCTCCGGGCAAACCGCTTCGCACGTCTCCTGAATCTCGTTGTCGACGAGATTGTCTCGAAATGCAGAGGTGATTTTCCGGACATGTCGGCAGCAACGCGCCCGGAGCGGTCACCACCTCCGGCATATTTCCTTACAGGGCATCCCGGATATCGAAGCGGACGATCTTGTCGCCTTCGATGCGGAAGATATGCGTGACGGTCTTGTCCTTCAGGCCATGGCTTTGCCCTTCCAGCGGCCGGCCATCGAGGTCAAAGACCGACTGGATCACCTCGACAGCCACAGTGCCATCGTCCGTTTCCGCAAAGGCGACCGGCTCGACATGTGGACTGATGACAGCCCATTGGCGTGTCCAATAGTCGCGCACGGCCTCACGACCATGAACATGGCCGCCATCCATGCCGTTGGCCCAGGCGACATCGTCGGAAAGGACGGCGAGGACAGCGTCGATGTCCCTGGCGTTGAAGCCGGCATAGACGCGCTTGAGCATTTCGACGTCATTGTTGGACATGTCATTTCCTCAATGGAGATTGAAAGATCAGCTCGGCGGCATCAAACGATATTGCCGAATGCCGCGCATCAATATACATACGTACATATATATCTTATGGTCAAGCGCAGGCAAGAGGTCAAGCGGAATGGATGAAGACGTGCTTTCGACGCCGGGGCATCTCATCAGTCTTGCGGCGCGCGGATTTGCGCGCTTGAGCGAAACACGCCTCAAACCGCTCGGCTTCGGTGTCGGCCAATTGCCTGTGCTGGTGGCGCTGCAAGATGGCAAGGCAAGCACGCAGCGCGATCTCGCGCGCTTTGCCAGGGTCGAGCAACCGCCGATGGCGCAGATGCTCGCCCGCATGGAGCGGGATGGCTTGATCGAGCGGACACGCGACCCGGCTGATGGCCGCAGCAGCCGCATCGTGCTGGCCAAGGCTGCCCGGGACGGCATGCCGGAGGCGATTGCGGCCTTGTTCCAGGGGAATGAAGAGGCATTGGCCGGGTTCACGGATGCGGAAGCAGCACAACTTGTCGGTCTGCTCAAGCGGCTGATCGACAATCTGGATCAGATTGCCAACGCGGAGTCGGCGTCAAGCGATTGCTGAGTTTTGGCCAGGCGGAGAATTTCTATTCTGGGACGGTGCTGTCCTTATTCGAACTCGTGCCGTCTTTCAGCACGGAGGGGTTCTTCAAAACCCGCACAAGCAGATTCGGTTTTCGCCTGCGCGGGATGAGATCGATATCGCTGACAAGCTTTGCGCCGCCCTTGCGCCGCTCGAGCGTGATCTTGCGGCTATGGAAGGCTTCCAGCTCAGCCCGATGCGCGACGCTGATGATGGTCACGTCGGGCAATTCATCGATCACCATATGCATCATCTTATCCTGGCTCTTCTCATCGAGTGCCGAGGTTGCTTCATCCAGCACGATGATATCGGGATGGTGGAGCAGCAGGCGCGCAAAGGCGAGACGCTGCTTTTCGCCGCCCGACAGCGTCTGGTCCCAGGGCGCCTCTTCCTCGATCTTGTCGTTGAGATAATCGAGCCCGACCTTGTCGAGGGCAGCCTTGACCTGATCCAGCGTCCAGCTGTCGGCGGCGCCGGGATAGGCGACGGCGCGGCGAAGCGTGCCGGACGGGATATAGGGTCGTTGCGGCAACATGAACAATCGTCTGTCGGCGTGGAAATTGACGCTGCCGCTTCCCCACGGCCAGAGACCTGAGATCGCCCGCACCAGCGTGCTCTTGCCGGACCCGGATTCGCCGGCCACAAGCACCCGTTCGCCGGGCTCGATCTCGACGCGCGTTTCCGTGACCACGGCGGTGCCATCGTCAAGCGATACGGAGAGATCGTTGAGGCTGAGCATCGCCTCGCCTTCGGTTTCACCATGCTTGATGCGCCCGAGCGAGTCGCTCTGCTCGGCGCGCTCCAGCCCGTCGAGCGACATCATCAGCGAGGCGATGCGCCGTGCACAGGCGTTCCAATCGGCAAGACGCGGATAGTTATCAACAAGCCAGCCGAACGCGCCCTGAACGATGGCGAAGGCAGAGGCAGCCTGCATGACCTGTCCCAGCGTCATGCTGCCTTCGAGAAATTTTGGCGCGCACAGCAGGACCGGGACGACTGGCGCAATCAGCATAGATCCATGCGACACAAGCGTCGTGCGCATGTGCTGGCGGGCAAGGAGCGCCCATTGCCTGAGCACATTGGCGAAGGTCTTATCGAGGTCATTACGCTCCTCCTCTTCGCCGCCGAGCAAGGCGATGCTCTCGCCGTTTTCCCGCACATGCGTCAGCGTGTAGCGAAACTCGGCTTCTGCTTGATTTTTCGCCTCGGAGACGTGGACGAAATAGCGGCCGATGACCGCCATCGAGCTGGAGGTGATCGCGGCGTAAAGGACCGCAGTGATGACGAGAAAGCCGGGAATGGTGACGGTCCAACCTGCGATCGGCAGAGTGAGAGCCCCGCCGATCGTCCAGAGCACGACGATGAAGGTCGAGGCCGCCAGAAATGCGGAAATGACACCGGCGATGAAATCGACGGGTGCTTCGGTGGCAATCCGCAAATCCTCGGAAATGCGCGCTTCGGGGTTCTTGTGGTCGCCGCCGATGAGATTCAACTGATAGTAACGGCCGTTTGCGAGCCAGCGCGCGATGACTGCGCTTGTCAGCCAGGAACGCCACCGACGCTGGATCATCATGCGAACGGCGACTTGTACAGTGACAATAGCCACAGTTCCAAGCACGAGCGGCACGAATACAGCGCTCAGGAAATAGACGGTGCCCGCATCGTGCCGCTCTATGGCGTCGAATATCCCGCGGTTCCACAGATTGATTCCGTACTGGAAGCCGACATTCATGCCGATCAGGGCCAATAGCCCGATCGAGAAGGGCCAAGCGAACTTGTCGCCATCGCGGCTCCAGTAACGGCGCGCGCTGATCCAGAAACGTTTCAGCAAATAGCGCTTTCGCGCCTGCTCGGTCTCTTCAGGCGTTAGCTCCGGATCGGGTTGGATGGCATCTGGCGGCAGCGCAACTTCGACAGTCGATGCCTTCTCCTGGCGCGACTTCTCGGCACCGTCCGGCTCGGTGCCGTCGACCGATTTCGGTTTCAATTTAGCGTCGGTCATGTCAGCGATAACGGCTTACAAATCAAAAGGTTTCATGATGCCGGTACCGAGGATGGCATCCGGCGTCTACCCGGCAAACCGCTCGCGGTAGGCTTTCGGACTGGTACCGAAGTGGCGCAGGAAGGCCCTTCTCATGGTTTCCTCCGATCCGAAGCCACAACGCCTGGAGACCCGGGCAACAGACTGGCCTTCATCCAGCAAGCGTCGGGCGGTTTCGATCCTGATGTCTTCGATCGCCCGGGCCGGCGTCAGCCCTGTTACCTGCCGATAATGCCGCGAAAAACTGCGCGAGCTCATGTTGACCCGTGCGGCAAGAGCCGCCAGCGGCAAT
Source organism: Rhizobium sp. BK112 (assembly GCF_014193215.1). Taxonomy (NCBI): domain Bacteria; kingdom Pseudomonadati; phylum Pseudomonadota; class Alphaproteobacteria; order Hyphomicrobiales; family Rhizobiaceae; genus Rhizobium; species Rhizobium sp. BK112. The sequence goes on from NZ_JACHYZ010000004.1 coordinate 92,818, forward strand.
GGGCGGCTCAAGTTTTCCATGATCCATGCGTGCAGTTGGTCGAAACGCCCGTCATTTTCCTGCAGTGAGAGGGCCGTGCTGAATTGCGACTGTCCGCCCGGCCGCTTCAGAAAAACCACCAACTGCCTCCCGACAGCGAGCGCCGCCTTCCGACCCAGGTCGATCTCGATGAGCGCCAAGGCAAGGTCGATGCCCGCTGTCACGCCGGCGGATGTCCACATGTCGCCATCACTAACAAAAATGGGGTCAGGATCGAGGCGCACCAACGGAAAGCGTTTTGTGAATTCAGCGCAACGCTGCCAGTGCGTGACGACACGCCGTCCGTCGAGCAATCCTGCTGTCGCCAGCAAAAATGCACCGCTGCAAACGGAAGCGGTGCGCCGCGCCGCCTTTGAGCGGCCTCTGACCCATTCCACCAGATCGCGGTTTTCACAAGCCGCATTGACACCCCAGCCTCCCGCCACGACGAGCGTGTCCAGCGGCGCATCCGGCGACGGCAACGGGGAGGCTGCCAAGGCGAGACCCGACGATGTTCTCACCTGAGCGCATTGCGCCACCACGACAGTCTCATAGGGCCTCGCTTTGTCAGCAAGCGCAGCCAGATCGTTTGCCGTTGCAAAGACCTGCAAAGGGCCTGCCACATCAAGAAGCTGGCTGTCGGGGAAGGTCAGGATTTCGATACGGCGAGGGTTATTTGGCATGAACGGAGGGATGATTGGCAAACACGCCAATCATTGCTCCACTAGGATTGGGAAAGTCAATCAGGAGTTTCCCCATGCCTCTTTCTTTCGGAATCCTCGTCTTCCCCGATGTTCAGCAACTCGACCTCACCGGCCCTTACGAGGTTTTCGCCTCGGCTGAAGGCACAGAGGTTCATCTGATCTGGAAGGATTTGCGGCCCGTTCCGGCCTCTACCCGGCTGTCTTTGACGCCGACCACGACCTTTGCGGAATGCCCGCCACTCGACGTTCTCTGCATTCCGGGCGGAAGCGGTATCAACGCATTGTTGCTCGACGAGATGGTGCTCGCTTTTGTTCGGGAGCGGGCGGCGAAGGCGCGCTACGTCACGTCTGTCTGCACGGGCGCGCTGGTGCTGGGGGCGGCGGGGTTGCTCAAGGGAAAACGCGCGACGACCCACTGGAATGCGCTCGATTTCCTGCCGCGCTTTGGCGCCACGCCCGTCGAGGAGCGAGTCGTACAGGATGGCAACCTGATCACCGCAGGCGGTGTCACCTCGGGCATCGATTTCGGACTATCCGTGATTGGCGAGCTTCTGGGGCAGACAGAAGCCGAAACGGTCCAGCTCGCTCTGGAATATGCTCCCGCACCACCATTTTCTTCCGGCACGCCGAAGGAAGCCTCAGCAAAAGTGCTGGGAGATACGAGGCAGCGCCTTTCCGCATCGCGCGCCGCGCGCGAGAAGATATTGTCGCAATTGCCGGGAGATATTTGAAAGGGAATTGAGCAGCTGAAGACGCCGGCCGGTTTTTGCAGGCACCCAATGCGGCACTTTTCCCGGAATAACTCTCCCCACCTCACGCAGTTTCACTGGCAATCTGCGGCAGGGATTGCAGCAGGGTCTGGCGGGCGGAGTGCAGATGCGCGCGGCAGGCGGTTTCGATTGCCGCCTGGTCGCCGGATTCCAGGGCTGCGATATAATCCAGATGTTCGTGGATGGCGCGTTCGTTGCGCTGGCGGGCGGCGGTCTTGTTCCACTGGTAGTGATAGTGGAAAACGATGGCGATGGCGTCGTAGAAATCGGCGATGAAGCGGTTTTTCGAGGCGCGATGGATCAACAGGTGGAAGCGCTCGTCGAGGACGGAGAAGTCCTTGAAACGCTGGTTGATGTCGGCAAGCATGGCGTGATGTTCGTCGCGCATGGCGGCGAGATCGATCCAGGCCTGGTGGTCGCGCGGAAGCCGGCCGAATTCGGCGGCGGAGTGCAGCTCGAACATCTCGCGCACATCGGCGAGCTCGAGGGCGAATTCACGGGTGAAGCCCTTGAGCGTCCAGTGGCTGTTCGGCCGTTTCTCGATGAGGCCGAAGCGGGAGAAGCGGATCAGGAATTCGCGCACGCTTGTTGTGCCGGTGCCGATCTCGCGGGCTAGCTCCAATTCGTTGATCTGCATGCCGGGGGCTGCATCATCGGCAAGGATGCGCTGCATGAAGCTGCGCTCGATGATGTCGTGCAGGGAATCGGTTTCTTCCGAGGGAAAGAGGTCGCGGTCCGTCGGCTGGCGCAGCACGATCTTCTGGCGCTTGTTCCAGCGGATGATGCCTTCTTCGCTGAGCCGCGTCAGGATGGCGCGCGCCGTCGAGCGGCTGACGCCGAGCTGGGCGGCGATCTCCGGCTCCGAGGGCAGTGCGGTATCCGTGCGCAAGGCTGCAGCATACCTGTTGTAGGCTTCCTTGAAGACCGTATTCTGCCGTGCCACCAGACCCCGCTTTCCGCCCTCGTGAGCGCCTTCCCGCTTCACAGCAGGACAGAGCGGACCGGGGCTTGTTCAAACGACCTTTAGCTTATTTCCGGTCGCCTGCGGCTCATTGCCTCCCTCGTCCACAGGATCAATATTCCCGTTGACTTGAAAATGTTTATTGTAGATAAAAAACAAAATCAATGCGCATTCGCCGATGCAGCGAGTGTTTCCCAGGGAGAATAAATTGGACAAACTGCCTTGGATCATCCTTTCGGCCGGAGACAATGTCGCGGTCGCAACGGCGGCAATCGCGCCGGGTTCGACGGTTGCCGGCATCGAAGCCCGTCAGAAGATCGACCCCGGCCACAAGGTGGCGATTGCCGATATTCCGCTCGGGTCGCCGGTCGTGAAATACGGACAGGCGATCGGCCGCACCACTGAAGAGGTCAAGGCCGGCGACCATGTGCACAGCCACAACCTGCATTTCGAAAACGACCGGCTGGCGGCGACCGCCAATTCGGCGCCGGAGACGGCGACGGCCGACGACAAGGCGCGCACCTTCATGGGTTACCGCCGCGCCGACGGGCGGGCAGCGACCCGCAACTATATCGGCATCATCGCCAGCGTGAACTGTTCCACCACGGTCTGCCGGGCGATCGCCGACGAGGCGAACCGGACGATCTTGCCGCATTATGAGGGCATCGACGGTTTCGTGCCGATCGTGCATGACCAGGGCTGCGGCATGAGTTCGACCGGCGACGGCATGAACGTGCTGCACCGGACGCTCGCCGGCTATACCAGGCATGTGAATTTCGGCGGCGTGCTGATGATCGGCCTCGGCTGCGAGGTCAACCAGCTGACGCTGTACGGCCAGAGCGGTGCGGGCGCTTCGAAGCGGCATTTCAATATTCAGGATGCCGGCGGTTCCCGCCGCGCGGTCGAGCGGGCCATGGGTATGCTGCGCGAGATCGCTGCCGATGTCGGCAAGGAAAAGCGCGTGCCGATGTCGGTGAGCGAGATCATCATCGGCCTGCAATGCGGCGGCTCGGACGGCTTTTCCGGCATCACCGCCAATCCGGCGCTGGGTGTCGCAGCCGACCTCCTGGCGGCGGCCGGCGGCACGGCGATCCTGTCGGAGACTTCGGAAATCTATGGTGCGGAGCACCTTTTGCGCAGCCGCGCCGTCAGCGACGAGGTGGCAAAGAAGCTCGACGAGAAAATCGCCTGGTGGGAGGATTATGTCGCTCTGCACGGCGCCTCGCTCGACAACAACCCGTCGCCCGGCAACAAGCGCGGCGGGTTGACCACCATTCTGGAGAAGTCACTCGGCGCGGTTGCCAAGGGTGGGCGCTCGCCGCTGACGGCGGTCTATGGTTATGCCGAGCGGGTCACGGCCCCCGGGCTCGTCTTCATGGACACCCCCGGCTACGACCCGGTCTCGGCGACCGGCCAGGTGGCCGGCGGGGCGAATATGATCGCCTTTACCACGGGCCGCGGCAGCTGCTTCGGCTGCCGGCCGGCACCGTCCCTGAAGCTTTCCAGCAATTCGGCGCTCTATGCGTCGATGGAAGAGGACATGGACATCGATTGCGGCACCATCGCCACCGGCGACGCGACGATCAGCGGCAAGGGCCGCGAAATCTTCGACCTTATCGTCGATACGGCTTCGGGCAAGAAGACCAAGAGCGAGCTCTTCGGCTACGGCGATAACGAATTCGTGCCCTGGCATCTGGGCGCAACGCTCTAGCTTTTTGTTTTACGCAAGCCCTTGGAAAACAGCTTCACACTTTTCCCGGGATTGCTCCGGATAGACAGTTTCAGCTTCTTCGCGAGGAGGAATGATGAAGACGAGAAAGATCGGCAAGACCAAGCTGGAGGTGACCGAAATCAGCTTCGGCGCGGCAGCTCTCGGCGGTCTCTACCGTGCCTGCCCGCGCGAGCAGGCGATGGACACGCTGCAGGCGGCCTGGGATAGCGGCATCCGCTATTTCGACGTCGCGCCCTGGTATGGGCTGGGTCTCGCCGAACGGCGGGTCGGCGATTTCCTGCGCGACCAGCCGGATGGCAGCTACATGCTTTCCACCAAGGTCGGCCGGCTGCTGCGGCCGGTGCCGACCGGCACCGTGCCCGATTACAGCTATGTCGATCCGCTCTCCTTCGACGCCGATTACGACTATTCCTATGACGGCATCATGCGCTCGGTCGAATTCAGCTATGCACGCCTCGGCCTCAACCGCATCGACATTCTCTATGTGCACGATATCGGCGTCTACACGCATGGCGCGGCGAAGAATGCGGTCCACCAGAAGCAGTTTCTCGATTCCGGCGTGAAGGCGCTGGAGGAACTCAAATCCTCGGGCGCGATCTCCGCCTTCGGCCTCGGCGTCAACGAAGTGCCCGTCTGCCTCGACGTCATGCACCATGCCGATCTCGACTGCATCCTGCTTGCCGGCCGTTATACGCTGCTCGACCGTTCGGCCGTTGCCGAACTCCTGCCGCTCTGCCGGCAGAAGGGCACGTCGCTCGTCGTCGGCGGCGTCTTCAATTCCGGCATTCTCGCCACCGGCCCGGTGCCGGGCTCGCATTTCGATTATATGCCGGCAACCGACGATGTGCTTGCCAAGGTCGGCGCCATGGAGGCGATCGCCAAAAGCCATGGGGTGCCGCTCGCGGCTCCCGCCCTGCAGTTTCCGCTACGCGATCCGGTCGTCGCATCGGTGCTGATCGGCACGGCCAAGGCTTCGAGCCTGAAGCGCAACATGGAGATCGTCGAGCCGCGGCTTGCCGACGAGATCTACGGGGAATTCGAGCCCTATACGCTGGTCGCGCCGCCGCTCGGCGCCGAAGCGGTGCGGGTCTGAGGAGACATTATGCTCAAGGGTATTCATCCATTGCTCGGCCCCGACCTGCTTCATGCGCTGAAGACGATGGGACATGGTGACGACATCGTCATAGCGGACGCCAATTTTCCCTCGGGCTCGATGGGCCCGCCCGTCATTCGCGCCGACGGCGTCAGCGCCACTGACATGGCCGAGGCGATCCTCACCCATATGCCGCTCGATACTTTCGTGCCGGAAACGGCGTGGCGGATGGAAGTGGTGGGCGATCCCGATGCGATGCCCGAAGTCTGCGCCGAGTTCCAGCAGATCGTGTCCAGGCGTGCCGGCGATTTCCGCATCGTGCCGGTGGAGCGCTTTGCCTTCTACGCGATGGCCCGCAAGGCCACCTATATCGTCGCGACGACGGAATTCCGGCTGTACGGTAACCTGATTTTGAAAAAGGGTGTCGTCCATCCGCATGAGGTTGATCTGGCCTGAACCCTATTTTAGGGTATCGTACTATTGGAATAAAATCAGTTGCTTGGGTGGAGTTTAGCAAAGCAAAAAAGCCAGATTGACGCACTTGCAATTTGATTGCGCCTCGGCTAGCTTCTCCCTGCAAATGTTTTTTATCGATAAAAATCGTCCGCCTGCGTTCAGCGGCCGATTTATTCGGAGGAGAACGCACCCTGAGAGGAGAACCCTTATGAGTATCGTGAAATCCCTTCTGTCCCGTCGCGCCTTTACGGCGCTTGCGGGTGCCGCGGTCATCGCCACGGCGATGCCGGCAACGTCGTTTGCCGCCGACGTGACGATCCCGATCATCGTCAAGGACACGACGTCCTTCTACTGGCAGATCGTTCTGGCCGGCGCGCGCAAGGCTGGCAAGGATCTCGGCGTCAACGTGCCGGAACTCGGCGCACAGGCCGAATCCGACGTCAACGGCCAGATCAGCATTCTGGAGAATGCTGTTGCCGGCAAGCCCGCCGCCGTCGTCATTTCGCCGACCGAATTCAAGGCGCTCGGCAAGCCGATCGATGAAGCCGCCAAGTCGGTTCCGATCATCGGCATTGACTCCGCTGCCGACTCCAAGGCGTTCAAGTCGTTCCTGACGACCGACAACGTTCAGGGCGGCCGCATCGCCGCCGACGGTCTTGCCGCCGCCATCAAGGGCGCCACCGGCAAGGAAGAGGGCGAAATCGTCATCCTCACCAATCTTCCGGGCGTCGGCTCGCTGGAACAGCGCCGCGAAGGCTTCCTGGATCAGGTGAAGACCAAGTATCCCGGCCTGAAGGTGATTGCCGACAAGTACGGCGACGGCCAGGCAACGACCGGCCTCAACATGATGACCGACCTGATCACGGCAAACCCGAACCTCGTCGGCATCTTCGCCTCGAACCTGATCATGGCGCAGGGCGTCGGCCAGGCGATTGCTGAAAACAAGCTCGGCGACAAGATCAAGGTCATCGGCTTCGACAGCGACGACAAGACGGTCGGCTTCCTCAAGGATGGTGCGATTGCCGGCCTCGTCGTTCAGGACCCCTACCGCATGGGTTATGACGGCGTGAAGACCGCTCTTGCCGTCTCCAAGGGCGAGAAGGTCGAAGCCAATGTCGACACCGGCGCAAACCTCGTCACCAAGGCGAATATGGCCGATCCGAAGATCGACGCGCTGCTGAACCCGAAGATCAAGTAACAAAGACAGACAGGCCGCGCCGGCTTCAAAAACCGGCGCGGCCTTTTCCATCCATGGTATGCTTACCGGGGGTGGAGCAGACGTGACACAAGGAGGAGAGGTCCATGATCGGACTGGAAGAGGTCAGTCATCGCCATGATGACAGCGCGACGCTGAAAGAAGCCAATCGAATTCCCGCCGGATCGCCTATCCTCGAACTCAAGGGCCTGCAGAAGAATTACGGTCATGTGCAGGCGCTGAAGCCAGCGACGCTGACCTTCCTCGCCGGTGAAATCCACGCCATCGTCGGCGAAAACGGCGCCGGCAAATCCACCCTGATCAAATTGCTCACCGGCGTCATCACCCGCACGGCCGGCGAAGTGCTGTGGTGCGGCCAGCCGGTGGGGCTTTCGACGCCGAACGAGGCGATCGCCCGCGGCATCAACGCCGTCCACCAGGAAGTCGTGCTCTGCCGGCACCTGACGGTCGCCGCCAATCTCTTCCTCGGCGACGAGGTCAACCGCTACGGCCTGATGCGCAAGAAGCAGATGGAGAAGATGGCGCAGGCCGTGCTCGACGATCTCGGTTTCGGCCTGCCGGCCGGTGCGCTGCTGAGCTCGCTGACGATCGGCCAGCAGCAGCTGGTGGCAACGGCGCGCGCGGCGATGCGCGGCACGCAGTTCCTGATCTTCGACGAACCCACCGCCTATCTCACCCGCCAGGAATCGGCGCAGCTCTTCAAGCTGATCCGCCGCCTGCAGGGCGAAGGCGTCACCATCGTCTATATCAGCCACCGCATGGAGGAAGTCTTCGAACTTGCCGACCGTGTCTCGGTGCTGCGCGACGGCACGCATGTCGGCACGCGCCTGATCGGCGAGACCAACGATGCCGAGCTGATCGCGCTGATGATCAACCGCTCGATCGAACAGATCTACCACAAGGAAGAGATTGCGATCGGCGAGACGATCCTTGCCGTCAACGGCCTTTCCGGTCCGGGCTTCGAAGATGTGTCGCTCAGCGTCAAGGCGGGCCAGATCGTCGGGCTCTACGGCCTGATCGGCGCCGGGCGCAGCGAATTCGCGCTCGGGCTCTATGGACGCCAGCCGACGACATCAGGCGATATCCAGTGGATGGGCAAGCGCGTCGACATCAAGAACGAACGCACCGCGATGGAGCTCGGCATTGCGCTGGCGCCGGAAAGCCGGCGCGACCAAGGGCTTTGCCTCAACCTGCCGATCGGCCTCAACATCAATCTGCCGGTGTTCGGACGGCTGAGCCACGGACCTGTGATCAACCATGCGCGCGAGTCGGCCAATGCCGACAAGCAGATTCGCGATCTCAGCATCAAGACGCCGAGCCGGCGCGTTCCGGCCTCCAGCATGTCGGGCGGCAACCAGCAGAAGATCGTCATCGGCAAATGGCTGAGCCATGGCGCCCGGCTCTTCATCTTCGACGAACCGACTGTCGGCGTCGACGTCGGCACCAAGGCGGAAATCTACCGGCTCTTCGCCAAGCTTCTGAAGGACGGCGCGGGCATCATCCTGATCTCCTCCTACCTGCCCGAAGTCTACGAACTGGCCGACCGGCTGCACGTCTTCCGCGCCGGCAAGATCGTCGCCAGCCATGATTTCCACGCGGCGACGCATGAAGAAGTGCTCAGCGAAGCGATCGGCGTCTGAGCCAAAAGAATAAGAGGGAGAAAATTCATGACTGCCACCCCTACTGAGATCGTCGCACCGCCGCCGCGCCGGAAAATGAACATCCTGTTCGGCCTGACGCTGATCGGCCTGCTGATCTTCCTCTGGATCGTGCTCGGCGTCGTCACCCCGAGCTTCTGGACGCCGCTCAACATTTCGAACCTGCTGCGTCAGGGCGCGATGACGGCGATCCTCGCACTCGGACAGACCTTCGTCATCATCACCGCCGGCATCGATCTTTCCGTCGGCGCCATCGTCGGCTTTTGCACCGTCATCATCGCCTGGCTGCTGCAGGCCGGCGTGCCGCTCTGGGGGGCGATCGCGCTGACGCTCGCCATCGGCGTGGCGATCGGCGCCTTCCATGGCTTCGGCATCGTCCATATGGGCCTGCCGCCGTTCATCATCACGCTGGCAACCCTGACATCGCTGCGCGGCATCGGCCTGCTGATCACCAACGGTTCGACGATCAACATCACCAATGAGGGCTTCAGCAATTTCGCCCGCGCCGATCTGCTCAGCATTCCGAGCCTGTTCTGGATGGTCATCCTAGTGGCGGTCCCCTCCTTCATCTTCCTGCATCTGAGCCGTTGGGGCCGCTATCTCTTCGCGGTCGGTTCGAACGCCGAGGCGGCGCGCCTTTCCGGCGTCAACGTCAAGGGCATGATCTATCTTGCCTATATCCTCTCGGCCTCCTTCGCCGCCTTCGTCGGCGTGCTGCTCGCCTCGCGCATCGCCATCGGCAATGCAACGCAGGCCGACGGCTGGGAACTGCAGGCGATTGCCTCGTCCGTCATCGGCGGCACCAGCCTGTTCGGCGCGGTCGGCTCGGTGCACGGCCCGCTGATCGGCGCCTTCATTCTCGCCACCATCAACAACGGCGCGAACCTTCTGAACGTCAACTCCTTCTGGCAGCGCATCATCACCGGTCTGCTGATCATCGTGATCGTGTTCTTCGACCAGCTGCGCCGCCGCCGGAGCAATTGAGCGACATGAGACAGCCGGCTTGAACGAGCCGGCTTCTTCCATTCAAGGAATGCGAGACCCGTCATGAAAGCAGTTCTTTGCCGGGAGCCCGGCGTGCTCGATATCGTCGAGCGTCCTTCGCCAGCGGCTCCCGCCGCCGGCTGGGTGCGGCTTGCCGTCAGCCATGTCGGCATCTGCGGCACCGACTACCATATTTTCGAGGGCAAACATCCCTTCCTCGAATATCCCCGGGTGATGGGGCATGAGATCTCGGCGACGGTGCTGGAAGCGGGCGACGGTGTGGCGATCGCGGTCGGCACGCCCGTCATCGTCAATCCCTATCTCTCCTGCGGGCAATGTGTCGCCTGCCGTCAGGGCAAGCCGAATTGCTGCACCAACATCAAGGTGCTCGGCGTCCATACCGACGGCGCCTTCTGCGAGGAGATTTCGGTTCCATCGGGCAATCTCTATCCCGCCAAGGGCCTGAGCCTCGAGGCGGCGGCAACGACCGAGTTCCTGGCGATTGGCGCCCATGCGGTGCGCCGTTCGATGACCGGCCCCGGTGCGCGGGCGCTCGTCATCGGCGCCGGGCCGATCGGGCTCGGGGCGGCGATCTTCTCGCGCATCGCAGGCCATGAGGTGACGCTGCTCGATACCAGCACCGAGCGGCTGCAGATGGCCTCGGAGCGCTTCGGCTTCACCTCCGGCATCGTTGCCAACGAGGCGACAGCGGAGAGCGTTCGCGCCAAAACCAACGGCGACGGTTTCGACGTGGTCTTCGATGCAACGGGTTACGGCCCTTCGATGGAAAAGGCCTTCTCCTTCGTCGCTCATGGCGGCGCGCTGGTGCTGGTCAGCGTCGTCAAGGACGATATCCGCTTCTCCGATCCCGAATTCCACAAGCGCGAGATGATGGTGATCGGCAGCCGCAACGCCACTCGCGTCGATTTCGAGCATGTCGCGGATGCGATCGCCAAAGGCCTGGTGCCGGTGGAGAAACTCATCACCCACCGCACGACGCTTGCCGACGCGCCGCGCGATCTCGCCCGCTGGGCGCATGAGAAGAATGGGTTGATCAAGGCTGTCATCAGTATCGGGGGTTAGGCAGCGTCGGAAAAGTCCTGCAGAGTTAGGCGCTTATTTTGTCATGTTCGCGGTCCTTGCTGCTTAGGTTCCCCCCACACTCGTCATCCTCGGCCTTGAGCGGAGGATGACGAAACGGGGTGCAATCGACAAAATGGGGGCCCCTGTCCCCATGCTCCGTTATCCCGCGGCCGCCTCGATCGCCCTGCGCATCTCCCTCACAACGGCGACATCCGTTTTGTTGGTACTCTTCGCCTCCAACCGGCGCGCAAGATGTCGCGCAACATTTCTCAATCAAAAAGCACACAGACGAATACGGAAGTGTCCATAAGTGGGGCCGCCGGATAGCCGGCAGATCTTCGTCGATTGAGTGATGGAAAGGGTCGAGCGATGAAAATGCGAATTGCTTCCTTGGCAATGGCTGCGGCGCTGACAATGCCACTTGCGGTGCCGGCCCGCGCGCAGGTGGTCATCCAGGAAGGCCAGGGATCGGAGTTCTATTCCGATCCCGACGATAACCAGACGGAAACGGATTTTCTGCAGCGATGGAATCGCCACCACGACCAGCGAAGCGGATGGCGCTCGGGTCGGGACAATTTCGGGCCGGACGATGCGGTTCGCCTCCTTGAGAGACGTGGTTACCGCGTCAGAGATGTGAAGGACGTGGGTGAACGATATCTGATCCGAGCATGGCGAGACGGGGACGATCTCCTGGTGAGCGTCTCCCGCAGGGGCGATATCATGGGCGTCGTGCACGATCGCGAGTGATGGGCCGTCTTTGCTGTCCCTCACGCCGATGGGATGAGGGGCTGTCTCGATGCTGGCGCGGGCTACAACTTCTAACCCACCGCCTCGATCGCCCTGCGCATCTCCCTCACAACCGCGACATCCGTCTTGTTCGTGCTTTTCGCCTCAAACCCGAAGGCCACCGCGCGCGGATCGGCGCTTTCGACCGGTGAACTGCAGGAGCCGTGGACCTCGCGAGCGCCGGTCGCCTGCAGGATCTCCCCGACATTTGTCGGGCGGATGCCGCTGCCGGGCATGATCGAGATGCGGCCGGCAGCCTTGGCCGAAATGCGCTTCAGCGCCTCGAGGCCGTCGGCCGCCTTCAGCGCGCAGCCGGAGGTCAATATCCGCTCGCAACCGAGCTCGACCGCCTGCTCCAGCGCCTGATCGGCATCCGGCACCAGATCGAAAGCGCGATGCAGCGTCGAGCCGAGGCCGGCCGCATGCGCCTTCAAGCGGTGGATCAGCGGCATGTCGAGCGTCCCGTCCGGCCGGTTGGCGCCGATGACGACGCCGGCGAGGCCTGCGGTGCGCACCGCGTCGATATCGATCATCATCGCTTCTTCGTCCGCCTTGTCGAAGATGAAGGGACCGGCATGCGGGCGGATCATCGCATAGACCGGAATGGGCGCGCGGGCGGCGATCCGCATCAGGCTCGGTAGCGGCGTCAGCCCGCCGAGTTCCAACGCCGAGCAGAGTTCGATGCGGCCGGCGCCGCCTTCGATGGCGCTGGCAAGGCCTTCGGCGCTGTCGACGCACACTTCGAGCAAGATGGTCACGCTGCAGTCTCCCTGGCTCCGGCGTCCGCCTGCCTTTTGGTTTGCGCGACGGTTTCCGACGTAATTCTCGCCGCCGCCTCGATGATGACGGTGCAGGCATCGGCGGCGGCTTTGCGATGGTTGAAGGCGACGTGATAGGACATCGGCAGGTGCACGTCGAGATCGACGATGCGCACCTTGTCGGCGATCGGCAGGGCGCTGACCCGGCCGAGGAAGGAGACATAGCCGTGATTGGCGACGAGGTCGACGATCACAGGCAGCGAATCCGCCGCGGTGATATCCTGGCCGCGCAGGCGCCGGTTGGGCGCGCGCTCGTAGCTGAAGGCCATGGCCGCATGGCCGAGGCCGGTGCGTGGGCTCGGCATGCAGATCGCATGGCCGGCGACGAGATCGGCGACGCTCATCTCGGTGCTGTCAGGTGGCGCGATCACCACCATGTCGGTCTGCAGCAATTCGCGATGCCGGAAGCTTTCGAGGCCGAAGACCGAGTCCAGGATCGCCACGTCGATGCGACCGTTCTTCAGCGCCTCGCGCAAATCGTCGGCGGTCATCGACACCAGCGAGATCGCATTGTTGTTGCGACGGGCATTCCATTCGGAGACCAGCACGCCCAGGCAGCGCGCCACCCAGCTTTCCGAGCCGGTCGGGATGATCGAGCCGATGCGCAGCGATCGGGCGGTGCGTCGGTAACGCTCGTCGGCGGACGATTTCAGGTCGTTCCATGCCTGGCTGATCGCCATGAAAATCTGATAGGCGCGCCTGCCCTCTTCCGTCAGCACCGAGCCCTGCGCCTGCCGCTCGAACAGCCGAGCACCCAGAAATTTCTCAAGATTGGCAAGCTGCAGTGAAAGCTGTGGCTGACCCAAGCGAAGCCGGCGGGCGGCCCGGTTGATGCTGCCCTGGTCGGCCACTTCCAAAAAACGCTCCATGGTGACGATCTTGACGGGGATGCGGGATGCCCAGGTCTCGTAGGCCTCGGCGGCGCCGTCATGGCCGGTCAGTTGGCCGAGCTCGGCAATCGCAGCCATGATCGGCTCCAGCCCGTCCAGCACCCTGCCGCTCGCAATCAGCGTCACCAGCTCGCCGGAGGCGCGCTCGGTCAGTTTTATCGCCAGTTCGGTCTCGAGATTATGGATTGCGGTGGAGACAGTGGAGGGTGACAGCTGGAAGCGGCGCGCGGTCTCGCGCACCGAGCCGGATGTCAGGACATGGCTTGCAATGAACAGGGCACCAAGATGCAATGGCCACCTCCGGAAAGCGCTGGAAAAACCGGACGATATGATGTGTTCATGAAAAAAGATATCCCTGCCTCAGAATAGGCGGGCTATCGTTTCCGTCATAAAAAATCCGGGCGCCGGGAAACCGTGAAAGAGCACCGGAGCATCGTGGAAACACGCAAGGGGACAAAAACAAATCGCGCCGGCCTTGGAAAAGGGAATGCGTTTCCGCGCGTGGAGGTGCATTCGCCGCCATAATCGTGCCGCGACCGCAAATACTGGAGGGGGCTTGCATCGATTTTTCGGGTGGGCACGCTATTTCCATGACGCACGCAATTCCGGCATGATGGCGGCCTCGTCGCCCTCGCCGGCGGATTTTCTGCGCACAAGCCTTCCGCCAAGGGCTTGAGCCTCATTCAACGGTGTTAACACAGGGGATATTCCATGCTGAAGAAACTCGCACTTGCCGTCTCGCTCTCCGCCTTCGCGGTGGGTGCGGCCCAGGCCGCCGACGTCGTCGTCTCGTCGAAGATCGACACCGAAGGCACGCTGCTCGGCAACGTCATCGCGCTCGCGCTCGAAGCCAACGGCATCAAGACGCAGGACCGCATCGCGCTCGGCGCGACACCGGTCGTGCGCAAGGCGATCACCGCCGGCGAAATCGACATCTATCCGGAATATACCGGCAATGCCGGCTTCTTCTTCAACAAGGCGGATGACGCCGCCTGGAAGAACATCGACCAGGGCTATGAGCTGGCGAAGAAGCTCGATTACGACGCCAACAAGATCGTCTGGCTGACGCCGTCTCCTGCCAACAACACCTGGGCGCTCGCTGTGCGCAATGATGTCGCCCAACCGAACAAGCTGAAGAGCCTGACGGACTTCGGCAAATGGGTTGCCGGCGGCGGTGCCGCCAAACTTGCCGCCTCCGCCGAATTCGTCAATTCGGCCGGTGCGCTTCCCGCCTTCCAGACGACCTATGGCTTCCAGCTGAAGCCCGACCAGACCGTCGTTCTCTCCGGCGGCGATACGGCGGCGACGATCAAGGCGGCCGCCGACCAGACGAACGGCGTCAATACCGCGATGGTCTACGGCACCGACGGCGCGATCGAAGCGGCCGAACTAACCGTTCTCGAAGACGACAAGAACGTGCAGCAGGTCTATGCGCCGACGCCGATCATCCGCGAAGAGGTGCTGAAGGCCAATCCGAAGATCGAGGAAGTGCTCTCGCCGATCTTCAAGAGCCTGACCGCCGACGAATTGCGCAAGCTCAACGCCAAGATCCAGGTCGACGGCGAGCCGGCAAAGTCCGTCGCCGAAGCCTATCTCAAGGAAAAAGGCTTCCTGAAATAGTCATCGCTCGCTCCGCCCGACGTTCGGGCGGAGCCTCCCTTTGCTGATAGGATTGAGCGGACAGGTTGGCAGACAGGGTTGAATTGATGGAAGAAACCTCAGCGGTCCGCAGGCTGGACCGGCTCGGCGTGGTTCTGGTGGCCGGCGGCATTGCGGCGACGGCCCTGATGCCCTTCATCTATGTGAAGGCCAACCGTATCGCCGCCGGCAAGCCGATGCTGCTCACGCAGCTTCTTCCCCAGCCTTCCGTCATCATCCTGACCGTGCTTCTCCTTCTCACCGCTTTCGCCGCGCTGCTGCTCACCAACGCCCTTGCCCGGCTTACGGTCGCGACGCTCTGCCTTGCGGCGCTGATCGTTGCGATCGGGCTCGTCTCGGCGGCAGCGACGCCGCCCGGCAGCACGGTGGCGCGGATGACGCCCGGCGGCGGTTTCTGGGTGCTGTTTGCCGTGATCGGGCTCGTGATATCAGATGCGCTTGTCAAAATCCGGCTGGCGCCGTGGATGCGGGTCGCAGCCCTTGCGGCCTATACGGCGCTGCTGTTCCTCTCGCTCACGTCAGGCCTGCTCGACAGCCTTTCGATCATGAAGGAATTTTCCACACGGGCTGCGCAATTCGAGACCGAGGCGATTTCGCATCTGCTGCTGGCCTTCGGCTCGCTTGCCATCGCTATCACTCTCGGCCTGCCGCTCGGCATCCTCTGCTTCTGGGTGCCGAAGCTGCGGGCCATCGTGCTGCAGGGCTTGAGCCTCATCCAGACGATCCCGAGTCTGGCGCTCTTCGGCCTGCTGATGCTGCCGCTCGGCTATCTCGCCACCCATGTGCCGCTGGCCGCTGCCATCGGCATCCGCGGCATCGGCACGGCGCCGGCATTGATCGCACTGGTACTCTATTCGCTGCTGCCGATCGTCGCCAACACCGTCGTCGGCCTACAGGGCGTCGACCCCGCGGTGCGCGACGCGGCCGCCGGCATGGGACTGACGCGCTTGCAGATCCTGACCCGCATCGACATGCCGCTCGCCTTCCCCGTCATCCTCACCGGCATCCGCATCGTGCTGGTGCAGGCGATCGGCATGGTGACGATCGCCGCACTGATCGGCGGCGGCGGCTTCGGCATCTTCATCTTCCAGGGGCTCGGCCAGACGGCCATGGACCTCGTCCTGCTCGGCGCCGTGCCGACCGTCTTCTTCGCCTTCTCATCGGCCGTCATCCTCGATGCGGTCATCGACAGCATCCGGGGATCCGCCGCATGAGCATGATCGAGATCAGGAACGTCACCAAGCGCTACGGCACGGCCACCGTCGTCGACGACGTCTCGATGAGCGTCGAGAAGGGTGAGATCACCGTCATCGTCGGCACCTCGGGCTCGGGCAAATCGACGCTGATGCGCATGATCAACCGGTTGGTGCCGATCACCGAAGGTCAGATCTTCGTCGGCGGGCAGAATGTCATGGACGTTGAGGTGACCGAGCTGCGCCGCAAGATCGGCTATGCCATCCAGGGCCACGGCCTGTTTCCGCACCGCACCGTGGCGCAGAATATCGCCACCGTCCCGCAGCTTCTCGATTGGGATTCCGCCCGCATCGCCAAACGGGTCGAGGAACTGCTCGGGCTTTTCAACCTCGATCCGGCGACCTTTGCCGACAAATACCCGCACCAGCTTTCCGGCGGCCAGCAGCAGCGTGTCGGCGTCGCCCGGGCGCTGGCGGCCGAGCCGGAACTGCTGTTGATGGACGAACCCTTCGGGGCGCTCGACCCGGTCATCCGCGGCAAGGCGCAGGACGATCTGCTGGCGATCCAGAAGCAGTTCGGCACGACGATCATTCTCGTCACCCACGACATGGACGAGGCCTTCCATCTCGGCAACCAGATCGCTGTCATGAGCCAGGGCCGACTGCTGCAATGCTCGACCCCGGAAAAGATCCTCACCGAGCCGGCCGATCCCTTCGTGCAGCAATTGACCGGCACCTCCGACCGGGCGCTGAAGCTGATGTCGCTGCTGCCGCTCAAGGAAAGCATGGCGCCGGCGAAAAGCGGTCTCGCCTATGCCCTGCCGCAGTCGCTCAGCCTGCGCGATGCGCTGGCCGAAATGATCTGGCAGGGGGTCGACGAGGCGGCCGTTGAGAACGGCGAGAAGGCGCCTGTCGGGTCGATTTCGATGAGCCGGCTTCTCGAACTGGGCCGCAAGGCATGAAACTCCTCGTCGCCAATCTCTTCCGCCTGGCGGCGCTCGCCCTGCTGTTGATCCTGCTGTTCAGGACGGAGTGGCTTTCCTTCCTGCTCACGCCGTTGACCAACAACAATGCGCCCGCCGTCTATACGCAGAACAGCCTTGCCTCGCTGGCCGTCGGCCATCTGCAACTGGTGATCGGCTCGATTGTCTGCAGCGCCGTGCTTGCCGTTGTCGGCGGCATTTTCGTGACGCGGGAAAGCGGGGCTGACTTCCTGCCGCTGTCGCGCGCCATCGCCAATGCCGGGCAGACCTTTCCGCCGGTCGCGGTGCTGGCGCTCGCCGTTCCCGCCACCGGCTTCGGCGCCATGCCGACGCTGATTGCGCTCTTTCTTTACGGCCTGCTGCCGATCTTCGAAAACACCGTCGCCGGCTTGAAACAGGTTTCGCCGCAGGTGCTCGATGCCGCCGACGGCATGGGCATGAACGGCATGCAGCGGCTGTTTCGCGTCGAGCTGCCGCTTGCCCTGCCGCTGATCCTCGAAGGGCTGAAGGTTGCGACCGTCATCAATATCGGCACGGCGACGATCGGCTCGACGGTTGCGGCAAAGGGTCTCGGCGAGGTGATCATCGCCGGGCTGATTTCAGACAATACCGCCTTCATTCTGCAGGGCGGCCTGATCGTCGGCCTGATGGCGGTGCTGATCTATGACGCCATGGGCCTCGTCGAAGCGGCGATCACCCGAAGAATCGGCTTGCGCCCGGCGTAAAGGGACGGGTACCAAGTGCCACAGCGTCCTTTGCGCGTCTGAAAAGACGCGCGGCGCCGTCGTGGAATGGGAGGCAGAATTGGCGAAGATGATCCACTCGATGATCCGCGTTCTCGACGAGGCGCGCTCCGTCGACTTCTACGGCAAGGCCTTCGGCCTTTCGGTCGCCGACCGCGTCGATTTCGAAACCTTCACGCTGATCTATCTGAGCAATGCCGAGACCGGCTTCGAGCTGGAGCTGACCGTCAACAAGGGCCGGACCGCGCCCTATGAGCTCGGCAATGCCTATGGTCATCTCGCCGTCTCGGTCGAAGAGGTGGCGGTCGAACGCAAACGGCTGTCGAAGCTCGGGCTTCATCCCGGCGAACTGGTGGAGCTCAACCGCGACGGCAAGCTCTTCGGCCTGTTCTTCTTCATCAGCGATCCCGACGGCTACAAGATCGAGGTGCTGCAGCGCCACGGCCGGTTTCTCTGACGCTTCTTGCGGCGACATAGTTCCACTCCACACCTAATCCCACAGCTTCGAGCGGCATGAATCAGGAGCCCGCCCATGATCGAGAAGACCGCGCTCAATTCCGGCTGGACGCTTACCTGTAACGATACAGGAAGATCCGGCCTGCCGGCCGCGATACCCGCAACGGTGCCGGGCTGCGTGCATCTCGACCTGCTCGCCAACCGGCTGATCCCCGATCCCTATATCGACGTCAACGAGATCACCAATGACTGGATCGGCAAAACCGACTGGACCTATCGCTGCAGCTTCGAGGCAATGCCTGATGATGGCAGGGTATGGGAACTCGTCTTCGACGGGCTCGATACGGTCGCGGTGCTCTCCCTCAACGACGAAGAGATCGGCCGCACCTTCAACATGCACCGCACCTATCGCTTCGATGTGTCGGGGCTGCTGAAGGCCGGGAGCAACGAACTCACGGTCGCCTTCCGCTCGGCCTACGCCTATGGCGCGGAGATGGAAAGGCATTACGGCTACCGCCCCAACAACTATCCGGGACCGGGCAATCTGATGCGCAAGATGGCCTGCAATTTCGGCTGGGACTGGGGGCCGACGCTGGTGACGGCGGGGCTCTGGAAGCCGGTCCGGCTGGAAAGCTGGGATCGGGCGCGGCTTGCCGAAACGCGCGTATCGGCAACGCTTGCCGGCGGCGATGGGTTGGTGAAGGTCCATGCGAAGCTGGCGCGGCATGGCGATCATGAGCCGTGCCAGCTCGTCGCCGCAATCGGCGACGTGACCCAGACGGTGGCGATCGATGCTGATGAAGACGAGATCGTCTTCGAGCTTGCCCTCCCCTCGCCGCAGCTGTGGTGGCCGCATCATCTCGGCGCGCAACCGCTCTATCCGATGACGCTGAGGCTGGTCGACGAGGCCAGCGGCGATCTGCTCGACAGCTTTGAACGCGAACTCGGCTTCCGCTCGCTCAGGCTCGACACCTCGGCCGACGAACACGGCTCGGCCTTCACCTTCGTCATCAACGACGTGCCGCTGTTCATCTGCGGGGCGAACTGGATTCCGGACGATTGTTTCCCCCCGCGGGTGACGGACGAGCGCTATGCGGCGCGGATCGAGGAGGCAAAGGCCGCCAACATCCACCTGCTGCGCGTCTGGGGCGGCGGCATCTTCGAGCGGGATGAATTCTACGCGGCTTGCGACCGCATGGGCATGCTGGTCTGGCAGGATTTCCTCTTTGCCTGCGCCGCCTATCCGGAAGAGGAGCCGCTCAGAAGCGAGGTCGAGGCGGAGGTGCGCGACAATGTCGTGCGGCTGATGCCGCATGCCTCGCTGATCCTCTGGAACGGCAATAACGAGAACATCTGGGGCTTCGACGAATGGGGCTGGCGGCCGATCATCCAGGCCGGCGAAAGCTGGGGGCTCGGCTATTATCTCGGCCTGCTGCCGAAGCTCTGCGGCGAACTCGATCCCGACCGGCCCTATTATCCCGGCAGTCCTTACTCCGGCTCGATGGAGATCGAACCCAATGCCGACGGCCATGGCTGCAAACACATCTGGGACGTATGGAACGATGTCGGCTACGAGGTCTACCGCAATTATATCCCGCGTTTCTGCTCCGAATTCGGCTGGCAGGCGCCGGCCGCCTGGGCAACGATCGAAGAAAGCGTGCATGACCAG
Organism: Rhizobium sp. BK112; assembly: GCF_014193215.1. NCBI lineage: Bacteria > Pseudomonadati > Pseudomonadota > Alphaproteobacteria > Hyphomicrobiales > Rhizobiaceae > Rhizobium > Rhizobium sp. BK112. The sequence goes on from NZ_JACHYZ010000004.1 coordinate 112,690, forward strand.
CCGCTGACGCCGCAATCGAACGGCGTCTTCCACCATCAGAAGGCAACCGAGGGCAATGACAAGCTGATCCGCGGCCTTGCCGGCCATCTGCCGGAGCCGCAGACGATGGACGACTGGCATTTCGCCACCCAGCTCAACCAGGCGCGCGCCATCCGCTTCGGCGTCGAGCACATGCGCTCGCACCGGAATGTCTGCAAGGGTGCGGTGGTCTGGCAGTTCAACGATTGCTGGCCGGTGACCTCATGGGCGGCGCTCGATTCGGCCGGCCGCCGCAAGCCGCTCTGGTATGCGCTGAAGGCAGCCTATGATCCGCGCCTGCTGACGATCCAGCCGCGCGGCAGCGGGCTTGCGGCGGTGGCGGTCAATGAACGCACCCTGTTCTGGCGGGCGAAGATCAGCGGCAAACGCCTGAAGCTCGACGGCACCGTGCTTGCCGCATTCGAATTCTGGCGCCTGCTCTGCGACCGCTTCGAGGCCAAGGAATTTCCGCTGCCCGAGGATATCGTCACTCCCGGCTTACCGAAGGACGAGCTCATCGTCGTGCAGATGCTGGACAGGCGCGCCTTCCATTATTTCGTCGAGGATATCGAGCTTGCCTTGCCGCCACCGCGGCTGGCGGTCGATGTCACCAGCATCGAGAGTGGGTATGCAGTGCGGGTGACGGCGCAAAATTTCCTCAAGGATCTCTGCCTGATGGCGGATCGGCTGGATCCGGATGCCGTCGTCGATTCGATGCTGGTGACGCTGTTGCCGGGCGAGAGCCATGTCTTTGCGGTCAAGACGGCGAAGGCGATCAGGGCAGAGGATATTGTCATCGGCACCGTGCTGCGATCGGCCAATGATCTTGTTGTCGGTTCGCGCTAGCTGCCCCTCACCCTAACCCTCTGCCCGTAAACGGGTAGAGGGACGAGCCGAGAGCGGTCGCGTACATCCCCTTCGCCCCGTTTACGGGGAGAAGGTAGCGGCAGCCGGATGAGGGGCTGCCGAGCCACGACATTTGTCACCAAACACCAAAAAGGCCCCGCATGCCGCGGGGCCCTTCCAGCTCGGCCTATCGGACGACGTTACATCCAGTAGGGCGGCACGCCGTAGTAATCATAGACCCGGCGGCCATTATCGTTGTACCAGGTGTCGTCATCGTCCGAATAGCTCGGGGCGCCTTCGATCTGCTCCTTGGTCAGGTCGATGCGATAGCCGTCCAGTTGGGTGTCGTAGTTCAGCTTTTCCCAGGGAAGCGGATAGTGATCGTGGCCGATGCCCAGGAAGCCGCCGAAGCTCAGCACGGCATAGGCGACGCGGCCGTCGAGTTTTCCGATGATCAGGCGTTCGATCGAGCCGATATGCCTGCCATCCGAACCATAAACACGGGTGCCTTCGACACGGTCGCTGGCGATCATCGCATGCGTGCCCTCGACGTTCGGGTCGCGGCGGGTGGCGTCAGTATCCTGGTTCAACATTGTGCACCTCCTTTTGGTGTTTCCTCATGGTGAGTCTGCAGGATCAACGTCATGGCCGACTCAAAGTTCCCCAGCCTTCCCACGATCCGGCGATGGCCGAATGTTGACGTTTACGTCAAGGTTAGTATAGCTTCATTCGGCTTGAACCGTTCAGGCAATGGCATAAGCTGCCGGGCTGGAAGACGGAGGATCTTTCCGGTCAATATGGGCCAGACGATTGCTGGCTCAGCGGCGGCCGCAAGGGAGAGAGGATACGATGAACAGCATTTCCGTCCATCCGAACGGAGCCAAACCCGACAAGCCCTGGCTTGCCAGCTATCCCGATGTCGTTCCGGCCGAACTCCCACCTCTGGAATATGCCTCGCTTGCCGAAATGCTGGAAAAATCCTGCGCCCGTTACGCCGACCGGACGGTGTTTTCCAGCATGGGCAAGGCGATGCGCTATCGTGAACTGGAGAGCAAGACGCGCAAACTCGCCGCCTGGCTGCAGAGCATCGGCCTCGAGAAGGGCGATCGCGTCGCCGTGATGATGCCGAACGTGCTGCAGAACCCGATCGCCACCTACGCCATCCTGCGCGCCGGCCTCGTCGTGGTGAACGTCAACCCGCTCTATACGCCGCGCGAACTCGAACATCAGCTGCGGGATTCCGGCGCCAAGGCGATCTTCGTGCTGGAGAATTTCGCCCGGACGGTGGAGCAGGTGCTCAACAAGACGGATCTGCGCCATGTCGTCGTCACCTCGCTCGGCGAAATGCTGGGACCCAAGGGGCTGATCGTCAATTTCGTCGTGCGCAGGGTGAAGAAGCTCGTTCCCTCCTGGTCGATCCCGCAGCACAAGAGCTTCGGCCAGGTGCTGCGCGAAGGGGCGGGAAAGACGCTTGCGCCGGTGACGCTTGCCGGCGGCGATATCGCCTTCCTGCAATATACCGGCGGCACGACGGGCGTTGCCAAGGGCGCGGTGCTGACGCATGCGAACCTGCTCGCCAACAAGCAGCAGCTGTCACTCTGGCTCCGCTCGGCCTTCGAGCGCAAGAAGCAGCCGGAGGTGCTGAATTTCCTCTGCGCCCTGCCGCTCTACCACATCTTTGCGCTGACGGTGAATTCGCTGATGGGCATGTCACTCGGCGCCCACAATATCCTGATCGCCAATCCGCGCGACATTCCCGGTCTCGTCAAGGAATTCGGCAAATCCGACGTGCATATCTTCCCCGGTCTCAACACGCTGTTCAATGCGCTGATGAACAATGCCGATTTCGCCAAGCTCGACTTCTCCCCGCTGATCATGTCGCTCGGCGGCGGCATGGCCGTCCAGCGGCCGGTCGCCGACCGCTGGCTCAAGATGACGGGCACGCCGGTGACGGAGGGCTACGGCCTTTCCGAAACCTCGCCGGTCGCCACCGCCAACCGTTTCGATTCGGCCGAGTTCACCGGTACGATCGGCCTGCCGCTGCCCTCCACCGACCTCGATATTCGCGACGAGGAAGGCAATTCGTTACCACTCGGCCAGGTCGGCGAGATCTGCATCCGCGGGCCGCAGGTGATGGCCGGCTACTGGCAGAAGTCGGAGGAAACGGTGCGGGTGATGACCGATGACGGCTATTTCCGCTCGGGCGACATGGGTTTCATGGACGAACGCGGCTATACCAAGATCGTCGACCGCAAGAAGGACATGATCCTGGTCTCCGGCTTCAATGTCTATCCGAACGAGATCGAGGAGGTCGCCGCCATGCATGCCGGCATTCTCGAGGCCGCGGCCATCGGCGTGCCGGACGGACATTCGGGCGAGGCGGTCAAACTCTTCGTCGTCAGGAAGGATCCGAACCTGACCGAGGCAGAGGTGAAAGCCCATTGCATCGCCAATCTTACCAACTACAAACGGCCACGCTTCATCGAGTTCCGCACCGAACTGCCGAAGTCGCCGGTTGGCAAGATCCTGCGCAAGGACCTGCGCGGCTGAATTTGACGAATTCAAAGTGTTACAGCGTCCTTTGCACGTCTTTCGGACGCGCGGCGCTCTAATGAAATTGAGGGCCATCCGCTCGCCGCGGGTGGCTTTTTTCTATTTCGGCAGGTGGCTGAACTTGATTTGCGGGTGATAAAGCGAATAGTTTCCGCAACCCTTTCCGCCTCCAAAGGAGCCTCCCATGAACGCCATCGTCGAACAGCTGAAAAGCACCGCTGATGCCACCAAGGCGACCGATATTCGTGCCGCCTTCGCCGCCGATCAGCAGCGCTTTTCGCGTTTTTCCGTTTCGCTTGACGACCTGCTGATGGATTTTTCCAAGACGGCGGTGAATGACGATATCCTCAAGCTGCTGGTGAAGCTTGCCGAAGACGGCGGCGTCGAAAAGAAGCGCGAGGAAATGTTCTCGGGCAAGGCGATCAATTTCACCGAGGACCGCGCCGTTCTGCACACCGCGCTGCGCAACCGCTCCAACACGCCGGTTCTGGTCGACGGCAAGGACGTCATGCCCGACGTCAATGCCGTGCTTGCCGCCATGGGCAAGTTCGCCGACGAGATCCGCTCCGGCGCGCTGAAGGGCGCCACCGGCAAGGCGATCACCGACGTCGTCAATATCGGTATCGGCGGCTCGGATCTCGGCCCTGTCATGGCGACGCTGGCGCTTGCCCCCTTTCATGACGGCCCGCGCGCGCATTTCGTCTCCAACATCGACGGCGCCCATATCGCCGATATCCTGAAGCTGGTGCAGCCGGAAACGACGCTGTTCATCGTCGCTTCGAAGACCTTCACCACCGTCGAGACGATGACCAATGCGCAGACGGCGCGCAATTTCATCGCCAAGGCGCTCGGCGAAGCGGCCGTGCAGCACCATTTCGCCGCCGTCTCGACGGCGCTCGACAAGGTCGCCGCCTTCGGCATCGACAGCGCCCGGGTCTTCGGCTTCTGGGACTGGGTCGGCGGCCGCTACTCCATCTGGTCGGCGATCGGCCTGCCGCTGATGATCGCCGTCGGGCCGGAGAATTTCGGCAAATTCCTCGATGGCGCCCATGCCGTCGACAATCACTTCCGTAAGGCACCGATTACCGAAAACCTGCCGATGCTGCTCGGCCTGATCGGCTTCTACCACCGCAATGTGCTGGGCTACCCCACCCGCGCCATCCTGCCCTACGACCAGCGCCTGTCGCGCTTCCCGGCCTATCTGCAGCAGCTCGACATGGAATCGAACGGCAAGGGCGTCACCATCGACGGCACGCCGGTCGAGGGCAATTCCGGCCCGGTCGTCTGGGGCGAACCCGGCACCAACGGCCAGCACGCCTTCTACCAGCTCATCCACCAGGGCACGAGCATCATCCCGGCCGAATTCATGATCGCCGCCAATGCCTTCGAGCCGGAGCTGCGTCACCAGCACCAGCTGCTCATCTCCAACGTTCTCGCCCAGTCGGAAGCCCTGATGAAGGGCCGCACCTTCGCGGAAGCCAAGAAGCAGCTGACCGACAAGGGTATGGACGACAAGAAGGCCGACTTCATCGCGCCGCACCGCGTCTTTAACGGCAACCGCCCATCGATCACCTTTGTCTACGACAAGCTGACCCCCTACGCCCTCGGCCGCCTGATCGCGCTTTACGAACACCGCGTCTTCGTCGAAGGTGTGCTTTTCCGCATCAACTCCTTCGACCAGTGGGGCGTCGAGCTCGGCAAGGAACTGGCAACCGGCCTGCTGCCGGTCGTCGAAGGCAAGGAAAGTGCGGCAGGCCATGATTCCTCGACGCAGGGCCTGGTTGCGGCGCTGGCAAAGCTGGCGAAGTAATTTGCCCCTCACCCTGACCCTCTCCCCGTAAACGGGGCGAGGGGACGTGCCACGCGAGACGCAGGCAGGGATGGAAAAGTTGCGCCATAAGGGGAGAAGAGCGAATCGAGAGGCCGCGGCATTGTCCCTTCGCCCCGTTTACGGGGAGAAGGTGGCGGCAGCCGGATGAGGGGCGGACGCTGGCTTAAGCCTCAAAAGCCAATCTCACTTGCCCAGGGCGGATTGGCGCCATCCTCAACAGTTTCAGCTGCCTTGACGCGCCTCAACCCTCGCCTTGGCATGATCGTGTGCGGGAGCTTGATCGCCGAAGCCAGGCCGAGCCTCGCCAGCAGCCGGATGAAATACCAACCGAGATCCAGCTGCCCCGGCTCGATGCCGAGCCGCGCCGATTCCGGAAAGGCGTGATGGTTGCCATGGAAGCTCTCACCAAAGGTCACCAGCCCGAAACGCGGCAGGTCATAGCCCTGCACCGCGACACCATCGACGCTCCAGCTCTGATGGCCGTCGCGATGAGCGAAGTGGCCGATCAGCCAGTGTCCGGTTAACGACGCTGATATCCGCACGGCAATACCCCAGACTATCCACGGCAGGCCGCCGAGCGCAAAGAGCACGAGCCCCAAGGGAATCTGCTGCGCCATCCATGTCGCCTCCAGGAAGCGGTAGAAGCGGTTGCGCCGCTCGCGCTCATCGAGGACGAAACGTGGCGGACGGTCCAGCACCACGATGCAATGCATCTGCCAGAAAGCATCGATGAAGAAAGGCCGGCGATGGGCATAGAGGTCATGGCAGTCTCGCTGCCGTTGCGCCCAATCGCGAATATCGTGCGCGTAGATCATGCCGAAGGGACCAGCCATGCCGACCAGCGTCCCGAGATAGACAAGGAAGTGCTCGATCCAGATATGGGTGCTGAACGAGCGGTGGATCAACAGCCGGTGCATGCCAACGGAATGACCGAGGCAGATCGTGAGGGCGGTCAGGAGGATAAAGACAGCAAAAGCGCTCCAGGTGAGGGTCAACGGCCCGCCAATAATGGCGATCAAAGTCATGGCGGTGATCCAGATCGACTTTGCCGGCATCCAGACGACCCTGCCCTTCACGGGATCGCTTCCGTTGTCGATCATCCGCCCCGTGGAAATACTGCTCATGACAAACTCCCTCCTATCGGGCGCATTCTCCACTTGTACATCGCCCACCAATTCATTAATTAAGAAATTACCTAATTACTTTGCGCGAACGGCATTAATTAAGCAATACATTAATTGCTTAATTTGTTAGTGGATCGTTGCGATGATGCCGCAGGCACGGAGACCGGACTTGAACGAAGAGACTTTCGATGACGCTGTGGAAGGCAGCTCCGTCAGCGCCGCCCAGCGGGTATTTCACGCGCTTTCCAGTGCCCCACGGCGAAAGATCCTCGCCTATCTCTCAGCCTCGGGCCTGACCGCCGGCGAGATCGCCGACCGCTTCAGCATGTCCAAGCCGGCCGTTTCGCAACATCTTTCCATCCTCGAAACCGCAGGACTGATCAGACGAGAGAAACAGGGCCAGTTCGTGCACTATTCCCTGATCGAGAACAATCTTGTCAACACGCTCAACGGCTTCGTACAGGAGGTCTGCCCCGTCGGTCGGCCGATCAAGAAGGAAAGCCAGGCGCGCGCCCGCGCGAAAGAATAGCATGGGGCCCGTCGCGCAAAACCGGATTGAACTTTCTTCTAATAGAAAATTTTAGAAAGAATTCTTTCAATCTGCCGCCATCGCCCTAGATTCAAGCAAAATATGTGCGCAGGGTACTTCCGACGACATGGCCTACAAGCCGGGGGCGATGCCCCGTTTCATTGTTTCCGCTGGCGTATGCGCCGGGCCACTCGCGTCCGGATCGGCTCTTTCGCGCCCAGCTCGGGAGATTGCCCGAGACGCTCACCATAGAGCGTTTTCACGATCCATCTTCACCAAAGGAAATTCATGAGCCGTCTTATCGTCGTTTCCAATCGTGTTCCCATGCCGGCCAAGGATGGGAGCGCCCCGGCCGGCGGCCTGGCGGTCGCGCTGCAGGCAGCCCTGCAGGCGCGCGGCGGCATCTGGATGGGATGGTCGGGAGAGTCGAGCGGAGACAGGGAGCCTGGCCCGCTGTCGCAACTGCAGAAGGGTAACATCACCTATGCGCTGACCGATCTCACCGACACCGACGTCGAGGAATATTATCGCGGATTTGCAAACCGTGTTCTCTGGCCCATCTGTCACTACCGCCTCGACCTCGCCGAATATGGCCGAAAGGAAATGGCCGGTTATTTCCGCGTCAACCGGTTTTTCGCGCACCGGCTGGCGCCGATGATCGAGCCGGACGACATCATCTGGGTTCATGACTACCACCTCATTCCGCTGGCCGCCGAACTGCGCCAAATGGGGCTGAAGAACCGGATCGGCTTCTTCCTGCACATTCCCTGGCCGCCGGCCGACATTCTCGTCACGATGCCGGTCCATGAAGAAATCATGCGCGGGCTCTCGCATTACGATCTCGTCGGCTTCCAGACGGACTACGACCTCCAGAACTTCGCCGGGTATCTCAGAAGGGAAGGCATTGGCGACGACCTCGGAAATGGATCGTTCGATTCACATGGGCGGATATTCAAGGCGGGCGCCTATCCGATCGGGATCGAAACCGCGGGCTTCGCCGACTTCGCCGAGAGCGCCGCAGACAATGTCATGGTGCAGAAGACCCGGCGCAGCATCGAGGGCCGCGACATGATCATCGGGGTCGATCGGCTCGATTATTCCAAGGGCATCATTCAGCGGCTGGAAGCGTTCGAACGCTTCCTCACCGGCAATCCCGCCTATCAGAACAAGGTCACCTATCTGCAGATCACGCCGAAGTCGCGATCGGAAGTTCCCGAATACGAGCATATGCAGAAGATGGTCGCCGAGCAGGCCGGCCGCGTCAACGGCGCCATCGGGACGGTCGACTGGGTGCCGATCCGCTATGTCAACCGTTCGATCAACCGCACCGTGCTCGCCGGCCTCTACCGCCTGGCGACGATCGGGCTGGTCACGCCGTTGCGCGACGGCATGAATCTCGTCGCCAAGGAATATGTCGCCGCCCAGAACCCGGATCGCCCGGGCGTCCTGGTGCTATCGCGCTTCGCCGGCGCGGCTCGGGAGCTGAAGGGTGCGCTGCTGGTCAATCCCTACGATGTCGAAGGCACTGCCAATGCGATTGCCAAGGGCCTTGCCATGTCGCTTGGGGAGCGCCGCGAACGCTGGAGCATGATGATGGAGCATCTGCTCTCTCACGATGTCTCGCTTTGGTGCGAAAACTTCCTGCGGGACCTAGTGACCGCTCCCGAACTTCCCCGGACAATCGCCTGATCGATCAGCGTCCAGCCGTCATCGCAAAAAGCCTCGCACCGTCCCCGGCGCGAGGGTTAAAGCCCGATCTCATGCGCCCAGGGCGGATTGGCGCCGGCGCGGGAGACGGTGACGGCGGCGGCTTTGGCGCCGAGGGTCAGGGCGTTGTGGAGTGCCTTTTCGTCGAGCGAGGCGACCTGAGGCTTGGTCAGCAGACCATCCATCTTCAAGGAAGCCAGGATGCCGGCATCGAAGGTGTCGCCGGCGCCGACCGTGTCGACGACGGTGACGCGTTGGCTCGGGACCGTGACTTTACGCTCCTTGGTATAACCGGAAGCACCTTCCGCACCCTTGGTGATGACGACGAGCTTGGCGCCGTGGGCAAGCCAGTGGGCGGCGAGCGTATCGTGGTCGCCTTCCAAGCCGAACCATTCGAGATCCTCGTCGGAGAATTTGACGATGTCTGATTTGGCGGCCATGCGCTTGATGCGGGCCATATGCGACGGCTTGTCCTTGATGAAACCGGGACGGATATTCGGATCGAGCGAGATGACGCGGCTTGCGGCTTCGCGGTCGAGAAGCGCCTCGTAGGTTTCGCCGCAGGGGCTGGGGATCAAGCTGATGGCGCCGAAATGCAAGGCTTCGCAATCATCGCCCAGAACAGGCAGGTCGGCCGTGGTGATCATCCGGCCGGCCGTGCCCTCGTCGTAAAAGGCATAGGTCGCCTGGCCATTGACCAGCTTGACGAAGGCGATGGTCGAGGGACGCGGCGTGATGGCACACGGGCTGTAATCGACATTGCTCGCCTTCAGCGTCTCGAGCAGGACTTCGCCCATCATGTCATCGGCAATGCCGGTGAAGAAGGCGGTGGGGATGCCGAGGCGGCCGAGCGCGATCGCGGTGTTGAAAATCGCGCCGCCGGCATAGGGCGCAAAGCCCTTTTCGCCGAGCGTCGTGTCCCTCGGCAGCATGTCGATCAAGGCTTCGCCGCAGCACAAAATCATCGTATTCCTCCCAACAGCACTGATATGTCCATCAATCGATTAAGTGAGCTTTTGTCAACTGGCTAGAGCGAAAGCTCACCAACCCCACCATTCCTGCCCGACCAGGCCAGCGGCGCATCAAGGAAGGCCTCGACCTCCGTCAGCGTCTTGTCGTCAAAGAGCTTCTGCGCCCTGGCGACGGCCAGAACATTGCGCCAGGTGGCGATGTGATGCAGCCGGACCTTGCCGTCGGTAAAGCGCTGTTCGCCGAAGATACCGTAGAAGAACAGCGCAATGCCATGATCGACTATGCCGCCGGCGGCACGAACCGCGTCGATGAACTTGAACATGCTGCCGCCGGCTGTCGTCAGGTCTTCGATGACGAGAACGCGCGAGCCTTCCGGCATGTTGCCTTCGATCTGGGCATTGCGGCCATGGCCCTTCGGCTGCTTGCGGACATAGATCATCGGCAGGCCGAGGCGGTCAGCCAGCAGCGCGGCAAAGGGGATGCCGGCGGTCTCGCCGCCGGCGATACAATCGAACTGCTCGAAGCCGGCATCGCGCAGCAGGGTGCTGGCAGCGAAATCCATCACCGTCGAGCGGATGCGCGGGAAGGAAAGCAGCTTGCGGCAATCGATATAGACCGGGCTCGCCATGCCGGAGGCGAGTTTGTAAGGCTGGGCGGCATTGAAATGCACCGCCTTGATTTCCCAGAGCATCTTGGCCACCAGTTCGGCCATCACGGCGCGGTCGGGAAATGTGGTCTGGATCATGCGGCTCTCCTTCGGCTTGGGTCCTTGGGGGAATAGCAGCAAGAGCCCGACGTTTCCAGACGAAAGGCGAGCCAATTACCGCAGCAGACGACCGATATCGGCGATCTGCATCTTCTTGAACAGGGCGATCGCCTGGGCGCCCTCCTCCGCATCGAGCGAAACCGCATATCGCACGCCGGCGGCAAGCAGCTGCATCGTCAGCCGGGCGATCGCCAGCAGTTCCTTGCGGTCGCGATCCGGCCATAGGCGGACGAGCACGGCGAGAAATGCCTGGGCATGAAATTCCATGTCCTCGGCATCGACCTGCTGCAGCAGCTTGTCGGTATGGGTCGCATGCCAGATGTCGCGCATGACGGGCTCGCGGCGGAAGAAGCCGTAATATTCGTCAACGATCGTGGCGAGCGCGCCTTGCAGCCCGGCAGCATCGGTGACCTTCGCCAATTCCGCCTCGACGCACCGCCTGCCCTCTTCGTTGAAACGCTCGGCCAATGTCCGGATGATCGAGCTCTTGTCGGGGAAATATTGGTAGAGGGCGCCAAAGGAAAGGCCGGCCTTTTCGACGATCTCGCTCATTTTCAAGCCGTCGCTGCCATGGCTTTCGATCAGCTCGGAGGCGACGGCGAGGATCTTTTCGAAGCGCTCACGGCCGCGCTGCTGGCTGGGGATCCGGCGCAGCTGGCCGCTATGCTCCTGCTGGCGCCTGCGCGTTGCGACCGGCTGCTCCGACATCGTCTGCTCCCTTTCCAAGTTGACAAAGAAAATAAGAGAGTTTATCTCATTTTGCAAATGAGAGAGTTTCTCTTGTTTTGATCAAGGAAGGAGCTTCGACATGCAGAATTCCGAAATCGTCCTCGTCGGTGGATCGGGAAAGACCGGCGGCCGCATCATCAAGCGCCTGGAAGCGCGCAGGCTGAATGTTCGGGCAGCGTCACGCTCCAGCGCCCGTCCCTTCGATTGGGAGGACAGGTCGACCTGGCGCGAGGCGCTTGATGGCGCATCGAGCGCCTATGTCGCCTTCCAGCCGGATCTTTCCGTCGCCTGGGCGGCAGAGGCGATCGGCGCACTCGCCAAGGTCGCGGTCGACTGTGGCCTTGCGCATATCGTGCTGCTTTCCGGCCGCGGCGAAGAGGGCGCGCAACGCAGCGAGGCAGCGCTGAAGGCGTCCGGCATTGACACCACCATCCTGCGCGCCTCCTGGTTCTGCCAGAACTTCAGTGAGGGCGCCTTTGTCGAGCAGATCATCGGCAGCCGGCTGCAATTGCCGGCAGGCGAGATCAGCGAACCGTTCATCGATGCCGACGACATCGCCGATGCCGCCGTCGCCGCCTTGACCGATCCCCGCCATCGCAACAAGGTTTACGAACTGACCGGCCCGCGGGCACTGACCTTCCGACAGGCGGTCGCCGAGATCGCCGCGGCCACTGGGCGGCCGATCGAATATGAGCAGGTGTCGATGGCGGATTTCACCGGCGCGCTTGCGGCAGCCGGCCTGCCCCAAGGCCTGATCGATCTTCTGGAGGAACTGTTCGGCCAGGTACTCGACGGGCGCAACTCCAAGGTGATGGGCGGTGTCGCCGAAATCCTCGGCCGCCCCGCCACCGAATTCAGCCAATATGCCCGCCGAACCGCGACAAGCGGAATATGGAGCGCCTGACCATGCAGATCGTTCTCACCCTCTCCCTCGCCGCCGCGGCAATCGGCAGCGGCCTCGTCGCCGGCATCTTCTTCGCCTTCTCGACCTTCATCATGACCGCCTTCTCGCGCATCCCGGCGGAACAGGGCATCGCCGCAATGAACTCGATCAACGCCACGATCGTCCGCTCGCCCTTCATGGGCCTTTTCGTGCCGACGGCAATCCTCTGCATCGTCATCGCGGTGCTGGCGGTGATCGACTGGCGCGGCGGGGCATCCGTGTTGATGCTCGCAGGTGCGACCCTCTATGTCGTCGCCTCATTCCTCTCGACCATCATCTTCAACGTGCCGATGAACGATGCGCTTGATAAGGTCGGCGGCAGCGGGGCGGAGGCGGTTCAGCTCTGGACCAGCTATCTCAGGGACTGGACATGGTGGAACCATGTGCGGACGATCGCCTCGCTGCTCGCCTCGGTGGCATTCGTGCGGGCGCTGATGATTGTCTAGGCGGCGCGTCTGCCACACGTCCCTTCTCCCCGGCGGGGGTCCGAAGGACGGGTCGAGACCCGCGGCTCGACCCCGGTCGGTGCCGGCAGGCGGTTGAGGGGGTGAGCGGCAAGGCCGCGAATGCACGGAGCGTAAGCGAAGGGCAACATATAGGGTGTGCCGTGCGCCCCCTCATCCGACCCTTCGGGCCACCTTCTCACCGCTGGGGAGAGGAGGGAGCCAAGCCGCCCCTCGTCTACTTCTGCTCGCAAAAGGCAATGCGGTTGCTGAAAGGATCGATGACCGTCATCTCCAATCCCCACGGCGCTTCCTCGACGCCGGGCTTCATGTAGCGGTAGTCCTTGCCCGAGAGTTCGGCGTGGTAGGCCCGGATATTGGCGACACGGACGAAGGCTTTGGCGCCGGGGCTGGCGTCGCCGGAATGTTCGCTCAAATGCAGCGCCATGCCGTCGCGCGAGACTTGGCAATAGAGCGGGAAGTTCTCGCCGAAACGGTGCTCCCAATCGAGATGAAAGCCGAGGAATCCGCAATAGAATTCCATCGCTTTCTCGACCGAGAAGATCCGGAAGATCGGCATCGGCGGCTCGATGCCGATGGCCGAGGAAGCGCCCGCCGCATCGATCTTGGCCGAGAGGATGTTCCATTGGTCGAGCCCGAACTGGCGGGCGACGATTTCGAGAGTCTCGCTGTGGGTCAGCGAAATGTCGCGGTCGGCGAGAGCCTGCCGCAAGGTTTTTGCCATGAGCTTGGCATCGCGAAAATCGCGCATGATGTCATCCTTCCGTTGGCGGCAAACAGGAAGATCAGTGCCCGCGTCTGCTGACCCGTTCGCCATCGATCGCCAAACGGCAAGGGATGTGAAGGATGTTCTCTGGATGCATTCACCATAACGCCAAAGTGTCAAACGTCGAGCGTCGCGGGGCGGCTGGCCGCATCCGGCCGAGGTCGATTTTATGAAAGCACCGGTCAGGAATCAAGATGCGGTGCGCGAGGGAATCGCCTGCAGGTGGCCGGCAAGCTCGACCCGGTTGCGGCCGCCGCGCTTGGCGACGTAGAGCGCCTTGTCGGCGGCACTCAGCATGGCGTCGAAATCCAGGCTGTTCGAGCGGCCGGGCGCAACGCCGACGCTGACCGTGCATGTCAGCACTTCGTTGTCGATCTGGATCTCGCGCGCTTCGAAGGCGCGGCGGATGCGCTCGGCGGCCAATTCCGCCCGGCCGGGCATGATCTCCTTCAACACCAGCGCGAATTCCTCGCCGCCGAGCCGGGCGGCGATATCTCCGGCGCGGCAATGGGCGGCGAGTTCGGCGGCGAAGGCCCTGATCACGCTGTCGCCCACGGCATGGCCGAAGCGGTCATTGACGGATTTGAAATGATCGATATCGAAGACGATGACGGCGGTGGTGTTGCCCATCGGGCGCGTACCGTACTCGTCGAACAGGGCGCGGCGGTTGAGCAGGCCGGTCAGCGGATCGGTGATCGCCTCGAGGCGATGGCGAGCGGCGAGCCGCCACTGATGCAGCGCCAGCGACAGCGCGCCGATCCCGGTCATGCCGGCGATGCAGACGGCGAGACTCAGATCTTCGGCCCAGTTGCTGGGGGCCTTGCCGAGCACCAGCTTTCCGTCGGAGATCAGCACGGCGGCGCAGAGGACGAAGGAGATTGCGGTCAGCGTGTAAAGCGCGGTGATGCCGAGGAGCGGGGCCGGCGCCTCGGCGCGCGCGAGCCAATATTGCCGGGCGGTGGCAAAGAGCAAAAGAGCAATGGCGATATTGTCGGCGATGAAGGCGAGACCGTCATAACCCAACAGCATCGGCACGACGGAGAAGACCATCGCCGCAAGGGCGCGGATCGCGATGGCCGGAACGGACGGACGGCCGGTGAGGAACTGCCGGCCGGCCCCCCAGATGGTAGCAAAACCGGCATGAAACAGCACGAAGTTGGCGACGCCCAACCATGTCTCCGGCGTATCGACATAGGCGCTGTAGACAAAAATGCCGCTGACGACGAGGACCAGGCCGACGGTGGCGGTGAGCAGCACCGTTTCCGCCCGGCGGACAATCCAGCTGCCCATCAGTGTCACGGCAAGGCACGCCGCGGAGACGCCGAGCGCTAGCAAAAGGGAGTTGTAGTCAAGCATCATGCTCTTCAGTCTCCGCAGCTATTCCAGTGCCGGATGTGGCAGCTTCTGGGGTTCGCAGCGAGGAATGTCTTATGCATCCGTTAACAAATGATGCACTGCACAATGCAAATGTTACGCGTTTAACGTCACGCCGAAACTTAAGATGAATATTCCATTTAAAATTGAATTCTGAAAACCTATACCTGCTACACCACCTGCCAATGCAGGGGAAACATCGGATCGAACACCGTCACCGGACCGGCGCCGGTTTCAATCTTCGCGGGAAAGGCGACCGGCTCGGCCTGCCGTGAGAGCGTGATGCGCTCTTCGTTCGGCGCAAGCCCGTACCAGGCCGGCCCGTTCAGCGAGGTGAAGGCTTCGAGCCGCTCCAGCGCGGCCTCCTGCTCGAAGACATGGGCAAGGCAGCTCATCGTATTGACCGAGGTGTAAATGCCGGCGCAGCCGCAGGCGCATTCCTTCAGCGGATCGACATGCGGGGCGGAATCGGTGCCGAGGAAGAAGCGGGCGTCACCGCTTACGGCGGCCGCACGCAGGGCCAGCCGGTGGTTCTCGCGCTTGGCGACCGGCAGGCAGTAATAATGCGGGCGGATGCCGCCGACCAGGATGGCGTTGCGGTTGATGATCAGGTGATGGGTGGTGATCGAGCCGGCGAGATTTGATTTGGCGGCCTTGATGTAATCGACGCCATCTGCTGTCGTGACATGCTCCATCGTCACCTTCAGTTCCGGCAGACGCTTCCGCAGCGGATCGAGCACGGTGTCGATGAAGACAGCCTCACGATCGAAGATATCGACCTCAGGCGTCGTCACCTCGCCATGGACGCAGAGCGGCAGGCCGATCTTCGCCATGCGTTCCAGCACCGGCATCGCCTTTTCC
Organism: Rhizobium sp. BK112; assembly: GCF_014193215.1. Classification (NCBI taxonomy): domain Bacteria; kingdom Pseudomonadati; phylum Pseudomonadota; class Alphaproteobacteria; order Hyphomicrobiales; family Rhizobiaceae; genus Rhizobium; species Rhizobium sp. BK112. The sequence goes on from NZ_JACHYZ010000004.1 coordinate 128,173, forward strand.
ATATCGCGCACGCCGCCATGCGAATTGGTCGTGGCGCCGGCGGGATAAAGCTTGACGGCGGTGATGAGGCCGCTCGCAGCCCCCTCCTCCACGTCATCGGGACTGGTATGCTCGGTGAGGTAAAGTGTCATCAGCGGCTGGAAGCGATGGCCGTCCGGCAGCGCCTTGAGGATACGCTCGCGATAGGCCCTGGCGTCAGTGGTGGTGACAACGGGCGGCACGAGATTGGGCATGATGATGGCGCGGGCGAAGGTGCGGCTCGTATCGGCGATCACGCCTTCCAGCATGGCGCCATCGCGCAGATGCAGGTGCCAGTCGTCAGGACGGCGGATGGTGATCGATTGCATGGCAGGCCTCCGAAGCGATGCGTCTGCGGCCTCGATAGCACTAAAGCGCGTCGCATTGAAATTGAATCATGCGACGCGCTTTCGCTCTTTTTCCATGCATGTCGTTACCCCTGAACCGCAGCACACTTCCGGGCGACATGCATTAGCGCCTCGCATTGAAATTGATTCATGCGATGCGCTTTCGCTCTTTTTCCATGCATGCCGCACGGCGTCACGCCAGCGCGATCTCCAGCGTCACATCGGCCGGGCGGCGGTTTTCGAGGATCAGCCGGCCGTTCGGCAGGTCGTTGCCGTAGACCTTGGCGCTGGCGGCTTCCTCGGTCAGCTTATAACCGCGCCAGCGATCCCAAAGGCGCTCTTCCAGCACCTCGATCGGCGGGGCGAGCATGATCGTGTAGTCGAAGATGCCGTCGAGTTCAGCCCATTTGCCCTGCGTGAAGAGCAGATAATTGCCCTCGATGATGATGAAACGATCCTCGGGAGAGATCGGGCGGGCAGAGGCAATCGCAAGCTCGCGCGAGCGATCGAAGACCGGGACGAGGACTTCCTGATCTGCGGGGCGAACCGCGCGGACGATATCCAGGAAGCCGCGCACATCGAAGGTTTCCGGAATGCCCTTGCGGGCAAGCAGGCCGCGTTCGATGAGAATGGCATTGTCCATGTGGAAACCATCCATGGGCAGCACCGCGACACGCTCGCCTTTCGCCTTCAGGGCGTTGGCCAGATTGTCGGCCATGGTCGATTTGCCGGCACCCGGCGGCCCGGCGATGGCGACCAGGAAACGCCTGGAGTTGCCGGCGCGGTCAAGAACTGCGCCGGCGATTTCGTCGATGCGTGCCGTCATGCCGCGACGGTCTCCGTCGGCACCGCCTTGGCGCCGGTCATGAAGGCGACGGCGTCGGACATGGTGTATTCCTTCGGATCGATCACCGTGAGACGCCGGCCGAGGCGGTGGATATGGATCCGGTCGGCCACCTCGAACACATGCGGCATGTTGTGGGAGATCAGCACGATCGGCAGGCCGCGGGCTCTGACGTCGAGGATCAGTTCCAGCACGCGGCGGCTTTCCTTGACGCCAAGGGCTGCCGTCGGTTCGTCCATGATGATGACCTTCGAGCCGAAGGCGGCGGCGCGGGCGACCGCGACACCCTGGCGCTGGCCGCCGGAGAGCGTTTCCACCGCCTGGTTGATGTTCTGGATGGTCATCAGGCCGAGTTCGGACAGCTTGTTGCGCGCGAGCTTCTCCATGGCCGGCCGGTCGAGCATGCGGAACATCGAGCCGAGCATGCCCGGTTTGCGGATCTCGCGGCCGAGGAACATGTTGTCGGCGATCGACAGCGCCGGCGACAGAGCGAGGTTCTGATAGACGGTCTCGATGCCGGCCTCGCGCGCTTCCATCGGCGAGCGGAACTGCACCTGCCGGCCTTCGAGCGTGATCACCCCCTCGTCCGGGGTGACGGCGCCCGAGATCGCCTTGATCAGCGAGGACTTGCCGGCGCCGTTATCGCCGATGACGGCGAGGATTTCACCCGGATAGAGGTCGAAATCGGCATTGTCGAGGGCGGTCACGCGGCCGTAGCGCTTGACGAGACCGCGGGCGGTGAGAAGGGGTTCGCGAGCCATGATTACACCGAAACCTTTCTGATCCACTGATCGATGGCGACGGCGGCGATGATCAGCACGCCCGTCAAGAGGACTTTCCATTGCGGGTCGGCGCCGAGCATATTGAGGCCCATCGACACGACGCCGACGATCATCGCGCCGAACAGCGTGCCGAGAATGGAGCCGCGGCCGCCGAAGAGCGAGATGCCGCCGATCACGGTCGCGGTGATCGCCTGGAGGTTATAGTCGGTGACCGCCGAGGACGGCGAGATCGAGCCGTTGCGGCCGATCGAGACCCAGGCGGCGAAGGCGGCGATGACGCCCGAAATCGTATAGACGGTAAGCAGCACCTTCTTGGTCTGGATGCCGGAGAGCTTGGCCGCTTCCGGATCGTCGCCGACCGCATAGACATGCCGGCCCCAGGCGGTGTGATTGAGCACATACCAGAGCAGCAGGACGAGCAGCACCATGGCGATGACGCCGAGGGTCAGCACGGCGGTGCCGGCTTTGAAGCTCATGGCGAAAAGATGCAGCAGCGGCGCCTGTTCGTCGACGTCGGTGTCGCGGATCGTCTCATTGGCGGAATAGATGAAATTCGTCGCCATGACGATATTCCAGGTGCCGAGCGTGACGATGAACGGCGGCAGTTTCATGTAGGCGACGAGGAAGCCGTTCAGCAATCCGCACAGGCCGCCGACAAGCATGCCGGCTGCGACCGCGATCGGTGTCGGTATGCCGTAGGTGATGGCGACATTGCCCATGATGACGGCCGAGATCACCATGATGACGCCGATCGAAAGATCGATACCGGCAGTCAGGATCACCAGCGTCTGGGCGGCGCCGAGAATACCGACGATGGCGATCTGCTGCAGGATCAGCGTCAGCGTGTAGGACGAGAAGAACCGTCCGCCGATGGCGATGCCGAAGATGATGATTGCCAGCACCAGCACGATCAGCGGCACGGCGGCCGGCGTCGAGTGCAGAAAATGCTGGGCGCGCTTGATCAGCGAGACGTCCTGGTGCTCGAAGGAGGCAACGCTCTTGTCGCTGCCGTCGAGAACGCGTTCGAATTCCTGTGTTCCGGTCATGGTTCCTCCTCCGCATCCGCGCGCCGAACTCGCGCGGGGGCCGTCACCGATATCCTTCCGGTCTTTGCTTAGCCGGTTCGTGAGGCGACGGCACATCGTCCGTCGAAAACGGCCGGGGATCAAGCCCCGGCCGGTCTGCTTTCAATAAAGCGGGCTCAGCCCCAGCACTTGTCGGTGCCTTCCTTGGTGTCGATCGACTTGACGCCGGAGACCGGCTTGTCGGTGACGAGCGAAACGCCGGTGTCGAAGAAGGACTTGCCTTCGGTCGGCTTCGGCTTTTCACCGCTATCGGCGAACTTCTTGATCGCCTCGATACCGAGCGACGCCATCAGCAGCGGATATTGCTGCGAGGTGGCGCCGATGACGCCTTCCTTGACCGACTTCACACCCGGGCAACCGCCGTCGACCGATACGATCAGCACGTTCTTTTCCATGCCGACAGCCTTCAGCGCCTGATAGGCGCCGACAGCGGCCGGTTCGTTGATCGTGTGGATGACGTTGATGCCAGGATCCTTCTGGAGAAGGTTTTCCATGGCCTTGCGGCCGCCTTCTTCATTGCCGTTGGTCACGTCATGGCCGACGATGCGCTTGTCATCTTCGTCGCCGATCTTGTCCGGGTTCTTCGGGTCGATGCCGAAGCCGATCATGAAGCCCTGGTCGCGCAGAACGTCGACCGTCGGCTGCGACGGGGTCAGGTCGAGGAAGCCGACCTTGGCGTCCTTGGCCTTGTCGCCCAGCGTTTCCTTGGCCCACTGGCCGATCAGCTTGCCGGCGAGCAGATTGTCGGTGGCGAAGGTGGCGTCGGCGGCATCGGCCGGCTCGAGCGGCGTGTCGAGCGCGATGACCAGCAGGCCGGCATCACGCGCCTTCTTGACCGACGAGACGATGCCCTTGGTGTCGGAAGCGGTGAGCAGGATGCCCTTGGCGCCGTCGGCGATGCAGCTTTCGATGGCGGCGACCTGGCTTTCGCTGTCACCGTCGATCTTGCCGGCATAGGACTTCAGCGACACGCCGAGTTCCTTGGCCTTGGCCGTCGCACCTTCCTTCATCTTGACGAAGAAGGGGTTGGTGTCGGTCTTGGTGATCAGGCAGGCAGCAACGTCAGCCGCCATGACAGGAGCGGAAAAAGTGACACCAAGCGCGAGCGCGCCGAAAGCGAGAACAGATTTCTTCATGGAACTCCTCCCAGAGTTTGCCGGCGCCGCCCCTGCGGGGCCGGAATCTTAAGATATGACACTTCGCCGTGGATCGCTAATGCCTCCCAGCGGTCCCGTGCCCTTGACGACGGCAATTAAGAGCGAAAAGAAATCGGCTTGTCAATAAATAAATCCAATTGAATTATTAATTCGATGTGGCATGCTCAATCGAATTAGGGCATAGGCCAACAATCGGGAGGAGCGGCCATGTCGTCCTTGGATGGACCGGCGAATATACCGGTCCCGCCACCAATTCTGAATCCGGCCGGAGGTGCGAACCAGGTCAGGGTGCGGGCCTATAACGAACGGCTCGTGCTGTCGCTGGTGCGTCTCTACGGCGCGCTGTCGAAGGCCGATATCGCACGCCGCAGCGGCCTGTCGGCGCAGACCGTCTCCGTCATCATGCGGGTCCTGGAGAAGGAAGGGCTGCTGTCGCGCGGGGAACCGGTGCGCGGCCGTGTCGGCCAGCCGTCGATCCCGATGCATCTCAATCCCGACGCCGTCTATTCCTTCGGCCTGAAGATGGGCCGGCGCAGCGCCGATCTGGTGCTGATGGATTTCGTCGGCCGCATTCGCATGCAGTTGCATAGGACCTATGCCTATCCGCTGCCGCATGAAATCCTCGCCTTCGTCACATCGGGCATCCGCGAACTCGAAGACCGGCTCGAGGACAAGCAGCGCGGCCGCATTGCCGGCCTCGGCATCGCCGCGCCTTTCGAGCTCTGGAACTGGGCCGAAGAGGTGGGGGCGCCGCCGGGTGCCATGGAGGTCTGGCGGGATATCGACCTGCAGGCCGACATCGCCGAACGCGTCGCCCACCCTGTCTTCATGCAGAACGATGCGACCAGCGCCTGCGGCGCCGAACTCGTCTTCGGCGTCGGGCCGTCCTATCCCGATTTCGTCTATTTCTTCATCGGCTCCTTCATCGGCGGCGGCATCGTCCTGAACTCGGCGATCTTTTCCGGCCGCACCGGCACGGCGGGCGCGATCGGGCCGCTGCCCGTGCGCGGCAAGAATGGCGAGACCAAGCAGCTGCTCGAGATCGCCTCGATCTTCGTGCTCGAAAACATGCTGCGCGAGCGCGGCATCGATCCCGAGCCGCTCTGGTATTCGGCCGACGACTGGGTGGATTTCGGCGAGCCGATGGAAAGCTGGATCCAGGATAGCGCCAAGGCGCTGGCACAGGCGATCGTCGCGGCCGCCTCGATCCTCGATTTCAGCGCGGCCGTCATCGACGGCGGCTTTCCCGGCTGGGTGCGCAGCCGCGTGGTGCAGGCCACCATCGACGAAGCCGCCAAGCTCGACCTGCAGGGCGTCGTCATGCCCGAAATCATCGAGGGCGCGGTCGGCGCCCAGGCGCGCGCCATCGGCGGCGCCAGCCTGCCGATCTTCGCGCGTTACCTCACCGACCAGAACGTACTCTTCAAGGAGGTAGACCATGCTGAAAGGACTTGATCCGCTATTGAGCCCGGAGCTGCTTTTTACGCTTCGCGCCATGGGTCACGGCGACGAGATCGCCATCGTCGACGGCAATTATCCGGGCGTCGAACATGCACGCCGGCTGATCCGGCTCGACGGCCACCACCTCATCCCGGTGCTCAACGCCGTGCTCAGCGTGCTGCCGATCGACGATTTCGTTCCCGAGGCGATCTTCCGCTCGACCGTCAAGGCCGAGCGCGACAAGCTCGACCCCGTGCATGAGGAGATGATCGACTGCTGCGCCCACCACGAGCCGCACCGGCAGGTGGTGCCGCTGATCGGCCAGGATTTCTACGGTCGGGTGAAAACCGCTCATGCGGTGATCCAGACCGGCGAGCCGAGGCTCTATGCCAATATCATCTTGCGCAAGGGGGTGATTTATCCGAGGGAGGCGGGTGCCAAGGCGGCGGCCGGGGTGGATCCGTTCGTCTTCTAGCGGTCACCCGTCAATTTCGACTTCCGCTTCGCAGTTTACGGGCGCATTTAAAGGGATGGCCATGCCGATGGACGAGCGGGCGTGGGCGCCAATGTTTGGCCCGTACAGCTCCAGTATCAGATCGGAATAGCCGTTTGTGACCAGCGGCGTCTCATTAAAACTCGGAGCAACATTCACCATGGCGAAGACGCGCAGCCAAGCCGTGACCCGATCAAGGTCTCCGATAGCACGTTTGAGGCTGGCGAGGTGGGCCAGGGCAACGAGCCGGGCCGACGCGTAACCCTGCTCTGGCGAGACCTCCGCTCCGACCTTGCCAAGCGGGGCTGCCAATGTCCCATCGCGGTTGCACGCGACGTGACCGGAAATGTAGGCGCGGTTGCCGCGAACCCGAACCCAGACGAAGGGCATTCGCAGCCCTTCGCGAACTTTCAAAGGCTCGGGCAATTCCAGACCCATGTCGGCCAGACGTTGTTCGATGATGGCCATGGTGCACCTCCCGGCATGATCAAGGTAGGATGTCATCGAGCTCCGGCATCAGAACGACGCTCTCGTTGGCGGCGGGGTCATTGCGGGCACCGAGGAACTCGGCGTTTTCGGTGCAGCGATTGACGGCCACATGGGGAACGCCGGCCGGAATGAAAAGATAGTCGCCGGCGTGGACCAATTCGCACTGTTCGAGCCTCGACCCCGACCAGATCTCGATCTCGTGACCCGCGGTCATGAGAAGGGCCGTCTCGTGTCCCTCATGGCGATGGGCCCTGGTTCGTCTGCCTGCGGGTAGCGAAATCGTCCCGAGCCACAGCATGGTTGATCCGACGCTTTCCGCCGAGACGCCCGAGCGATAGACAGACCCCTGCTCGGCGACATGGCTGCCGCTCCCGCGTACGACTTTCGCGGCTAACAGATGCGGATTTTTCGGTTGCGTTGCTTCGTTCTTCATCGCTTTCACCACTTCAACCGCTGCACTGGAGCAGACTGCGCGTTCAGCCGGCGCAAGTCCTGAAGCGGGGCCGAAAAGTTTCCGAAAAGCTGCGAAATCGCGGTATCATTCCCGGCCATGAACACCCAGCACCTTGCCTTCGGCCACTTCGAGTTCATTGCCGAGAACGGATGCCTGTTTCGCGACAATAGGCCTGTCGCTATCGGCGCCCGAGGTGCTTCGCTGCTTGCCGTTCTGCTTTCGGCACAGGGGGGTGTCGTCTCCAAGTCGGCCTTGATGGATGCCGCGTGGCCGGGATTGGCCGTCGAGGAAAGCAATCTTTCCGTTCAGATTGCCGCCCTTCGCAAGCTGCTCGGCCCCGCATCAGACGGCAGCGGATGGATCGTCACGGTTCCGCGGGTCGGCTACAGATTCTCCGGTCCGGTGGAGAGCCGGACCGATGCAGCCGATAGCGGATGGCATGCGCAGACCAGTTCGATCCCGGCGATTGCGGTACTGCCGTTCGAGAATCTCGGCGGCGATGCTGAAAGACAGTATCTGGCCGACGGCATCACCGACGACCTGATCATGGCGCTCGTCCGGTTCAGATGGTTCCGCGTCGCGTCACGTGGGGCGAGTTTCACAAGGAGGAATGGCTCGAGCGATCAGCAATCTATCGCGCACGAACTTGGCGTCGATTTTCTGGTGGATGGAGCTGTTCGGCATGCCGGCGATCGGATACGAATATCGGTGCACCTCGCCGACGTCGCGAAAGGCGCCACCGTCTGGTCCGAACATTACGATCTTCAGGTGGCCGAGGTATTTGCGGTGCAAGACGCCATCGCCGAACGGATTGCAGCGGCGGTCGAGCCCGAGCTGCTGTTGCGCCATGGGCTTCAGGTCGCTCCGCACACCGGCAACATCACTGCCTGGGATCTTGTCCGGCAAGGCACATTCCATTTCCACAAGGTCACGCAGTCCACCCACCTCATGGCCCGGCGATTTTTCCGCGAGGCCACGGAGCTCGATCCCCTGCTGCCGGAGGCGCAGATCTGGCGGGCGCGGGTCAATGCGGGCCTCATTGCCTACGGCTGGACCGATAACCCCGCCGCGGACGGGAAGGAGGGTTTGGATGCGGCGCTGCGCGCGATCTATCTCGACGCGCGAAACCCGTATTCGCACTATGCGCTGGCGATTGTGTCGGCCTATACAGGCAGGGCTGACCAGGCGATCCTCGCAGCGGAACGGTCCATCGAACTCGGTTCGAGTTTCGCGTTGGGCTATCTCGTCCTCGGCATGGCCCGTCTTTTTTCGGGTGATGCCGCCGGTGCGCGCAAGCCCCTGGCTCGCGGCCTCGAACTCAACCCCCATGATCCGCAGAATGGGGTTTGGTTCGGCCTCTTGATGCTTGCATTGTTGTTTTCGGGCGACGTGGAGAGCGCGCTCGAAACGGGGCGTACGGCGTTAAAGGCGCGGCCTGACTGGCCGGCGCTTCTGCGCATTCAGGCGTGTTGCCATGCGGCCGCGGGACATCGTGAGCAGGCTCGCCGCTTTGCTACGGCGGCCAGCGACTTTCCCGAAGCTGCCGGCGATGCGCTTGGTCCTTTCAGAGATGGCAACAAGGAATGGGCCACCCGCCTGGACGAGCTGCTGCGAGAGGCGGAACTTTAGAACGACCGGTTGGCAAAGGCCGCTCAGGATCGGCGCCGAAGAAGCCTGAGGATTTCTACGGTCGGGTGAAAACCGCCGTTCGGTGATGGGAAATTCCAGTCGGGATCGGCTTCATTAGCCGTCGCTCAGTCGCAAAACCTCAAACAAAAGTTAGACTTTCACAACCTGGATCTGCAATAGTGTTGTCTGATCTCTTTCCGTGCAGCGCCTCGCGCCCTATCGCGGACGACGATCTACCGGGTGATGAAGCGGTTGGGTGTCAAGCGCTCAACGCCGTAAGACATGTGGAATCCGGGAGTGTCGATTGATCGATCATCTGTGTGCGTCGAACTGGTTTGGGAAAATCAAATGAAGGAGCGCCTGGTGATTGCTTGCGTGCTCGTTGCCGCCGCCTACATGGCGCTCCCGACAGAAACTCGATTGTCTACCCCTATCAAGCCAGACGGCATCCCACCGGCGAGCGAAACGCCGCCTTCCAGGATCTACAAGGATGCTTCAGGGCGCGAGGCGCATATTGCGACGCCCTTGCTAGACAAATTCTCCTATGCCGGAGATGCCGACCTCTGCATCGAACTACAGGAAATGACAAAATCCAATGCGGATGCCGCAGAAGAGCTTCTAGACGCCTGCGGCAACATTTCAACGGGCAGCGCAGCTGAGATAAGCCAAAAACGTATCTGGTTGGCCATGATCCTTGGCGACGCGGACGAGGAGTATACTTATTCTCTTTCCGACAACGAAACCGATCGAAACAGGCGCGCTGTCCTGGCAATCTCGATGCTGAGAGCCGCACTGGATGCGGCTGCGCCGGATGCTGCGAAAGAAGCCTTCTCTGCTCTCGATAGCCTTTGGATCGCAAATAATGCGAGCGGTGCCTCTACCGGTTATTATCCACCCTTCCTGTTTGGCTCTGCCATGAAAGCTGAATCTGGTGAAGCGCTGTTGGCCCTGTGCCCGCTTGCCGGTCGGACCGACTGCGATAGGTTCGTACCAAGCGGAATGCCCAAGGCTCTGGAAGAGCTTGGGCGCTGGAAATCCAACGAGACCCTGCTGTTGCGTTCTGCAGAACTATTGGAACGTGAACACAAAGGCATCAAAGATCCAGACAAAGAAGCGGAGCTCGACTTTGCTGAGGACTTTTCTGCAACGCTGGGCTATGCCAATGAGCTCAATCCAGGAAACGGAAGCGCTCACGCCAGGCGGGGTGTGAAGCCGCTGGAGGAGTGGCTGAGCAAATTTGAAAACAGCACCGATGAACGTGAATTGCGATACATCTATAGCAAACTTGGCACAGCATACGGACGCATCGCATCGGATACCCAGCAGCGCACAGACGCTGAAAAGGCTGTAAAATTCAATAGTCAGGCATTTGAAATAGCCAGAAAATTAGACAAGGACGGCCCCAGCTGGGAAAACATGGCGAACCTTGGCGATGACACGCTACTCCTAGCCGAACTGAGCCAGCAGGAAGCTGGATTTCAGAAAGCGTTGAAGCTTCATCGTGACGCATACGCGATAACGGAAAAGCAGAATTCGCAAGACGCTTCCGCCTATATGAATATGAAACTTGCGCGGACCCTGCAGCACTATGCAAAGGCAGAGCTTCCTTCGGTTCCGAAAAACGAGAGGATCGCGATGTTGGACGAGGCGGTCAATTTAGCTGAAGGCGTCAAGCCGCTATTCGAACAGACGGGCACATCACTCTACCTTCGAATGACGAACAACGTCCTCGCTGAAGCAAAAGCCCAACTCACCTCGCTCCACCAATCGAAATTGCCTTGACAATCCGGCCTATGAAAAGGCGCCGATGTCTAATTCATGGTTTCCGTTGAAGCGAGGTAATGCATCGTGGAAGCGGCTGATTAATCAAAGTCGTCAAGCGGGAGTTTCCCGGCCTGGTAAAGCCTCATCCGATTTGCGGGAGAAATATCCGTTTCACGCATCGAATCGCCCGCCCCTTCTTCAATGCAACCCGCCATTAACTTTCAAGGGTCACAAACGACTTACGGACCTGTGCGGCTTTATCAACGACGGTATTGCCCGACTTTCTTAATTCCGCCCGAATGAGTTGTGGCGGTCTTCAATCACGGACAGGACGCCGATGCCGTGAAGTTGCCCATTGGTCGCCGGTATCCGGTGACACGAGCAGCAGCCGTGCCGGCTGTTGATTGAAACATGTCGGAGACGATGCGGTTCTCCAAACTGGCCATGAGGGCTCTTCGCACAACAGGAGCCTGTTCATATGCCTCGCGTCCAACCGACCAGACCCCAGGTGGAGATCCTTGTCTGGCTCGCGGTCTTCCTGCTTCTCTTCTGCCTGTCGTGGTTCTTCCACTGGCATGAGGGGCTGGATGCGTTCATCGAGAAGCATCATGACTATCCGCTGGACCACGCGCTCCTTGCCCTGAATATCTCCGGGTTTCTCGGGCTGATCTATTCCGCACTGCGGATCCGTGATCTCTCGAGGGAGGTTCGTCGCAGGCTGCAGGCCGAAAAGAACGTGGACTGGATTGCCTGTCACGACACGCTGACCGAACTGCCGAACCGCAGATTTCTGGAATCCGTCTGCGCGCAGTCGATGAGCGATCAGAGGGCACAAGAGACCTATGCCGTGTTCAGCATCGATCTCGACGGCTTCAAGAAGATCAATGACCTCTTGGGGCACGATCACGGTGATGCGGTGCTGAAGGCCGTTGCGCAACGGCTCTCCTCCCTCTTTCCGCGTGAGCATGTCTTCCGCCTTGGTGGAGACGAGTTTGTCGTTCTGGCGCGGCGCACGGGAAATCCCGATCTTGCCGCCTTGGGGAACCGCATCGTGAGCGTGATCGGCAAGCCCTTCACATTCAATGGCGTCGCCGTCGACCTCGGCGCCAGTGTCGGCTTCGCGCTTTATCCGGAGAACGGTGATGACCTCAGCCAGGTCATCCGACATTCGGACTGCGCGATGTATGTCGCCAAAAAGCAGGGGCGCGATCTGGTGAAGCCCTTCGTGCCTTCGATGCAGGAAGAGTTGGCGAAACGGATTCGGGTGGAAGCCGATCTGAGAGCCGCCATCAGGAAGGCTGAGATCGTTCCCTACTATCAACCGCTCGTGGACCTGAAGACCAACAAGATTATCGGTTTCGAGGCACTGGCACGCTGGAAGACCGCTTCCGGCGAATTCATCCCGCCGAACGAATTCATTCCCGTGGCGGAGGAAGCCGGACTGATCGTCGAATTGACCGACCAACTGCTTCGCCGCGCCTGCACCGATGCGCTTTCCTGGCCAAGCGAGCTCGTCTTGTCGTTCAACCTTTCCCCGATCCAGTTGAGCGACCGGTTGCTGGGCCTCCGAATTCTCAAGATATTGGGCGATGTCGGTCTGCCGGCGCACAGGGTCGAGCTCGAAGTGACCGAAAGCGCCATCATCCAGGACGCCGTCACGGCACGTATCGTGCTCGACGATCTGGTGAACGCCGGCGTCAGGATCGCTCTCGACGACTTTGGAACAGGCTATTCCAGCCTCTCGCAGCTCTCCAACTACCGGTTCGACAAGATCAAGATCGACAGGAGTTTCGTCGCTTCATTCGAAACCAACGACAAGCAGGACAAGGTGATCAAGGCGATCATCGCTCTCGGCGCCGGGCTTGGCGTGACGATCACCGCCGAAGGCATCGAAGAGGAGAGCCAGCTTCAGCGGCTTCAGGATTTGGGCTGCGACATCGGCCAGGGTTATCTGCTCGGCAGGCCAGCCCCGGCCGAGATGCTCGCCGCAGACCATGTCAGCGCCAGACTTTCGCAACGGCGCTGACGGGTCGACGGGTCTTACTTGGAATTCTTTGTCGCGCTGCTTTGTTGGAAATGCTCTACGGCGCCGTCGATATGAAGCCAGTGATGTTTTGATTGTTCAAAGATGGACAGGGCAGGAGCCGGAGATCGCGGGTCTGCCAACGCACCGATGGCAACACCGGTAAAACCTGGCAGGTTGTCGGCCCTCCAATAGACCGTAGACCCGCAGTTCGGGCAAAAATAGTTGCGGATCTTTCCACCGCTTGCGGCTGTCCGGTTAAATTCACGCTGGCTTCCCGAAACGGCGACGGAGTCCGAGGGATAAAACGCACCGACGCCGAATGGACTGCCAGTTCTGCGCTGGCAATCGAAACAATGACATGCAACGACCAATCTTGCCTGCTGCGAGAGTGTAACGGTGAGTCCACCGCAACTACATTGCGCACGGGTCATTCGGAATCTCCGGATATTTTGGGATAATCGGCAAAGCTTGGCACCAGGGCAATACGCCTGGCAGTGCTGCAGTCGCCACTGATGTGGCCGATCAATACAGCAATCTTTGCTCAAACAGGTTATGACAGGACCTGGGAGTTTTCAAGCGCGTGCCTATTCTTGGCGGATGCGAGGTCGGGCATTCCGTCGTTGAATCTATGCAAGGAGCAGCGTCGCGGCGTGTCCTTCGAGGCTTCGCCCTGCGGGCTGCGCGCCGCAGGATGAAGACAATTGGAGTGCCGCGACAAGGTCAGGTGTTCAAGCCGCCGTCCACCGTGAGAATGGTTCCCGTGATGTGCCTTGCAGCCGGGCTCGCGAGGAAAGCCACAGCCGCCGCCACATCTTGCGGCTTGCCGTAACGACCAAGTGGGATCAGCGCACGCTGGAAGTCGGCGAAGTCGCCATCGGCGGGATTCATATCGGTGTCGGTCGAGCCCGGCTGGACCAGGTTTACGGTGATATCGCGAGATCCCAGTTCCCGAGCGAGGCCGCGGGTAAACGAGTGAAGCGCGGATTTTGTCATGAAGTAGACCGTACCGGTGTCACCGACGATGCGTTCGGCACCGGCCGAGCCGATCGTGATGACTCGGCCTCCCGCCTGCAGATAGGGAATGGCGGCCTGCGAAGCGAGCAAAGGCGATCGCACATTGACATCCAGCAGCGCATCGATGTGCTCGACGCTGACGTCGGCAATCGCACCGTAAAGCGCGATTGCGGCATTGTTGACGAGAATGTCGAGACCGCCAAGCGCCTGGGCGGCCTCGTCGACCGAACGCTTCACGGCCGCCGGATCGGCACTGTCGGCCTGGATGGCAAGCGCCTTGCGGCCCTTGTGCTCGATCGCCCGGACGACTTCGGCGGCGCGATCGGCCGAACGCTCATAGGTGATGGCGACATCAGCGCCTTTGTCGGCAAGCGCCAATGCGATGGCGGCGCCGATCCCACGCGAACCACCAGTGACGAGGGCACGCTTACCAGCCAGTTCTGTCATGATCTTCTCTTTCTGTAATGATCGATACATAAATAGCTAGGCGCATTGCCGCGAGGTGTCAACGGGTTTATATAATGATCGATGCAGAAATCGGATGAGAACCGGAAAGTCGATGACAGCCCTGCCCGCAGCCGCGGACGGCCGCGGGCGTTCGATCGGGAAGCAGCCCTCGCCCAGGCGACCCGTCTGTTCTGGATCAAGGGCTTCGAGGCGACCTCAATCGCCGACCTCACCGAGGCGATGGGGATCGGATCGCCGAGTCTCTACGCCGCATTCGGCTCGAAGGAGGCGCTCTATGCCGAAGCGTTGCGCCACTATCGCGAGGACAACGAGGCGCTGGTCTGGGCAGGCTTCTTTTCGGCGGGCACGGCCCGCGAAGCGGTCAAGTCGCTTCTGATGGATTCGGCCGCTGTCCTGACCGGCTGTGTCGTGGATATTCCCCGCGGCTGCATGGTGACGCTGTCTTCGGTCGGCAGTGAGGGCTATGTGGAACTCGGCGAACTCGTGCGAGCCGCCCGCACCGTGACGCTCGACCGCCTGAAGCTGCGCCTGAACCAGGCGATATCAGAAGGCGAAATTCCGGTCTCGACCGACGTCCATGCGCTCGCCCGCTTCATCCAGACCGTTCAGAACGGCATGTCGATCCTGGCCCGTGACGGAGCGAGCCGTAGCGAACTGGAGGCAGTCGCCGAGTTGGCCATGCTGGGTTGGGACACTCGAACCGCGGATGCCGAACGCGGGCAAGGCTGATCGCGTTTCAAATATCGCTGCGTGGATGCTCATGTGTCACCTTGGTCAATCGTCTCGGAAGCTTCGGGCGACCACTTCATCAGCGCTAGAGCGGTTCACCTTCTCATGGAAACGCAGAACCGCTCTAACTTTTTGTTTTTACACAATTCCGGACGGAAAACCGCTTCGCACTTTTCCCGGAATTGCTCTAGGCTGAGACGAGGCAGTCTCTTCTCACGCCAAATTTCATACGAAGTCCTGAGCCGCTCCCCGGCACATTCCAATCCCGCGGAATCGCCTGGCTCGACCGAGGTCGATCTGGCGGGATTTTCCGGAAAGTCACGGGAGGCGGTTGCTTTTGCATTCTTTATCAGCCATTCTAGAATGAGCAATAAAGAATCGGAGCGACTATGGGCCGGACGCGGGAATTCGATGAGGAGGCGGTGCTGACGGGGGCGATGCACATCTTTCGCAAGCAGGGCTATCAAGGCGCATCAATCCGGGACCTCGAGGAGGCGACGGGCCTCAAAGGCGGCAGCATCTATCACTCCTTCGGCGACAAGGCCGGCCTCTTCGACGCCGCGTTCGGACACTACCACCGGATTGTCCTGGAAGGGCGGATCGCGCGATATGCGCCGCCAGGGAGCGGACTTCAAGGCTTGCGCCAACTGTTCCTTTCACTCCTGCATGAGCCCGACGACGGCTCCCTCGGCTGCCTGATCACAAACACGGCGGTGGAATTCGGCGGTGGTGTCCAACCGCATCCCCGTGTCGAGGCCGCGCTCGGACTCCTCCGCACCACATTCGGCGCGAGGCTTACCGAGGCGTCGACCTTCGCTCGGGATGCCGATGGCGCCAAGGCGACGAGGACAGCCATCCGCCTTCTTGCCCTCTATCAGGGCCTCCTCGTGCTCATTCGCGGCGGCGAAGACAAGACCGGCCTGCGGCAGGCAATAGAAGACGAATTCAATCAACTGGAGACGCTGTCATGACACCTGAGGCGCTATGGAATCGATATGCAGCCATCTGGTCGCTGGATGCTGCCGCTCGCGAGCCGGAAATGCTGGCTTGCCTCGCTGACGATGTGACCTATTGCGATCCGAATGGAGCGATCGCGGGACGAACCGGTCTCTCGGCTTACATGGCCGGATTTCAGGAGAGCGTACCGGGAGGCCGGTTCAAGATATTGAGCGTTCTCCATCATAATGAACGTTCGCTGGCACGCTGGGCACTGCGCCGGGAAGACGACATGGTCTTGCAGACGGGCACCAGCTTCGGAGTGATTTCCGATGGCCGGCTCGGCGCGATCACCGGCTTCTTCGATCCTCTGGCGCCACAGCCGCATGAGTAGCGAGGCGACACGCAGGCTGGCGCTCGACTTTGCGGGCCAGATCGCTCCAGCCGGCTCCATCGATGTCCGACGCTTCTTCGGCGGATCCGCTCTGGTCCGAAACGGCGCGCAATTCGGATTCGTCATGAAGGGCATGTTGTATCTCCGCGTCGACGATGCGATGCGCGCGGAGTTCGAGGCCGATGGTTCCGAACCGTTCAGCTACCGAGCGGCCGGCAGAGAGGTGACGGTTCGCCGCTACTACGCAGTCCCGGCCCATGTGATCGATGATCCCGCATTGCTGCACGCGTACTCGCAGCGGGCATTGCACGCTACGCCCACGGCCGGCCACAAACTCTCCGACACGATGCTCGCTTTCAACCCATCTGGCTAATGCCGATGCCAGGCCCGGCCTTCGCGGGATCGAGCCTGAGCGTCAAATCTCTCCCGCCGAGGGTCCCCACACATCCGTCAGGGCGAAGCCGTTCGGATGCGGGTCGAAGGGGTCGAGGGCCACCTGGGTCAGGCCGAAGGTGAAGCCGCGGCCGGTGATGGTGGGGATGACGGCCGGGCGGCCAGCCACCTCGGTCACCGCCTGTAGCCCGACCTCAAATTCCGAGCCGATGATCGATTTCGAGGTGAAGGTGTCGCCGACCTTGGCTTTGCCGCGGGCATAAAGGGTGGCGAGATTGGCGGAATTGCCGGTGCCGCAGGGCGAGCGGTCGGCCCGGCCGGGCCACATGGTGGTGCAGGTGCGCACCGTGCCGTCGGCTTCGGTATCGCGGAACATGACATAGGCGACACCGGAGATTGCCGGGATCTCGGGATGGACGACCTTGATGTCGCGGTTGATCAGTTCCTTGAGGATCATGCCGGCCTGGACGAGGCCGGCGGCATTGGCCTTTTCGATCGTCAGGCCGATCTGGCCGACATCAACAAGCGCATAGAAGATGCCGCCATAGCAGATATCGGCCTTGATCCTTCCCCAATGCGGCGTGTCGACGCCGACATCGAGCTCATGCACGAAGGAGGGCACCATGGTGAGCTTGACCTTCTCGCAGCGCCCGTCGCGGCAGGTTGCCGTCGCCTTGACGAGGCCGGCGGCGGTTTCGAGCGTGACGATCGTTTCCGGCTCCTGCATCTCGACGATGCCGGATTCGAGCAGGGCGGTGGTGACGCAGATCGAATTCGAGCCGGAGCTCGCATGCGCCTGGTCGGGCTGCAGGATGACGAAGGCGGCATCCGCGTCAGGATGCCGCGCCGGCAGCAACAGATTGACCGAGCCGATCGGCGCGCCGCGCGGCTCCAGGCAGAGGAAGCGGCGAAGCTCATCGCCCTTCGGATCGGTGTTCAGCCAATGCAGCTGGGCGGCGATGGTGTCGCCCGGGATTTTCGGCACGCCGCCGATCGCCACGCGGCCGATTTCGCCCTCGGCATGGACATCCAGCAGCTGGATTGTGCGCTTCCATCTCATATCGAAAACTCCAGTTCGGACGTGACGGGTGACGCCGCCATCGACGCGGATCGTTCCAAGTTAATACCGGTCTATGCGGAACGGGGTCAAATCGACGGATGGTTTCGCCCCGGTCACCATATCGGCGATCACAAGCGCTGTCGTTGCCGAAAGGGTCAGGCCGAGATGGCCGTGGCCGGTCGCATAGAAAACACCCGGCATCTTCGAGGACGGCGAAATGATCGGGATCGTATCGGGCAGCGCCGGGCGATGACCCATCCATTCCGTCGCCTCCTCGACCTTCAGGCCGGGCAGCGCACGCTGGGCATGGCGCACCAGCACCCGGGGGCGGCGGAAATCCGGAGCCGCGTCGAGACCGGCGAGTTCGACATTGCCGCCGACCCGGATGCCGCCCGCCGTCGGCGTCACCATGAAGGCGCGATGCGGCCAGATCACCGAATAGCGCATGGAGATGCCGGGCTTCATGATCTGGGTGTGATAGCCGCGTTCGGTTTCGAGCGGGATCGGCTCGCCGAGCTTTGCGGCGAGGAAACGGGTGTGGACGCCGGCGGCAAGCACAACCGAACCGGCTTCGATGCGCCTGCCATCCTCGAGGAGAATGACTGATGTGCCATCGCCCCGGCGCTCGATATTCCTCACCCCGCCGGAAACGAAGGCAGCACCGGCGGCCAGGGCGGCGTCGGTCAGTTTGACCACCAGCCTGTAGGGATCGCGGATCGACTTATTGTCGGGGAGCAGCACGGCTTTGGCGATCGCCGGTGATAGTGCGGGTTCGTAATATTGGATGGCGCCGTTGCTCAACACCTCGAATTCGAGACCGTAGCGCTGCATCATGGCGAGATGCGCGCGATCGGCGGTAAATTCCGCCTCGGTCTCGTAGATCGCCAGGCAGCCCTCTTCGGTCATCAGCTCGGGCGCGCCGATCGCCGACAGCATTTCCTTGAAATCGCCGAGCGCCCGGTGCGACAGGCTCATGCCGGCATCCTCGATCGCTCGGAGCCGCGACGGCCGGCCGGCGGCGAGGAAGCGTAGGAACCAGGGCAGCATTTTTGCCGCATAGGAGGGCCGCAGCCAGACCGGGCCTTCCGGATCGAGCAGCCAGCCGGGGATCTTCTTCCAGGTCGAGGGGCCGGAACCGGCGGCAAAATCCAGCGCGATGCTCGCCATATTGCCGAAAGAGGTGCCGCGTCCCGGCTCGCCCTTGTCGATCAGCGTCACCTGCAAACCACGCCGCTGCAGCTCGAAGGCGATCGAGGCGCCGATCACGCCCGCGCCGACGACAACCACGCTCTTCTTCGTCTCATCCGCCATGAATCAACCCATCGCACGGCAGACAGGATTGCCGTCGCGACTCTGATATATCAGATCTTCGATGATGCCTATGGAATTTTTACTGGCTTTCGGGGAGACCGGCACCGACGCTGTCGCCGACCGAACCGACGGTATTGTTCATCGACTGGCCGAGACGTTTCAGCTGGGCGTCGTAGTTGCGCCGGGTGCGCGGGTCGAAGATGGCGATCGGCGTGCTGACGGCGACGCTGACGGCACTTCCGGCGGTCTGGGCAGCGCCCATCGCCACCGCGCCGACGGCTTCGCCGAGCCCGACATTGGAATCGGTGATCGTCTGGCCGGCAATCAGCCGGTCGCCGATCAGCTTCACCACTTCGGGGCTTTCGGCGAACTTGCCGTGGTTCAGCCGGTCGCCGCCCTTGAGCTTGGTGAGATCGAGCACGGTGATGCCGGCCGCCTCGAGCTTGCTGCGATAGGGCTCGGCGGAGGGATCGATCTGGCCGAGGCGATCGACATTGCCGGAGATGCGCCGCGACAGCGCCAGAGCCCTGTCGTCCTGCGAGACGAAGATGGTGAAGTGCGGCTTGTCCTTGCCGAGGCTTGCGAACTGGCGGCCGAAGACGTCGACATCGAGATCGGGCGAAGCGAGGATGACATTGTTGATCTTCGAAGCGACGTGACCGTTGCGGATCGCCATCTGCCGCAGCGCCTCGACGGTGAGCCACGTGCCCATCGAATGGGCCATGATGGTGACGTCGCTGACAGCGGGATTGGCGGCGGTGCGGGTCAGCAGCTCCTCCAGCGCGTCGCGGGAATAATTGGTGCTTTCCTTGTCGTAATTATAATCGAAGATGCTGGCGCGTGACGGCCAGGTGAAGACGACCGGCGCGACGTCGGCATGCGAATCATGGACGATCTGTGCGAAGCGGTAGACGGCGTCCTCATAACGATTGTTGAAGCCGTGGACGAAGACCAGCACCCGCCGGCTCTTCGGCATGTGGCTCTTCAGCCAGGTCTCGCCTGCCCGCTCGCCTTCCAGCGGATCGACGGAAACGGTGACGAAATCGCGCAGCGGATCGGCCGGCAGCCGATTTGGCCATTGCACCTGGCCGACCTTGCGATTGGCGTCCGGCGGAATGGAGACGTCGACGGCATTGACGGCGAGCCCGGTGCCGCGTTCGCCGGAGAACAGCACGGCGGGATTGTCATCGGCAGCCCGCGTCGTCGCGACGAGCAGATCGACCTTCGAGGTGCCCGGCGGCACGCTGCCGGCCGCCTGCATGACACCGACCGGCCTGCCGCCGCAGCCGGAAAGCGCCATGATTGCCACCAGAAGACCTGTCAGAGCCGCACGCGAGCCGCGCCTTTTGCCGATCATGACCAAACTCCAATCGGTTCACGCACCGGACAGGCGGCGCCCGTTCAAATAGTCCGACGAGGCTTGCCGAGTCAAACCGCGCGGGCTGGAAGCCTTTTGTTTGCGCAATCCCGGACCCGGACCGCGGCGCAGTTTTGCGGGATTGCTCTTGAACTTTCTGCCGTCCACGGCGTTTTTCCCGATCGCATTCAATCGATGGATCACGGTGATGAAATTGCTCGGGATCACATGCTTATCGACGTTGGTGCTGATGCCGTCTCTCGGCTCGACCGAGACGCTCGGCGAGGCCGAGATCCGCCGCGATATCATCGGCAGGACGGTCTACCTCTCCACCCCGCTCGGCGGCGAACTGCCGCTGATCTTCCGCTCCTCCGGCAAGGTCGACGGCAACGGCAAGGCGATCGGTCTCGGCCGCTATTTCAAGCCCAGCGATAGCGGCAGATGGTGGATCGACGCCAACCGCCTCTGCCAGAAATTCCAGAGCTGGAACAAGGGCAGGCCGATGTGCTTCGCACTCGAACGCACTGGCGCCAACAAGGTCAAATGGACCCGGGATAACGGCAGGACCGGCGTGGCACGGATCGGCAATTGATCGATTTCGATGGGGAAACGAAAAAAGCCCGACGCGGGAGGAGGTGCGCCGGGCTCTTGATCCTGACTGACAACTGGGAGGAGGAGTGTTGTCAGTCCGATGTAAGAGCGCTGGGAGGAGGAGTGCGCTGCTTACGAAGATAGTAATACCCAATTCTTTTGATCGGGAATAGCGAAAATACCGCAATGCAGCAATGCAATCAGCGCATGGCTTGCCTCTAAAATAACAGGCCAACGCCTCATTTTACGGCATGTTTGACCATGTGGTCAAAATTCTGCCGAAAATTGCGGCCTGGGAGATCGGCGAGGCTGGACCCTCATCCGCCTGCCGGCACCGACCGGGTTCGAGCCACTGGTCTCGACCCGTCCTTCGGACCTCCGCAAACGGGGCGAAGGGGATATGCCGCGCCCTCTCCATTCCCACCTCGGCTCTCGCATGGCAGGTCCCCTCGCCCCGTTTTTACGGGGAGAGGGTTACGGTGAGGGGCAGCCACCGGGTGCAAATCAAGCCGCCTTGAACACCCTCCGACCCTCGGCATCGAGAGCCGCGAATTCCTCGTCCGACAGCGTGATATCAACCGCCGCAACGTTTTCCTCGAGATGCTTGACCTTTGAGGTGCCGGGGATCGGCAGCATGACCGGGCTGCGCTTCAGCACCCAGGCGAGCGCGATCTGGCTGGGGGCGGCATTGTGCTTTCTGGCGATCGTATCGAGCAGCGAACCCGGCTTGGCGAGATCGCCGGCGGCGAGCGGATACCACGGGATGAAACCGATATTGTGCTTGGCGCAATAATCGAGCACGTCCTCGCTGGTGCGGTCGACGAGATTGTAGCGGTTCTGGACGGTCGCGACCTTGAAGTGCTTCGACGCCGCTTCGATGTCGGCAACCGACACTTCGCTCAGCCCCGCATGGCGGATGAGGCCGGCATCGAGCAGCGATTTGATCGCGTCGAACTGTTCCTTGGCCGGCACTTTCGGATCGATGCGGTGCAACTGCCAGAGATCGATCTGCTCGACACCGAGATTACGCAGGCTCTTATGCGCCTGCTGGATCAGATATTCCGGACGTCCGACGGGCAGCCAGATGTTCGGGCCGTGGCGGGTGAGCCCGCCCTTGGTGGCGACGACGGACTTGGCGGCATAGGGATGCAGTGCCTCCTTGATCAGCCATTCGGAAATATCGGGGCCGTAGGAATCGGCCGTATCGATGAAGTTGACGCCAAGCTCCGGCAGCCGCTTCAGCGTGCGGATAGATTCGGCATGATCGGCGGGCTCGCCCCAGATTCCGTCACCGGTCACGCGCATGGCGCCGTATCCGAGACGGTTGACCTCGATCTCGCCGCCGATCTTGAAGGTGCCTGACTTGGCTGCGTTGTAACTGGACATGGTCTTTCCTCTCTTGGGTCAATAGATCACTGAAAGTCGATGAAACGGTCGGAGATGCCTGGGCTTTTGGGATGCCTTCGAGCGCGAATGCGCCCTGATCGAAAGGAATGCCGGCATGGTGATGACCCGCCCATCGAGATGATGAATGAGAATGTGGTCGCTGCGACGCTTGCACATATAGGATGGCACTGCAGGGATAACAGTGACGGCGATGAAAACATTGCCGTCGGACGGACGCGCAGCGCGTACAGGCGACTGCGAGGCGCCCTACGTCAAAGCCTGGTCTTCGCCTGGTCGCCGAACTCCGCCAGCATTTTCCAAAGCTCGGCGAAGATCTCATGCGCGAAATCCTGCGGCGAGGCGCCTGCCGGGCGCTGCTGCCAGAGTTCGCCGCCGACGCGCAGCGCGCCGATGACGATTGCCGCCAGGACGCGCATCCGCGACCGCTGCTCCGAGTCATTTCCCCTGCGCAGCAGCAGCGCCTCGGCGAGCTTCTGTTCGAGCTTGGCGTATTTCAGCTGGTCGCGGGCTTTCAGCGCCGGCGTGCAACGGATGAGTTCGCCGAGCGCCAGGCCACGCTCGTCGACGGAAGCGATGACGGTTGTGGTGATCGCGGCCTCGACCGCCTCGACGGAGGATTCCTCTACAGGCCTTGCGGCGATTTCCGCCATCAGCCGATCGGCAAAGCTATCCTGCCAGGCGAAAACCACCTCTTCCTTGGAGGGGAAATAGTCGAAGAAACTGCGCTTGGAGACATCAGCCGCCTCGGTGATGTCTTCGATCGTCGTGGCGTCGAAGCCGCGCTGGAGAAAGAGGGCCATCGCCGCGTTTTCGATGCGCTCGCGCGTCTGCCGCCGCTTGCGTACCCGCCGGCCCTCCCCCGTCTCCGTCCGCTTGCTCTCAGCCATTCCTGCCCGGCATCACAATTCAGCCGCCGGTTTCGTTGGAAAAAGCGGCGACATCGTCGATTTCGGTCTCGCTGTTGCGATAGTTGAAGCGCTCGCGCGATAGTTCCAGCGGCTTACGGCGCGAAATCCTGTAAACGGAGGCCGGCGGCAGGTTGCGGACCGTGCCGCCGATGCGCACCGCCTTCAGGCCGAGACGGTCGAGGATCGGCCGCGGCACCGGGCAGCGCGGACCGTAGGTAAATTGATAGACCGCCCCGCCCGGCCGCATATAGGCGAAGGCGCCCGCCATGATCGAGGCGATCTTGCGCGGCGACATGGAGAGCAGCGGCAGGCCGCTGACGACAGCGCCAACCGGTTCGCCGTCGAAAATATCGGCATGAGCGAGCTGGGCCGCGTCCATCTGCAACACACGCGCCGTGGGGAAACGCGCCTGCAGAGAGTTTATGAACTCCGGACCGTATTCAATCAGCGTCAGATCCGCCTCACTGACGCCGCGCGCCAAAAGCGCGCGGGTGAAGACGCCGGTGCCCGGGCCGAGCTCGATGATCGGCCCGTCAAGTGCGGCAATTTCACTGGTCATGATCCTGGCCAGCGAATCGCCCGACGGCGCGATGGCCGCGACGCGAAGCGGGTTGCTGATCCATGAGCGGAAAAAATGCAGGAAATCGGAGCATGCGGCCTTTGCGGTCATGACTATCCCACCTGTCTGAAATTCGATTGATTATGAAAAGCGACCATCGCGGCGAGCATGGCAATTCCAAGGCAGACAGGTCAATCGCTCTTCGATGCGGCTTATTGCAGCGCCAGCATCCAATATTGTTTGATTCTGTACTTATTGCATTTTTGCATTTGATGCAAGGTATGGGCGTGACCGTTGCGGAAGGCCATGTCGTGGGCTGGGGTCCCGCCCCTCATCCGCCTGCCGGCGCCGACCGGGGTCGAGCCACGGGTCTCGACCCGTCCTTCGGACCCCCGCAAACGGGGCGAAGGGACCATGCCGCGACCTCTCCGTTCCCACTAACCTTTCGCGGGGCACGTCCCCTCGCCCCGCGAGCGGCGACGCCGAAACAGAGGTCACGGATATGTGAGCGGCACGCCGAGCAAGAAAAAGGCGGCTCGTCGCCGCCTCTTTCCTGTGCCGGCTCAATAGCCGTTATCACACGGCATGCTGCCGGGGCCGATCGATCCAGAAAACGTAGGGTTGCACATTTCCGGTGCTGCCGGCCTGTTCACCGGCTCGCGGATAATGGAGCCCGTGGTGCCGGCTTCGACGCCGAAGGCGGCCAGCGGATACCAATAGCCATCGGAATGGCGGCGGGTGCCGGGGCGTTCGGTGCGGAAGCCCTGATAACCATGCCAGGATCCGGCATGTGGTTTATATTGCACCGTTTTTACCTCCGAAATACCGGGCGGGAAAGCCGTCTGGACGGGAGCCGCCTGCACTGATGCAATCGAGGCGATGGCGAGAAGGGTGGCGAGCGCGGCGGTGGAAGGGGCAAGTCTGAGCATTTTCATGATAAACCCTCCTTACTGGATTTATCTCGGGAGAATGCCTTCCCCACCGGCGGAGTTCCGTGGCTCACATGCAATTCCAAAACTCGTGATTGCAGGCGATCCGGCGTGACTAAATCGCCGAAAAACGTGAAAAGTCGCGATCAGAAGAGGAGCTCAAAGAGCAGCCGGGCTGCACCGTGAATTCTCTGTTCTCAATTCGCGTATAATGTCCGGTAGCCCTGGCCGGAGAGGCAGGCGACATATTGACGATGGGCGGCGGCGCGCGCCGTGGTTTCCGCCTCAAGTTCATCGGCCCCGGCATAACCGGTCAGCTGGGCGCGCAGCTGATACTGCTTCCGCGCCTCGTCATACATGGCGTTGCCGTCGGTCATGCAAATGCCGTGCGCAACAGAAGGCGGGTTGACCGGCACGCCGACTGCCAGGAGCACGGGATCATTGGCATGGTCGACACAGCCGGCAAGCGCCGTCATCATCGCCAGGGCAGCCAGAGCCCGAAAAATTCCCACCATCATGCATTCCTCCGGCCGAAGCGCCTCTGAGATCATCAGAGCTGCGGATACATCAGGAAGGTTGCGCGAAACTAGGCAAATCACCCTTTCAGACAAAAGCCGCCGCTTGTCTATTTCGGGCATGCGGGCCAAGAATGGCGGGCGCCCCGAATATGTTTAAAATATTGCTAAATTATTACATTGATGCTTACTTACAATAGTAGACACTAATCTCTCCGGGGGAGGAAGATTATGGCTTCGCCGTGGGTAAACGACGCACTGTCACATGCACAATCAGCGTTTTCCAGCAAGATCAACACGGATATCCTTGAGGTTGGGGGCGGCTCTCGCACGCATATCCCACTAAAAGGCGCGCGATATACGGTCCTGGACATCTCCAAGGAGCAGCTCGAGAAGAACAAGGACGCCGCGGAAAGGATCCTCGGCGATGCTCAAACCATCGACTATGGAGATCGCCGCTTCGACGCCTGCGTGTTCTGGGACGTTCTCGAGCATTTGGAAAACCCGCGCTCCGCCTTGTTGAGAGCCCATGATACCTTGTCTCCCGGCGGTCTGGTGTTCGTCAAAGGTCCGATCCTCAGTTCCGCCAAGGGGATCTTCACCGACCTCACACCCTGGTGGAGCCATG
Source organism: Rhizobium sp. BK112 (assembly GCF_014193215.1). Taxonomy (NCBI): domain Bacteria; kingdom Pseudomonadati; phylum Pseudomonadota; class Alphaproteobacteria; order Hyphomicrobiales; family Rhizobiaceae; genus Rhizobium; species Rhizobium sp. BK112. The sequence continues at coordinate 153,900 of NZ_JACHYZ010000004.1, forward strand.
TCCTGTTCTATCGCTACGTGCTGCGGCAGAAAAACGCGGGGAAGCCGGGCTATGCGCCGTTTCGCGTCGAGCACGCCGCCGAGGCATCCCATTCGGAGATTGCCCAGACATTGAAGGAACTCGGCATGGATATCGTCTTCGTCGGCGAATATGTGTCGACCCAGGTGCATGCGCTCAAGGACAGAATTCCCCCGCTTTATTGGCTCTATGAGGCTTTCGGCCTTCTGCTGCGCGCAGTTTCGGCCGGAAGGATCGGGGGACGGGAGACGGAGTTCCTGATCGTCGCCAAGTGCCTTCGACAGTAACTCCCCACCAAAATCTATATAGCACTGCGGAATCCCGAAATTGGCTGCGCTATTGAAATCATTCCATATTTCCTGATGCCGACAGCTCACGAAGCGCGGCGAATTTCGGAATCCCGAAGCGGGGGAATTTCGGAATCCCGAAGCGGGGGAATTTCGGGATCCCGAAGTGGCGTTTTTTTCTTCCTGCCGACGCGACCGCGTTTGTCAGCGGCAATCTTGCGGTCGGTCTCGGACCATTTCCGGCATCTTTCGGCCGTGCACCGCTTCCACTCGTCTGTGGGCGGCGCGCCTTCATGATCACCGACAAAGGTGAGCGTGAACCGGTTGGGATGCGCGACCCCGCTGCCCGCCCGGCCGCGGCGAACTTTTATCAGCCCCTTATATTCGAGCTCGTCGAGCGCATCGGCCACATATTCGCCGGTCACGCCGTAGGAAACGAACTGCGGATGCGTCACGACAAGCTTGCCGTTTTCCAAGGCGGCGTGCGACGTGTGCTCGATGACGATGCGGAAGAAGGCGCGGCAGGCATTCGCACTCAGTGTCGTGAAGGCCGCAGATTCCAGCAACTGAATGGTGAACCATTGCCAGCGAAGGCACCCGTTATCCGTGCCGCTTGGCGGAGCAGTATGCTTGCGCACCATCGCCCGCGTCTTTCCCTGACTGGTTCGGCTTTTGTCGCGAGGGTTGAATTTGACCATCAGCCCCTCGCCCGCGTTGCCGGTCGATCCTTCGGCAATCTACTCACCCTGCGAGACCGGGAATTCTGTTCATAAAGCGGGCGACGGCCCAGGCTCGTCCCGGCGACCAACTCGCCGATAAGGAAAAATTTGCTCGACATCCGGCATTCCATGGTTGCAATCACGGCAACCTAGCGCAAGAACGATCCATGAACTAGGAAAATATTCTTAGTTTCGGTCTTACATCGTTCGGTTGCGTCTGCTAGGATCAGGGCGCTGAATCTCGAAGGGTAGGAGCGCGATGCGAATGATCGGCATGGGAAAAAAGAGCGTGGTGGTTTGCGGCAAGCGATTGCTGGTCTTGTTTTCGATCTTGCTGGCAAGCGCCGTCCAGGCCTTTCCCTGCGATCAGCCGGTCGTGATCTCGAATTGGTCGTTCTGTGCGACCGGCAATGTGAGCGCTGAGGGCGGCGCCGCTGATTGGAAAATCGTTCCCGCATGGACTCACCAGGACGCCATAAGCGCGTATTTCGGAAACGATCCACGGCTCCTGGCAAACCACGGGCTTTGCAACGCCAAATTCCGTCGCGTCGTCCTCTGCCAGCCGGGATGGCAAACGGGCAACCCGGATGAGTGCTCATACCTGGTTTGCAGCGGCTATTACTCATCCTTGTTCGGGAACGAAGAAAGGGAAGCCTATATGAAAGACCATCCGGACGAGCAATAGTTTTTCGATTCGCTGTCTTGGGGGCCTTTCGCTTCGCTGTCTTGGGGCAGAGACTGGAACGGCCGATGAGAAGTACTTGACCTTCTCCCGATCTCGATCTTGAAAACCTCAAGCAGTTTCGCGCAGGACGATTATCGCAGCCTCGGCACTACCCGTCCTCTTCATCAGCAAATATGCTCGCGGTCGGCGGCCGAACGGCGCCCCACAACCTTTAATGTTCAGAGGCCCTGCCCGCATGACATCACTGCATTGGAAGAGATTTGCCTGGTTTTGCCTGTGCCTCACACTCTCCCATCCGGCCTGGTCCGCCGGCGGCATCGAGATCCCGGGCTACGCGCCGGCGACGGGCGTCGAGCGCAGCTACCGCGTTCAAAAAGCGACTGAGACCGATATGTCGTTCTGGTTCGACAAGCCAGGCGCCTCGGCCATGACGATGCGCGGCGCGTTTCGCCAGCGTATGACGGTGCTGTCGCGGGATGAAGACGGCATGCGGGTCCGCTGGTCCCTCAGCGCCGATTTGCCGGCAGGCACCGCTGGCCTTGCCGATAGCTATCAGATGAACCTGCTCTATCGGAATTCTCTGACAGCCTATGGCACCGCCACGCTCGAATTCGAAACCGACCTGAACGGCAACCCGCGCACTCTCTCCGATGCCGATCAGATCGTGGCGCATATGCGGGAGATGGCTGCTGGCGGCGCTCCCTCAGCCGGCGCCTCCGCGGCGCGGGAAAGCGGGGTCTATGACATTATCGCCAAGCTGGAGGCGAACCCTCTGCAGATCGTTGCCGCCCTGGCGCCGGAAGCGCAACTGCTTGCCACAGGGCAATCCTACCAGGCGGAGACGATGGAAATGGGACAGGCCTCGGTGGCATCCCGAGACGAGGACTATGGCGGCGTCAATGTCCCGGTGACCTCGACCTGGACCCTGAAATCGACCGACGCAACCGCAGGCACGGCAACCCTTTCGCTGTCGGAGGAAGCCGATGCCGCAGCGTTCAGCCAGTCGCAGCAGCCGGTGATCGCAAATTTGATGAGCAGCTTTGCCGAGCGGGCAAAGAGCCTGACGGCCGATCAGCTGGCTTCCGTCAAACGCGCCAGCAAGAACCGAAGCGTCGAACTCGTGGTGTCCCTGAACGATGGCTCGACGCTCGAAGCGTCGGAGATCGTGACCGTTACCACGGGAGACGCAACGTTTCGCACATACACCCATATCCAACGCGAGGACATGCCGGCCAAGCTGCCGCTGCCTGCCGTGCTGACGGCAAAAGACTTGCAGACGCCTGATTTGGGCATCGAGCCGCTGCCATCGGCCAAGACCGGGCCGGGCATCCTGGATGAGCTTTCGACACCTCCTGCGCCGCCAACGGCATCACAAGATACGGCCGCTGCCGCAGATGATGACGGGGCCAAGGCAATCGCACCTGTCTCGCTTGCGGTGAAGAGTGCGGAGGTAGCTCTGTCCCCCGTGTCCTACGACCACGGACTGAATATCATGCTCACCCCGGAAAGCGCTGCCGCATTCCGCGATTTCACCCAGGCGGCATTGGGGCGACAAACGCAGATGCTGATCAACGACAATGTCGTCATGGAACCCTGGATGAGGGAGCCGATCATGGATGGCCGCATTGTTCTGTCGGGAACGGATCGGAAAGATTTGGAAGCGCTGGCGGAACAGCTGAAGGTTCCCGGCGCCAAGATTGTCGTCCGGCTACGCCCATGAAGGCGCCACCTGTGCAGTCTGCCTTCCCGGCGGCATCATCGGCCGCGCCCTGGTCAGCTGCCCCTCACTTCAGCCGCCGGGTCAATCGCCGATGGCAAAATGAACGGGGGAACGACGCGGGGCTTCAATCCTTTGCTTCGGGGATCAGACGTATCAAAGTTCCATCCCTCGCCGCAGCGCTGATTGCCGTTGCGATCTGCCGGAGCGGTCCATCGGCGACGAGCATATCTGGCGCAGGGTGTTTTCCCGGACCCGGATCGACAAAGGCTGAACACCGGTGATCCGAGTCGAGCATCGCCATGAACGATGTCGCGACGATTGCTTCGCCGCAGGCGGCGCATCGAAGAATGTACGAACCGCCATGGACGATCGATTCGGTTTCATCCAATCCGCAGGACGGGCAGGCCAACATATTGTTCATTGCGGGTGAGACTATGAGGCTGCGGCTAGAATGATGGCGATCGCGAGTAGCAAAGGACCCATCCACTTGAAGTGACGAACCACCGGCAGCCGGCTGGCCGGATTGCCGGGAAAGGGCAGATAACCAAAGCCGACGGACGCCATCCACAAGCCGGCGCAAAACATGATGATTTCATCGATATAGGCTGCGATCATGGGTTCTCCTGTCTTCGAAAGACGTCACTACAATCTCTCTCTCCGCAGTTTTGTGCGACATGCTTTAGCGGAGCCGTTCATCATAGGAATCGGCACGGGCCAGACGGAACAGATCGGGATAGAGACCCAACCATAGAAACACACCCTGGCGTCGTGTGCCAAAACGCTTGTGCCCTTTCATCATTCGAAAAGCCACATCACGTTTCGCGAACAGGTGGCCGCTATTGGCTGCAGCCAACAGAATGTCATCGGCTTCGTCGGCATGCCGCGCCAAATGGGGATGCGCCTCGATCGTCCTGTATTGCCAATAGAGCGACGATATCGGGTGATGCCGGTCTCTCCGGAACCATTCCAGCGCGAGTTCGGCGCGTCCAGCGTCGAAATGGTTGAGCCCAAGAGGATGAGCAGCGGACTCGTTTCCACCGTCATAGGCCAGCTGGTAGTGGTGAAGCGATTGATCTTTATCCTTTCGAACAGCATGGCCATACCAATACATCCAACCCAACACTCCATGAGCCCAGGCAGATCCGGCATTTGCCGCCTCCTCCAGCAGAGGCAAGGCTTCCTTATAACGCTTCTGTTTGTACAATTGCTGGGCCAGTTCCTCATTAGACGCAGTCATGCCAGCATTGCTCCGATCAATTGGACAGCCTCTCTGACCTCAGGGCCGTGACGCATGTCGAGCCGATCCGCCAGCCTCCGCCCCAATTTCCGCCACCGGTCGCAATGGGTGTCATAGCCGGTTCCCGAAACCAGCCACGCTCCGCTTGCATCCATGCCGGGGGATCTGCGGCGCCTGGCGGCCTCTTCGGCGACCATGATCCACTCGCAGAGACCGAGAAGCGCTGCGTCGTTCCATTGGTGCGGACGGCCAAGCGCGAACCACAGCATGGCCAGCCGAAGAAGGGGATCTCTCCCGCTTCATGTTCCGGCAGGCGCGGAATCAGCCAGAATAACAGCGACAGAACGTCATCCTCGACATCCAAGCCGAGGGCTTCCAGGCTGCCGATCAAGTTTATGAGTGTCTGGTTGCCGCCATAAGAAGCACCCGCGTTGCGCGGGTCGCCATAGGAGACGAGCAGAACCGTGCACGCAAACGCGCATTGCCTGGATAGGTTCGCCACCATGCCGGGACCCTGCTGCCCGGGTTCAGACCACCGGGTCAGTTCCAGAACCTCGCGGGGATGCCATTGCAATGGCGACGGCAATTCGCACAGCCGGGCGATATCGACGAGCCGGGCGAGATGTTCTTCGCTGTCATTGCCGTAGTCGGCGCGCGCAATGCTCTGCAGATCGGCGTCATCCAGCAGGCCGGCCGTGGCCTTGAGAAGAGAGTTTGGATTGCCTGATGAAATCGATGACACACTGCCGGCGAGGCTCTGAAATTCGACGACGTGCTCCTGCATTCGTGACGTCATTTACATTTTCGCCCTACCAAACTGTCCGGACTCCGAGCCGGGCAAGCCGAATTGTCCGTTCGCCATCGACAGCGCCCTTTCGCTCAACATTTGGCAGCCCTTCAGAAAATGTCGAGGGGCTAAACTTAAGGTAGCACAATTGCTTCGAATCCCCTAAGCATCCCGATGCATTACAACGAATGCTAACCGCCATAGCGCTCTCAGGAATATTCCATGCCCAACGCTCAATTCATTCGCTCCGCCGCCTTCTCTGTGTGCGTCGCTTTTGCGGCATTTCAGGCCGGACAGGTTCTGGCCGAGTCGGCCAATGACAAGTTCTTTGACGCAGCCCTTTGCAAGCCACCCTATACGATGACATCGGCAATGAAGATCTATGACGTCGTGGAGGCTTTGGCCAAACCAGACACGTCGTCTCTGGGTGCGGCGATCTACAAACTCCCGAACCAAATCGGCCGCGACGGCTTCAAATCGAACGAGGTTTTCTTTGCAAGCAACGCGGTTGGAATTTTGGTCGAAGGCGAACGCGCCGACGATCTGGCCGCAAAATACGGCTTGAAGCGGGAGACCTCGGACCTGCTGGGTGCATCTACCAAGGGCTATTCGCGCGAACTGCCGGCAGATCTGCAGCCGGAACCGGGAATGGCCGGACCCGGAAAGGTCTCCATCGTTGCCCGCCAAGGCAATGCCCTGCCAGGCAAAACCTTGCTGGCGTGTGAATTCGTTCAGGAATTCTAGGCGTCGCCGGGGCGCCATCAGCTTCCCGGCAAGGCCTGATCTTGTGAAGCGGGCAACGATACCCTCACCGTTTCCAGATGCCAGACCTTGGCGACGATCCGCCAGCCCTCGATGCCTTTCACGAAGCAGAGATGGTCGATGAAAACGTTGGAATGAATCCGCAGCCTGACCTTCACGGTGGCAGCGGCCAGCGAAAGCCAATCGATCAGGAGGCGCGACAGGCGTTTATCGACGCTGCGATCGAAGCCGGAATCCCGATCAAGGAATGAGGCCAGGAGGCTCTGCTAGCTGAGCTTCCATCCGGTCGGCGAGAGCCAGGTAGCGCGGATGGTTCCGGAGAGGATCTAGATCGCTGTCCTTCTTCATCCACGCCACGACCGACGCGACATAGGTAGGCGATCCGGACGCCTGCCGTTCAAGGCAGGCAATGGCCTCAGCAGGTTTGCCGAGCTTCGCATAGCAACAAGCGAGATTATAGAGCACTCTGAGGTCGTCCCCAGCGATTGCGGCGGCACGGGACGCCCACGACGCTCCACGCTCCATCTCGCCCAGATCCGCCAGCAAACAGCCGCCATAGCACATAAGGATCGGCTCGTCTGGATGTGCGGCAATCTCTCCTTCTATCAGCCGAAGGCACTCTCGCGCCGACTGAACTGCTTCTTGATGGTGCCCAAGGGATATATGGACCGCTCGCAGCTGGTCCCAGGCCCGATAATCATCTGGCTTCAAGGCGATAGTGCGCTCGTAGAGGCCGCGCGCCTTTTCGAACTGGCCCTGCGCGTGACAATTGCGCCCGTAGAAGAAGTTCGCCTCGAAAGAGGTCGGATCTCGTTCGAGGGCGAGCTCGAACTCTGCCTCGGCCTCAGCCCGCAGGCCCTTGGTAAACATTGCGATGCCTCGCGATGCATGGGCGTCGGAGAGACCTGGATCGAGCTCCAGAGCCCGGTTGGCGTTGTCTAGGATGTTGTCATATGTGGCAGCCGGATCATTGGCGAGCAGAAGGTAGGAGTCGCAGTCGGACAGTCCGGCATAAGCCCGTGCATAGCGCGGATCTAGGTCGACGGCCTTCGCGAACAGACCCCGGGCTGCCTTTATGCTTCTCGATTCGTGTCCACGGTTAAAGAACGACCGCCCCATCAGATAAATTTGATAGGCCTCCGGATTGTCGGTTCCCCGCTTGGTGATAGTCTCCAGCTCCTTTGCGAGGAGCCGGACCTTAAGCGCGTCGACAATGTGCTTGGAGATTTCGTCCTGCAGCGCGAATATATCTTCAAGGTCGCGATCGTATCGCTCCGCCCACACGTGCCGGCCATCCGTTCCGTTGATAAGCTGAGCCGCAATGCGCACTTTGTTTCCGGCCTTGCGCACGCTGCCTTCCAGCACATACCGCACGCCGAGTTCGCATCCCACCTGCTTCATGTCCACGGCGCGACCTTTGTAGATAAAGCTTGAATTGCGGGCGATGACGCTGAGCGCGGACACTTTCGCAAGATCCGTAATGATGTCCTCGGTGATGCCATCACTGAAGTATTCCTGTTCCGGATCGCCGCTCATGTTGGTGAACGGTAGCACCGCAATAGACACGCCTTCGCTTTCGGCGATCACCGCCGCAGGAGGCCGCTTCGGCGGTGAATCCTGCCATCTGTGTCCGAAGCGCGCCATGTGGACTTGTATGGGCCTCTCGTGGTTCTTCACGGAATGTTGGCCGAAATCCTCGAAGTCGACCCCCAACTCGCTGCCGATATGCTCGCGCACGATGCCAGCGATCGCGACCCCGCCGGGATCGGCGAGGGATTGCAGGCGCGCCGCGACGTTGACCCCGTCACCATGGATGTCGTCACCATCGACGATGATGTAGCCAAGATTGACCCCGATGCGATATACGAGACCGCGGTCTTGGGCCTCCTGGGGTTCGGCTCTGGCTATCGTGCTTTGAATCTCGGTGGCGCACCTTACGGCATCGGCAACGCTGGCGAACTCCACCAGCATCCCATCACCCATCAGCTTGACGATCCGTCCGTTGTGAGTCGCAATACAGGGGTCGACCAGGTCATGGCGCAACGACTTGAGGCGGTTCAGCGTGCTGATGTCATCGATTTCCATCAAACGGGTGTAGCCGACGATGTCAGCCGAGAGGATCGCCGAAAGCCTGCGTTGCATTGGAAGCCCCCACTCCCTGTTGACCGCAATGCTTAATCGTAGCGCTTAGAATCCGGCGCAATCATGTCGGGAAAATAGCCGATTTTAGAGGTGAGCCGTTGGGTTGGCCGCGTTGGGTGCAATCGGCTCCTTCCAGAAACACTGACGCTCTAAGCCGCTGCCGAGCGACCATCCGTTGAAGAGACCATTCGTAGCGCATTTCAGGGTTTGTGCGGTTGCAACGAGCCGGCCAGCTAGGTTTCAATCTCGAAGTTACCGCTATCCGCGCCGCAGACTGCTTGCGAGATTCAACGCTCGACGCATTCAGGCAACCTGAAAGGCTTGACAAAACCGGCCAATGCCTCGGGCTTTGCGCAGGGCGGAAAGCCGGCAAGTCGCATGGTTTCGATCAATCGCCGCCTGTCGTTTTCATTTGTATCAGGAAGGCTCACAAATCCCTCTATGGTGAGATCGGGAAACCATTTCAGTGCTTGTGTGAGAGCCGTTTTCGCTTCCGCCGTGCGGCCGGTGGCGGCTAGCGCGGCTGGACGATATACCCACATCCGTCGACCGTAGTTTTCCGGACCCATTTGACCCTGCATGCGAAGCGCATCTTCGTAGCGTCCTGCCATGAAATAGGCAGCAGCAAAGATTCTCGTACTCCACACCGGGTAGATCGGATTAAGGCGGATTGCCTGATCGACCATCTCCGCACCGCGCTGCGGCTCGCCGAAGGTGGATGCCAAGAAGGCGTAGAAGGTCAGAATTTCGAACTGGTTCGGCGCCATGCGCAGCGCCGTGTCGAATTCCGCTTTGGCGCGTGCAAGATCGTTCCTGTCGCCGAAACTAAAGCCCAGCACGGCGTGCGCCTCGGCGTCCATCGGATCGAGCGTGACCGCGCGCTCGGCGGCCTCGGCGGCCAGTCGGAAGTTGACCTCGAAATCGGCGCCAAAACTCGGCATGACGCTATACGCGTGATAAAGTTCAACCCAGGCGCGCGCCAGCCCCGGGTCCAGTTCCGCGGCGCTTTTGAGGAGCTTGATTGCCTCCTCGACATCAGCGCGATTCATCTTCGCAAGCTTCTCCGTGCCGAGCAGGTACAGCTCATAGGCGGTAAGGTCGCTTGGCGGCTTGCGATGGGCCGCGATCCGGCCTGCCTCCTGGATCACGCCGCCTCCGCCGCCGAGCCGGTTGGAGACCTGCCCGGCAATCTCCGTTTGAATCGCAAAGAGGTCCCGGTCCGGCCGGTCCCAGCGCTGCGACCAAAGGTGCTTGTTCGTTTTGGCGTCGATGAGTTGTGCTGTAACCCGCACCCGATCGGCTTGGCGTTGAATTGAGCCTTCGACAATAAAGCTCGCGCCAAGCGTCCTGCCCACCTCATTCGGCTCGGCTGGTTTGTCCCGGTATTGTTCAGTCGAGTTGCGGGCGATCACCTCGAATTCAGGGAACCCCGCCAGATCGGTGATTATGTCCTCGACGAGGCCATCGGCGAGGCGTTCGGTCGCCTCGTCACCGCGATAATTGTCGAAGGGCAGCACCGCGATGGATGGCAGCCCCGCGTCGGGACGCTTCTCGATTGCGTAACTTGTAAAGAGCCAGACTGCACCTGCCGCCAGAAAGACCACCAGGCCCAGACCCGCAGTCCATTTCCACCTTGCCGGCGCCAAAGGCGGGTTCGCGGCGGTGATCATCAGCCGGTATCCGCGTTTCGGTACGGCCTTGAGAACTGCCTGTTGCTCATCGTGAAGAGCGCGGCGTACATCGCGCACGCATTGGACCAGGCTGTCATCGGTGACGAACACGCCTGGCCACACCGCCTGCATCAGCTCATCTTTGGTGACCAGCCGATCGGCGTTTTCGAGGAGATACTTCAGGAGGTGGAAGGCCTGCGGCCTGAGAGCGATCTCGCGCCCTTCCCCGTCACACACAATCCCTCCGGCAATATCAACGATAACGCCGTTAACCGCGAACGTCCTGGCAGCCCGGGAATCCATCCTCCGCCTCCTGCCGCGGGGACATCCATTATCATATCAGACAGCTGCAACTCCGTGAATGCCGCCGCAGCGCCTTTGTTTTTCGGCAATTTTTCACCGAACGATCACCAGTCGTTCGGGACATTGGCATTGTGCGCGTCCAACGTCGCACCAAGCGCGCGTCGCGACCCATCGTCCCCAAACCATATGCAAGGTTGAATCGGTAGGAGAACCACCATGAACCTGCGAACCCTCACAGAGAGCCTGATCGGAATACTGCTCATTTCGCAGGTTGCTTTCGGTCTTACGACGTCCGCCGCGACGGCCGAAAATGCCAAATTGCTCGTCGAACCAGTGGTCGAGAAGAAGGTGAAGGAACTGCCGCCCGGACCATTGTTCTGGCGGCTGGAGAATTTCCCAACGCTGGCCCAGGCCCAAAGCGCCGCAGGCCCGACGTCACTCGCGGCCGAGGTCGCAGGCAAGGTGTGGTTGTTCACGCTTGGACCAAAGGATGGCTCTACGCCAGGCGGAACCAGTGTCGCCGCGATTGGTCCCATCCCACCGGTCAGCGCAAGCGAATATTTGCTGCGCATCAACCGCGCCGGAGGCGTGCCGGGCGCCAAGACTTCGATCCATTCACATCCGGGGCCGGAGGCCTTTTATGTGCTGGCCGGCAAGCTGGGCCAGAGGACGCCGCACGGCATGGCATATGCCGAAGCCGGAACGACCATGGTTGGTCATGGCGCGGATACACCGATGGAAGTGTTTAATGCCGGAACAAGCGATCTCGATGAGTTCGCCATCTTTGTGGTGGACGCCAATCTGCCGTTCTCGTCGCCGGCCAAACTCGACTGAGGCCATCTGGCGGCTTGGCATACGGCACCGATCCAGTAGGACGCGACGCGCCTCATGGGCATAGCTGCGAGCTTGCGCGCACCTAGAGGATGTGCATGGGAAATAACGAACTGAAGTGCGATCAGACCCAAATGGCCAGTCCGTAACCGGGGCCTGAAGACCGATGGCATGGTAATTGGGAAGAATGGCGCACCCGAAGAGATTCGAACTCCTGACCCCCAGATTCGTAGTCTGGTGCTCTATCCAGCTGAGCTACGGGTGCGTGCAAAATGCGGCGGTGCCGCTTGCGTGGCGATCCTCTAAAACGTCCTTCGGGACAATGCAAGAGCATTTCTGAAAAAATCGCGTCTTTGCCTGTTCGCAGCAGCGCCTTGCCCAGCGAGGTCACTTTTCCAAATGCGTCCGGCTGCGGTAATCCTCCAGCGAAACCGGGCGATCGGGGATCTCGATGCGGAATTGGGTGCCGACCGTCGGCTTTTCCACCAGCGCGATCGTGCCGCCATGGGCCAGCACCAGCTCGCGGGCGATGGTGAGGCCGAGGCCGGTGCCGCCGGAGCGGGCGGAACCGCGGAAGGCGGCAAAGAGGTTTTGGCGGGCCTTCAGCGGCATGCCCGGGCCGGTATCGTCGACCGTGATGCTGACGACGCTGCCGACGCGCTGGGCGGCGACGGTGATGCGCCTCAAGGTACCCGGGGCGCCCTCGCCCGGCGCGGTCAGCGCCTGCAGCGCGTTGCGGCAGAGATTGTGGATGACGCGGAAGAGCTGTTCACCATCGGCATCGACCTTGAGCTCGGCGCCGATCTGCTCGACGAATTCGATGCCGCTCTGCGGGTCGATCGCCAGTATGTCCTTGACCTCCTGGGTCAGTTCCAAAAGCAGGATATGGCGGCGGCGCGGCGCCGATTCGCTCGCCTTGCCGTAGGACAGCACCTCGGTGGTATAGCCGACGGCGCGGTCGATGGTGCGCAGCAGCTTCGGGGCGAAGCTCTTGACCATCGGATCGTCGACATCGACGAGACGGTCCGACATCAGCTGCGCCGACGCCAGGATATTGCGCATGTCGTGATTGATCTTGGAGACGGCAAGGCCGAGAGCGGCGAGGTTCTTCTGCTGCTTCAGCGTCTTCTGCAGCTCCATCTGCATCGAGGTGAGGTTGCGGCCGGCGACCGCCAGTTCGTCGCGGCCGCCGTCGCCGATATAGATATGGGCCGGGTTTTCCGGATCGGAGGAGAATTGCTGCATGCTGCCGGTCAGCCGGCGGATCGGGCCGATCAGGATGCGGTTGATCGCAAAGAAGATCAGCGTCGCGGTGAAGACGGAGATCAGCACCGACAGAAGGAGGACGTTGCGGGAATAGGCGAACATCGCCGTGCGCAACTGCCTGTCCCTCATCACCACCTCGACGCCGGTATTGGTGTCGCCGACGGGGCCATAGACGCGGATCATCCTGCTGCCGCCGAAGATCAGCGTGTCGAGCGCATCGCGTATCGCCGTCATTGGCGGCACGTCGGTGAGATCATAGGCTTCATCGACGGAGGTCGGCATATCGGTGGTCGCCAGCAGCCGCGAGGTGCCGTCCTTGCGCAGCACGATCGCCTTGGTGCCGGTTGCCTCCAGCGTTTCCTTCTGCAGCGCTCGCGGCAGCTCGACCGGCTGCAGCCCGTCGATGACGATGGCGGCGGCGGCGGCCGTGTTCAGCCTGTCTTCCAGCCAGCGTATGCGCATGCTGGCAACCGAGGGGAAGAAGATCAGGATTTCGGCGAGCATGATGAAGAAGACGGTGAGCCAGAGCAGCTTGCCGGAGAGCCCGCCGAACATGCGGGCAGACGGGCACGGCGCCCTCGCAGCCTCGCCGGCCGCCGGGGTCTCCGCCGAAGGATTGTCACCCTGGTCTTTCATCGGCATTCGCGTCTCGCCCGATCGGCAGCATTTGCGCCGCCCTTACCGCTGGAGCTTTATATTAGACCAAGATGCTCCGCTTTCAAATCTTTGCGAGCAGCGTCACGTCGTCACAAAGAAGCGTCCAGCTTGGAGAAGGAAGGCCCTTCCCCAACCTTTCCCCACAAGAGGGAGGGACCAATTTGCGGCGCCCACGCGGCAAATATCAGCCTTTCCGCGGGTGAAACGACGAAGTTGGAAGCGCCGGTGCGACAGGTTAGGCTTGGGGCGAGGTCTTCGCCCGGCGCGGACCGGGCAGAAAAAACCAACGCCGCCCGGAGGCGGCGTTGAAAGGCGCGTGATCAGTAAAGCTTAGAACTCTTCCCAGCTCTGTTCGGCGGGCGCCGCATTGCCGCCGAAAGCGCGGGCGACCTTGGCGATCGCCCGGCGGGCAGGCGAGGCGACGGGCCGGTGCGGCTCGTTGCGGACGAGCGCCACAGGCGCCGGCGCACCGTCCGACAGTTTGAAGCGGGCAATGAGGCTCACCAGCCCATTGGCTTCGGCCGACAGCCTGTGCGTGGCGGCGGAGGTCTCTTCGACCATCGCGGCATTCTGCTGGGTTACCTGGTCCATCTGATTGACGGCGGTATTGACTTCCTTGAGGCCGGTCGACTGTTCGGTCGCGGCTGTCGCGATCGAATGGATATGGTCGTTGATGGCGATGACGCGGGTGCCAATTTCGGCGAGCGCCTCGCCGGTCGCCTGCACCAGCTTGACGCCGACCTGCACCTCGTCGCCCGACTTGGTGATCAGCGCCTTGATGTCCTTGGCCGCGGTTGCCGAACGCTGGGCCAGTTCGCGCACTTCCTGGGCGACCACCGCGAAGCCCTTTCCGGCCTCGCCGGCGCGGGCGGCCTCGACGCCGGCATTCAGCGCCAGCAGGTTGGTCTGGAAGGCAATCTCGTCGATGACGTTGATGATCTGGCTGATTTCGCGCGACGCCTGCTCGATGCGGCCCATGGCCTCGACGGCATTGCGCACGACGACGCCGGAGCGGCCGGCATTCTCCTTGGCTTCGGACACCATGATGGTTGCTTCATGCGCCCGCTCGGTGGAATTCTGGACGACAGCGGTGATCTCATCGAGGGCGGCCGAAGTCTGTTCGAGGGCAGCCGCCTGCTGCTCGGTGCGCTTCGACAGGTCGTCGCTGGCATTGCGCAGTTCGGCGGTGTTGCCGTTCATCGCTTCCGTCGTCTCGCGCACTTCGCGCATCGTCGCCTGCAGGGTGACGAAGGTATTGTTGACGTTCTGCTGCAATTCGGCGAAGGCGCCCTGGAAGCTGCCGCGCATCGTCTGGGTGAGGTCGCCTTCGGCAAGGCTTGCGATGACGCGGCGGGTCTCGCCGATGCCGGCATCGACGCTCGCCAGCAGCGTGTTGATGTTGCCGGCGAACTGGTTGAGGTTCTCGTCCTCGTAGTCCTTATCGATGCGGTGGCCGAAATCGCCGGCCGCGGCCGCAGCCACGACGACGGACATGCTCGACTGCAGGTCGTCGCTCTTGGCGCGCATCGCCGCCTCCTGAGCGTTCAGGCGCTTGATGGCAAGGCCGTTCGCCTTGAAGACGGCGACCGCTGCGGCCATCTCGCCGATTTCATCCTGGCGTCCGGCGAAAGGAACCTCGGCCTCGAAATTGCCGTCGGCAACCTCCTTGATCGCATGGGTGACGCGCTTGATCGGGCGGCTCAGATGGCTGGTGCCGATGTAGAAGCCCATGCCGATGCCGGCCGAAATGCCGATGCCGGTGATGCTGAGGACGAGCATCAGCACCCAGGAGCGGAAGCTTTCGATCTCGGCGTTGACGGTCTGCAGCGCGGCCTTGTCGATGGCGACGACCGCGTCGATTTCCGCCTGGAACGCCTTGCGGTTGGCGCGGTTGGCCTCATTGTTGCCCTGTTGGCTGGCGGCCTCGGGGCCGACCTCGGTACCGAGGCGGGCCGTTTCCGCGCGGAAGGTGCGGAATTCCGCAGCGCGGGCGACAAGCTTGGCAAAACTGTCCTTCTCATCCTCGGGAACGAGCGGCGCCCAGCCCGCGATGACCTTGTCGATCTCGTCGAGGCCGGCCAGCAGGCCCTTGGCAAAATTCGGCGTATCCTTGATCGTCTTGGCGGCATAAATGCCGCGCGATTCCATCACCACGGCCGTCACGAAACGGTTGAGACGTTCGCCGGCATAGGCGCGGGTGGCGGCCTGTTCGTAAGCCGTCAGGTTGCGACTGT
This sequence comes from Rhizobium sp. BK112, assembly GCF_014193215.1. NCBI lineage: Bacteria > Pseudomonadati > Pseudomonadota > Alphaproteobacteria > Hyphomicrobiales > Rhizobiaceae > Rhizobium > Rhizobium sp. BK112. Next base: position 169,218 of record NZ_JACHYZ010000004.1, read on the forward strand.
ATTCGTGCATCGCGGACAATGCCGTTGCGCCGATCAGAAGCGCGACCGCGCCCATCACGCACACCAGCAGATTAATTTTGCCACGGATCTTCAATGCAATGCCCTCCTAGCTACGCCACTGCCTGGAAAGCAAATTCCAGCCCATGCGCTGAATATCGGCGACATTTATTAAAGTTAGATTTCCAATATTTACGATTATGCCGAGGGAAAATTATCCCTGTTGGACGCGGTCGCGGGACGTAACCCCCTGCAAACCAGGCTTATCGATCGCTTGCGGCACCAAATTACAACCGCTCGGAGCAAGCGGAAATTCTTAACACCAGAGTGCGAAAATTACTTCGGGCCGACGGCGCAAAGTGAAATTATCGGGTATAATTGACTTTCTAAGGCTTCATCCGTATAAGCCGCCGCACGTCCGGTCACTCAGCCTTTTTGGCTCGCCCGTTCGAAAAACAACGCTCCTTGCATTATGCAAATTCAAGAAGGGCCGCACTCCGCGGTATTCAAATAAATGAAGCGTACCTACCAACCATCCAAGCTTGTTCGCAAGCGTCGCCACGGCTTCCGTGCGCGCATGTCCACGAAGGGTGGCCGCAAGGTCATCGCTGCCCGCCGCGCGCAGGGCCGCAAGCGTCTTTCGGCTTAAGGCCGGATTGCCCGGTAAGAGATGGCGGGCGAATTGACGACCAGTGAGAAGAAACACACTGTCGGGCGGCTGAAGAGCCGCCCGCAGTTTCTTGCCGCGCGCGAGGGCGAAAAACGCCGGGGCGGCCTCTTCCTTCTCGAAGTCCTCGACCGGAAGGAACCCGACAGCCAAGCCCGTGTCGGTTTTACAGTCACCAAAAAACATGGCAACGCGGTCGAACGGAACCGTATGCGCCGCCGCCTGAAAGAGGCGGTGCGGCTTCATGCGGGGTTTGCAATGCAGCCCGGACACGACTATGTGGTTGTCGCGCGCAGGGACGTGCTTCAGGCGTCCTTCAAAGAATTGGCCGCGGAACTGAAATCCCGCGTGGAAACCAGGCCGAAACACCGGCGCTCCGGAGACGGACGCCCCAGGAACGTATGATGGAAAACAACCGCAATTACTTCATTGCGATCGCTCTCTCGGTGCTGATCGTCCTCGGCTGGCAGTTTCTCTATATGAATCCGCGCATCGAGACCCAGCGCAAGGCGCAGGAAGCCCAGAAGGCGCAGCAGCAGACCGAGCAGGCGCAGCAGCCCGCAGCAAGCGGTCAGGCGCCGGCCCAGCCGAGCGGTGCGGCCCCTTCCAGCCAGGCGGCCGCGACGGCGACGCTCGAGCAAGCGCTGCAGAAGTCGCCGCGCATTGTCATCGATACCCCGGCACTTTCCGGTTCGATCAACCTTGCCGGCGCCCGCCTCGACGATCTGAAGCTCAAGGGCTATCACGAGACCGTCGACGACTCGAGCCCGATCATCACGCTGTTCAGCCCGGCCGAGACCAAGGACGGCTATTTCACCGAACTCGGCTATATCGGCAGCGATGCGACGGGCAGCGTTCCCGGTCCCTCGACGCTCTGGACCGCACCTGAGGGCGCCAAGCTCACCGAAAAGACGCCGGTGACGCTGACCTATACGAACGACAAGGGCCTGACCTTCACCCGCACCATCTCCGTCGACGAACGCTACATGTTCACCGTCGCCGACAAGATCGAGAATGCCGGCCAGGCGCCCGCCTCGCTGAATTCCTACGGCCGCGTCACGCGCTACAACAAGCCGACGACGCCGTCGGTCTACGTCCTGCATGAAGGCTTCATCGGCGTCATCGGCGATGACGGCCTGGTGGAAACCAAATATACCGCCGCCGAGAAGGAAGCCGTGAAGCCGGCCAAATCCACCGGCGGCTGGCTCGGCATCACCGACAAATACTGGGCCGCGACGATCGTTCCGCCGCAGACCAGTCCCTATGAGGCAAGCTTCTCGCATTTTCCCGACGGTCAGCCGCGCTATCAGGCCGACTACAAGGAAGATGCCTTCACCGTCGCGCCGGGCCAATCGATCGAGCTGAAGAACCTCGTCTTTGCGGGCGCCAAGGAAGTGCCCGTCATCGACGGCTATGAGGCGAGCTACTCGATCCCGAAGTTCGACCGTCTGATCGACTGGGGCTGGTTCTATTTCATCACCAAGCCGATGTTCAAGCTGATGGACTTCTTCTTCCGCTACTTCGGCAATTTCGGCGTGGCGATCCTGTGCACCACCATCGTCGTCAAGCTCCTGTTCTTCCCGCTCGCCAGCAAGCAATATGCTTCGATGGCCAACATGAAACGCATGCAGCCGAAGATGGAGGAGTTGAAGGCGAAATTCGCCGACGACCGCATGGGGCTGCAGCAGGCGACGATGCAGCTCTACAAGGACGAGAAGATCAATCCGATCGCCGGCTGCTGGCCGGTGGCGCTGCAGATCCCGATCTTCTTCTCGCTCTACAAGGTGATCTACATCACCATCGAGATGCGGCATGCGCCCTTCTTCGGCTGGATCAAGGATCTTTCGGCGCCCGATCCGACGACGATCGTCAATCTGTTCGGCCTGCTGCCCTTCGAGGCCCCGACCTTGCTGCATCTCGGCGTCTGGCCGCTGATCATGGGCATCACCATGTTCGTGCAGATGCGCATGAACCCGACCCCGCCCGATCCGACCCAGGCGATGATCTTCAACTGGATGCCGCTGGTGTTCATGTTCATGCTGGCAAGCTTCCCGGCCGGCCTCGTCATCTACTGGGCCTGGAACAACACGCTCTCGGTGCTGCAGCAGTCGGTGATCATGAGGCGCCACGGCGTCAAGGTCGAACTCTTCGACAATCTGAAGGGCCTGTTCCGACGAAAAGAAGCGCCATCGAAATGACGCCTGCCAAGCCCCGCTCCGGCGGGGCTTTTCTTTCCCGGGCGTCGGAGAAGGACGCAGGGTAAGACCCTGCAAGCCGCCTCTAAAGCTTGACATCTGCCCACAAAACCATGAAGCCCGGTAAGACACCCAACCCAGAGATTGCAGAGCCCGCATGCCCGACACCGAAAAGCCGCTCTTCGGCCACCCATGGATCTTCATCCGCGGCGTGCCATCCCTGAACTTCCTGCCGCCGGAAGGGCCGCTGGAGGTGGCCTTCGCCGGGCGCTCGAATGTCGGCAAATCCTCGCTGATCAACGCACTGGTCGGCCAGAAGGGCCTGGCGCGCACCTCGAACACGCCGGGACGCACGCAGGAACTCAACTATTTCGTTCCCGACGGCTATTCCGGCGAAGGCGGCGACCTGCCGCCGATGGCGATCGTCGACATGCCGGGCTATGGTTATGCGCAGGCGCCGAAGGAGCAGGTCGACAAGTGGACCAAGCTGGTTTTCGATTATCTGCGCGGCCGCGCGACGCTGAAGCGCGTCTACGTGCTGATCGACAGCCGCCACGGCATCAAGAAGAACGACGACGACGTGCTCGACCTGCTCGACAAGGCTGCCGTCTCCTACCAGATCGTGCTGACCAAGACCGACAAGATCAAGGCGGCCGGCGTGCCGAAGCTGCTGGCCGAAACAGCCGACAAGATCCGCAAGCGCCCGGCCGCCTATCCCGGCGTGCTCTCCACCTCCTCGGAAAAGGGCGATGGGTTGGACGATCTGCGCCAGGCGATTGGCGAAACCGTCGGCATCGCCCGCTGGAAGTAGAAGGCGCACGCGCCCCGGACGCGGAGCCCTGTTTGGTGTAAAGGTCTCCGCGGCACCCATAAGTTGAAGACAGCGCAATCGGAAAACTAACGGTTGACGACGCAAGCTTGATGAGCTAGATAGCGAGCATCGAATTTTGCTTGCTGGCTTGGTTATCGCGCGATTGGCACCGCGCTCTGAACGAACTTCCTTTCAAAAATCGCTATCATCATCCGCATCGCCTTGGCGTTGCGGTTCTTCAATATTGCTATGAAAGGGTTCATCATCATGGCCACTGGCACAGTTAAATGGTTCAACTCCACCAAAGGCTTCGGCTTCATTCAGCCTGACAATGGCGGCGATGACGCCTTCGTTCACATCTCCGCCGTCGAGCGCGCCGGAATGCGCGAACTCGTCGAAGGCCAGAAGATCGGCTTCGATCTCGAGCGCGACAACAAGTCGGGCAAGATGTCCGCCTGCAATCTCCAGAACGCTTAAATCGGTATCTGCTTCCCTTTGACCACGGATGTACTGGCACTGCCGGAAGCACGTTATCAATCCAAGGCCAGGCGATTTGCCTGGCCTTTTTTGTTTTCGCTCGCGCGTCGAGCCCTCCAATATCGGAGCCAACATGACTGAGACATACAGCAAATCTCGCCAGCGGGCGGAGATTGCCTTCGGCAACGTCCAGACCCAATTCTTCGCGAAGAACCAGGCGGCCGAAGAGCTTGAATCCGACGCCCAATCGCAACAGGCGAAGACGTTGCGGCTTCGGGAAGCCCGGCTTGCTAGGGAACAGAGTGACCGGGTATCGGCAACCTCGGCCCTCATTGCCAAACGCGCCAGGGCCCGCTGAGATCACAACCCGATCGACAAGGCTCGGGATTTAAACCGCATCTGAAATGACGGGCTTGCAGATCGCGCGCTGCAGCATGCCGAAGGCGTGCTGGCATTCACTCGCACCAAGGAAGCGTCAATGGCAGAGACTGCGAACGAACTTCAATCGATCAATACCGCCTGGCAGATCGCCATTCAGGAGATCCTGCGCATGGTGATCAGAGACATGTATCACGGCGGCGGCGAAGCGTCGTTCAGGACCCATATCAAGCGTATCGAAGAAGCGGCCGTCGACAGCATCTACACGGATTTGCGGCTGCGCGGGACAGATGAATGGACGGAAGTGCTGGTCAAGGAAAGGGCGAGCAATTTCGTCACGACCCTGCTGACGTCATTTACCTATGACCGGGCCTAAATCATCCTGTGGCCGGCAATCGGCGGACGTGCCGCCGATCAACGCTTGCGTCCCCGCAGGTTTTAAAGCAACCCTAGTTCTCCTGCTGTGCGGGAGCAGCCGCGTCCAAGAGTAAGATTTGATGACCGATAGCAAAGACCAGCCGATTTCGCCGGAAGGCGTCGGCAACTTGCCCCATCTTGCCGAAGCCCTTGATGACGACCGGTTTCGACACTTTCTCGATCATGTGCCATTCGCAGTGGCTGTCTCAGAACTCAGTGGCGACGAGCTGCTGATTTACGTCAACCTCGAATTCGAACGGCTGACGGCGCTTGAGGCAATCGAGGTCCAGGGAAAACCTTGGCCGGAAATTAAGCTGAACTCCACCGCTGTCTCCGGAGAGGCGTCGCTCACGGCCGCTGTGACAACTGCGGAGGATTATATTGGCGCCTTCTCGCTGGTGGCCGAACCCGACAGCACCGTCATTGTCGATGTCTGGTCGAATACGATCGTCGACGATGACGACACGCCACTCTTCCGATTGGTGGCCTTTGCTGCCCGCAATGAGGCGACGGCCGCTGAGAGCTTCAGCGAACTGCTGACGGAGAAAGATGTCCTTCTGCGGGAACTTCAGCATCGCGTGAAGAACAATCTTCAGATGATCACGGCGCTCATCCGAATGGAGGCGCGCAACGCTCAACAGAATGAGGAAAGCGAGAGGTTTGCACGGCTTGCCGGGCGGATTGAAGCCTTGGCCCTGCTCTATCGCTCGCTGTCAGACGAAGAGAAAGGCGCCACTGTCGATCTTGGCACCTATGTCAGCCAGATTGCCGCCTCGGTGATGGCGGCCCACGCGGTGGAAGGGATCCGGCTGGACATGAAGGTCGATACCTGGCCGGTTTCGGTCGATGTCGCCATGCCGGCCGGCCTCGTCATCAACGAACTCCTCACCAATACGCTGAAGCATGCCTTCGTGGGGCGTGATGGCGGCGAAATCACGCTCCGCTGTGTCGTCAGCGATACCGGGTGCAGGATCACCGTTGCTGATAACGGGGTCGGCCTTCCCCAAGATGTGACTTGGCCGCAGCCGGGAAAACTGAGCGCGATGATCGTACAGTCGCTGAAACAGAATGCCCGCGCCGAGGTTGAAGTAAGCTCGTCCCCTGGCACCGGCATGAGTGTCTCCCTCGTCTTCCCGAGAGCGGAAGCGGCCCAATAGCCACCTCGTCAATTTGCGTTAGGGGCGCCTCAACAGCGCCCCATGCCTTCGTCGATACGAGACTTACATCTTCGGCAGCAGCACCTTGTCGACGACGTGGATGACGCCGTTCGACTGTTTGACGTCGGCGATGGTCACATGGGAAACGCCGCCGTTTTCATCGGTCAGCGTGATCTTGCCCTTGCTTTCGCGGGCTTTCAGCACGCAGCCGCCGACGGTCTTGATGTCGTGCTCGCCGCCGTCATCCTTGATCATCTTGGCAACGGTCTTGGCCATCGCATCGGCGGCAACGACGTGGCAGGTCAGAACCTTGGTGAGCGTCGCCTTGTTTTCCGGCTTCAGCAGCGTTTCGACGGTACCCTTCGGCAGGGCGGCGAAAGCTTCGTTGGTCGGCGCGAAGACGGTGAAGGGACCCTTGCCCTCGAGCGTGCCGACGAGGCCGGCGGCCTTGACGGCTGCGACCAGCGTCGTGTGATCCTTGGAATTCACGGCGTTCTCGATGATGTTCTTGCTGTCGAACATTGCAGCACCGCCGACCATCGGGTTCTTGGCGGCAGCAAAGGCGACAGCCGACATGGCGGTGGCGAGCGCGAAGCCGCGCAATACGGACTTGATCATGATTTTCTCCTCACCGGACCCCATCCGCCGGCTTTATGCCTGAGCGTCGTCCGGACATTTCGAACTACGACGGTCCGCGCCGAAGAGTTTCAGACAGGAGAAAATGATTTTTACGGCCGGCGTGATTTTATGGCCGGTGCAGGGGGCCGCTTGCGATCACCGGGCCGGTCGCCTGGCCGGTCGGCGAGCCGCCGAAGGGCTCGAGGCTGACGGCGAGCGTTGCACCATCGGCGATATGGCTGCGCAGATCGGCGGGAATGACCAGTTCGCCGCTTTCGCCCGGCTGGAAGACGCCGAGCGATTTCGGCAGGCCGCTGCCGGGCACCAGCCAGAGTTCCAGCGACTTCTCTTCCGGCTTGCCGGCCGCGACCGGCACGATCTTCAGCCGGCCGCTCTGCAGCTCATAGGAGGCAAGAAGATTGATGGTGCTGTTCTGGCCCGAAAGCGACGCCACCAAAGGCGCCGGCCCCTGCGGCTGCGGCACCACGCCGGAGGCGAAGATGACGGCACTGACGGCGACGATGACGCAAGCAAAGCTCAGCGAGCGCCAGAAAACGGCGGAATTCCAGAGCCCATGCGAAAAGGATGCGGCCTTTTGGCTATCGCCGAAAAGCCGCGCCTCGATCTGCTTGAAGGTTTCCCGGTTCGGAGCAACACCTTCATACTCGTCATTGAAGGCGGAAAGATTGGTTTCCCAGCGGCTGACGATCGCCGCGAAAGGCCGATCGTGGCGCATGCGCTCTTCCACCACCCGGCGGTCCTGCAGCGACAGGACGCCAAGCACATATTCGCCGGCGAGAACCTCGTCGCGGGAGCGGTCTCCCTTGCTTTTGTCGGGCGATGTCATCGTTCCATGCACTCTCTCAGTTTCAAGAGGCTGCGCCTGAGCCAGGTCCGCATCGTGTTCAGCGGGACACCAAACTGATCGGCCAGTTCCTGATAGCTCAGCCCTTCGACATAAGCCCGTTTCACCGCGACCGCACGATCAGCTTCCAACTCTTCCATGCAGGTGTCAATCCGCCTTCCTTCATCCTTCGTCACCGTCTGCATTTCCGGGTCGGGTCCGGCATCGGCAAGATCGTAGGCACTGTCGAGTTCGTCGGCGACAGGCTTGCGCGCCCGCAGCGCATCGATCGACCGGTTGCGGGCGATTGCGGCCAGCCACGCCGACGACGAACCCGTGGCAGCCTGGAAGCTCCGAGCCCGTTGCCAGATGCTGATATAGACTTCCTGCAGGGCTTCTTCGGCTTCCGTGCGATCCTTCAAGATACGCAGGCAGACCGCAAAAAGTTTCGGTCCGGTTTGGTTGTAGAGGGCCACGAAAGCCCTGCGGTCGCCGAGTGCGACGCGGCCGATCAGGTCTGCGATCTCATCGCCTTGCATGGCGTTCCTCATCTCAAGCTTGCGTGCGCCGGGCGGCGAAGTGCTCCGGCTCCGCGCCAGATACGAAAAACTATTACCCTCTGGATTATTCCCTCTGTCAGAAACTTGCGATAAAAGGCCGCGATCAATTCTGCGGGGTTCCCATGAACGAAACCGAAAGCGAACTGCAGGCACGGCTTCTGGCCAAGGCGCTGCCCTTCATGCAGCGTTACGAGAACAAGACGATTGTCGTGAAATATGGCGGCCACGCCATGGGCAATCCCGAGCTCGGCAAGGCCTTTGCCAGCGACATCGCGCTCTTGAAGCAATCGGGCGTCAACCCGATCGTCGTTCACGGCGGCGGCCCGCAGATCGGCGCCATGCTGAACAAGATGGGCATCGAATCGAAATTCGAAGGCGGGCTTCGCGTCACCGACCAGAAGACGGTCGAGATCGTCGAGATGGTGCTCGCCGGCTCGATCAACAAGGAAATCGTCGCGCTGATCAACCAGACGGGCGAATGGGCGATCGGCCTTTGCGGCAAGGACGGCAACATGGTCTTCGCCGAAAAGGCACGCAAGACCGTGAAGGATCCGGATTCGAACATCGAGCGCGTGCTCGATCTCGGCTTCGTCGGCGAAGTGGTCGAGGTCGACCGCACGCTGCTCGATCTGCTCGCCCGCTCCGAGATGATCCCGGTCATCGCGCCGGTGGCGCCTGGCCGCGACGGCGCGACCTACAATATCAATGCCGATACCTTCGCCGGCGCCATCGCCGGCGCGCTGAACGCCACCCGGCTGCTCTTCCTGACCGATGTGCCCGGCGTGCTCGACAAGAACGGCCAGCTCATCAAGGAGCTTTCCGTCGCCGAGGCGCATGCGCTGATCGCCGACGGCACGATTTCAGGCGGCATGATCCCGAAGGTCGAGACCTGCATCGATGCGATCAAGGCCGGCGTCCAGGGTGTCGTCATCCTGAACGGCAAGACCGCGCATTCCGTGCTGCTCGAGATCTTCACCGAGCACGGCATCGGAACGCTGATCGTTCCCTGATCGAGGCTTGCGCCCTTCGCTGCGAAGGGCGCATCGTCCTGATCTCGCGACTATCGCCAGGGATATCGGCGTCAAAGCTGGCTATAGATCGCCGCCGCTTCCTGCTTCAGCTTGTCCATCATCGACCGGTAAGGTCCCGGACCATAGCTGATGCGGCCGACGCCGAGCCCAGCCAACGTTTTCACGTCAGGGGCGCCCGTCCTCATCATGACGTTGACCGGCAGCGGCGATGCCGCACAGATTTTCTCGATCAAGGCGGGATCGATCAGACCCGGCACGAAGAAGCCGCTGCCGCCGGCCGCCGCATAGGCCCTGCCGCGCTCGATCGCCTCATCCACCAGACCGGCATGTTTGGCAAGATCGCTCTCGGCGAGGAAGAGGTCGGTGCGGGCGTTGATGAAGAAAGCGATGCCTTTGGCTTCGGCCATGGCGCGAATGGCGCGGATGCGGGCCGCCTGCCTGTCGATGGGATAGAGCCCGCTGCCGGCGACCACCTGATCCTCGAAATTGATGCCGACCGCACCGACCTCCACCAGTTTTGCCACATTGGCCGCAGCCCCCTCAGGCTCGGCCGAATAAGCGCCCTCGAAATCGACCGAAAGCGGCAGGTCGATGACCGAGGTGATGGATTTCGCGGTCTCGACCAGCACCGACATCGGCAACTTCTCGCCATCGGCATAACCATGGGCAGCAGCGACCGACCAGCTTCCCGTCGCCAGCGCCTTGGCGCCGGCATCAGCAACCGCCTTGGCCGTCCCGGCATCCCAGATATTGTAGAGAACGACCGGGTCGCCCTTCCGATGCAATGCGCCGAATGCCTTGGCCTTTTCGTTCTGGTTCATGCTGTCTCCTCCATATCAGGTACTTGATCAGGTGCCTGGTCAGCTGCTTGCGCGCTGATTTTCTGTTCATGCCGCAGCAGCCATTGCTTGCGCCATAGTCCGCCGCCATATCCCGTCAGCGATCCGTCCGCGCCGAGGATGCGATGGCATGGCACGATGATGGCGAGCTGGTTGGCGCCATTGGCACGGCCGACGGCGCGCACCACTTCCGGCCGTTCCATCTCTCTTGCGAGATCGCCATAGGCGCGCGTCTGGCCGGCAGGGATATCAATGAGCTTTGCCCAGACATGTTTTTCGAAGGCCGTGCCGCCAAGCGCCAACGGCGTCTCGAAGACCGTCAGCCGCCCCTCGAAATAGTCCCTGATCTCAGCCTCGATCTGGTCGATCGCCGGCGTGCGGCCGATTGCGACCGAGGAGCGGACGCGCTTTTGCAACGCCTCGAGCTCGGTCGGCAGCGCCTTACGGTCATGAAATTCGAGGAGATGCAGGTGCGTCTTGTCGGCAACCGCGATCATCGGGCCGAGCGGCGTGTCGAACCAGTCGGCAAAAAGCAGTTCGCGGTTCTGCGACAGCGCCGGCGCCTTGCCGATGAGCCGCTGAAAAGCCGCTCGAAAACCACTTGGGGATTCATATCCCGCATCGAGCTGCGCATCGATGACACGCGCCCCATTGGCCAGTTGCCGCGCCGCCTCGCCGAGCCTGATATAGCGGACGATATCGTGGAAGGTCATGCCGAGCGCCCGTTTGAAGGCGCGGCGCACGGTCGAGGGATCGTGACCCCGGCGCACGAGTTCATCCTCGCTCCAGCGCAGTTGCGGCGCGCGATCGAGCTCTGCCAGCAGTGCGTCGACGATCGGCTCCCTGCCCGGCTGCTCCAGCGGCCTGCAACGCCGGCAGGGGCGGAAGCCGGAATGCATGCAGGCGGCGATCGTGTCGAAAAAGATGGTATTTTCCCGCTTCGGCTTGCGTGCCGGGCAGGTCAGCCGGCAGAAGATGCCCGTCGTCTTCACGCAGACATAGGCCTGGCCCTCATAATCGGCGCTGCGCGCGATCAGGGCGTCATAGAGCGTATCGTCATCGGGGCGTTCGAAAAGCATGCCGGCTTTCTAGCATCCTCGGCCCCAGCCGTCCGCCGAAAATCGGGCGTCTATTTCTTCTTGTCGATTTCCTTGGGCGAACAGCCGTGCCATAAGACCGCCATGACAAAGATCGACCGCAAACCTGATAAAGCCGATTTCGCGCACGTCACAGACTGGGTCTTCGACCTCGACAACACGCTCTATCCGCATCATGTCAATCTGTTCGCGCAGATCGACAAAAACATGACGGCCTATGTCGCGGCGCTCCTGCAGATGGAGCGGGAAGAGGCGCGCAAGCTGCAGAAGCAATATTACCTCGACCACGGCACGACGCTGCAGGGCCTGATGATCCATCACGGCATCGACCCGAACGACTTCCTCGAAAAGGCGCATGCGATCGACTATTCGGCGCTGACGCCGCAGCCGGAACTCGGCGAGGCGATCAAGGCGCTGCCGGGGCGCAAGTTCATCTTCACCAATGGCAGCGTCAGGCATGCCGAAATGACGGCGGAGGCGCTCGGCATTCTCGAGCATTTCGACGATATCTTCGACATCGTCGCCGCCGACTACGTGCCGAAGCCGGCGCAGGCGACCTACGACAAGTTCACGGCGTTGAAGCGCGTCGAAACCGGCAAGGCGGCCATGTTCGAGGATCTGCCGCGCAACCTGACGGTGCCCAAAGCGCTCGGCATGCAGACCGTGCTGCTGGTGCCGCGCAATCTCGAAGAGACGGTCGTCGAATGGTGGGAAAAGACCAGCGGCGAAGAGGATCATATCGATTTCGTCACCGACGACCTCGCCGCCTTCCTCAGCAAGATTACCGGCTGACAGCCAGTCTTTATTTGATGCATGTCGTTGTCCCAAAACCGCTGCACAGTTTTGGGCGACATGCATTGATTACGAAGTTTTCACTTAGCTTACCGATGTTTAATTGGGTCTTTCGGGGCTGCTGCCGTAGCTTCTTTCGTGAGGGGACACCTTACGAAAGGCAAACACGATGTACCGCAACAAGCTGATACTGGCAGCGCTTTCTTCCACCCTCATCTTCGGCGCAGCCGCCGGAGCAGGCTATGCCGCACCCGGTGACGGGCCGCGTCAGCATCCCGGCAGGCACGGTCCCATGCACGGTGGGGGACCTGCCGCCTTCCGCGAAATCACCTATGTCCGCATGCTCAAGCAGTTCGACACCAACAAGGACGGACAGATCTCCAAGGACGAGGCGACCGCCGGCATCGACAAGGTCTTCGCTGCGATCGACACCAATAATGACGGCTCGCTGACCCCGGGCGAAATCCAAGCGTACCAGAAAGCGCAGATGCAGGCGATGAGAGATCAGCGCAAGCAGGAGGCTGGGGAAAACAAGGATGCGAACGCCGCAGCCGAGACGGCGGACAATGACGACCAGGGACGGCCGCCTCGCGAAGGCCACGAGGGTCGCGACGGACATCGCTGGATGCGCCATGGCGGCAACATCATGCGTGCCTCGATCATGATGCACCGGGTCGACACCGATCAGAACGGCCAGATCTCCAAACAGGAAGCCGAAGCCGCCATCGACAAGCTGTTCACCCGGATGGACCGCAACAAGGACGGAGTCATCTCGATCGACGACATGCCGGACCGGCCGCTTCTGTAAGGCCGGACAAACCGATATCTTTCCCCGCTCCGGCGGGGAAAGAGTGGGAGGTTCGGCGAAACGCCGCGTTTCTTGTCCTTATTCGCGGTGTTCGTAGAAATCCTGGATGATCTTCCATGCGGCTTCGGCCGTATCGACGAAGCTGATCAGCTTGACGTCGTCGGGCGCGATCGTGCCGAATTCGGCCAAAGCATCGAAATTGATGATGCTTCGCCAGAAGGTCTCGCCGAAGAGGATCAGCGGCAGGCGCTCCATGCGGCCGGTCTGGATCAGTGTCAGGCATTCGAAGAATTCGTCGAGCGTGCCGAAGCCGCCGGGAAAGACCGCGATCGCCTTGGCGCGCACCATGAAATGCATCTTGCGGATGGCGAAATAGTGGAAGTTGAAGCTGAGCTCCGGCGTCACATAGACGTTCGGCGCCTGCTCGTGCGGCAGCACGATGTTGAGGCCGATCGACGGGGCGCCTTCGTCGGCGGCGCCGCGATTGCCGGCCTCCATCACGCCGGGGCCGCCGCCGGTGACGATGACATATTCGTGGAAATTCAAGGTGGCAGAATATTTCGAGCAGAGCCGGGCGAATTTGCGCGCCTCGTCATAATAGACGGAGGCCGCCTCCAGGTTGACGCGCTGGATATCGTTGCGGGCTGCCCAGGCGCTCTGGCCGGGGGCGGGAATGCGGGCGCCGCCGAACATGACGACCGTCGACTTGATGCCGCGTTCGGTCAACATCATCTCCGTCTTCAGCAGCTCCAGCTGCAGGCGGATCGGCCGCAATTCCTCGCGGCAAAGGAAATCCTCGTCGACATAGGCAAGACGGTAGGCCGGCGACATCGTCTGCGGCGTCTTCGGCACGGCTTCGGCACGCTGCCTGTCGGTCGAGCTGCTCTTCAGCGGGTCCCATACGCCATCCTTGCGCCGCGAACCGCCGTTTCGTCCCTTCGCCATATCGTAATGCCTTTCAGTATTGCCGGCCAAGAAGCCGGATATGTCGCTATAACGCCTTGAATCCAGATATGATCTTGTCGGAAAAATCATTCCGTTCTACGGGTTCATGCTGTAGAGCAGGATTGACCCCCGCCAACCGCAATTCCGGAGACTTCGCCGTCTCCACGATAAAGATCGAAGTTTAAGGAATTCTCATGAGCGCCACCGACCTCGCATCCCTCGAAAAGACCATCGAAGCCGCCTTCGACAATCGCGACAATGTGAACATGTCGACAAAGGGCGAGGTTCGCGATGCGGTCGAGGCAGCACTCAATCTGCTCGATGCCGGCACGGTCCGTGTCGCGACGCGCGGTGCCGACGGCGCCTGGACGGTCAATCAGTGGCTGAAGAAGGCCGTGCTCTTGTCCTTCCGCCTCAACGACATGGAAGTGGTCAATGGCGGCTCGGGCAATTCCACCTGGTGGGACAAGGTTCCTTCGAAATTCGAAGGCTGGGGCGAGAACCATTTCCGCGCCGCCGGCTTCCGCGCCGTGCCGAACTGCGTCGTGCGCCGCTCGGCCTATATCGCCCCGAATGCGATCCTGATGCCCTCCTTCGTCAATCTCGGCGCCTATGTCGGCGAAGGCACGATGGTCGACACCTGGGCGACGGTCGGTTCCTGCGCGCAGATCGGCAAGCATGTGCATCTCTCCGGCGGCGTCGGCATCGGCGGCGTCCTGGAACCGATGCAGGCCGGCCCGACGATCATCGAGGACAATTGCTTCATCGGCGCCCGTTCGGAAGTGGTCGAAGGCTGCATCATCCGCGAAGGCTCGGTGCTCGGCATGGGTGTCTATATCGGCAAGTCGACCAAGATCGTCGATCGCGCCACCGGCGAGGTGACCTACGGCGAAGTGCCGCCCTATTCCGTCGTCGTCGCCGGCTCGATGCCGTCAGGCAATGCGACGATGGGCAACGGCAAGCCGGCGCCGCATCTCTACTGCGCCGTCATCGTCAAGCGCGTCGATGAACAGACCCGCTCGAAGACCGGCATCAACGAGCTGCTCAGAGATTGATGACACCGGGACATTGATCCGGTAAACAGACGGCGTCTTTTTACGCGAGGCAGCCCTGCCTTGCCATGTCTTTGCCATTCCCGCCGGATAGTTCGACCGCCATGACCGCTACCGATCCCGTCGCCAATCTCCAGACGCTGATTCGCTGCCCTTCCGTGACGCCCGCCGAAGGCGGCGCGCTCACAGCGCTGGAGGCTATGCTTGCGCCGCTCGGCTTTGCCATCGACAAGGTGAAGGCGAGCGAAGAGGGAACAGCCGATATCGAAAACCTCTATGCCCGCCTCGGCAAGGACGGCCCGCATCTGATGTTTGCCGGCCATACCGATGTCGTGCCGGTCGGCGACGAAGCCGCCTGGACGCATCCGCCCTTTGCCGCCGAGATTTCGAAAGGCGAGCTTTTCGGCCGCGGTGCCGTCGACATGAAGGGCGGCATCGCCTGTTTCATCGCCGCCGTCGCCCGTCATATCGAGAAAAACGGGCCGCCGGCCGGCTCGATCTCCTTCCTGGTTACCGGCGACGAAGAAGGGCCGGCGATCAACGGCACGGTCAAGCTGCTGCAATGGGCCGCCGAACGCGGCGAGCGCTGGGATGCCTGCCTGGTCGGCGAGCCGACCAATCCGGACAGGCTCGGCGACATGATCAAGATCGGCCGGCGCGGCTCGCTGTCGGGCAAGATCACCGTGCATGGCGTCCAGGGCCATGCCGCCTATCCGCATCTTGCCGACAATCCGGTGCGCGGCATGCTGCAGCTGACGCAGGCGCTGATGGATCCGGCCTTCGATGGCGGCACCGACGACTTCCAGCCGTCGAACCTCGAGGTGACCACGGTCGATGTCGGCAATCCGGCGACCAACGTCATCCCGGCCAAGGCGTCGGCGAGCTTCAATATCCGCTTCAACGACAGCTGGACGGTCGAGACGCTGCGGGCCGAAATCCTGCGCCGGCTGGAAGCCGCCGCCGGGGACGGGGCGCTGCGACCGGGCCGTCAACCGGTGAAATACGACATCGTCTGGGCCGACCGGCCGAGCCATGTCTTCCTGACGCGCAACAATGCGCTGATCGCCTCGCTGTCCTCGGCCGTCGAAAGCGTCGCCGGCCAGTCGCCGAAGCTTTCGACCACCGGCGGCACATCGGATGCGCGCTTCATCAAGGATTATTGCCCGGTCGTCGAATTCGGCCTCGTCGGCCAGACGATGCACATGGTCGACGAGCGCGTCGCGGTCGCCGATCTGGAGATGCTGACGGCGATCTACGAGACCTTCATCGCCCGCTGGTTCGCCAATGCCGGGCTTTAGGGAAGTTCAATATTACCTGGCCGGCCTCTGGTTGCTGATCCGGCTGGATCCGCGCGGCTTCCGCTACCTCGACATGTCCGAGCGCGGCGTCAACCGCTCATTCTGGGCAATGGCCTGGTGCCTGCCGCCGATGGGGATTTCCTGGCTCTGGTGGCGGCAGGCCTTCCTGCGGTCGATGCCGCCGGAAGCCGATGTCGATGTTGCCTTCTATCTCAGGCTCGGCCTCGTCGAGATCGCCAACTGGTTCGTGCCGCTGGTCTTTGCCGGGCTGCTCTTGCTTGCTTTCCGCATGGGCGAGCGTTTTGCCCCCGTCGTCGTCAGCGTCAACTGGCTCGGCGTGCCCCTCTCCTACATCAACGGGCTGCTGCTGGCGATGGTGGTCTTCCTGCCCGGCTCCGTCGGCCTCGTCTCGCTGCTGCTGCTGGCCTTCATGCTGGCGCAGGTCTTCGCACTGGCGCGCATTCTGCGGATGATCTGCCACGGTCACGCACTGATGGTCGGGGCGATGACGCTGGTGCTGCTGGTGCCATCGATGATCCTTTCGGAATATCTTCAGCACTTCCTCGGCATCTATCCCGCCTGATCAGGCCTACGAAAGATCGGCGTCATCATCGGTATCGCTGATCGGCCGGCGGCGGTCGGTGATGACGTCGGGATAATCCACCTGCATGAAATAGAGCCCGTCGGGCGGCGCCACCGGACCGCAGGCCTTGCGGTCGCGCGCCTGAAGCGCCGCCTCGACATCGTCGGGCGTCCATTTGCCTTCGCCGGCAAGCTTCAGCGTGCCGGCGAAGGAACGGATCTGGTTGTGGAGAAAACTCTGCGCCGTGGCGCGGATCTCGATCAATTCGCCATTGCGGGTCACATCCAGCCGGTCGAGCGTGCGCACCGGGCTGTTTGCCTGGCAATGGGCCGAGCGGAAGGTGGAGAAATCGTGCCGGCCGACCAGCCTCTGAGCGGCGGCGTGCATGACCTCGTGGTCGAGCGCCTTCGGTACCCACCAGGCCTTGCCGGCTTCGAGCGCCAGCGGCGCCCGGCGACTGACGATGCGGTAGAGATAATGGCGCCGCAGCGCCGAGAACCGAGCATCGAAGAATTCGGGAACCGCCTCGACGTCGAGAATGGAGACGCGCTCGCCGGCCAGCCGCAGATGCGCGTTCAAGGCATTCTGCAGCTTGTAGGGCGACCAGTCCTTCGAAAGATCGGCATGGATGACCTGGCCCATGGCATGGACGCCGGAATCTGTGCGGCCGGCGCCGCGCACCGACACCGTCTCGCCGGTCAGCGACAGCACCGCCGCTTCGATCGCGCCCTGCACCGAGGGACCATTTTCCTGGCGTTGCCAGCCGACATAGGGGCCGCCGTCATATTCGACGGTCATGCGGAAACGCGGCATCAGCTAAGCCTCGTGCCGGCCGCAAGCGGCGTGCCTCTCAAGAAATCGGCCGCGGCCAGCGGCTTGCCGCCGGCCTTCTGCAGCCTGGTCAGCTGCACCGCGCCCGAACCGCAGGCGACGACGAGATCGTCCGTCAGCAATTCGCCTGATGTGCCTTGCCCTTCGGCCAGCTCGGAGGCCAGCACCTTCACCCGCTCCGGCTTGCCGCCGATCGCAAGCTCGAACCAGGCGCCCGGAAACGGCGCCAGGCCGCGGATGTGATTGTGCACGTCCCTGGCGTTTCTGGCGAAATCGATGCGGGTCTCGGCCTTGTCGATCTTGGCGGCATAGAGCACGCCCTCTTCCGGCTGCGGCGTCAGCGGCAGGTCGTTCATCTCGAGCTTCACCATGGCTTCCGCCATCGCCTTGGCGCCTACGAGCATCAGCCGGTCGTGCAGCTCGCCAGCCGTCATGTTCGGGCCGATCTCGACTTCGCGGGTCAGCGCCACTGCGCCGGTATCGAGACCCTTGTCCATCTTCATCACCATCATGCCGGTCTTTGCATCGCCCGCCATGATCGCCCGCTGGATGGGTGCGGCACCCCGCCAGCGCGGCAGCAGCGAGGCATGGCCGTTGTAGCAGCCATCCCTCGTGCCGTTCAAAATCGCTTCCGGCAGCAACAATCCGTAGGCAACGACGACGCCGACATCGGCATTGAGGGCGCGAAACCTCTCGCGCTCCTCTGGGTCCTTGAAATTGACCGGGGTGAAAACCGGCAGACCGAGCAGTTCGGCTGCCTGGTGCACCGGCGATTTCTGCAGATCGAGCCCGCGCCGCCCGCCCGGCCGCGGCGGCTGGGTATAGACCGCAACGATCCGGTGGCCGGCATCGACGAGCAGGCGCAGGGTCGGAACCGAGAACTCGGGGGTTCCCATGAAGATGATGCGAAGAGACATTCTATCTCGCCAATTGAGGATCAGCCGTCTTCAAACGGGTTTACGAGCTTGAGATCAAGCCCCTCGAAATCTTTGACATTGCGGGTGGCGAGCGTCGCACCGTTGGCAAGGCAGATAGCGGCGATCATGGCGTCCTGGACCGAAATCGGCCGCCCGATGCTTTCGCGTTTCGCCCGCAAGCGACCAGTCACTATAGCCGTTTCCAAATCCCAGCCAACGATGCGGTCACGAAATTG
The DNA here is from genome assembly GCF_014193215.1 of Rhizobium sp. BK112. Taxonomy (NCBI): domain Bacteria; kingdom Pseudomonadati; phylum Pseudomonadota; class Alphaproteobacteria; order Hyphomicrobiales; family Rhizobiaceae; genus Rhizobium; species Rhizobium sp. BK112. The sequence continues at coordinate 187,768 of NZ_JACHYZ010000004.1, forward strand.
GCCTTTTACCAAATTCTCGATAGCCCGGAAGAAGCGGTCCGATCCGGTCTTCAAGAAAACCCTTTCGGCTCCATAAATCTGCTCCATCAAGCCGACCGTGCAAAACCAGATTCGCGAGCTATCCTGCCGCAATATCCAAGCCTTCACCTTTTCACTTGGATATGGCCTGGCGAACTCGGAAACCACATTGGTATCGAGAACGATCATTCGAAATCCTCGAACGGCCGGCCGAAATCCTTTTTCCGCGCGGCCTCGATTTCGTCCATGATTGCGGCAAATTCATCGTCCACTGCGTTTTCGCTGACAAAAGCGGCGCGTATTGCTTCATAGGCCGACAAAGTCTCGGGCTTTGCTTCGTTTTTCCTTTTCAGCGCTTCCCGCAAAAGTTCCTTGGCCTCGTCAGAAAGGCTGTTTCCGCTCCGCTGCGCCGATTCCGCAATGTCTCGCTTCATCGCCTCGGAAATATTCCTGATCAGAAAATCACCCATGCGGCGCCTCCATCATGATATCACTGATATCATAGTGCTTTGCCGATAAGTTTTCAACGTGCTGCTCAGAGCGCCTTGGACTTCGCCGCCTTGGTGAACTTCTTGATGACCATCTCCCGCTTCAGACGTGAGATGTGATCGATGAACAGCACGCCGTTCAGGTGGTCGATCTCGTGCTGCAGGCAGGTGGCGAGCAGGCCGTCGGCTTCAACCGTCTGTTCCTTGCCGTTGCGGTCGAGATATTTGACCGAGACGACGGCCGGGCGCTCGACCTCGGCATAATAATCCGGAATCGACAGGCAGCCTTCCTCGTAGACGGAGCGCTCGTCGGACGATGTGACGATCTCCGGGTTGATGAAGACCTGCGGCTGCTTTTCCTCGCCCTCGCGCGAGACGTCGATGACGAGCATGCGGCGCGGCACGCCGATCTGGACTGCGGCAAGGCCGATGCCCGGTGCGTCATACATGGTTTCCAGCATGTCGTCGGCAAGACGCTGCAGGTCGGCATCCACCCGCTCGATCGGCTTGGACAGCTGGCGGAGAATAGGATCGGGAAGAATGATGAGTGGCTTGATGGTCATGGCGTTCCCATAACCCATCTTTTCCGACTATGGAATTATCCGGCAGGCGGGGAATACGCTTTTTTGCATCCCCGCCTGGAATTTTGCCATATTCTCCTCAGGCCGCCCGGCGGGCAGCGAGGGCGGAATGGCCCTCCGGCCGGGCGCGGAAGCGCCGCAGCAGCTCGATCAGCTTCTCCACCTCGTCCTTGAGGCGGCGGGTTTCGGCTGAGGAGTGCTCGACCATGTCCGAATTCTGCTGGGTGATCGCCCCCATGTTGCGGACCGCCACGCTGACCTCGTTGACGCCGGTCGCCTGATCGCGGGCGGCGGCGGCGATATCGGCGACGAAACGGTTGATGATGTCGATACGACTGATCATGTCGTTCAGCGCCTCGCCGGTGCTGGAGACGATGCCGACGCCCTGATTGACCTGGGTCGAGCTCTGCGAGATCAGGTTCTTGACCTCCTTGGCCGCATCCGCCGTGCGCTGGGCGAGCTGGCGGACCTCCTGGGCGACGACGGCAAAACCCTTGCCGGCATCACCGGCACGGGCTGCCTCGACACCGGCGTTCAGCGCCAAGAGGTTGGTCTGGAAGGCGATCTCGTCGATGACGCCGATGATCTTGGAGATCCCGGTCGAGGATTTCTCGATGCCGGCCATCGCCGAAACGGCGCTGGTGACGAGCTCACCGGAATTCTTCGCCTTCTCTTGCGTCTCGCGTACGGCGGCCGAAGCCTTCTCGGCATTGGCGGCCGTCTGGCCGACGCTAACGGAAAGCTGCTGCAGCGCCGCCGAGCTCTCCTCGACACCGGCCGCCTGCTGGGCGGTGCGCAGCGCCAGATCGTTGGTCGCATTGGCAATGACGTCGGCGCCGCTCATGATATGGCCGGAGGTGTCGCGCACGGAGGCGAAGGACTGGCTTAGCGCCCTGACGGCGCGGTTGTAATCCTCGGCCATCTGCCTGAAATTGCCCGGCAGATCGGACGGCAGGGTGGCTTCGAGATCGCCGCGCGACAGCGCTTCCAAGCCGCGGCGCAGCTGTTCCAGCGCGACTGCCTGGTCGGATTCGGCCCGGGTGCGCTCCTCTTCCAGGGCCCGGCGCTTGGCTTCGAGCGTCTCGAGATAGACCGAGATGGAATAATCCATGTCGAGCATGCCGGCCTTGATGACGGCCGACAGCTTCTCGGCCAGCTGCTTGCCTTGCCGGCGCGCGAAGACCGACGGCCACTGTTTCTCCATGATGCCCTTGACGAGTTCGGACATGACGATGGCGTAACCGCCGATATACCAGCGCGGCTCCAGCCCGATGCGGGCATGCGTCCGCCCGACCGCCGTGACCCCGTCGACATAGCTCTCGTCGAATGCACCGCCGGCAAGATTGGCCCAATGATCCTGCTGGCGCTTCTTGGCATGGCCGACGTGGTTCTTATCGGCGAAAAAGCCTGCGACCGCAGGGGTCCTGGCGATCTTGGCGTAGAATTTATCGAGGGCGCCGCCGATCAGTTCCGATATGACGGGGCGCAGATCCCGCATCGACCTGCGCGCCGCCTCATCCAGTTCGATGAAATCGAGGCGCTGCCTGAGGGCACTGTCGGTCTGCTGGGATGTCATGGAGGGTCTCTGTACTTGGCGCAAGGCGCGGGAAGGAATTTCTGCGCCACAGGTTTTGGCGAATATGGTTGAGCAATCGTTAAATCGGGCGGCGATTTCTTCTTCATCAGCTGGGAAGAGCAGCAGCCTGTGAAGATCGTAAGGGCCGGCAATTCTGTTCACGTTTTGATCTATATATTGCCGTGTCTTCTGTTATGCTCGCGGTATGACCGTCCATTCCGAATCGCTCGCCCTTTCCCTTGCCTCGATCAGTCCGGCCATGCTGGCGCTTGGCGGCGGGGTTCTCGCCGCCCTCGTCCTGCTGGTGATCGTGCTTCTGCTGCGCGGCGCCAGCCTTCGCCGCGAACAGGCAGAGGAGGCGAGCTTCCGCGCCGGGGAAAACGAAGCGCGCATGGCCGAGCTTTTGAAGATCCAGGCGGAGATGCAGGGCCGCATTGCGGCGATGACCGAGGTCTTCGGCGCGCGCCAGAGCGAACTCAACCAGACGATCAGCCAACGCCTCGACGGCATGTCGCAGCGCGTCAGCTCGACGATCACCGAACAGACGAAATCGACGCATGAGAACCTGCGGCGGCTGCAGGAGCGGCTGGCGGTCATCGATGCGGCGCAGAACAATATCCAGAGCCTCGCCAAGGATGTCGTCGGGCTGCAGGCCATTCTGTCCAACAAGCAGACGCGCGGCGCCTTCGGGCAGTCGAGGATGGAAACGATCGTCGCCGACGGCCTGCCGATGGGCGCCTACACCTTCCAGCAGACGCTCTCCAACGGCTCACGGCCGGACTGCACGATCCGCATGCCGAACGACGCGCCGCCGCTTGTCATCGACGCGAAATTTCCGCTCGAAGCCTGGAACGCGATCCGCGACGCCGGCAGCCCCGAGGCCGGCAAGATCGCCGGCCAGCAGTTCCGCCGCGACATGGAGATCCATATCCGGGACATTTCCGAGAAATATCTGATCCAGGGCGAAACCCAGGATACGGCCTTTCTCTTCGTGCCCTCGGAATCGATCTTCGCCGAGATCCACGAGCACTTCGAGGCCGTGGTGCAGAAGGCGCACCGGGCGCGCATCGTCATCGTCTCGCCGTCGCTGCTGATGCTGTCGATCCAGGTCATCCAGGCCGTGCTCAAGGACCAGCGCATGCGGGCGCAGGCGCATCTGATTCAGGGCGAGGTGGCGATACTGATGGACGATCTCGGCCGGCTCGACGAGCGGGTGCGCAAGCTGCAGGGCCATTTCGCCATGGCGCAGAAGGATATCGACATGGTGGTCACGTCAGCCGACAAGCTCACCAAGCGCGGCGCCAGGATCGAAGCGCTGGAATTCGAGGCGGGCGGCGGCGAGGCAAAGCCTGCCCGCGACAGCGAAGCCGCGGCCAAATCGGTGGAAAGCCGCACCGGTCTTCTGAAGCTCCGGGTGGTTGACGAGGAGTGACCGCTTCGGGCAGTGTCTCGCCCGCATGAAACAGCAGGAGCATGACGCCGTCCGAAAACCGCGCCTAGTTTTCGCCATGACGTCGCTTGCAGGCTCCAAAAGACGGGACACCCTGATGATCACAGTTTTCGGGTCCATCAACATGGATCTCATCGCCACGACCGAGCGCCTGCCGAAGCCCGGCGAGACGGTGGCCGGCAACGGCTTTGCCACGGCCGCCGGCGGCAAGGGCGCCAACCAGGCGCTGGCAGCGCGCCGCGCCGGCCGCTATGTGCATATGGCCGGCGCCGTCGGCAAGGATGGCTTCGCCGCGGATGCGCTGGCCCTGCTCGATGATGCCGGCACCGACCTTTCTCTCGTCAAGCATGTCGACGGCCCCACGGGCACGGCGCTGATCCTTGTCGGCGGCGACGGCGAAAACATGATTGCCGTCGTTCCCGGCGCCAACGGCCTGGTCACGCCTGCCGATGCCGAGAAAGCGGTCGGCCGCATGAACGAAGGCGATCTCCTGATGCTGCAGCTCGAAGTGCCGGCGGCCGCCGTCGAACGCGCGCTGTCGGCAGCCCGCGCCAAGGGCGTCACCAGCATCCTCAACCTTGCGCCGCTCATCCCCGATGCGGCCCAACTCGGCCGGCTCGCCGATATCGTCATTGCCAACGAGACCGAGTTCGAGCGGCTGGCCGGCCAGGAGGGCATGGACGCTGAAGCGCGCGAGGCCGCCCTTACCCGCCTGCATGCGGAGACGGGCCAGACGCTGATCGTGACGCTCGGCGGCGATGGCGTCATCGCCATTCGCGACGGGGCAATTTCACGGGCACAGGGCCTCAAGATCGAACCCGTCGATACGGTCGGCGCGGGAGATACCTTCTGCGGCTATTTCACTGCCAGCCTCGACGACGGCCTCGATTTTGCCTCGGCGCTGCGCCGTGCGGCCGTCGCCGGTTCGCTCGCGTGCCTGAAGGCCGGCGCGCAACCTTCGATCCCCTGGAGCGAGGAAGTCGCAGACAGAATATAGGAAGCGTCCCTTTGCGAAGCCGCCGGCAAAACCCCCGGTAATTCAGGGTGTTCCGGCGGTTTTCCTTGCCTTGATCAAGCAAGTTTCATTCAAATTTAAGAGATCTCTGGCGATGTTGCCCGCGGTCGCAGGTTCCTCGCGCTTTCAGGAATCGGCAACCACGCGGCGGCTCCATGACGGGGCGATGCCTTCGCTCCTGCGCCGGAGAATGCCCGTTCGGCGCATCCTTGTCCGAGGACCTCATGTTCATTTTTCGAATGAAATCGCTTGCGGCGAAACTCATCGTCATCACCGGCATCGCCATCGCGCTTGTTCTCATCGTTTCGAATTTTTTCCTCATCGGTCAGACCCGGGATCGGGTCCAGATCCTGACGATGGATCAGGCCAACCTCGAGGCAAAATCGATCGCCAATGAAATCGCCGCCAATGTCGGCGAACTCGCCAGCGCCGCGCGCACCATGTCGGGCGTCGTCGGCCGCGGCCATGAAGGCAAGTCGCTCGATCGCAAGGGCATGATCAACGAGCTGAAGGCCAATCTCGAACAGAACGCCTTCGCCTTCGGCAGCTGGTTCTGCGAGCAGCTCGGCGCGCTGGATGGCAAGACCACCGAGATCGCCAACAATAATGACGAAGGCACGAACAAGAACGGCGCCTTCACGCCCTACTGGTCGAAGACCAAGGATGGCGGCATCCAGTATTCGACCTTCGACAATGACTATACCGCCGAATGGTGGAAGCTCGCCGCCGACAGCGGCAAGGGCGCGATCACGACGCCCTATATGGCCGAAGGAACGGATGTTCCGACGCTGCTGACCTCGATCGCCTATCCGGTCATGTCGGCTGGCAAGATGATCGGCGTCGCCGGCGTCGACATTTCGCTGAAGTCGCTCACCGACAAGCTGCAGGCGCTGCATCCTTTCGGCTCGGGCCGCGTCACGCTGCTGTCGCAGGCCGGCAACTGGATCGTCGCGCCGATCCCCGACCTGATGACCAAGGAATATAGCGGCGAAGGCGCCGACATCGTCAAGACGGCGCTGTCGAGCAAGCAGCCCGGCCTCGTCAGCAACCTCACATATGACGGCCTCGCTCCCTTCGACCGCGTCGTCTATCCCTTCGCGGTTCCCGGCGTCAACGCCACCTGGGTCGTGCTCGTCGACGTCCCGCACACGGCGATCAACGCCCCGGTGCAGGACCAGACCTACATGATGATCGTCAATGGCCTGATCGTGCTCGGCGCGGTCATGCTGGCGCTCTATTTCGCCGTCCGCTCTTTCGTGCAGCGGCCGCTCGGCGGTCTCGTCGCCAGCGTCAAGGCGCTCAGCGACGGCCAATATGCCGAACCGGTCGCCGCCCAGGAGCGCAGCGACGAAATCGGCTCGGTCGCCAAGGCGCTCGAAGGTTTCCGCTTCAAGCTCGCCGACAGCCGGCGCCTTGAGGACGAGGCGGCCCGAGAGCGTCAGGCTGCGGAAGCCGAGCGCGGCCGCTCGGAATCGGAACGCCAGGAATCGTTATCGCTGCAGCGCCATATCGTTTCGATCGTCGGCGCCGGCCTTTCCGAGCTGTCGCAGGGCAATCTCGCTCACCGCATCACCGACGACTTCCCCGGCGAATACGGCAAGCTGAAACAGGATTTCAACGCCGCCCTGGCGAGCCTGGAAGAGACCATCAACACGATGAACCTCAGCGTCGCCAATATCGGCTCCGGCACCGGTGAGATCAGCAGCAGCGCTTCCGACCTCGCCAAGCGCACCGAACAGCAGGCGGCAAGCCTGGAAGAGACGGCGGCCGCGCTCAACGAGCTCACCGCGCAGGTCGATTCCAGCGCCGAGAATGCGCGCACGGCTGCCGACAACGTCAACCTCGCCTGCCAGGATGCGGAAAAATCCGGCGAAGTGGTGCAGAAGGCGATTGCCTCGATGCAAGGGATCGAACAGTCTTCGACGGAGGTTTCGCGGATCATCGGCGTCATCGACGAGATCGCCTTCCAGACCAACCTCCTGGCACTCAACGCCGGCGTCGAGGCCGCGCGTGCCGGAGAGGCCGGCAAGGGTTTTGCCGTCGTCGCCCAGGAGGTGCGCGAACTCGCGCAACGGTCGGCCAATGCCGCCAAGGAAATCAAGACGCTGATCAACACCTCGGCTGTCCAGGTCAAGGAAGGCGTCGATCTCGTCGGGCGCGCCGGCGGCACGCTGCACAAGATCGCCGAACAGGTGATGGGCATCAACGACCTCATCCGGCAAATCTCGGCATCGGCCAGCGAACAGGCTGTCGGCCTGAAGGAAATCAACCAGGCCATGAACCAGATGGACCAGGTGACGCAGCAGAATGCGGCCATGGTGGAGGAAGCGACCGCCGCCAGCATGGTCCTCAATGACGAAGCGCAGACGCTGAAGACGCTCGCCACCCGCTTCAGCGTCTCGGGGGGTAACTCCGCCGCACTCGCCTCCGTCGCGCAAAGGATGCGCGCGCCTGTTGCCGCGGCCTCTTCGCATCGGGTGGCCGCGCCTGCGGTTCGCCACGCAGCCGCCCCGTCGCGCGGTTCGGCGGCCGTCGCCCAGGACAGCTGGGAAGAATTCTGATCGTTTCAGCCGCTCATCCTGAAAAAGGCGCCTGGGGAACCCGGCGCCTTTTCACATGTCAGCGTTCATCGATACGGCGTTAAGCGGCGTTCGACGTCTGCTCTTCGTTGAGGAAGGCATAGATCGCCGAGGCGGAATCGGTTGCGCGGAGCTTGGCGACCAGATCGTGATCGCGCAGGACGCGGGCGATACGCGACAGAGCCTTGAGATGGTCGGCGCCCGCGCCCTCCGGCGCCAGCAGCAGGAATACGAGATCGACAGGCTGGTCATCCAGCGCCTCGAAATCGACCGGCTGCTCCAGCCGGGCGAAGATGCCGACGATCGAATGGATGTTGACCAGCTTGCCGTGGGGAATGGCGATACCGTTGCCGACGCCGGTGGAGCCCAGGCGTTCGCGCTGCAGGATGACGTCGAAGATCTCCCGCTCGGAAAGCCCGGTGATCCTGGCGGCTCTTGCAGCCAATTCCTGAAGCAACTGTTTCTTGGAATTTACTCTGAGGGCGGGAATGATCGCATCCTGATGGAGCAAATCTGCCAATGCCATTTCTTTTTCCTTCTGTCGCCGGGATCAGATGATGCAAGGAGCGGCGGCAACACCGCCGCTCATCACCCTGATCTCAGCCTTTGATATTGGCTGAATCGATCCAGCCAATATTTCCGTCGTGCCGACGGTAAACGATGTTCAGATGTTCCTTGCCGGGGCTGCGGAACAGGAGAAGCGGCTCATCGGTCATGTCGAGCGCCATTACGGCGGTGGCGACCGACATGGTCTTCAGCTGCTTCGTGCTTTCGGCGACGATCGCCGGAGCGAAATCGTCGGCAATTTCATCTTCGTGATCAGGAACAGAATCCATGACCGTGTAGGCGACTTCTGCAAAACCATTCAGGTGGTTTCCGGCGTGATGGTCCTTCAGTTTGCGCTTGTAGCGGCGCAGGCGCTTTTCGATGCGCTCCGAAGCGGCGTCGAAAGCAAGCTGCGGATCGGTCGCCTCGCCGGCTGCATGCAGCACCACCCCGCTGTCGAGATGAAGCTTGCAGTCTGCGGAGAAACGAGAACTCGCTTTTTCCACGGTCACTTGGCCGGAATACCCCCCGTCGAAGTATTTCGTGATGGCCATACCAATTTGGTCCTCGATCTTTTGACGGAAGGATTCACCAATTTCCATATGTTTCCCGGATACACGCACACTCATGGAGTTTCCCTTCTTATGGTCGTTTGCGGGTATCAGTTTACGCCAAGCCTCAGGTTCATCCAAGCACTTCGCGCAATCTCAAGCAAGATCGGCTTAGGCCTGCGGGTCCTTGGTGCCTTGGGGATGATGGGGATAACTCCAGACGCCGTTCACGGCATCGATTGCGGCGCGCTTCTAGCCAGAGGTTACCAAAAAGTCAATAGCGTGGAAATTCCCGATAAGTGATGCTCGATAAACGTGCATGGAAGGCGCGGTGAGGCAGGTCCATCGCGAATCGCCATCTGATCGGCTTTAAGCACTTCGCGCTTTCGTTGTGCCCGCCTTTGCGGGGACCGTCATGGCGGCCACACCGGACATGACGCAGACGAGGCCGATCCAGGCTGTCGGGCTGAGGCTTTCGCCGAGAAAGACCAGGCCGATCGCAACACCGATCGGCACTCTGAGATAGGCTTGCGAGGTGGTGCCGACCGAACCCAGCGTCTGGACGAGGCGGAAATAGATCACAAAAGCCAGCGCCGTCGAAAAGGCGGAGAGGCCAAGCAGCGCCAGCATCGATGCCGCCGACGGATCGAGTTCCCACGGCCGGTCGACGACGAGGCTGACGGGCAAGAGGATGACCGCGCCTGAGATCAACGAGCCGGCGGCCGGCACGGCGGGATCGAGCCCCTTGAAGTTTCTGCCGAATATCGCGGCACCTGCATAACAAATGGTCGCCAGGATGATGGCAAGCTGCGCCATCAGGTTTTCGCCGAGACCGCCGAGCGCTTCGATGCCGATGACCAGGCAGATGCCGGCGAGCCCGGCCATGACCCCGCAAAGTTTTCGCGACGTCACCTGCTCATGGCGGGTAATCAGCACGGTCAACAGGAAGGTGAAGATCGGCGTTGCCGAATTCAGGATCACCGCCAATCCGGCATCGACGGATTGTTCCGCCCAGACGATCAGCGTGAAGGGGACGACGCTGTTCAGGCAGGCCTGAAGCAGGAACCGGCGCCATGTCGCGTGATCGCGCGGCAGGCGGACACGCCGGTAGCGGAGGACGGCCAGCAGAAGACCGCCGGCAATCAGCGTGCGTGCGGCGATCAACGTCACGGGCGGAATCGTCTCGACGCCGATCTTGATGAAGGTATAGGAGGAACCCCAGAGGGTCGCCAGCACCAGCAGCAGGACAAGCTCTCTGGCAAAGCTGGCATTTTGCGGCTGCATGGTCGGCATTCGATGTTGGTTCAAGACATCAGCGTAATAGCGGGGATTTGGAGATGGATGCTTCGATCAAGCTCGAAGTATGCCGCCTCAGAAGCCAGCGACCTTGGCAAGCGCCCGCTTCTCGCGGCGACGCTGGACCGAGGAGGCGATGTTCATCGCTTCCCGGTATTTGGCAACCGTGCGGCGGGCGAGATCGACGCCGCCCTTCTTCAGCATGTCGACGATATCGTCGTCGGAAAGCACTGCGTCCGGGCTCTCCTGCATGATCAGCGCGCGGATCTTGTGGCGGACGGCCTCGGCCGAATGGCTGTCGCCGCCCTCGACGGCGCTGATCGAGACGGTGAAGAAATATTTGAGTTCGAAGAGGCCGCGCGGCGTCAGCATATATTTGTTCGAGGTGACGCGGCTGACGGTGGATTCATGCATCTTGATCGCCTCGGCGACCGTCTTCAGGTTCAGCGGCCGCAGGTGGTCGACGCCGTGCAGCAGGAAGGCGTCCTGCTGACGAACGATTTCGCTTGCCACCTTCATGATGGTTTTTGCCCGCTGGTCGAGGCTGCGCGTCAGCCAATTGGCGCTCTGCAGGCAATCGGCGAGAAAGGCGTGATCCTCACCGTTCTTTGTCACGCGGGAAAAATAGGACTGGTTGACCAGAACGCGCGGCAGCGTATCCGGATTGAGCTCGACCAGCCAGCCGCCCTCCGAGGAGGACCTGACGACCACGTCCGGCATGATCGCTTCGGAAACACCCGCCTCGAAACCGCTGCCGGGCTTGGGATTGAGCTGGCGGATCTCGCCGAGCATGTCGAGAAGATCTTCCTCGTCGACGCCGCATATCCGCTTCAACGTGGCGAAGTCGCGCCGCGCCAGAAGTTCGAGGTTTTCGACCAGCGCCTGCATGGCGGGATCGTACCGATCCTTCTGTCTGAGCTGGATGGCCAGGCATTCGGCAAGGCTGCGGGCGAAAACACCCGGCGGATCGAGCGTCTGGAGGGCGGCAAGCACGCGCTCGGCCTGCGTGACGCTGGTGCCCAGCCTCTCGCCCGCCTCGACGATATCGGCGTGCAGGTAACCGGCGTCATCGAGCTGGTCGACGAAATTCTGCGCGATCAGCCGGTCGGCCATGTCAGGCAGGACGAAGGGGATCTGCTGGCCGAGATGATCGCGCAGCGACACCTGGCCGGCGACGAAATCGTCGAGATCGTAATCGGCGCCCTCGCCGCTGCCCGGCATCGATTTCCACTGGCTGACGAGCTCCGGCGCATCGAGGCGCTGCGGGGCACCGTCATCGGGAAAGACATTGGTGTAGTTGGCGTCGAGTTCGTCGTTCAGCCGGCTGGTGCTGGCGCTGCCGCCATTATCGTACCAGTCGCTGGAGAGCGCGTCGGTGCGGTTGTCGTAGCCGTCGTCGGAACCGGCATCCTCCGGCTGATGACCATACTGATCATCTTCGGCCTCGCCGCGCTCGCCGCCGGCCTCGCCGTCATTCGACGGGAATTCGAGCAGCGGATTCTTCTCCACTTCCTGGGCAATGAACTGGTTGAGTTCAAAATGCGTCATCTGCAGCAACTGGATGGATTGCATCAGTTGCGGTGTCATCACCAGGGACTGGGTCTGGCGCAGGAAAAGATTGGCGGACAGTGCCATGACGGACGCGAAACTCCCCTCAATTCCTCCGGGAAACCGTGTCTGATCAAGGCCTCAGGCCACGGAAATCCAAGTTGGCCCAAAAATTGCTTTTTTATTCTATTTGGTCAAGCGGAACTATGCCAACAAGGTGAATTTCTGCGGCTGGAGGCTTTCCTGGTCAGATTGAAGCAATCTGCTGGCTCAAACGGAGTCGCCTGGGCGAGCGGCCGGCGCGTATGAGCCGTTTTCGAACGACATCATACTCTCATTCCTGGATTTCGATCCAGATTCAGATTTCAGGCCGATCCGGCCCAAAATCATCCGGATCCGGCGTCAGAGGCTGAAATTGTCGCCGAGATAAAGCCGACGCACTTCAGGATTATTGACGATGTCGTTGGCCCGGCCATGGGTCAGTACCTCGCCGGCATGGATGATGTAGGCCCGGTCGATGAGGCCCAGCGTCTCGCGCACATTGTGGTCGGTGATGAGAACGCCGATGCCGCGCGCCGTCAGGTGGTGAACGAGGTTCTGGATGTCGGCGACAGAGATCGGGTCGACGCCGGCGAAAGGTTCGTCGAGCAGCATAAAGGTCGGATCGGTCGCGAGCGCACGCGCGATTTCGAGGCGGCGGCGCTCACCGCCCGACAGGGCGACGGCGGCACTCTTGCGCAGCTTCTGGATATGGAATTCCTCCAGCAGCTCATTCAGTTTCTGCTCGCGCTCGGCCTTGTCCTTCACATGCACTTCGAGGACGGCGCGGATATTCTCTTCCACCGTCAGGCCGCGGAAGATCGAGGCTTCCTGCGGCAGGTAACCGACGCCGAGACGCGAGCGGCGATACATCGGCATGGTCGTGACATCGTTGCCGTCGATCTCGATCGTGCCTTCATCCACCGGCACGAGGCCGGTGATCATGTAAAAACAGGTGGTCTTGCCGGCGCCGTTCGGGCCGAGCAGTCCGACGGCCTCGCCGCGGCGCACCACCAGCGAGACGCCGTTGACGACGCGTCGCGTCGCATAGGTCTTCGTCAGACCGCGCGCGATCAGCGTTCCCTGATAACGGCTCTTGTCGGCGGTACCCGCAGCTTGTGGCCCGGGCTTGCCGAACATGGTGGATAGCGATGATAATTTCACGTGGGAGGCCGGCTTCTCAGTTCTGCTTCTGCTGCGTATTCGGCTGCGACTTCGGATCGAGCTGAATTTGGACACGCCCGCCGCAGCTTTCAAGCTCCGCCTGGCCGGTTTGCATGTGAACCGTCAGTTTGCAGCCGGTAAAGACGTTCGGCCCATCCGACAGAATAACCTTATTTCCCTCATCCGCCGTGAGGATGAATGTCTGCGAGGCCATGTCGAAATTGCCGTCATCGGCAGTCGCCGTCTGCGTGCCCGAGGTCAGGAGGACCTTGTCGGTCACCAGGATCTTGTCGATATCAGCACTTCCCGATGCAAGCGAGCCCGACTGCTGCGGCTGGGCCGCAGGTTGCGCCCCGTCAGCGGCCGGCTTTGCCGCCTTGTCCTTGTAATAGACGGTCATCTTGCCGGACTGCATCGTCGTCGTGCCCTGGACGACCTTGACCTTGCCGGTGAAGAGCGCGGTGTGCTCCTGGTCGTGGATCTCCAGCTTGTCGCTTTCGATCTGGATCGGCTGGTCGTTGGAAAGCTTCATGCCCGACATCGTGGCCGCCTGCTGCGCGGGCGCGCCCGAAGCCGTCAGGATAAGGGCAAATGCGCCGGCAATGAATGCCATGCCAGTCTTGCAAGTGGATATGCGACAATCTTTTGTCATGGTGACCCGGCTGGTTAAGTGCCCTGTTTATGGATGGTGGATGGATCGACATTCATGCGAACATTCCCCTCGAATGTGATCACCCGCCCCTTATCGGTTATCTCCATCGTCCGCGCAACAATGGAGGCATTGTCCTTGGTGATGGTGACGGGATCGTCGCTCCGCATGTTTCCGCCCTTGATGTCGAGCCGGGCGGACTGGAACTGCGCATTGAGGCCACTGCTCAGCACGAGGGTGAAGGGGGCCGTCATATGCAGATTGTCGGTGGCGCGATTGTAATCGGCGGTCGAGGCGACGACGCGCGCGATCAGCCCGTCATTCATCGGCACGGCGGCCTTGATGGTCTCGAGCGTGATGAGATCGGGATTGCGGATATCCTGCAAAGCCCTTTCGGCCAGCATCGAATAGTTGATGCCGTCTGAATTGCGTCCTGATATCGCCGGCTTCTCCATCACGACCTTGCCGTTTTCGATCTTGGCGCCTTCCATCTTGATGTTCTCGGGCAGATAGATGCTGATCAACGCCACCGCGGTGAGGCCTGCCGCGACGATGAGGGCGGCCACCGGCAGCAATATCTTCAGCCGGCGCACGCGGGCAGAATGGAACAACGCGTCGCCATAGGCGCTTCTGCCGGACCCTGTAAAGGCGGCATTTCCGTTGTTCTTCAGGGTGTCGAGCATAGGCCTCGTCCATGTGCGGTGATCGCCGCGCCTCTCTAACAAAGCCGGCCGCCAATCACAGTTCGTTTCGCATTATTACATTGGCTTGCCAATATGGAATTTTTTCTGCAACAAGCAACAAAACGGAAAAACATCAAAAAGTGGCATTCGTACGCGCCGCGGCCGCCTTATTTTACCGGACCTCTCGGCGGCATGCCGAAGCCGGGCCAGCGCTGGAGGTTTCTATGGACAGTTCGATCATCGCGGATCGCCGGCGGTTGCGCCGCAAGCTCGGCTTCTGGCGCCTCATTGCCGTTGCCCTCATCGTGGCGCTTGGTTTCGCCTTCTACCACTTCGCCGTCGGCGATGCCGGGACGCAGCGCCCACATATTGCCCATGTGACGATATCGGGACTGATCGTCGACGACGACGAGCTTCTGGAGCGGCTGAAGAAGGTCGAGACCAGCGACCAGGTGAAGGCGGCGGTGATTTCGATCTCCTCGCCCGGCGGCACGACCTATGGCGGCGAAAAAATCTTCAACGCCATCCGGGCAATATCAGCCAAGAAGCCTGTGGTCTCCGACGTGCGCACGCTTGCCGCCTCCGCCGGCTACATGATCGCCACCGCCGGCGATACGATCATTGCCGGCGACAGCTCGATCACCGGCTCGATCGGCGTCATCTTCCAGTATCCGCAGATCCAGCCGCTGCTCGACAAGATCGGCGTCTCGCTGCAGGAGATCAAGTCCTCGCCGCTGAAGGCCGAGCCCTCGCCCTTCCATGAGGCGAGCGAAGAGGCCAAGGCGATGATCCGCAACATGGTGGTCGACAGCTATAACTGGTTCGTCGACCTGGTCGCCGACCGGCGCAAGCTGCCGCGCGACGAGGTGCTGAAACTCGCCGACGGCACAATCTATACCGGCCGCCAGGCGCTGAAGGTGAAACTCGTCGATACGATCGGCGGCGAGCCCGAAATCCGCGCCTATCTCAAATCGCGCGGCGTCGATGCCGACCTGCCGATGGTCGACTGGGACAAGAAGAGCAATACGCCGTTTCTGCTCGCTGGGGCTGTTTCGCGGTTGATTACGATCTTCGGTTATGATGATCTCATGAAAACCCAGGATATTAATGGAATCCTGCCCCCAAAGTTGCTTCTTGACGGGCTGCTTTCAGTTTGGCAGGTTGGCCGCGATTGATAAGAAATCAATAATTTAAGGGGGCGACTGTGATCAAGTCCGAATTGGTGCAGATAGTTGCGGCACGCAACCCGCATCTCTATCACCGCGACGTCGAAAATATCGTCAACGCGGTTCTCGACGAGATCACGGATGCACTGGCTGCGGGTAACCGAGTCGAATTGCGCGGCTTTGGGGCCTTTTCGGTCAAGAATCGCCCTTCCCGCTCCGGCCGCAACCCGCGGACCGGCGATACGGTGTTCGTCGAGGAGAAGTGGGTTCCCTTCTTCAAGACCGGCAAGGAGCTGCGTGAGCGGCTCAATCCCGGCCAGGCCGACGAAGAGGATTGAGCAGCGGCTGCCGCCTGCGGCGAAACCGCACTTGAATTCGAGAGCCGTTTTCCTATCCTGCCAAGCATCAAACGCGCCCTTCAAAAAAACCGGCGCAATATGCCGCGTGGAGACCTCAAATGGCCAAGAAGATCGTCAACCTGCTGATTCTGCTGCCGCTCGGCGTCATCCTCATCGTCTTCTGCGTCGCCAACCGGCAGAGCGTCACGCTCGCCTTCAATCCGTTCCGGCCGGAGGACCAGGTGCTTGCGGTTTCCGCGCCCTTCTTCGTCTTCCTGTTCATCGCGCTGATATCAGGCATGCTGATCGGCTCGGCCGCCACCTGGTTCAGCCAAGGCAAACACCGCAAGCGCGCCCGCACCGAGGCCAAGGAAGCCATCCGCTGGCAGGGTGAGGCCGATCGTCACAAGAACCGCGCCGAAGAAATCGCCGGGCAGCTGCCGTCGCGGTAAGATCGGCTCGATTTCAACGGCTTTGGGCGCCGTCAAACCGGAAAAAAACTCAGTTCCTCATAGTCGCCTTCCGGCGAGGCGCCATTGCCCGTCACCTGGAAGCCGTGGGAGAGGTAGAACGCCTTCGCCCGCCGGTTCTTCACCAGGCATTTCAGCCGGTACCGGTGCTGCGGCCATTCCGGCAGCGCCTGCAGCAGCGCCGTGCCGGCGCCCTTCCCTTGGAATTCCGGTCTCAGGTAGAGCATGTGGATGAAATCGTCCTCCGGCCAGAGCGACAGGAAGCCGGCGACACTGCCATCCGCATGCTCGCAGACCAAGACCGTCTCGCCGTTGGTATGGGCGGCGAAATCCTCGCGATGGAACTTGCCGGGATCGACCCAGACAAATGTTTCGCGGCGCACGGAAAGATAGATCTCCGCGAGCATTTCCTGGTCTTCCGCCCGCGGCGGCCTGATGGTCCACGTCATGACGTCGATTTAAACAAACCCTGTGCTCGCGCCAAGCCTACCCCGCCGTCATCTTCGCGACGACAGCGGCGTTGAAATCCGAAAAGAACCCTTCGGCGAGCTTCTGCGAGGTCGAATCGAGCAGGCGGGCACCGAACTGGGCAAGCCTTCCGCCGAGCTCGGCCCTCGCCCGATAGTGCAGGATGGTCTCGACGCCGCTTTGCTCGAGTACGACATCGGCGCTGCCCCTGGCGAAACCGGCAAGACCGCCCTTGCCTTCGGCCGACAGCGTATAGCTCCTCGGCGCATCGACATTGGAAAGCGTCAGCGAGCCGTGGAAGGTGGCCGACAGCAGGCTGAACTTGACCTTGATCGTCGCCTCGAAGACATCAGGCGACAGCCGCTCGATGCCCTGGCAGCCTGGAATGCAGCCGCGCATGATCTCGGGATCGTTGAGCGCTGCCCAGACGACGTCCCGCGGTGCGGCGATGCGTTCTTCGCCGGTGAAATCCATTCGGCAGCCCCATCTTCGATTCGCTCAACTTATCCAGCGGGAAAGCGCTTTGCCAAGGCGGAGGGGAATGTTATCTGCGTGACCATACCGAGCGAGGAATTGGCCGATGAACGAACTGAAGCCCTGGAGCGTGACGGCAAGCCGCATCACCTATGAGGACCGCTGGATCCGGGTGCGGAGCGACGATTGTGTCACCGCCGACGGAATCGTCATCGCGCCATTCCATGTGCTCGATTATCCCGACTGGATCAACGTCATCCCTGTCATGCCCGACGGGCGGGTGCTGCTGACGCGGGAATACCGGCACGGCCGCGGCGAGATCGTGCTCGGCCTCGTCGCCGGCGGCGTCGAACCAGACGATGGCAAGACTGGCCACGGCGAGACCGTCGACGCGGCGTTGGCGGCGGCACAGCGCGAACTGCGGGAAGAGACCGGCTATGAAGCCTCGACCTTCGTCAAGCTGCTCACCTCCTATCCGAATGCGGCCAGCCACAGCAACGCGGTGACGAGCTGGCTGGCGCTCGGTCTGAGCCGGGCCGGCGAACCGCGTTTCGACCCTGGCGAGAAGGTCGAGCTGCTGTTTGCCGATCTTGCCGCCATCCTCAGCGACCTGCAATCCGGCGCCGTCATCATGCAGTCGATGCATGTCGCTGCACTTTATGCGGCGGAAAGCTGGCTTCGAAGAGAGGCGTCCGAGGGCTTGAAATAGGCGCTGTGCCCGCAGAACCCGCCCACTCGCGGGGGCCGGCCAGCGCGCAGTTGATCCGGCACGGTCTTCTGGGCTACTGCATAGCCTAAAGACACCCCGACAGAGACGCGGAAGAGCACGTTGAAACAAAGAGAACGCCGGCCGGGCCAGAAGAAGACATCCGGTCCCTCCGGTGAAAGCCGCAGGGACGATCGGGCCGGCCGGCCGCCAAAGCCGGTCGCGCGGCCACCGGCGACCCGCGAGACTGTGCGCGAGGCTGCCGCGCAGGCTGCCGTCATGCGCCCCCTGATGACGCGCAGCGGCGAGCGTCCGGCTGAGCGCGTGCCTGTCATCCTCGAATCGCTCGGCGCCGGCGACTTTCACCTGATCGACAGCGGCAATGGCGAAAAGCTGGAGCAATACGGCCCTTACCGCATCATCCGTCCCGAGGCCCAAGCGCTGTGGCGGCCATCGTTGCCGGCCCATGTCTGGGAAAAGGTCGATGCCGTCTTCACCGGCGATACCGACGAGGAAGGCACCGGCCGCTGGCGCTTTCCGAAAGAAGCGCTCGGCGAGACCTGGCCGCTCAATCTGCTCGGCGTCGATTTTCTCGGCCGCTTCACCTCTTTCCGTCATGTCGGCGTCTTCCCCGAGCAGATCGTGCACTGGAGCTGGATGAAGGAGCAGGTCGAAAAGGCCGGTCGGCCGCTGAAGGTGCTGAATCTCTTCGGTTATACTGGAGTCGCCTCGCTGGTTGCCGCCGCTGCCGGCGCCGAGGTCACCCATGTCGACGCCTCGAAGAAGGCGATCGGCTGGGCGCGCGAAAACCAGGCGCTCGGGCGGATGGAGAAGTTGCCGATCCGCTGGATCTGCGAGGATGCGATGAAATTCATCCTGCGCGAGGAACGCCGCGGCAGCCAATACGACATCATCCTCACCGATCCGCCGAAATTCGGCCGCGGCCCGAATGGCGAGGTCTGGCATCTGTTCGAGCATCTGCCATTGATGCTCGACATCTGCCGCGAGATCCTGTCGCCGAAGGCGGTGGGCCTGGTGCTGACGGCCTATTCGATCCGCGCCAGCTTCTATTCGATCCACGAGCTGATGCGCGAGACGATGCGCGGCGCCGGCGGCGTGGTCGAATCCGGCGAGCTGGTGATTCGCGAAGCCGGCACTGACGGCAAGACTGAGGGCCGCGCCCTTTCCACTTCCCTCTTTTCCCGCTGGGTGCCGAAATGAGCAAGGACTTCCACGATCAGGGACCGCGCAGGGTCGGACAGGTGAAGGAAGTCACCTCGCTCGCCAATCCGATCATCAAGGACATCAAGGCGCTGACGAACAAGAAGTCGCGCGAGGAAAGCGGTACTTTCCTCGCCGAAGGACTGAAGCTCGTCATCGATGCGATCGAACTCGGCTGGACGATCCGCACGCTGGTCTATGCCAAGGCCGCCAAGGGCAAGCCGCTGGTCGAGCAGATGGCGGCCAGGACCGTTGCCTCGGGCGGGCTGGTGCTCGAAGTCAGCGAAAAGGTGATCGCCTCGATCACCCGCCGCGACAATCCGCAGATGGTCGTCGGCATTTTCGAGCAGCGCTGGAAGCCGCTGCGGGATATTCGGCCAAGGGATGGCGAGACCTGGGTGGCGCTCGACCGGGTGCGCGACCCCGGCAACCTCGGCACGATCATCCGGACAGCGGATGCGGCCGGCGCTTCCGGCATCATTCTGCTGGGAGAAACGACCGATCCCTTCTCGCTCGAAACGGTGCGGGCCACCATGGGCTCGGTCTTTGCCGTTCCGGTGGCGCGGGCGACCCCCGAGGAATTCATCGCCTGGCGGAAATCGGCCGGCGTTTCCATCGTCGCGACGCATCTGGCCGGCGCGGTCGATTACCGCACGATCGACTACCGGAAAAAGCCCGTCGTGCTCCTGATGGGCAATGAACAATCCGGCCTGCCGGACCAGTTGGCGAGGGAAGCCGATGCGCTTGCCCGCATTCCGCAGCAGGGCCGCGCCGATTCCCTGAACCTCGCCGTCGCCACCGCCGTCATGCTTTTCGAGGCGCGCCGCCATCTCCTCTCACTTGCCGAGGGCAAATGACCGAACAGACGCTTGCACGCCCCGCGCTGTTTTCGCGCCCGGCGCCGATTCTTTTCTTCATCGTCGTCGCCGTTCTTATCGACCAGATCGTCAAGATCGCCGTCGATCACTACCTGCCGCTGCAGGAGGTCGTGCCGGTCGTTCCGATGCTGGCGCTTTACCGCACCTACAATCTCGGCGTCGCCTTTTCGATGCTGTCGGGCATGGACGGCTGGTTCATCGTCGGCATGCGGCTCGTCATCGTCGCCTTCGTCATCTGGCTGTGGTACCGCACGGCGAAGGACCGCTGGCTCGCCCATCTCGGTTATGCGCTGATCATCGCCGGGGCGATCGGCAATCTCGTCGACCGCTTCGCCTATGGGCATGTGATCGATTACATTCTTTTTTACACCGAAAGCTGGTCCTTCGCGGTGTTCAATCTCGCCGACAGTTTCATCACCATCGGCGCCGGTTGTGTCATTCTCGATGAGTTGCTGCTGCCGAAAAAGACCGGCCGCTAAAATCTTATCGAATTCCTGAAGGCATTCGGAAGAGGCCTCATGTTATCCAGGTACCATGCACAACCTGGGACAGTTGCACGAAAGATTGTCCGCCGCCTTCGGTGGACCCGCCGCCAAGCCGCATGAAGAGCGGATCGGGGCCATCTTTTCACGACCGAAAGCATCGGCACCCCGGGGAACCGAAGACTGCCAGAACGGGCCTGCCGCGACGCGGCGCTTGCTGT
Source organism: Rhizobium sp. BK112 (assembly GCF_014193215.1). NCBI lineage: Bacteria > Pseudomonadati > Pseudomonadota > Alphaproteobacteria > Hyphomicrobiales > Rhizobiaceae > Rhizobium > Rhizobium sp. BK112. The sequence goes on from NZ_JACHYZ010000004.1 coordinate 208,375, forward strand.
TCTACTGGCTGGGCGGCGCCGGCCTGCTTGCCGCAACGATCCTGATGCTGCTTGCCCATGCCGGCGATCCGCTGCTGCTTTCGGGCGGTCTCGTCGTTCTTGGCCTTGCCGTCATCGCCAGCTACGCCCTGCTGATGGTACGGTCGCGCACGGCCGGACGGCGCAACGGCAAATCCACGGATTCGAACGATGGCGCAAAGCTGTTTGCCGACGTGCACGACGTGCTCGGCGACATCACCCTCGGCCGCACCATGGACCGGCGCATCATCTCCGCCAACGACACGTTTCGCCGCCTGACCGGGCGGCTGCGTCCGGAGGGCAAAACCTGTGAGGAGATCGGGCTTGCCTTCCGCCCCGGCCCGATCCCGCACTGCTACGACGTCGAGATCTCGACGCCGGAGGGCCAGCGCATCTTCCTCTGGCGCGACGTCGTCACCCGTGACCCGGCAAACGGTCGCCTGCTGCTGCAGAGCGTTGCCCGCGACGTCACCGACGAGCGGCTGATCGCACAGGGCCGCGAGGAGGCGCGGCAGAAGGCCGAATATAACAGCGCCGCCAAATCCAGGCTGCTTGCCACCGTCAGCCACGAGGTGCGCACCCCGCTTTCCGGCATTCTCGGCATGACGCATCTGATCGCCGAGACGCGGCTGACGCAGGAGCAGCAGGACTATCTGGCGAACATCCGCCAGTCTGGCCACGCGCTGACCCAGCTGGTCGAGGACCTGCTCGATTTCTCCACCATCGAAGTCGGCCGCTTCGCGCTGCACCCGCGCTCGGAATCGCTGCGCAAGCTTCTGGAAAGCGTCGTCGAGATGCTCGCCCACCGGGCGCATGAAAAGGGTATCGAGATCGGCGCCACCGTATCGTCCGACGTGCCGGAGAATATGAGCTTCGATCCGGCGCGGCTGCGCCAGGTTCTCTTCAACGTCATCGGCAATGCCGTGAAATTCACCCAGGTCGGCGGCGTTTTCATCCGCGTGTCGCTCGACGCCGGCGATCTGCTGATCACCGTGACCGACAGCGGTCCCGGCATGACGGCCGAGGAACAGGCGCGCGTCTTCGGCGAATTCGAGCAGGGCGGGACCTTTGCCGACAAGAGCAGCGGCACCGGGCTCGGCCTTGCCATCTCCGCTCGCATCATGCGCGAATTCAACGGCGCGCTGACGGTTGCCAGCGAAAAGGGCAGAGGCAGCGAATTCACCATCCGCTTCCCCGTCGACATCGGCAGCGAGCGCCCCGACCGGCGAAACACGCTGCTTGCCGGCAACAGCGTCGTGCTGCTGGCGCCGGCAGGTGCGGCCCGCACCGCCATTGCCGAGACGATCAGCACACTCGGCGGCTTCTGCCATCTCGTCGGCGATGGCGAAACGGCGCGGGCAACGCTGCTAGGCTTGGCAAAGAGCGGAAAGCGGCCGACGGATATCATCATCGACCACCGGATGTCGGCGGAATTTTCCGCCCATCTTGCCGACCGCGCCGACATCGCCGCTCTTGGCCTGCGCAAGGTCCTGCTCGTCAATCCGGAAGAGCGCAGCGCCCATCCGCTCGACCTCTTCGACGCCTGGCTGATCCGGCCGCTGCGCGAGCAGTCGCTGATCGACGTGCTGCGCGGGCGCATGCGCGGCATGGAGAAACGCGACGCGCTGAACGACAACCAGCCGGGCTTCGGCCTTTCGGTGACGGAGACGCTGGTTGCGGCGAGCGGGCTCAGCATCCTGCTCGGCGAGGATGATCCGATCAATGCCATGCTGGTGCGCGTCGTCCTGGAAAAGGGCGGGCACAAGGTGCGCCATGTCGAGGATTTCGAGTCGCTGCTCGACTATGCGCTCTGCGAAGCGAATGCCCGGCCCGACATCATCATCAGCGACCTGTCGATGCCGGGCGGGAACGGCATCGACATGCTGGGGCGCCTGCGGGGCCATGAAAGACGGCTCGATCTTGCCCCGGTGCCGGTGATCGTTCTCACCGCCGACAAGAGCGACGAATCACGCCGGCAGGTCTTGCTCAACGGCGCCAACCGCGTCATGGTTAAGCCGGTCGACCCGGTGCGGCTGCTGACCGAAGTTCAGGCTGTCGCCGCACTTTCCGCCCGCCGTGCTGAGGCGCGGTAAGGCGCGTCGAAACCGGTACGCTCCTTGCGTTTGGGAAATTCAAAATGTCACTTTCCTGTCGTATAGAAGTGTTTTATGGCGTCGATAAGCCGGCAACGGGAGAATCGCCATGTCCGCCATCGACATCCTGAATCGTGACACCACGGCGGAGGCTGCGCGACCTTCGACGGCTGCTGCACAGAAGGACGGCGACATTCTCGGCCGCATCGGCAATCTGGAGACTCGCCTGGCCCGCACGGCACGAGAGATCGATGCCGCCCAGGCTGTGCGCTACCGCGTCTTCGTCGACGAAATGAAGGCGCAGCTGCCGCTGGAGGCCATGCGCCGCCAGCGCGACGTCGACGCGTATGACGCTTTCTGCGACCATCTTCTCGTTCTCGACCGTGCAATCGAGGGCGATCCGGAAGACCAGATCGTCGGCACCTACCGGCTGTTGCGCCAGGATGTCGCCATCGCCAATGGCGGTTTTTACTCGGCTTCCGAATTCGAGATCGAGGGCCTCATTGCCAAACATCCGGATAAGCGCTTCATGGAACTCGGCCGTTCCTGTGTGCTGCCGGAATATCGCACCAAGCGCACCGTCGAACTTCTGTGGCAGGGCAACTGGGCCTATGCGCTGAAGCACGGCGTGAGCGCCATGTTCGGCTGCGCTTCCTTCCCCGGCGTCTATCTGGAAAGCCATGCGCTGGCACTGTCCTTCCTCTACCACAATGTGCTGGCGAAGAACGAATGGGCCGTCGGCGCCCTACCGGACCTCGCCCGCAACATGGACCTGATGCCGGTCGAAGCCATCAACCCGAAGCGGGCGCTGATGGCCCTGCCGCCGCTGATCAAGGGCTATCTGCGCCTCGGCGCCATGGTCGGCTCCAGCGCGGTCATCGACCATGCCTTCAACACGACCGACGTGCTGATCGTGCTGCCGATCGCCAGCATTTCCGACCGCTACCTGAATTATTACGGCGCCGACGCCGGCCGCTTCGCGAGCTAACTTGGTCTACTTCGAGTGACGATCGTCCGTCACAGATCGGCTCGCCTTCTGGTGTCCGACGGGTTCTCTCCATAGGCCGCCCGATAGGTTGCCGCAAAGCGGCCAAAGTGAAAGAATCCCCACTTCAAGCAGATGTCCCGCAATGGCTGCCGGTTTGAAGGATCGCGCAGATCCTCTCGCACCGCCTGCAAGCGGATCGTCCTGAGGTAGGCAGCCGGTGTGGTTCCCTTGAAGGCACGAAAACCGCTTTCAAGCGCGCGAATAGAAATGCCGGCCGCCTCCGCGACGCTCTGCATCGTCAACGGCTGTGCGATGTTCGCATGCATGAATTCAACTGCCCGACGGACATGCCGGGGTGCGATCAGGTGGATTTTCCTGTCGAGAAGGTGCGAGAGCCGATGAGGAACCGAGCGCACCAGCAGATCGGCAAACCCCTGGGTCAGGTTCAACATGGCGATTGGCGAGTGAAGGAGCGGCCCGTTGTTGCGCATGCCGATGATGATCGTTTGGGCGAGGCTGCCGATCAACTGTCCGGCTGCGGTGGAAAGATCGACGAGCGGCGCCAGGTCCATTGGCCCGGTCAGGGGTGTCTCCAGTATGGAGGCGACGGTTTGAGCGATGATCGTCCAGTTCAGGCTCAGTGTATCCGACCGGTGAGGCGCTGCCCGTACGGAAACCCGTTCCGGCTCGAGATTGTTCATCAACAAGAGCCGCCCAGGTGTCCCTTGGATCACGTTCCGACCCAGCGTTACATCCAGAGCGCCCCTCCGCGGCATGATGATTGCCAGCGTTTCCGGCGTTCCATGGGCCGTTCTTGCACCCCAGCCGCCGGAATCCTGGTTGCTGACCAGCGACAATCTTTCATCACCCCAGAAGCCAACCTTCCAGTCGAGCGGTTTCTCCCGACCATTGCGCCATGCATCGAACGAACCGAACCCCCTGGTCAGAGCCTCGACCATATCGTCGAAGGTTGCCCCCTGAAATCGGGCGATGAAATTGGCGGATGCGTTTTCTGGCATGGGACACCAACCGGCTGATATCAAACAACTGAGCTGCAAAACCGCATCGATTGCCCGCGGTCTTTCAATGTCCCTGCGGGCAAATTATGCCGCCCCCTACAGGCCTATTGTATCAAAAGTATGACTTATCGGAAGAGCAGACTTCATCAGCTGCCACGAAAACTTGTGCCCGGCCGACGGGCAGTCGGCCGGGCACGGAATGCCGTCTCATATGTCGCAAGAGGCGCGTTTACGAACCCGCCCCATAGGCGGCGATCGCCGCCATGTTGACGATGTCGGAATCCTTGGCGCCCATCGCGGTGATCTGCACCGGCTTGTCGACGCCGACGAGGATCGGACCGATCACCGTGGAGCCGCCAAGTTCTTGCAGCATCTTGGTCGAGATCGAGGCCGAGTGGAAAGCCGGCATGACGAGCACGTTGGCCGGGCCGGACAGGCGGCAGAAAGGATATTGCTCCATCACCTTGCGGTTCAGAGCGACGTCGGCCGCCATCTCGCCGTCATATTCGAAATCGACGCGACGCTTGTCGAGGATCTTCACAGCCTCGCGCACCCGCTCGGAGCGTTCGCCCGAGGGATGGCCGAAGGTGGAATAGGCAAGCAGGGCGACGCGTGGCGAATAACCCATGCGCCGCGCCAGACCCGCGGCCTCCTCGGCAATATCGGCAAGCTGCTCGGCCGTCGGCATGTCGTGCACCGCCGTATCGGCCACGAAGACCGTGCGGCCGCGGCAGAGCGCCAGCGACACGCCGATGATGCGGTGGCCGGGCTTCTCGTCGATGCAGCGGCGTACATCCTCGAGCGCCGTCGAATAATTGCGGGTGATGCCCGTCACCATGCCGTCGGCGTCGCCGAGCGCCACCATGGTGGCGGCGAAGTGGTTGCGGTCGTTGTGGATCAACCGCTGGGCATCGCGATAGAGATAACCGTGCCGCTGCAGCCTCGCATAGAGATAATCGACATAGGCCTCAATGCGGGTGGAGATACGGGCATTGACGATCTCGAGGCCGGGCCGGTTGAGATCGATGCCGGCGCGTTCCGCCGTCGCCCGGATCAGATCCTCACGGCCGAGCAGGATGGCGGTGCCGAGCTGCTGGTTGGCATAGGAAAGAGCTGCGCGCAGGACCTGTTCTTCCTCGGCCTCGGCAAAGACGATCCGCTTCGGGCGGCGGCGGACACGCTCGTAGAGGCTGGCGAGCGTCGAGGCGATCGGATCGCGGCGTGCCGACAGCTCGCGGGCATAACCCGCCATGTCGGTGATGACCTTGCGGGCGACGCCGCTTTCGATCGCAGCCTGCGCGACTGCCACCGGGATCGCCGAGATCAGGCGGGGATCGAAGGGAACGGGAATGATGTATTGCGACCCGAAACGCGGCCGGTTGCCCTGATAGGCGGCGACAACGTCATCGGGCACGTCCTCGCGGGCCAGGTTTGCCAGCGCATTGACAGCGGCGATCTTCATCGCATCGTTGATTGTCGAGGCACGGACATCGAGAGCGCCGCGGAAGATATAGGGAAAGCCGAGGACGTTGTTGACCTGGTTCGGATAGTCCGACCGGCCCGTCGCCATGATGGCGTCGTCGCGGATGCGGGCGACCTCTTCCGGCGTGATCTCGGGATCGGGATTGGCCATGGCGAAGATGATCGGCCGCTCGGCCATCGAGCGGATCATCTCGGCCGAAAACGCACCTTTCTGCGACAGGCCGAAAACGACGTCCGCGCCCTGCATCGCCTCTTCCAGCGTGCGTGCGTCGGTCTTTGCCGCATGCGCCGATTTCCACTGGTTCATACCCTCGGTGCGACCCTGGTAGATGACGCCCTTGGTGTCGCAGAGGATGACATTGTCAGGGGCAAACCCCATCGCCTTGATGAGTTCGACGCAGGCGATCGCCGCAGCACCGGCACCATTGCAGACGAGCTTTGTCGTCTTCAGGTCGCGGCCGGTCAGCTCCAGCGCGTTGATCAGGCCGGCAGCGGCGATGATGGCCGTTCCATGCTGGTCGTCATGGAAGACGGGAATGTCCATCAGCTCGCGCAGCCGGCTTTCGATGACGAAACAATCCGGTGCCTTGATATCCTCGAGGTTGATGCCGCCGAAGGAAGGACCGAGGAAGCGCACGCAGTTGATGAACTCGTCGACATTTTCCGTATCGATCTCGAGGTCGATGGAATCGACGTCGGCGAAGCGCTTGAAGAGCACCGCCTTGCCTTCCATGACGGGCTTGGAAGCCAGCGCGCCGAGATTGCCGAGACCGAGGATTGCCGTGCCGTTGGATATGACGGCGACCATATTGCCGCGCGCCGTGTAATCATAGGCCGTCTGCGGATCGGCGGCGATCGCCTTCACCGGCACGGCAACACCCGGCGAATAGGCCAGCGAGAGATCGCGTTGCGTCGCCATCGGCTTGGTCGGGTTGATCTCCAGCTTGCCGGGCCGGCCCATGGCGTGAAATTCGAGCGCCTCCTGGTCGGTAACAGAGGTCACCGGCCGGTCCTTCTTATCGATATCGGGCATAAATCCTCCAACGTCCTGTGGGCGACGCTTTGCTCTTCCTCAAATGCTGTTGTCATCTATAGCGGCGGGCGGATAGGGTTGGCACCTGTTTTTTTGGGAAAAACTCCACCTCCGTGAACGCACGAATAGACACAGGGAATGAAGCCTTTTCGGCTGCCGAGCTCGCCACGGCGGAAAGCCGTGCCTCGGCGACGCCGATGATGGAGCAATATATCGAGATCAAGGCGAACAATCCGGGTTCGCTGCTCTTCTACCGGATGGGCGATTTCTACGAGCTGTTCTTCGAGGACGCGCTGGAAGCGTCGCGCGCGCTCGGCATCACGCTGACGAAGCGCGGCCAGCACATGGGCCAGGATATCCCGATGTGCGGCGTTCCGGTGCATGCGGCCGACGATTATCTGCAGAAGCTGATCTCGCTCGGCTTCCGCGTCGCCGTCTGCGAGCAGATCGAGGATCCGGCCGAAGCGAAAAAACGCGGCGCGAAATCCGTCGTCAAGCGCGACGTCATCCGCCTCGTCACCCCCGGCACGATCACCGAGGAAAAGCTGCTTTCGCCCTCGGAGTCCAACTATCTGATGGCGCTGACCCGCATTCGCGGCGGGGCCGAGCCCTTGCTGGCGCTTGCCTGGATCGATATTTCCACGGGCGTCTTCCGGCTTGCCGAAACCGAAGCCTCTCGGCTGCTGGCCGATATCCTGCGCATCGATCCGCGCGAACTCATCCTGCCCGACACGATCTTCCACGATCCAGAGCTCAAGCCGGTCTTCGACGTGCTCGGCCGGACAGCCGTACCGCAGCCTTCCGTGCTCTTCGACAGCGCCAGCGCCGAGGGCCGGATTGCCCGTTATTTCGGCGTCGCGACGCTCGACGGCTTCGGCACCTTCTCGCGCGCCGAACTCGCGGCAGCGGCAGCTGCCGTCGCCTATGTCGAGAAGACGCAGATCGCCGAGCGCCCGCCGCTTGGAAAACCGGAGCGGGAAAGTGCGGCTTCGACGCTGTTCATCGACCCCGCCACGCGCGCCAATCTGGAACTTGCCCGCACGCTTTCGGGTGATCGCAATGGTTCGCTCTTGAAAGCGATCGACCGCACCGTCACCGGCGGCGGCGCCAGGCTTCTCGCCGAGCGGCTAATGTCGCCGCTGACCGACCCTGCCCGTATCAATGCGCGGCTCGATTCGATCGGTTTCCTGATCGACGAACCCCTGTTCTGCGGCAATCTGCGCGACACGCTGAAACATGTGCCCGACATGCCGCGTGCGCTGTCGCGCCTCGCACTCGACCGCGGCGGCCCGCGCGATCTCTGGGCGATCCGCCAGGGCCTGGAAGCGGCGGCGGGACTTGCAGGCCTGCTCGACAAGGCGATGCTGCCCGAAGAGCTCGGCCAGGCATTGTCCGGGCTGCAGGCGCTTCCCGCAGCCTTGGAAAAGCTGCTTGCCGAAACGCTTGCCGATGAATTGCCGCTGTTGAAACGCGACGGCGGTTTTCTGCGCGACGGCGCCAGCGCCGAACTCGACGAGGTCCGGGCGCTGCGCGACCAGTCGCGCCGGGTCATCGCCGGCCTGCAATTGCAATATGCCGAGGAAACCGGCATCCGGTCGCTGAAGATCAAGCACAACAATATCCTCGGCTATTTCATCGAGGTCACCGCCGGCAATGCTGCGCCGATGACCGATACGGCGGAGGCCAAGGCGCGCTTCATCCACCGCCAGACAATGGCGAGCGCGATGCGCTTCACCACCACCGAACTTGCCGATCTCGAAAGCCGCATCGCCAATGCCGCCGACCGGGCGCTTTCGATCGAACTTGCAGCCTTCGACAGGATGACGGCGGCCGTGGTTGCGGAAGCCGAGGCGATCAAATCGGGCGCGAAGGCGCTTGCCGTCATCGACGTCGCCGCGGGCCTGGCGCTTCTCGCCGAAGAGCAGGCCTATTGCCGCCCGCAGGTCGACGGCTCGAAGATGTTTGCCATCGAGGGCGGGCGCCATCCGGTCGTCGAGCAGGCGCTGCGGCGGCAGGCGGGCGGGCCCTTCGTCGCCAATCATTGCGATCTGTCGCCGAAGACCGGCGACCGGGACGGGGCGATCTGGCTCTTGACCGGCCCGAACATGGGCGGCAAGTCGACCTTTCTGCGCCAGAACGCGCTGATCGCTATCCTGGCGCAGATGGGCTCCTTCGTGCCGGCGACATCAGCCCATATCGGCATCGTCGACCGGCTTTTCTCCCGCGTCGGCGCCTCCGACGATCTGGCGCGCGGGCGCTCCACCTTCATGGTCGAGATGGTGGAAACGGCTGCGATCCTCAACCAGGCGAGCGACCGTTCGCTCGTCATCCTCGACGAGATCGGCCGCGGCACCGCCACCTTTGACGGCCTGTCGATCGCCTGGGCGGCCGTCGAACACCTGCATGAGGTCAATCGCTGCCGCGGCCTCTTCGCCACGCATTTCCATGAGCTGACCGTGCTTTCGGAAAAGCTTGGCCGGCTGTCGAACGCCACGATGCGCGTCAAGGAATGGGACGGCGACGTCATCTTCCTGCACGAGGTCGGGCCGGGGGCGGCGGATCGCTCCTACGGCATCCAGGTCGCGCGCCTTGCCGGGCTGCCGGCCTCGGTCGTGGCGCGGGCCCGCGACGTGCTTACCCGTCTGGAAGATGCTGACCGCAAAAACCCGGCGAGCCAGCTGATCGACGACCTGCCGCTCTTCCAGGTGGCGGTGCGCCGCGAGGACACGGCCCGCGGCCCGTCCAAGGTCGAGGAGGCGCTGAAGGCGATGAGCCTTGACGATATGACGCCGCGCGAGGCAATGGACGCACTTTACGACCTCAAGAAGAAACTGAAATAGGAGCGGCGCGCCATGTTCATGGAAAAACTGGTTCGCGAAACCGAGCGCCTCTCGCTCATCTGCTCCATGCTCGACACGATGCGGCGCGCCGATAAGGACCGCAATGCGCGTGGCTGGACCTCGCCGATCGGCATGCTGAAAATCACCCGCTGCTGCGCCGTGATCTGCGAGCTCGGCTCCGCGATCGCCAAGGCGGGTTATCGCGAATGCGACAGGCAGACGATCGAGGAGATCATGGGCGAGACACGCCAGGTGCTGCATTTGCTGAATGCGCGGGCCGCCAGCTGAAGTTTTCGCAAAAAGCCCGCGCCTTGCGTCAAAGCGCCCTCGCCTCTTGCCGTGAACCAACACCATTTCGCCAAATTTAAAGGTTCTTGCAGTATGAAAGCCCGTGTCAATCGCCGGGCAAAGGGGCTATAGCGCATGCAGACGAAACAAGCGGCAGACCGTGAACCGGCAGTCCGGCATGAACAGGAAACCGCCCCGGCGACAGCGATGCGCGACCTCGATTTCTCCAATATCCTCGATGTCGAATTGCTGCAGAAGCAGTGCGACGCCGTTGCCGAGGCCAACAGCAACCGGCCCGACCTCCTGCGCGCCGATCTTCTGGCGGTGCTGAAAAAGGCGAGCGCGGAAGGCCGGCAGAAGGCGCGCGCCGCCCTCTTGGCCGACGGCGGTGGGCTCAATTGCGCCTACCGGATTTCCTGGCTGCAAGACCAGATCATCACCGTCCTCTACAATTTTGCCACCGCCCATATCTTTCCGCGGCAGAAGGACAAGTTCGCGGTCACCGCCGTTGGCGGCTATGGCCGCGACACGCTGGCGCCGGGTTCGGATATCGACCTGCTCTTCCTCTTCCTGCCGAGACCGGCCGAAGAGACGCACAAGGCGGTCGAATTCATGCTCTACGTGCTCTGGGACATGGGCTTCAAGGTCGGCCACGCCACCCGCACGGTGGAGGAATGCATCGCGCTTTCTAAATCCGACATGACGATCCGCACCGCTATCCTCGAGATGCGCTATATCTGCGGCCTGCAGCGGCTGGAAACCGAACTCGAGACCCGCTTCGACAAGGAGATCGTCACCGGCACCGGCCCGGAATTCATCGCCGCCAAGCTTGCCGAGCGCGACGAGCGCCACCGCAAGGCCGGGGACACACGTTATCTCGTCGAACCGAATGTCAAGGAAGGCAAGGGCGGGCTTCGCGACCTGCACACGCTGTTCTGGATCTCGAAATATTATTATCACGTGCGCGACCAGGCGGAGCTGGTCAAGCTCGGCGTGCTGTCCAAACACGAATACCGTCTGCTCGAGAAAGCCGACGATTTTCTCTGGGCGGTGCGTTGCCATATGCACTTCCTGACCGGCAAGGCCGAGGAGCGCCTGTCCTTCGACATCCAGCGCGAGATCGCCGAAGCCTTCGGCTATCACACCCGCCCGGGCCTTTCGGCCGTCGAGCGCTTCATGAAGCACTATTTCCTGGTCGCCAAGGATGTCGGCGATCTCACGCGCATCCTCTGCGCCGCGCTCGAAGACCAGCAGGCGAAGACGATCCCCGGCCTGACCGGCGTCATCAGCCGCTTCACCCATCGCAACCGCAAGATCGCCGGCAGCGTCGAATTCGTCGAAGACCGCGGCCGCATTGCGCTCGCCGATCCGGAAGTCTTCAAGCGCGATCCGGTCAACATCATCCGGCTCTTCCACGTCGCCGACATCAACGGGCTGGAATTCCATCCGGACGCGCTGAAACGCGTCACCCGGTCGCTTGCCCTGATCGATAATAGCCTGCGGGAAAACGACGAGGCGAACCGCCTGTTCATGTCGATCCTGACGTCGAAGCGCGATCCGGCGCTCATCCTGCGCCGCATGAACGAGGCCGGCGTGCTCGGCCGCTTCATCCCCGAATTCGGCAAGATCGTCGCGATGATGCAGTTCAACATGTATCACCACTATACGGTCGATGAACATCTGATCCGCACCGTCGACATTCTCTCCGAGATCGACAAGGGGCGCGCCGAGGAGCTGCATCCGCTTGCCAACAAGCTGATCTCGGGCATCGAGGACCGCGAGGCGCTTTATCTCGCCGTTCTTCTCCACGACATCGCCAAGGGCCGCCAGGAGGATCATTCGATCGCCGGCGCCCGCGTCGCCCGCAAACTCTGCGCCCGCTTCGCCCTGTCGCAGAAGCAGACCGAAATCGTCGTCTGGCTGATCGAGGAACATCTGACGATGTCGATGGTGGCGCAGACCCGCGACCTCACCGACCGCAAGACGATCACCGATTTCGCCGACCGGGTGCAGTCGCTCGAGCGGCTGAAGATGCTGTTGATCCTGACGATCTGCGATATCCGCGCCGTCGGTCCGGGCGTCTGGAACGGCTGGAAGGGCCAGCTGCTGCGCACCCTCTATTATGAAACTGAATTGCTGCTCGCCGGCGGCTTTTCCGAGGTTTCCCGCAAGGAGCGGGCCAATGCCGCCGCCGAGGCGCTGCATGCGGCCCTTGCCGACTGGAGCCAGAAGGACCGCAACACCTATACGAAGCTGCACTACCAGCCCTATCTGCTCTCCGTGCCGCTGGAAGACCAGATTCGCCACGCGAATTTCATCCGTCAGGCCGACAAAGCGGGCCAGGCGCTCGCCACCACGGTGCGGACCGACAGTTTCCATGCGATCACCGAGATCACCGTGCTGTCGCCCGACCATCCGCGGCTGCTCGCCGTCATCGCGGGCGCCTGTGCCGCGGCCGGCGCCAACATCGTCGACGCGCAGATCTTCACGACATCGGACGGGCGGGCGCTCGACACCATCCATGTCAGCCGCGAATTTCCCGACGATGCCGACGAGCTGCGCCGGGCCGCGACGATCGGCCGGATGATCGAGGATGTGCTTTCCGGCCGCAAGCGGCTGCCCGAGGTCATCGCCACGCGCACGCGCAACCGCAAGAAAAGCAAGGCCTTCGTCATTCCGCCGTCGGTCAACATCACCAACAGCCTGTCGAACAAGTTCACGGTCATCGAGGTCGAATGCCTCGACCGGCCGGGATTGCTGTCGGAAATCACCGCCGTGCTCTCCGATCTGTCGCTCGACATCCAGTCGGCCCGCATCACCACCTTCGGCGAGAAGGTGATCGACACCTTCTACGTCACCGATCTGGTCGGCCAGAAAATCTCCGGCGACAGCAAGCGCGCCAACATCACCGCCCGGATGAAGGCGGTCATGGCCGAGGAGGAAGACGAGCTGCGCGAGCGCATGCCTTCCGGCATCATCGCGCCGGCCGCCACCGCCCGGACCCCGACTTCCGCCGAAAAGAAAGCCGGTTCCCCCATATGAGCATGAGCCCCAACGCATGAGCCTCGTCAAGAAATTCGCGACCGTCGGCGGCGCCACCCTCGGCAGCCGCATCTTCGGCTTCGCCCGTGAAACGCTGATGGCGGCGGCGCTGGGCACCGGACCGATGGCCGACGTCTTCTACGCCGCCTTCCGCTTTCCGAACCTCTTCCGCCGGCTGTTTGCCGAGGGCGCTTTCAACGCCGCCTTCGTGCCGCTCTTTGCCAAGGAGATCGAGGCGAACGGCACGGAGGGCGCCAAGCGCTTTTCGGAAGAAGTCTTCGGCGTGTTGTTTTCGGTGCTGCTGCTCATCACCATCGTGATGGAGCTTGCCATGCCGCTCTTGGTGCGCTTCGTCATCGCGCCGGGTTTTGCCGACGATCCCGACAAATTCTCGATCACCATCCGCATGGCGGCGGTGATGTTTCCCTATCTGATGTGCATGTCGCTGACGGCGATGATGAGCGGCATGCTGAATTCACTGCATCATTTCTTCGCCGCCGCCATCGCGCCGGTTTTCCTCAACGTGGTGATGATCGGGGCGCTGTTTTATGCGCTCTATACCGGCGCCGATCCGCTGGCGACGGCCTGGTATCTCTCCTGGGGCGTTCTTGCCGCCGGCGTGCTGCAGCTCGCCGTCGTCTATGTCGGCGTGCTTGCGGCCGGCATGAGCATCGGCTTCCGCTTCCCGAAGATGACGCCCAACGTCAAGCGGCTGCTGATCCTGGCGGTGCCGGCCGCGGTGACCGGCGGCATCACCCAGATCAACCAGCTGATCGGCCAGGCGATCGCCTCCTCGCGCGACGGCGCCATCGCAGCGCTGCAATATGCCGACCGCATCTACCAGCTGCCGCTCGGCGTCGTCGGTGTGGCCGTCGGCGTCGTGCTTCTGCCGGAGCTTGCCCGGGCGCTGAAGGGCGGCAATTTGCGCGAGGCTGGAAACCTGCAGAACCGCTCGATCGAATTCGTGCTGTTCCTGACGATTCCCGCCGCCTTCGCGCTCTGGATCCTCTCCGACGAGATCATCCGCGTGCTCTATGAGCGCGGCGCCTTCCATCAGGAAAACACCGCCGTCGTCGGCGCGATCCTGGCGATTTACGGCATCGGCCTGCCGGCCTTCGTGCTGATCAAGGCGCTGCAGCCGGGGTTTTATGCCCGCGAGGACACCAAGACGCCGATGCGCTTTTCGGCCATCGCAGTCGCCACCAACTGCGCCACGGCGCTGACCCTCTTCCCCTATATGGGCGCGCCCGGCATCGCCGTTGCCGAAGCCACCGCCGGCTGGATCAGCACCGTGCTGCTGTTCACCACGCTGTTGCGCCGCGGCCATCTGACATGGGAATGGGCGCTGGCAAAACGCGCCGCCCTGTTGGTCGTCGCCGCAGCCGTCATGGGGGCGGCCATCGTCTTCCTCAAGCAATATTGGGCGCCGTGGCTCGCCTCCGGCGCGCCGCTTCTCACCAAGATCGGCGCCCTCGGACTGCTGATTGCGATCGCCATGCTGGTCTATTTCGCCGCCGCCTTCCTGATCGGCGGGGCGGATCTCGGCATGATAAGGCGCAATCTGAACCGCAAGCCGGCCCCGGCAGAAGACGCGTAATCGCGCTGTAGCGCATCGGCCCGAAAATCGGAATCGATTTTCGGAAAGCGCGATGCGAAGATTGAAAGTGTTAGAGCGTCCTTTGTGCGTCCGAAAGGACGCACGGCGCTCTAGCAGTCGACCCAGCGCCTTTGCGGTCCGACGTCGACATGGACGATGCCATTGCAATAGGTGCCGATGCCGCCGATGCCGGGCGCACTTCTTGCCGCCGCGATGATGGTGCGTTCCGAGAGACCGGGCATCCTGATATCGGCCGCCAGGCATTTCCCATGTAGGGAGCCATGGCGGCGGGGATGCGGTCTGTGGCCAGAGGTTATTACCGGGCGTCGCCCGGTCTTTGCGGCAATATGCGACAGGATCGCCCGCAGCCGTTCGGGAAAGCAGCCGGCCCGGACGCTGACGGTCTGCACGGTGTAGGCGGTGCGCGCCTCATGTTGGGGAAGATGGACGGCGTGCCTTTTGATCTCTTGACCGACAGCACCCGTTGCTGATTGTAGGGCGAAAAGGCCTGCCATGGCGAGCAAAGTTGCGTTCTGCATGGTCGCTCCGATCGGCTATCCGGCGACCCCAACGGCACCGGCATCAGGCGGAGGATTTTCAGTTCAAAAAAAGCTTTTCTGTGAAATTATATACTCAATTGTGAGTAAATAGCTTGATCAATTCGGCTTAAAATAACGGATATTTCCGATCCAAAATGGAATAAACGTCTCAATCGGGAGATAGACATGACGATCCAGTCGCTTTTCCTCGTCACCCTCGTGGTCGACGACTACGACCGCGCCAAGACCTTTTATTGCGATGCCCTCGGCTTCGACTGCCTGCAGGATGAGCGACAGCCAGAGGGCAAACGTTGGGTGGTGGTGAAGCCCAAGGGCGAAGACGGAGCGGCGTTTCTGCTGGCGCAGGCGGCAAATGCGGCGCAGCGGGCGGCAATCGGCAATCAAACGGGCGGGCGTGTCGGCTTCTTTCTGAAGACCGACGATTTCATGCGCGACCATGCCGCGATGCTGGCCGCCGGCGTGCGTTTTCTGGAGGCGCCGCGCCATGAGCTCTACGGCACGGTCGCGGTCTTTGCGGATCCCTACGGCAACACCTTCGATCTGATCCAGCATCACGCGGCCTGAACCCCTTGATTGCGACCGGGCGGCCGTGCATAAGCCGCGGCGTTAGCAACATGGGTGAAAACCCTGCCGCATAACGCAGCAATTTGAACTGTTACAGCGTCCTTTGCGCGCCTGAAAAGACGCGCGGCGCTGTGGGCCCTCCACCAGCCTATTGAGGACGACATGAGCGAATTCAAGAAACTCGTATTCTCCGGCGTGCAGCCGACCGGCAATCTGCATCTCGGCAATTATCTCGGCGCGATCCGCCGGTTCGTGGCGCTGCAGGAAGGCAATGACTGCATCTATTGCGTCGTCGACATGCATGCGCTCACCGCCCAGCTCGTGCATGAGGACATGCCGAGCCAGACGCGCTCGATCGCCGCCGCCTTCATCGCCGCCGGCATCGATCCGGAAAAACATATCGTCTTCAACCAGTCGGCCGTGCCGCAGCATGCCGAACTCGCCTGGATCTTCAACTGCGTCGCCCGCATCGGCTGGATGAACCGCATGACGCAGTTCAAGGATAAGGCCGGCAAGGACCGCGAGCAGGCCTCGCTCGGGCTTTACGCCTATCCGAGCCTGATGGCGGCCGACATTCTCGTCTATCGCGCCACCCATGTGCCAGTCGGTGAGGACCAGAAGCAGCATCTGGAGCTTGCCCGCGACATCGCGATGAAGTTCAACCTCGATTATGCCGAGCATATCGGCAGGACCGACTACGGCATCGACATCACCGTCGGCAACGAGCCGGTGCACGCCTATTTCCCGATGGTCGAGCCGCTGATCGGCGGACCGGCGCCGCGGGTCATGTCGCTGCGCGACGGCACCAAGAAAATGTCGAAATCCGATCCTTCCGACCTGTCGCGCATCAACCTGATGGACGACGAGGACGCGATCTCGAAGAAGATCCGCAAGGCAAAGACCGATCCGGACGGTTTGCCGAGCGAGGTCGACGGGCTGCAGGGCCGTCCGGAAGCCGACAATCTGGTGGCGATCTATGCCGCACTTGCCGACAAGTCGAAGGCGGATGTGCTGGCCGAATTCGGCGGCCAGCAATTCTCCGTCTTCAAGCCGGCGCTGGTCGACCTCGCCATCCAGGTGCTGGCGCCGATCACCGGCGAAATGCGCCGGCTGATGGACGACACCAGCCATATCGACGCGATCCTGCGCCAGGGCGGCGAGCGCGCCAGGGCACGCGCCGAGGTGACGATGCGCCAGGTGCGCGACGTCATCGGCTTCCTCTACTGAGATAGATCTCCTCTTCTCCCCGCCGCGGGAGAAGAGGATTTTGTTCTCGGACATCAGGGCAAAAACTGGGCTTGCAAATTTCCCGCTTCGGGTGTCAGAGTCCGCGCCATGGTATCGAAACGACTCTCACGGCTCGAAGGTCATCGCCGCAAATTCATGGCGGTGATCGACGGTACACCCGAATGCCAACGCGCCGTTCATTATGCCGGCCGGCGCGCGAAGAATTCCAATGGCGGGCTGGTGCTGCTCTACGTCATCCCCGACGGGGATTTCCAGCAATGGCTTGGAGTCGAGGAGATCATGCGGGCGGAAGCGCGCGAGGAGGCCGAGGCGGTCGTTGCCAAGATCGCCCAGATCGTGCGCGAAACGATCGGTATCGAGCCCGAGATCGTCATCCGCGAGGGCAGTGCGGCCGAACAGATCAATACCGTGATCGAGGAAGACCGCGACGTGGCGATCCTGGTCCTGGCCGCCGGTTCGGCCAAGGAAGGCCCGGGGCCGCTGGTCTCGTCGGTCGCCGGCCGCGCCGCCGCCTTTCCGATCCCGGTCACCGTGCTGCCGGATACGCTGACCAACGAGGAAATCGACGCCCTCTGCTAGCTTTTCTTGAGTACAAGTCTCTTGATTAGCTCAGGCAATGGGCTTATCTTCTTTTGAAGAATTCTAAAGACGGCGGAGCCGACGGGCCGTCCGCATGGAGAACCAGATGTTCATTCAGACCGAAGCCACGCCGAACCCCGCCACGCAGAAGTTCCTGCCGGGCAAGGTGGTGATGGAAAACGGCACGGCCGAGTTCCGCAGCGCGCAAGAAGCTGAAGCGTCGCCGCTCGCCGCCCGCCTGTTCGAAATCCCCGGCGTCACCGGCGTCTATTTCGGCTATGATTTCATATCCGTCTCCAAGGACAATGCCGAATGGCAGCATCTTAAGCCGGCTATATTGGGCTCGATCATGGAGCACTTCATGTCCGGCAAGCCGGTTATGGGCGATGCCTCCATCCTCTCCGAAGACGCCGATGCCGGCGACGAATTCTTCGACGAAGGCGATGAATCGATCGTGCTGACCATCAAGGAGCTTCTGGAGACCCGCGTGCGCCCGGCCGTTGCCCAGGACGGCGGCGACATCACCTTCCGCGGCTTCAAGGACGGCAAGGTCTATTTGAACATGAAGGGTTCTTGCGCCGGCTGCCCATCCTCGACGGCAACGCTGAAGCACGGCGTGCAGAACCTGCTGCGCCATTTCGTTCCGGAAGTGCAGGAAGTGATTGCCGCTTAAAAATCTTGAATTCGTCCCTGTCGTTCATCTCAGGTTCGGCCAGGCGAATTTATCGATAGGCGACACTGGTTTATTCGGAAATTGATGGCATGATCATTCTGGCGCTCGACACGGCAGGTGTAGATTGCGCTGCCGGCGTCTACGACAGCGGCAGGAATACGATGCTGGGGGAGGCATCGGACATGATCGGCAAGGGGCATGCTGAACATCTGATTGGTATCGTCGATCGCGCGCTGGATCAGGCGGGACTTGCCCTTTCTGATATCGACCGGCTTGCCGTCACCATCGGTCCCGGCTCCTTTACCGGTATCCGCGTCGGTGTTGCCGCAGCCCGCGGTTTTGCGCTTTCCCTCAATGTGCCGGCCGTCGGCGTTACCACGCTCGAAGTCATGGCCGCTGCCCAGCGCGACAAGACGCCTGATCGCGCGGTGCTCGCGGCAATGGACGCCAAGCGGGACGAAATCTATCTCCAATCCTTTGCAGCCGACGGTTCTCCGCTCGACGCCCCCCGGGCGGTCAGCATTGGGGAGGCCCAGGCTTTTGCCGCCGGCTTCGACGGCGAGATCACCGGTTCGGCAACACCGCTGCTGAAGGCGGATGCCGGCGGCGATCACGCCAACCGATTCCCGATCTCCGTGGTGGCGCGCCTCGGTGCTGCCGCCTCCCCCGATTCCGGAAAGCCGAAGCCCCTTTATCTGCGCGGACCCGATGCCAAGCCGCAGGCCGGGTATGCGATTGCCCGACGAGTATGACGATGCTGGAAGCCTATCTGACGCTGAAACCGGAATTCGAAATCATCGCCATGGAGCGCGAGGATTGCCGCGATGTCGCCATCCTGCACGGCGAGCGCTTCGCCCGGCCCTGGGGCGACGGTGAATTTCACGGCCTGCTGATGCAGGACACCGTGTTCGGCTTCGTCGCGCGCCAGACCAACGCCATCCTGAAAAAGCCGCTTCCGGGGTTCATTCTTGCCCGCCATGTCGCCGGCGAGGCGGAGATCCTGACGATCGCCGTGCAGGCGAAGGTCGCCCGCGCCGGGCTTGGCTGGCGGCTGATGCAGGCGGCGATGCGCGAGGCGCGCGCCCGCGGCGGCGAGAGCATGTTTCTCGAGGTCGACAACGGCAATACCGCAGCGCTTGGCCTCTACCGCAAGCTCGGCTTCGAAAAAGTCGGCGAGCGCCAAGGTTACTACAAGCAGGAAAACGGCGCCCTCTCCACGGCGCTTGTCATGAAGCGCGTTCTTCGGTAGTTCCCTGTCAGCGAGATGACATGCAGGCCGGCGCGAACGCCGTGCGGCGTTGTCGAAACACGAATTTCTTTAAAGGCGGGCCATGTCTGATGTAGCCAAGACCCTTGAGGAGCTTTGCACCGAACGCGGCATGCGCATGACCGAGCAGCGCCGCGTGATCGCGCGCATCCTGGAAGACTCGGAAGACCATCCCGACGTCGAAGAACTCTACCGCCGCTCGGTGAAGGTCGATGCGAAGATCTCGATCTCGACCGTCTACCGCACCGTGAAACTGTTCGAGGACGCGGGCATCATCGCCCGCCACGATTTCCGCGACGGGCGCTCGCGCTACGAAACGGTGCCGGAAGAACATCACGACCACCTGATCGACCTGAAGACCGGCACGGTGATCGAATTCCGTTCGCCCGAGATCGAGGCGCTGCAGGAGCGTATTGCCCGCGAGCATGGGTTCCGGCTGGTCGACCATCGTCTGGAGCTCTACGGCGTTCCGTTGAAGAAGGAAGACCTCTGAAGCAATGGCAGCCCGGGAGACCAGCATTTGATCGCCTGGCTGCGCATCGCCTTGGCCGCTGTCGTCATTCTCGCGGCCAGCATCGTGCTGATGCCGCTGCAGCTGCTGGCGCTCTATTTCGACTGGCGGCTGCGCCGCAGGCTCCCGCGCATCTGGCACCGCATCGTCTGCTATTGCCTCGGCATCCGCGTCCGCGTGACCGGCAGGCTGGAAGACCGCCGGCCGCTGATGCTCTGTTCCAACCATTCGTCCTGGATGGATATCATGGTGATGTCGGCCGTTGCCGACGTCGCCTTCATCGCCAAGATCGAGGTGCGCGACTGGCCGATCTTCGGCACGCTCGCCAAGCTGCAGAAGAGCGTCTTCGTCGTGCGCGAGGAGAGGCGCAAGACCGGTCACCAGGCAAACGAGATCGCCGGGCGCATGGCCGACGGCGAGATCGTCGTGCTCTTCCCCGAGGGCACGACCTCGGACGGCAACCGGCTGCTGGAGGTCAAGTCTTCGCTGTTCGGCGCCGCCGCGATGGCCGTGCCCTATTCGCCAACGGGAACCGTCGTGGTGCAGCCGGTGGCGGTTGCCTATACCCGCGTGCACGGTATCGCCATGGGCCGCTATCACAGGCCGCTCGCCGCCTGGCCGGGTGATATCGAACTCCTGCCGCATCTCCTCGATATCGTCCGATGCGGCGCCATCGACGCCGAGGTTTCCTTCGGCGAGGCGGTGGATTACCGCACCGAGACCAATCGCAAGGAGGTGAGCGCGACGATCGCCTTGCGCATCCGCAACCTCCTGAACAGCCGCCTGCGCGGGAGGGAAATCTCCTGAAACAAGATTTCGATTTTCTCGGGCGGCAAAAACCACTAAATAGCGCGCCATGACACAGGACAGCGCCCTTCTCCAGGCCCCGGAGGCAATCCCCGACGGCAGCAACAGCCGCAAGGTCTTCATCAAGACCTATGGCTGCCAGATGAACGTCTACGATTCGACGCGCATGAGCGATGCGCTCGCCCGTGACGGCTATGAGCCGACCGAAGACATGGAAGAGGCGGACCTCGTTCTGCTCAACACCTGTCACATCAGAGAGAAGGCGGCCGAGAAGGTCTATTCGGCGCTCGGGCGGCTGCGCGAGATGAAAAAGAAGAAGGCGGCGGATGGCCGGGAGATGATGATCGGCGTTGCCGGCTGCGTCGCCCAGGCCGAAGGCGAGGAGATCCTGCGCCGGGCGCCTGCCGTCGACGTCGTCATCGGCCCGCAGACCTATCACCGCCTGCCGGAGGCGCTGCGCCGGGCCAAGCAGGGTCAACGCGTCGTCGATACGGAATATGCGATCGAGGACAAGTTCGAGCATCTGCCGATCGCAGAGAGCCGAAAAATCCGCGCCCGCGGCGTCACCGCTTTCCTGACGGTGCAAGAGGGCTGCGACAAGTTCTGCACGTTCTGCGTCGTGCCCTATACGCGCGGCTCGGAAGTGTCGCGGCCGGTTTCCCAGATCGTCGAGGAAGCTGAAAAGCTCGTCGAGGGCGGGGTGCGCGAGATCACCCTGCTCGGGCAGAACGTCAATGCCTGGCACGGCGCCGGGCCGGGTGGCGAGGCGTGGAGCCTCGGCGACCTGCTCTACCGCCTTGCCGAGATCCCCGGCCTGGCGCGGCTGCGCTATACCACCAGCCATCCACGCGACATGGACGACCGGCTGATCGACGCCCATCGCGACTTGAGAGCGCTGATGCCCTATCTGCACCTGCCGGTGCAATCGGGGTCGGACCGTATCTTGAAAGCGATGAACCGACGCCACACGGCGGCCGAATATCTGACGCTGATCGAGCGCATCCGCACGGTGCGGCCCGACATCGCCCTGTCTGGCGATTTCATCACCGGCTTTCCGGGGGAGACAGACAAGGATTTTGAGGATACACTCAGGCTTGTGGAGGAGGTTCGTTATGCACAGGCCTTCTCGTTCAAATACTCGACACGGCCGGGCACTCCCGGCGCGGAACTGAAGGACCAGGTGCCGGAAGAGATCAAGGCAGAACGGCTGGAACGCCTGCAAACGCTTCTCCTGAAGCAGCAGCAGGAATTTGCCGAATCCTGCATCGGCAAAGAGATCGACCTGTTGCTCGAAAAGCCCGGTCGCATGCCGGAACAACTGATCGGACGTTCTCCCTGGCTTCAATCCGTGAATGTTGATGCAAAAGCATCGCAAATCGGTGACATTATTAAAGTGCGAATCACCGGAACCGGAACGAACAGCCTGTTTGCCGAACGCGCAGAGGCTGCGGTTTAACCCAAGGAGCCCGACCGCTTGAACGGACAAGAATTGGTTTCTTCTTCACCGCGCCACCCCCGCACGCCGAGCGATACCAATCACTTCGTCCTGACGTTCGAGAACAACCGCTTCGCTAGCGAGCTCTTCGGTCAATTCGACCAGAACCTCAAGCTGCTCGAGGAACGGCTCAATATCGATGCGCGGGCGCGGGGCAATTCGGTCGTCATCACAGGCGATATCGTGACCACCAACCAGGCGCGGCGCACGCTCGACTATCTCTATGAAAAGCTTCAGAAAGGCGGCAGCGTGGAAAGATCCGATGTCGAGGGCGCAATCCGCATGGCGGTCGCCGCCGACGATCAGCTCAGCCTGCCCACAATGGAGCGCAAGGCAAAGCTGACGATGGCACAGGTTTCCACCCGCAAGAAAACGATCATCGCCCGCACCCCGACCCAGGACGCCTATATCAGGGCGCTGGAGCGTGCCGAGCTGGTCTTCGGCGTCGGCCCGGCCGGCACCGGCAAGACCTATCTCGCCGTCGCCCATGCCGCCCAGCTCCTGGAGCGCGGGGCGGTCGAAAAGATCATCCTGTCGCGTCCGGCGGTCGAAGCCGGCGAGCGCCTCGGCTTCCTGCCCGGCGACATGAAAGAAAAGGTCGATCCCTATCTTCGCCCGCTCTATGATGCGCTCTATGACATGATCCCGGCCGACAAGGTCGATCGGGCGATCACCGCCGGCGTCATCGAAATCGCGCCGCTCGCTTTCATGCGCGGCCGGACGCTGGCCAACGCCGCCATCATCCTCGACGAAGCGCAGAACACGACATCGATGCAGATGAAGATGTTCCTGACGCGTCTCGGCGAAAATGCGCGCATGATCGTCACCGGCGACCCGAGCCAGATCGACCTGCCGCGCGGTGTCAAATCCGGCCTCGTCGAGGCGCTGCAGCTTCTGAACGGCGTCGAGGGCATCTCGATCGTGCGCTTCAAGGATACCGATGTCGTGCGCCATCCGCTGGTCGGGCGCATCGTCAGGGCCTATGATTCCACCTATGCCGTCGAAGCCGAAGACGTCAGCCGGCAGGACTGATGGCCGAACTCGACATCCAGATCAGCGTCGAGGATATCGGCTGGCCCGGCGAGGAGACGCTGCTGTCGTTTTGCGAACGCGTGCTCAGCGCTGCGGCAATCTATCTCCGCGACAGCGAGAAGCAGCCCTTCCCCAAGATGCCGCCCGAGGTTTCGCTCGTCTTTACCGACGATGCCTCGATCCAGGACATCAACGCCGAATGGCGCGGCAAGGACAAGGCGACCAATGTGCTGTCGTTTCCGGCCTTTCCGGTGCAGCCCGGCAAAATGCCCGGTCCGATGCTCGGCGACATCATCATCGCCCGGGAGACGGTGGAGCGGGAAGCCCACGAGCTCGAAAAGAGTTTCGACGACCACCTGACCCATCTTCTGGTGCACGGTTTCTTGCATCTTCTCGGCTACGACCATATGAATAGTGCTGAAGCCGAAATTATGGAGGGGCTGGAGACTCGCATTTTGGCGCAGCTCGGCCTATCTGATCCCTACGAGGGTCAAGACCTTAAAATGGAACCATGAGCGACTTTACGACGAAGCCGGCGGCAGACGCCAAGGACTCCGAGCCATCCTCCTCTTCGGACGAGGCGGGCAGTAGTAGTCGGCCATCCGGCCGATCCCAATCCTTCTGGTCGCGCGCCGCGCGCATCCTTCGCCCGCAGCAGGGCTCGCGACTGCGCGAGGATCTCGCCGACGCGCTGATGACCGATGCGGCCGGCGACGACGCCTTTTCGCCCGACGAACGGGCGATGCTGCACAATATCCTGCGCTTCCGCGAGGTGCGCGTCGCCGACGTGATGGTGCCGCGCGCCGATATCGAGGCGGTCGACCAGAACATCACCATCGGCGAATTGATGATCCTGTTCGAGGAATCCGGCCGCTCGCGCATGCCCGTCTATGCCGATACGCTCGACGATCCGCGCGGCATGGTGCATATCCGCGACCTGCTCTCCTATGTCGCCAAGCAGGCGCGCAACAAGCGCCGCGGCCCGGCGAAACCGGCCGCTGGCGTACCGGCGATCGAGGTTGCGCCTGAGAACATCCAGAAGCCCACGCGTTCGGCCAAGCCAAATTTCGATCTCGCCCGCGTCGACCTGCAGAAGACGCTGGCCGAGGCCGGCATCATCCGCAAGATCCTGTTCGTGCCGCCGTCGATGCTGGCGTCCGACCTGTTGCGCCGCATGCAGGTGAACCGCACCCAGATGGCGCTGGTCATCGACGAATATGGCGGCACCGACGGGCTCGCCTCGCACGAGGACATCGTCGAAATGGTGGTCGGCGACATCGACGACGAACATGACGACGAAGAGGTGATGTTCAAGCGCGTCGCCGAAGACGTCTTCATCGCCGATGCTCGTGTCGAACTGGAAGAGATCGCCGAAGCGATCGGGCCGGATTTCGACATCAGCGAGCAGGTCGACGAGGTCGATACGCTGGGCGGGCTGATCTTCTCGGCGCTCGGCCGCATCCCGGTGCGCGGCGAGGTCGTCCAGGCATTGCCCGGCTTCGAATTCCATATTCTCGACGCCGATCCGCGCCGCATCAAGCGGCTGCGTATCACCCGCAAGCGCCATGCGATGCGCCGCCGCGCCAAGGCGGATGGCGACTCCACTCCCGGCTCCGAGACCGGCGACGACCGGCCGGCGGAATCGGCTGCCAACTAGCGCTTCGGCCCGAAAATTGGAATCGATTTTCGGAAAGCACGATGCGTGAAGGTTGGAGCGTCGCATTCCATTTGATTGATGCGATGCCCTTCAGTTGTTGGTTTTTGTGCCTGTCGTTGTCCCGGCACCGCCGCACATCTCCGGGCGACATGCATTAACATCCATTAACAGGACAAAGAGCCGCTTTTTTGAAAGACTGCGAACGGGTTGATTCGCGGTTTGATGGGAGTGCGCATGGAGCGGCTTGCGGACAGGGTTATCCTCGTCTGGGGTTTCAAACGGTCGCTGCTGGCCATCGCCGCCGGAGCATTTGCGGTTCTGGCGCTGCCGCCCATCGGCTTTTTCGCGGCAATGTTCATCTCCTTCGCGCTGCTCGTCTGGCTGATCGACGGGGTGGCGGCTTCGCCTGAAAGCGGCTTGGTCGGCAGGCTGTGGCCGGCATTTGCAACCGGCTGGCTGTTCGGCTTCGGCTATTTCGTCGCGGGCCTGTGGTGGCTCGGCCATGCGCTGCTGGTCGATCAGGAGGAATTCGCCTGGGCGCTGCCCTTAGCCATCCTCGGGCTGCCGGCCTGTCTGGCGATCTTCTACGGGCTGGCGACCGCCCTTGCCCGCATCTTCTGGTCGGATGGCATGGGGCGGATCGCCGCGCTGGCGGCCGGCTTCGGGCTGATGGAATGGCTGCGAAGCGTGATCCTCACCGGCTTTCCCTGGAACGCCATCGGCTACGGCATGATGCCCGTTCCGCTGATGATGCAGTCGGCGCATGTGATCGGGGCGATGGGGGTGACGGCGCTTGCCGTCTTCATCTTTTCCGCCCCGGCGCTTGCCGGGACACGCCAAGATGCACGCGGCGGCATCGCGCTCGCCGTGGCGCTGTTTGCCGCCCATCTCGGTTACGGGGCCTATGCCCTCCATCTCGCGCCGCGGCCGGAAGCCTTGCCCGAGGACAAGCGGCCGGTGGTGCGGCTGGTGCAGCCTGATATCGATCAGGCGGCGAAGATGGACAACGACGCCGACCGCAATGCGATCTTCGAGACGCATCTGAAGCTGTCGGCCGAAGCGCCGAGGAATGGCGGACGCAAGCCCGACATCATCGTCTGGCCGGAAACCTCGATCCCCTTCATCCTGACAGACAATCAGGATGCGCTGACGCGGATCGCCGATACGCTCGACGACAACCAGATCCTGATCGCCGGCGCCGTCCGCGCCGAGGAGATGGGACCGGGCACGCCTGCGCGCTACTATAATTCCATCTACGTGATCGACGGCCGCGGCCAGATCATCGCCGCCTCCGACAAGGTGCATCTGGTGCCCTTCGGCGAATATCTGCCGTTCGAGGACGTGCTCACCGAATTCGGCATCCAGAATGTCGTCGAGATACCGGGAGGATTTTCGGCCGCGGCAAGCCGGCACCTGCTGGCGCTGCCCGGCGGGCTCAATCTCTATCCGCTGATCTGCTACGAGATTATTTTCCCCGATGAAATGACCGGCGACATCAAAGACGCCAATGCGATCCTCAATATCACCAATGATGCCTGGTTCGGCGCGACACCCGGACCCTATCAGCATTTCCAGCAGGCGCGGGTCCGGGCTGTCGAAACCGGCCTGCCGTTGATTCGTGATGCCAATAGCGGCATTTCGGCGCTGGTGAACGCACATGGGGAAATTATCGCCGGTCTCGATCTCGAGCAAACCGGCTTTATCGATGCAACTCTTGATAGGCTCGGCGAAGGGGACGGAACGCCAATCCCCCGGCAAACATACTTCTGGTTGACCGAGTCGCTGCTCATTTTGATTGCGCTAATTTCTCGTAGAGGTTTTATTTCCGGGTTGAATTGACCAAAAACCCCTAAAATTGCATAGTGATGACAATCGGCGTTCTTAGCGTATGTTTGAAGGTGGGTTCTTACCGCCTGCAACGTGGCGTTTTGGGATGGATCAGGGGCATGCCGGTTAGAAACAGTTGAAATTCTTAGCTAGGGCACGACCATGATTGAAAACAAGAAGAAGCCAAATCCCATCGACATCCACGTTGGCAGCCGTATTCGTCTCCGCCGAACGATGCTTGGCATGAGCCAGGAGAAACTGGGCGAAAGTCTCGGCATTACATTCCAGCAGATCCAGAAATACGAGAAGGGAACCAACCGCGTCGGCGCAAGCCGCCTGCAGAACATCTCGAACATTCTCAATGTTCCGGTTTCCTTTTTCTTCGAGGACGCGCCCGGCGAACATACCGGCTCCATGGGCGGCATGGCCGAGGCCTCCAGCTCGAATTACGTCGTCGATTTCCTGTCTTCCTCGGAAGGCCTGCAGCTCAACCGCGCCTTCGTCAAGATTTCCGATCCCAAGGTTCGCCGCAAGGTCGTGGAGCTGGTGAAGGCGCTTGCGGCTGAAGCCGACGCCGACTGAACCACATCAGGCGTGGAATTCGAAAGGCGGTCGAAAGGCCGCCTTTTCTGCGTTTTTGGGGCAAAATTTGTCACTTTGCCGCAGATATAAAGATATATTTATGTCCTTCTGCGCTTGTCATCAAGCCTCGAACTGAGTACCTACTAGCTGGCTTTTATTCTTTGAGGGGAATCCCGAAATGCGCGCGAATTATCTCTTTACCAGCGAATCTGTTGCCGAGGGTCATCCGGACAAAGTCTGTGACCGCATCTCCGACGAGATCGTCGATCTGGTCTACCGCGAAGCGGCCAAGACCGGCGTCAATCCGTGGGGCGTGCGCATTGCCTGCGAAACGCTGGCGACGACCAACCGCGTCGTCATCGCCGGCGAAGTCCGCCTGCCGCCGAGCCTGATGAAGAAGGACAAGGACGGCAAGGACGTCATCAACCCGTCGAAGTTCAAGGCCGCCGCGCGCCGCGCCATCAAGGATATCGGCTACGAGCAGGACGGCTTCCATTGGAAGAAGGCCAAGATCGACGTGCTGCTGCATTCGCAGTCGGCCGACATCGCGCAGGGCGTCGACAGCGCCGCCGACCAGCAGGGCGACGAGGGCGCCGGCGACCAGGGCATCATGTTCGGTTACGCCTGCCGCGAAACGCCGGACCTGATGCCGGCCCCGATCTATTATTCCCACAAGATCCTGCAGCTGCTGGCAGTCGCCCGCAAGAAGGGCGACGGCGAAGTCGCCAAGCTCGGCCCCGACGCCAAGAGCCAGGTGACCGTGCGCTACGTCGACGGCAAGCCGTCGGAAGCAACCTCGATCGTGCTGTCGACCCAGCATCTTGACGAGAGCTGGGATTCGAACAAGGTTCGCGCCGTCGTCGAGCCCTATATCCGCGAAGCGCTGGGCGAGCTGAAGATCGCTGACGATTGCAAGTGGTACATCAATCCGACCGGCAAGTTCGTCATCGGCGGACCGGACGGCGATGCGGGCCTCACCGGCCGCAAGATCATCGTCGACACCTACGGCGGTGCCGCTCCGCATGGCGGCGGCGCATTCTCCGGCAAGGACACGACGAAGGTCGACCGTTCGGCCGCCTATGCCGCCCGTTACCTTGCCAAGAACGTCGTCGCCGCCGGCCTTGCCGACCGCTGCACGATCCAGATCTCCTACGCGATCGGCGTCGCCCAGCCGCTGTCGATCTATGTCGACCTGCACGGCACCGGCAAGGTTACCGAGGATCAGATCGAGGCAGCGATCCGCAAGAACATGGACCTTTCGCCGACCGGTATCCGCCGCCATCTCGACCTCAACAAGCCGATCTACGCCAAGACCTCCGCTTACGGCCATTTCGGCCGCAAGGCCGGCCGCGACGGCTCGTTCTCCTGGGAGCGCACCGACCTCGTGAAGGCGCTCAAGGAAAGCGTAAAGGCCTGAGATAAAGCATGACGGATATGGAACGTCGCGGCCGGGCGACCGAAGCCTTTTTCGGTCGCCGCAAAGGCAAGGCTCTGCGCGAACAGCAGGCCGAGACGCTGAACAGCCTGCTGCCGGCATTCCTGATCGATCTCTCGGCGGCGCCCCCGGCGCCGCTGACGTCCCTCTTCCCGGTTCCGGTCGAGCGCTTGCGGCTGGAAATCGGTTTCGGCGGCGGCGAACATCTGATCCACCGCGCCCTGGAGACGCCGTCGACCGGCTTCATCGGCGTCGAGCCCTTCGTCAATTCCATGCAGAAGCTGCTGTCGCGCATCGGCGAGACCGGCACGTCCAATATCCGCGTTTATAATGACGACGCGACACAGCTGCTCGACTGGCTGCCGGACGCCTCGCTCGATCAGATCGATCTGCTCTATCCCGATCCCTGGCCGAAGCGGAAGCACTGGAAGCGGCGCTTCGTCTCGAAGACCAATCTCGACCGCTTTCATCGCGTGCTGAAGCCCGGCGGCCTGTTCTGCTTCGCCTCCGACATCGACACCTATGTGAACTGGACGCTGCTCAAATGCCGCGACCATGGCGGCTTCGACTGGGTGGCCGAGAATGCAGCGGATTGGCTCACCCCCTATGCGGGCTGGCCGAGCACGCGCTACGAGACCAAGGCCCGGCGCGAGGGCCGCTCTTCGGCCTATCTGACGTTCAGGAAGATCTGAGGCTCAAGGAAAGTCGGCGGACAGACGCAATGTTCGGCGGCGCGAAGGATTGCCCGGGGCTGCTGGAACTTTCTGGTATTCCGTCACGTCACAAGTGGCACCAATGACTGCTGATGGCTCTCAGCTGCCGTTGGCGCTCTCTGCATTCATGACCGCTTTGCGCCTCATTTCAGCCGTTCAGACACTATGGTCAGTGTTCCAAAAGCTGCCATCGAGCTGAGCGCCTATAATGAGCACTTCGGAAGCCGGTGGTACTTCCGACATTAAATCGACGGACATCCCCCCGCTCTTAATTCCCAGATGTCGAAGCCGAGACGCCGAGCCATTTCGGCCGGTGGAGTAATCGGCCACCGCAACGAAAAATTTAAGCGCGACAAGTTGCATCTTTCACTACGCGCCAAGCAAATTGCCACTGTCGGAAGCACCCTCCGGGGACGCTCCACGTACCAGCACCAACAGGTGTCACCCGGCACTGCCGGGTGACAGATCGTCCGGCCGACGTTGGATGAAGGCCGCGGTCCGGTCGATGTCGTCAAGACCTGATGAACGAGAGCAGGTCGGGGTTGAGGACATCTGCATGTGTGGTCAGCATGCCATGGGGGTAGCCCGGGTAGGTCTTCAGCGACCCGTTCTTGAGCAGGTCGACCGCACGCGGCACGGAACTTGCGAAGGGGACGACTTGATCGGCCTCGCCATGCATCACCAGCACCGGCACGGTGATCTTCTTGAGGTCTTCGGTATAATCTTCCAGCCAAGAGTCGACAGTCGCGTAGTGAGCCAGGGCACCACCGGCCATGCCCTGGCGCCACCAGTTCGCAATGATCGCCTCCGAAGGCTCGGCCCCGTCGAGGTTGTAACCGTAGAACGGGTTCTCAGGGACGAACCGGAAGAACTGCGACCGGTTGCCCAGCACGCCCGCTCGGATCGCATCGAACCACTCCGGCGGCTGACCGGACGGGTTTTCCTCGCTCCGGTACATGTTCGGCGTCAGGGAAGCGACCAGTACCGCCTTCGAGACGCGCTCCGGGTGGCGAGCGACATAGCGAGCCACCTCACCGCCACCTGTGGAGTGGCCGATGTGGATCGCGTCGCGCAGGTTGAGGTGCTCGGTCAGGGCCGCGAGGTCGGCAACCCAGTGGTCCATGTCGTTGCCGGTGCCGGGCTGGTCGGATCGGCCGTGGCCGCGCCGGTCGTGGGCGATCACCCGGTAGCCCTGGCGAAGGAAGAAGGTCATCTGGGCGTCCCAATCGTCCGCCGACAGCGGCCAGCCGTGGCTGAAAACGATCGGCTGGCCTGAGCCCCAGTCCTTGTAGAAGATGTTTACGCCGTCCGTGGTAGTGATTGTAGGCATCGAGTCTCTCCCTCTGCGCTGTTAAACATTCCTTTGAAGGTCAAAATAATCAATTAGAGCCATTCATCCACGCGCCACTGCAATAATCAACGCAATATTGCCACGCATGCCTCATCTTTCTTTTCGAAGCGCAGGCGAAATACTCCGGTGAGGCGCGTTCGATTGTATCCCGAAATTGCGACGTTAATTAAATCCCCCTTCTATCGAAGACAAATACCTTGTACGTTCGAGCTATGCCTTAAAGGTATAGCGAGGATCCGATGGAGCTGAGGCATTTGCGCTATTTTGTTGCTGTTGCGGAGGAGGGAAGCTTACTGACCGCAGCAGAGCGGCGGCTTCACACGTCCCAGCCCTCACTCAGCAGGCAAATTCGCGATCTGGAAACCGAAGTCGGTGTAAAGCTGCTGGAACGGCAGTCGCGCGGCGTGACGCTCACCGCCGCCGGTAAAGTGTTTCTTGATCACGCGCGGCTGGCGTTATTGCAAGTCGAGGCGGCTGCGGAAGGGGCCCGGCGGGCAGAACGGCCAGAAAAGCAGTCGTTCACTATCGGTTTTCTCGCAGGGCAAGAGGTCGTGTGGCTACCCCATGCATTGCGCATTATTCGTGAGGAAGCGCCGGAGGTTGAAATCATATTGTCCAGTCAGTCTTCCCCGGACCTTGCTCTGGCACTGATGCGAGGCAAGCTGGACGTCGCGTTCCTTCGCCCCGAGACGCAGAGTGTTGGTGTGTCCTTCAAGTTTTTAGCCAAGGAGCCACTGATCGCCGTACTGCCGGCGGACCATCGCTTGACGTCGCGCAAAAAGATCCGGCCGCAGGACCTTGCCCGCGAAACTTACGTCAGTTCGGCTAGAATTTCTCCCGTATTGCAATCCGTGATCCAAGATTACGCGTCGAACGTTGGGATCACCCTCAAGGCAGAGTACGAAGGCGAAGGCCTGCCGTCAGCAATGTCGCTCGTCGTGTCTACAGGTGGAATAACGCTTATTCCGCTTTATGCGCAAAATATGCTGACGCCAAATGTCGTTGCTAGAGCACTTGAGGGTGTGCCTCCGACAATTGATCTCACCTTAGGATACAACGATTCAAATTCCTCACCTTTGCTCCGCCGATTTTTGTCTCGCTCTGATGAATTAGTCGCCAACGTCCAAAATCAGAGCATCATCCGCTATGCTGAAATTCCATAGCAGAGATCAAGCTCATGCGATTTCTGCTTGTTGGCGTGCTCCCGAATCTTGTTCAGCATTCTCGAATTTCGGGTATCGACCCATCTCGACTTTTCCGATCAAGGAGCGCGAGGCAAAAGTGGACGGCAGGCTTCACCACTATCAGAGGTCGACGCTATTCAAGGGCTGTGACACCGATTCCTCGCAACCAAGCGGCAACGTCCACACCAGCTCTCCTGTGGCTGAATTCGGTTCCTCAGTCGCAATACTAACTCAGATGTCGGGGAAATGCTCTCTAGACCCAAATCCGTCGAAGCTGAAGATCTTACTCGAACAGTTGGTGTTTGGTCGCATAGTTACCGCTTGCTCACCGCTTTTGGCCGCAAAGCGGAAGAAACGCTCATAGTGATCAAGCGTCCGCATCGGTCAGGGATGGCGCTGATCTTTCCTCGCTGGATGTCTGTTATCGCGTGTGAGCGCCAAAAAGCTGCCAGTCGGCTTACGGCCCCAATGCGGTCACTAATCCAACCCGACGCCAATCTCTCCTACTGGCGCACAGTTGCCATAACCCTGTCAGTCTGGTGGGATTTGATACCGAATCCTGGAGCTTCCAACATCATCGCACGGAAAACGTCGAAAGCAGGCTACGCGCATATATCGTGACATCAGCCCCGACCGCAGCAAAATCGGATAAGCGACCGCGCACTGCAAGAGCGGTGAAACGCGACGGACACCATCTGACGGTCAGTGCAGGCTGACCGTCTTCAGTTCGTCCTCGGCAGCCTTGAAAAAGGTGCTGGAGCGGTTGTCCGTCAAGAGGATCGGCGTGCCGTCGGCGCCGAAGAGTGCCCAGAGATCGACGTTCGGATCGATATCCGGCGCCTCGGGAAAGCACTTGGCGACCTCTTCGGTGCGCATTTTTCTGATGTAGGCGACCTCGCCGTTGCCGATGTGGGCAAGCTCGGATTTGGTCAAGTGAGACGTGGCTTCTTTCATCAACATTCCTGTTCCTCCGGAAGAAGGGACCAACGGTTCGACAAACCGTTGTGCTACTGTGAAACCGAAATGTTAATTTTCTTGACCATGCGCGCGGGTTCCGGACGAATTAGATCGACGGAGAGCAGACCGTTCTTCAGGCCGGCGCCGAGCACCTGCATGCCGTCGGCAAGAACGAAGGTGCGCTGGAACTGGCGGGCGGCGATGCCGCGGTAGAGATAGTCCCGTTCGCCCTGTTCCACTTGGCGGCCGCGGATCAGAAGCTGGTTCTCCTCAATGGAGACATCGAGTTCCTCCTCGCTGAAACCGGCGACGGCAAGGGTGATGCGCAGACGTTCCGGGGCGCCGTTGTCGGCGGCGATGCGCTCGATATTGTAGGGCGGATATCCGTCGCTCGCCTTGGAAATGCGCTCCAGCGTCTTTTCCATGGCATCGAAGCCCAGAAGCAGCGGGCTGGCGAAAGGGGTAATGCGGCTCATCTCTTTTCAAGTCCTTGATGCAAGCGACCATCCCGGACCTTAAACGCAGCGTCCGGATGCCGCTAATATGGGGAGAGCAGTCCAGTGCTGCAAGGCACGGTGCGACGTGCCGGCGCCACCTCACAATTTTAAAGCGGTGCCGCCGGCTGCTTGCTTGACAAAGCGGCGGCTGCCTCGCATCAAAACATGCCCGCACGGACTGTGCTGATTTGTGACGGGAAATGAACAAATCGGTGCATGCCGAGGCAAAGCGCACCCGCGAGGATGGAACGATCGGAATGGCAAGCGCAAGAAAGATCATCATCGACACGGATCCCGGCCAGGACGATGCGGCCGCCATCATGCTGGCCTTCGGCAGTCCCGAGGAGCTGGAGGTGCTGGGGATCACGACGGTCGCCGGCAACGTGCCGCTTTCCTTCACCAGCCGCAATGCGCGCATCGTCTGCGAGCTCTGCGGCCGGCGGGAGACAAAGGTTTTCGCCGGCGCCGACGCGCCGATCGCCCGCAATCTGGTGACGGCCGAACATGTGCACGGCAAGACCGGCCTCGACGGGCCCGACCTCAGCGAGCCGACGATGGCGCTGCAGCCCGACCATTCGGTCGATTTCATCATCGAGACGCTGCGCCGCGAGCCGACAGGCACGGTGACGCTCTGCACGCTCGGGCCGCTCACCAATATCGGCCTGGCCTTCCAGAAGGCGCCCGACATCGTTCCCCGCATCCGCGAACTGGTGATGATGGGCGGCGGCTTCTTCGAGGGCGGCAACATCACGCCGGCCGCCGAATTCAACATCTATGTCGATCCCGAGGCCGCCGATATCGTCTTTCGCTCAGGCGTGCCGATCGTGATGATGCCGCTTGACGTCACTCACCAATTGCTGACCCGCAAGGACCGGGTGAAGCGCATGGCCGAAATCGGCACGGCGCCTGTTAAGGCCATGGTCGAGATGCTGGAATTCTTCGAGCGGTTCGATATCGAGAAATACGGCTCCGACGGCGGGCCGCTGCACGACCCGACCGTGATCGCCTATCTGCTGAAGCCGGAGCTCTTCAGGGGTCGGGACTGCAATGTCGAGATCGAGGTCCGGTCCGAACTCACCGTCGGCATGACCGTCGTCGACTGGTGGCATGTGACCGAGCGCAAGCGCAATGCCAAGGTCATGCGCCATGTCGATGCGGACGGCTTCTTCGATCTGCTGATCGAACGTTTCGCCCGCATCTGAAGCTTTGGTTTCCCTTCCTGAGCGGAAGGGAAACGTCCTTAAGCGTCCTTCTCGTCGAAGACGGAATTGGTTTCGGCTTCGGCCGGCTTGGGGCCGCCCTTGGCGACGCCGACCATGGCCGGGCGCAGCACGCGTTCGCCGATGGTGAAGCCTGCCTGCACGACCTGGACGACCGTATTGTTCGGCACGTCGGGGTTGGGCACCTCGAACATCGCCTGATGGAAATTCGGATCGAACTTCTGGCCGACCGGCTCCAGCTTGCGAACGCCGTGGCGCTCAAGAGCCGACAGCATGGCGCGCTCGGTCATCTCGACACCTTCGATCAGGGTGCTGAGGCCGGCATCGGCCGCGGCCTTGGTCTCCGGAGAGATGGCATCAAGCGCGCGGCGCAGATTGTCCGAGACGGCGAGCATGTCGCGCGCAAAACCCGCGACGGAATAGGACTTGGCGTCCTTCACTTCGCGCTCGGTGCGCCGGCGCAGATTGTCCATCTCGGCGGCAAGGCGCAGATAGCGGTCGCGCAGCTCACCGTTTTCGGCTTTCAGAAGCTCGAGCGGGTCCGGCTGGGCAGCCTCTTCCTGCGCAATATCGTTCTCGACGTAGGCGGCAGCGTCGGCTGCGGCATCGGCCGCAGTTGCGTCAGGTCCGTTTTTCGTCGTGTCATCGGTCATGACGGTCTCCGGTTGGTGTCTTCAGATGCGCCCGATATCGAGGTTTGACCGAAAAAAATCAAGTCTGCGTGACAAAGAAGCGAAAATTCCGCACGTTCGCCAGTTGCGGCGTCAAAGCTGATTGCGCGAAAGGCGGGAGACGAGCTGGGCGGTGTAATCCACCATCGGCACGATGCGGGAATAATTGAGCCGCGTCGGGCCGATGACGCCGACGGCACCGACGATGCGATCGTCATCGTCACGATAGGGCGCGACGATCAGCGACGAGCCGGACAGCGAGAAGAGCTTGTTTTCCGAACCGATGAAGATGCGCACGCCGGAACCGGTTTCGGCGAGATTGAGAATCTCGATCAGGCTGTCCTTCTTCTCGAGATCGTCGAACAGCAAGCGCAGCCGGTCGAGATCCTCGGCGCCGGCCAGCCCCTCGAGCAAGTTGGCGCGGCCGCGGATGATCAGTTGCGCGGGCTTGCCCTCGTCCGGGCTGCCGGCCCAGACAGCGATGCCGCGCTCGACGAGATCGCGCGACAGGGCATCGAGCTCGTGGCGGACGTCATCCTTCAGCCGGCTCAACTGCTTGCGGAGTTCCGGCAGCGTCTGGCCGGACATATGGGCATTGAGAAAATTCGCCGCCTCGGTCAGTTGCGAGGAGGTGACGCCCGCCGGCAGCTCGATGATGCGGTTTTCCACCTGATCGTGATCGCCGACGAGCACGGCCAGCGCCTTGGTCGGTTCGAGCCGGATGAACTCGACATGTTTCAGCACCGGATCGCTTTTCGAGGTGATGACGAGGCCGGCGCCGCGCGAAATGCCGGACAGCATGCGGCTTGCCTCGTTCATCATCGATTCCACCGGATTGCCGCCGCTTTCGGCCCGCACCTGCCGGTCGATGTTGGCGCGCTCCTCGGCAGAGAGGTCGCCGACCTGCATGAAGGCATCGACGAAGAAACGCAGGCCGATCTGGGTCGGCAGCCGTCCGGCGCTGACGTGCGGCGAATAGATCAGGCCGAGTTCTTCGAGATCGCTCATGACGTTGCGCACCGAGGCCGGCGACAGCGACATCGGCAGAAGACGGGACAGGTTGCGCGAACCGAGCGGCTCGCCACTTTCCAGATAGCCTTCGACGATGCGCCGAAAAATTTCCCTGGAGCGCTCGTCCAGTGCGGCAACAGCATCCGAAACCGACGTCGACCTGATGCCCATGAAGCTTAAGAACCCGCGCTGATGATACTTCCCGAAAAGTAAGTCAAACTCGCACCCGTGGCAAAAGGGAATTTGCAAATAGGCGCCGCCAATCGTAGAAGCGGTCAACAAACCCCAGGAGATAAGAATGCGGCCTTCAGGCAGAAAAATCGACCAGATGCGCAAGGTCTCGTTCGAGCGCAATTTTTCCAAGCATGCGGAAGGCTCCTGCCTGGTCAAGTTCGGCGATACGCATGTGCTCTGCACGGCCAGCCTTGAAGAAAAGACGCCGCCCTGGCTGCGCAATACCGGCAAGGGCTGGGTCACCGCCGAATACGGCATGCTGCCGCGGGCGACCGGCGAACGGATGAAGCGCGAGGCCGCCGCCGGCAAGCAGGGCGGCCGCACCCAGGAAATTCAGCGGCTGATCGGCCGGTCGTTGCGCGCCGTCGTCGACCTGCAGGCGCTCGGCGAACGGCAGATCACGCTCGACTGCGACGTCATCCAGGCCGATGGCGGCACGCGGACCGCCTCGATCACCGGCGGCTGGATTGCGCTTTACGATTGCCTGAAATGGATGGAAAGCCGCAACATGATCAAGGTTGACCGGGTCCTGAAGGATCATGTCGCCGCCATCTCCTGCGGTATCTTCGCCAGCCAGCCGGTGATCGATCTCGATTACCTCGAGGATTCCTCGGCCGAGACCGATGCGAACTTCGTCATGACCGGCACCGGCGGGATCGTCGAGATCCAGGGCACGGCCGAGGGCACGCCGTTCAGCGAGGGCGAATTCACCTCGCTGATGCAGCTTGCCAGAAACGGCATCGGCGAACTGGTGGCGCTGCAGAAGCAAGCCGTCGAAGGATGAACCCCATGCTGGAAGGCATGTTGGAAACGGCGCTCTATGCGCGGGATCTCGATCAGGCCGAGGCGTTTTACGAAGACGTCCTCGGACTGGAGAAGATCGCCCGCGCCGCCAACCGGCATGTCTTCTTCCGCTGCGGGCCCGGCGTTCTGTTAATCTTCAACCCCGAGGAAACGGTGAAGCCGCCGGCGCCTGATGCCCTGCAGGTGCCGCCGCACGGCACCACCGGCCAGGGCCATGCCTGTTTCCGGGTATCCGGCCGCAATATCGACGCCATGGCCGAGAAGCTGACGGCGGCTGATGTGGCGATCGAATCCGAGGTGCGCTGGCCGAACGGCGGCCGCTCGATCTATTTCCGCGATCCGGCCGGCAACAGCCTGGAATGCGCAGAGGCTAAAATCTGGGGCATCGAACAGGATATCTGAATGCGCAAGCTTGAAACGAAGACCATCGTCGTCGCCAGCCACAATGCCGGCAAGATCCGCGAGATCCAGGAATTGATCGGGCCGCTCGGCTTCACCGCCAAATCGGCGGCGGAGCTGAATTTCGTCGAGCCTGACGAGACCGGCACGAGTTTCGAGGAGAATGCGACGATCAAGGCGGTGGCCTCGGCCAATGCCGCCGGCATGCCGGCGCTTTCGGACGATTCCGGACTGGTGGTCGACGCGCTCGGCGGCGATCCCGGCGTCTACACCGCCAACTGGGCGGAGAGGGCCGACGGCACGCGCGATTTCGACATGGCGATGGCCAAGGTGGAAAAGGCGCTGCAGGATGCCGGCGCGACGAAGCCGGAACAGCGCACCGCACGTTTCATCAGCGTGCTCTGCCTCGCCTGGCCGGACGGGCACACGGAGCTGTTCCGTGGCGAGGTGGAAGGCAGCGTCGTCTGGCCGCCGCGCGGCACCCAGGGCTTCGGCTACGATCCGGTCTTCCAGCCTAAGGGTTACGACATCACCTTCGGCGAAATGAGCGGCGAGGAAAAACACGGCTGGAACGTCGGCAAGCCGCAAGCGCTGTCGCACCGGGCCCGCGCCTTCAAACTCTTCGTCGAAACCTGCCTGGAGGCATAAGGTCGGTACGTGGGCACATCAGACACGCCAAGCAGCTCGCGCGATGCAGCACTTTTGCCCGATACCGGTGAGCCCGGCTTCGGCGTCTACGTGCATTGGCCCTTCTGTGCGGCGAAGTGTCCCTATTGCGATTTCAACAGCCATGTGCGCCACCAGCCGGTGGATCAGGAGCGCTTCACCGCTGCCTTCTTGAAGGAGATGGCAACGGTGCGGGCGATGAGCGGGCCGAAGACGGTCACCAGCATCTTCCTCGGCGGCGGCACGCCCTCGCTGATGAAGCCGGAAACGGTCTCGGCCATTCTCGACGGCATTGCCCGGCACTGGCACGTGCCTGCCGGCATCGAAATCACCATGGAGGCCAACCCTTCGAGCGTCGAGGCCGACCGCTTCCGCGGCTATCGGGCCGCCGGCGTCAATCGTGTCTCGCTCGGCGTGCAAGCGCTGAATGATCGGGACCTGAAATTCCTCGGCCGTCTGCATGATGTCGCCGACGCGCTGAAAGCAATCCGGCTGGCGCGCGACATTTTTCCCCGCATGTCCTTCGATCTGATCTATGCCCGGCCGCAGCAGACGGTCGAGGAATGGGAGAAAGAGCTGAAGGAGGCTATCTCCTATGCGGTCGACCATCTCTCCCTCTATCAGCTGACCATCGAGGAAGGCACGCCCTTCTACGGCCTGCACAAGGCGGGCAAGCTGGTCGTGCCGGACGGCGAGCAATCGGCATTGCTCTACGAGGCGACGCAGGAGATCACCGCGCGCGAGGGCATGCCGGCCTATGAGGTTTCCAATCACGCCCGGCCGGGTGCCGAAAGCCGGCATAACCTGACCTACTGGCGTTACGGCGATTATGCCGGCATCGGCCCCGGCGCCCATGGCCGGCTGACACGCGGCCCGGAGAAGATCGCCACGGCGACCGAGCGCAAGCCGGAAGCCTGGCTCGACATGGTCGAGCGCGACGGCCACGGCATTCTCGACGAGGAGCGGCTCGGCTTCGAGGAACAGTCCGACGAGCTCTTGCTGATGGGGCTGCGGCTCCGGGAAGGTGTCGATCTTGCCCGCTGGCAGCAGCTTTCGGGCCGCGACCTCGACCCGAAACGCGAGGAATTCCTGCTGGAACACAAATTCATCGAGCGGATCGGCAATTCACGCCTGCGCTGCACGCCGTCCGGCATGCTGATCCTCGACTCCGTCGTCGCCGATCTCGCCTGCTGACATCAATACGACGTGCGAATTTACAACGCGGCGGCATCGATATCGCCGCCGCGCTGGAGCGCATTTATCAGCCGTGGCTGGTCGCGCCTGATTTGAACAGGCTGCCGGTCGGCGTCTTCAAGAACATCTCCAGCGGAATATGCTCCTGGTGCAGGAAGCCGGTCGCCGGCAGCAGGCCGTCGCGGACCATTTCGATGACGGCCACGACCGAGGCCGAGGTCGTCCAGGCAATTGCGGTGCGGCGGGCGCCGGCAATCTCGATCGGGTAATAGGCGCGCACGAATTCCTTGCGGCGCAGGCTGCCATTCTCCGTCCCTTCGGCGGCGACATGGACATAGACGACATCGTCTTCAACCGGCGGCTTGGCGTTGGTCAGGATCTCGCCGGCGAGCTTGCGCTTGTCGCGCATCAGCAGTTCGTGGAAGAAGAAGTTCATCAGCTCCATATGGCCGGGATAACGCATCGTCTTGTAATCGAGATTGTCGATCTTGCCGAGCATGGTGTCGCACATGGTGCCAAGACCGCCCGAGGTGGTGAAGGCTTCGAGCTTGACGCCGCCGACATAGACGGTCTCGTGCCATTCCATCGGCGAGACCAGCTTGCGGACACCGCCCTCGATCACCTCGCAGTCGTTCAGATATTCGTTGACGACGCCCTCGGGCGACCAGTTGAAGGCGTAGCCGAGCAGCCCGGTCGGGTGCTGCGGCAGGGCGCCGACGCGCATGCGGATCGAACGGCAGCGATCGAAGCCGTCGGCCAGGCTTGCGCCGACGATACCGACGAAACCCGGCGCCAGGCCGCATTGCGGCGCCATCAGGCCGCGGGCGGTCTTCGACAGTTCGATGATGAAATTGGTTGTGGGAACATCTTCGGTCAGATCGAAATAATGAATGCCGGCAAGATGGGCGGCGCGCGCCAACTCGATGTTCAAATGATAAGGCAGGCAGGAGAGCACCGCCTCGACACTGGAGAGCAGTTCGCCGATCACCGCGGGATCTGAAATATCGCCGGTGCGGCACTTGAAGGGGACGTCGCTCAGCGGCAGCTGCGCATCGACGCCGATCACCTCGAAGCCGCCTTCATGCAACAGCGTCGCCGCCAGCCGTCCGACCTTGCCCAGGCCGAGAACGGCGATCTTTTCGAAACTCATTCATTCCTCCCACGCGCTCATTTCAGCGCTTCAGTCTTTGACATGCACTGGATGCGCCGGAGGTATAGAATAAAAAACTTATAAAGGAAAACGGCCGGAATCGCTTCCGGCCGTCGAATTCAGAAGAGAATCGTCGATTATTCGTTGATCAGCCGCTTCAGAAGCTCGACTTCGTGCGAAAGCTTGGTGTCTCCCGAAATCAGTTCCTCGATCTTGCGCACGGCATGCAGCACGGTCGTGTGATCACGACCGCCGAAACGGCGGCCGATCTCCGGGAAGGAGCGCGGCGTCAGCGTCTTCGACAGATACATGGCGATCTGGCGCGGCTTGACGATGACGCGGGTGCGGCGGTTCGAGACCAGTTCCTGGCGCGAGACGTTGTAGTGCCTGGCGACGATGCGCTGGATATCCTCGATGCGCACCCGGCGGGGCTCGCCGGAGCCGACCAGATGGGCGAGCAGTTCGTCCACGCGCTCAATCGACAGGTTCGGCTCGAAGGAGCGGCGGAAGACCAGCTGGTTGAAGGCGCCTTCGAGTTCGCGGCCGCTGGCCGTGACGTTGCGGGCGACATGCTGGAGCAGTTCGGCCGGAATTTCGAGTGATGGATCTTCGAGCCGGGCTGCAGCAAGGCGACGCCTGAGGATTTCGAGACGCATCTCGTAATCCGGCGCGTCGAATTCGATCGCGACACCGCCCTGCAGGCGCGAACGGACGCGGGGATCGAGCGACTCCAGCTCCCAGGGCGCACGGTCAGCAGCAACGACGACCTGCTTGGCGCTGTCGAGCAGCATGTTGAGGAGATGGCAGAATTCATGCTGGATCATCTTGCCCTGCAGGAACTGCATGTCGTCGATGATCAGGAGATCGATGTTGCGCAGCGAATCCTTCAGCGTCAGCGCATCATTGTCGCGGATTGCGGTGGCGAAGCGCCACATGAAATATTCGGCCGTCAGATAGACGACGCGCAGCGCTCTCGGGTTCTGCACCGCCGCATTGGCGACCGCCTGCAGCAGATGGGTCTTGCCGAGGCCGACCGTCGAATGGATGAAGAGCGGATTGAAGCGCACGGCGCCGGAACCGGCTTCCGCGATCGTCTTGGCAGCCGCAAGCGCGACCCGGTTCGAGCTGCCTTCCACGAAGGTATCGAAGGTGAAGCGGCTATCGAGCGGCGAGCCAAAGAGCGGCGAACCGAAGCTTGCGGGCCTTGCCGCAGCAACAGCCGACACCGCCTGCTGGACGGCCTGACCGGCCGGCTGGGCGCTCGTCGGGCGGCGCATCTGGGGGGCAACGACCGGCTCGGGCTGAACCGCCTCGTCGAGCGCCTTGGTGCCGCTGCGCGTTGCCGTGCGCACCAGGACTTCGATCTTGAGAATTTCCGGGTCCTCGGCCTGGAACAGACCGGTGATGAGATCGAGATAACGATTGTTGATCCACGACTTCAGGAAGGTCGTGGGAACCGAGAGACGAACGACGCTCTTCGATACCGAATGCAGCTTCAGCCTGGCGAACCAGCTGGCATAGACGTCAGGACCGACCTGGGCCTTCAAGCGCGCGCTGACGCGCTCAAACAAGATGCTGTGCTTCATGTCCGCCTTTGCTTCCCCCACTTCCAGGCGAATGGTGCCGAACGTCTGCGGTGCCGCATCCCCATTGTCGAGCCCGCCCGTCGTCATCGTATTCATGTGCATAATGCCGCCTTTCAATTCCACCGGGCGGCTTCCGCTAAAATAGCCGCCCGATCATTCCCCGCTTTGGCGGGCTGACGGCATCCTCATGAAGCCGCTCACCTGCCGGTTCACTCAAACACTGCCCCCGAAGGGACCGGCAACAGAATTCCGTTGCAGGGACCGCATTCATGCGGAACCTTCAGCGGCTTTCCGTGCCAGGCTGGCGGTCGATCCTCGTTTTCGGCCGACCAGCCCGAACGCAATATCACTTTAACCCTCTCCTGCGGTCTCGCCTTAAACGTGTGGCCGCTGAAGGCACAAAACATCTCCGCTCCGTAACAGCCACGTTACGGCCCAAATCCGTCAAGTGCTTGAAAAAACGGAAACGCAATGCTCCGTAACAAAGGGCACAAACTTATCGCCCTGCCGACGTGGCAGTTAAGACCGAGCCTCTGCAGGTGATGTCCGCGCCCTTTGTTGAAAGCCATTTAGGCAGGATCAAAAGGCAATATCAACGATGAATTTTACGCAAAATTAAGAAGCGGCCATTGACTCCGCCTGCCCTTTTCGGGCGTCACACCAGCGTCAAAAAAGAATCGCTTTTGAATCAAGGAGATTCCCCGTTCGGGCTATTTTGACACGCATGGAAAGAAAAAAAATAAAAATCTTCTTGACTCACCCCTGACCCCGAAAGCGTGGGGTAGAGTCGCGCGGCGTGAAAGCATCCTAGCGCAAGCCATTGTTTTTAAACAATTTTTCCTGTCATGGCACTGACACGAAACAGTCGTGAGATTAACCATGCAGGGGCTGATTGGCGGAATCGAAAAAGCCCGGTAAAATTACCGGGCTAATCATAAAGAGGAAGTCGTTAAAGGAAGATTATGCGGTCGTGGTGACCGAAAGAGCCTTCACACGAGCAGCCAGGCGCGAAACCTTGCGCGATGCCGTATTGGAGTGCAGCACACCCTTGCTGGCGGCGCGGGCAAGCTCGGGCTGAGCCGCCAGGAAAGCTTCCTTCGCCTTGGCGGCGTCACCGGATGCGATGGCCTCTTCGACCTGGCGAACGAAAGTACGAACGCGCGAGCGACGAGCCTTATTGACGTCGGTACGGCGGGCGATCTTGCGGGTCGCTTTTTTCGCCGAAGTTGTATTGGCCATGGATGCCTCTCTCAAGAATTCGAACAAACTCCGCCATTACCGCGGGCCCTGCGGCCACAAAATCCAGCAATGCGGGAGCAATCGCGGAAAACCAAACCGGCTTTCCGAACCGTGGGCGGGCATATAACTCTAAAGCCGGCCCACGTCAACGCGGATTTTCAAGCTTTACCACCGGCAAGCGCCGAAAAACATTCAACGGTGCGTAAAAGCCGGTTTGCGCTTCTCGACGAAGGCCGCCATGCCTTCTTTCTGGTCGTCGGTGGCAAAGAGACTGTGAAACAGCCGGCGCTCGAAACGCAAGCCCTCCTCCAGCGTCGTCTCGAATGCGCGGTTGACTGCCTCCTTGGCCATCAGGACCGAGGGACGCGACAGCGAGGCGATCTTTTCGGCCGCGGCAAAAGCCTCGTCGAGCAGACGCTCGGGCGCCACCACACGCGAAACGAGTCCCGATCGTTCGGCTTCCGCCGCATCCATCATCCGGCCGGTCAGGATGAGGTCCATCGCCTTCGCCTTGCCGACGGCGCGGGTCAGCCGCTGCGACCCGCCCATGCCGGGAATGACGCCGAGGGTGATTTCCGGCTGGCCGAACTTCGCCGTCTCCGAGGCGATGATGAAATCGCACATCATGGCGAGCTCGCAGCCGCCGCCGAGCGCAAAACCGCTGACGGCAGCGATGACAGGCTTGCGCGCCTTGGCGACATCATCCCAGCCGCTGATGAAATCACTCTTATAGATGTCGGCAAACTGAAGCGCCTGCATTTCCTTGATATCGGCGCCGGCGGCAAAGGCGCGCTCGGAACCGGTGAGCACGATCGCGCCGACCGTCTCATCGGCGTGGAAGCCGGCATAGGCCTCCTTCAGCTCCTTCAGCACGGTGGAGTTCAGGGCATTCAGCGCCTGCGGACGGTTCAGCGTGACGAGGCCGACATTGCCTCGGGTTTCGACGATCAGGGTCTCGTAGGTCATGC
Organism: Rhizobium sp. BK112; assembly: GCF_014193215.1. Classification (NCBI taxonomy): domain Bacteria; kingdom Pseudomonadati; phylum Pseudomonadota; class Alphaproteobacteria; order Hyphomicrobiales; family Rhizobiaceae; genus Rhizobium; species Rhizobium sp. BK112. The sequence continues at coordinate 252,856 of NZ_JACHYZ010000004.1, forward strand.
TGTTCTCCCGGTTTCTCACTCTTACTTCTGGCAGGCGGCGCAATAGAAGGTGGAGCGACCCGCCTGGACGATGCGGGCGACCGTACCGCCGCAGCCGGGCGTGCGGCAAGTCTGACCTTCGCGATCGTAGACGGAGAAGGAATGCTGGAAATAGCCGAGCGATCCGTCGGTCTGGATATGGTCACGCAGCGACGATCCGCCGGCCGCGATCGCATCGGCGATGACGTCGCGGATCGAGGCGACGAGCAGGTCGAGCTGCGCCTTCGGCCTGCCGGCCGCCGTCACCAGCGAGCCGGCGGCGCGGACCGGCGAAAGATGCGAGCGCCACAGCGCCTCGCAGACATATATATTGCCGAGACCGGCAATGTTCTTCTGGTCGAGCAGCGCGCTCTTCAGCGGCTGCGCCTTGTCGCGGAAGCGTTCGGCGAGATAGGCGGCGCCGAGTTCGTTTCCCGTCGGCTCCGGGCCGAGATCGCGGAAGAAGGGATGGGCGGCAAGATCGGCCCGCCCCACCATATCCATGAAGCCGAAACGGCGCGGATCGTTATAGACGACGCGGCGCGGGCCGCTTGCACCCTGCAAATGGAAGACGACGTGATCGTGTTTCTCGTCCTTCGAGCGGGCATGATGGAATTCGCCTGGCGCAGCGGAGGCAACCCCCTCCTCGATGCGGCCCTCCTCGATGCGAAAGGAACCGGACATGCCGAGGTGGGAAATCAGCGTGTTGCCGTCGTCGAGGTCGACCAGCAGATATTTGGCGCGGCGGCCAAGGCCGACAATAGTGCGGCCGGAAACCCTGTCGGCGAAAGCGTCGGGAAAGGGGAAGCGCAGATCGCCGCGCCGCAGTTCCAGCCTGGTGATGCGCGTGCCTTCCATCGCCGGCGTCAGGCCGCGTTTCACCGTTTCGACTTCTGGCAATTCCGGCATCTTAACCCATCTATATCTAACGTGTTTCAACCGACGACGATGTGCGCTATAGCGCCAGTGTGCCGCGGAGAACGCGGTCCATAGATAACGTCGCGCACGGTCTTTCGCTATGGCCGCCGCGCCTGAATCTTCAGGAATGGAGCAGTCTGATGTCAGAAAGCCGCACTTCCGCCGATGGCGGCATGGAGACCTCCTACGGCTTCCGCGAGGTGCCTGACGGCGAGAAGCAGGGCCTGGTCAACCAGGTGTTCCACAAGGTCGCCAAGCGCTACGACATCATGAACGACGTCATGTCGATGGGCATGCACCGCGCCTGGAAGGATGCGATGATTTCGGCGCTGAACCCGCGCAAGGAGCCGGGTTACAAGGTGCTCGACGTCGCCGGCGGCACGGGTGATATCGCCTTCCGCATCGTCGAGGCTTCGGGCCGGCAGGCGCATGCCACCGTGCTCGACATCAACGGCTCGATGCTCGGCGTCGGTGCCGAGCGGGCGGAAAAGAAGAAGCTTTCCGGCAATCTCACCTTCGTCGAGGCGAATGCCGAGGAACTGCCTTTCGAGGCCGGCAGCTTCGATGCTTATACGATCGCCTTCGGCATCCGCAACGTGCCGAGGATCGACGTCGCGCTGTCGGAAGCCTATCGCGTCTTGAAACGCGGCGGACGGCTGCTGGTGCTGGAATTTTCCGAAGTCGATATGCCGCTTCTCGACAAGATCTACGACGCCTGGTCGTTCAATGCCATTCCGCAATTCGGCAAGGCGATTACCGGCGATGCCGAACCCTACCAATATCTGGTGGAATCGATCCGCAAGTTCCCGAACCAGGAGAATTTTGCGGCCATGATCCGCCAGGCCGGCTTTTCGCGCGTCACCTACACCAATTATACCGGCGGCATCGCCGCTCTCCATTCCGGCTGGAAGCTCTGACGCATGACGGCGAAAAATGTAGAGCGGTTTTCGGATAGCGTCGCGCGAGAATCACACAGGACATGAGCACTTTCGGGGCATATTTCAGGCTCATTCGGGTCGGCTGGATTCTTGTGCGCGAAGGCGTGATCTCGGCGCTGCCGTCGGAGGGCCTACCGCCCCCGATCAGCCTTGCCAAATCCTTCGTCGGCGTGTTTGCGCGCAACCGCGCCAAGGCGATTGCCCGCAGCGACCGGCTGGCGCAGGCGGTCGAGCGGCTCGGCCCCTCCTATGTGAAGATCGGGCAGTTCCTGGCGACGCGGCCGGATGTCGTTGGCGTCGAATTTGCCAACGACCTGTCGCAGCTTCAGGACCGGATGGCCTTCTTTCCCTCGGCCGCCGCCAAGGCCAATATCGAAGGCTCGCTTGGACGGCCGATCGGCGAGCTCTATGCGAGCTTCGGCGAGCCGATCGCCGCCGCCTCGATCGCCCAGGTGCATCCGGCCGAGGTCGAGACATCGGCGGGCCGCAAGAAGGTAGCCGTCAAGATCGTGCGGCCGGGCGTGCGCCAGCGCTTCGCCCATGACATCGAGGCGATGTATCTCGTCGCCCATATGCAGGAGCGTTTCCTGCCGTTCAGCCGACGGCTGCGGCCGGTCGAGGTGACGAAGACGCTGGAGCAGACGACCAAGGTGGAGATGGATCTTCGCCTGGAGGCGGCCGCCCTTTCCGAGATCGCCGAGAATACCGAAAAAGACCCGGGCTTCCGGGTGCCGAAGGTCGACTGGGAGCGCACCGGGCGCGACGTCATCACCATGGAGTGGATCGACGGCACGAGAATGTCCGACGTCGAGGGCCTGCGGGCGGCCGGCCACGATCTCAACCTGCTTGCCGATACACTGATCCAGTCGTTCCTGCGCCACACGCTGCGCGACGGCTTCTTCCATGCCGACATGCATCCGGGCAATCTCTTCGTCGATGCCGACGGCATGATCGTCGCCGTCGACATGGGCATCGTCGGGCGGCTGGGCAAGAAGGAGCGGCGGTTCCTCGCCGAAATCCTCTACGGCTTCATCACCCGCGACTATATCCGCGTCGCCGAGGTGCATTTCGAGGCGGGCTATGTGCCCGGCCATCACAATGTCGAGAGCTTTGCCCAGGCGATCCGGGCGATCGGCGAGCCGATCCACGGGCAGCCGGCCGAGACGATCTCGATGGGCAAGCTGCTGACGCTGCTGTTCGAAGTGACCGAACTGTTCGACATGGCGACGCGGCCGGAACTGGTGATGCTGCAGAAGACCATGGTCGTGGTCGAGGGCGTGTCGCGCATGCTCAATCCGCGCTTCAACATGTGGAAGGCCTCCGAGCCCGTCGTCGGCGACTGGATCCGCACCAATCTCGGGCCGAAGCGGATCGCCACCGATATCAAGGACGGGCTGAAGGCGGCGGTCAAGCTCGCCGAAGCCGTGCCGGAAATTGCGGCGAAGACCGAAAAATTCCACCACCAGCTTCTGCATATGAGCGAGCACGGGCTGCGTTTCGATGCGCAGACGGCGGATGCGATCGGCAAGACCGAGGCGCGCCACAATCGCTCGGCCAGGATCGCGCTGTGGATCATCGCATTGACGCTTCTCTATATTGCCTGGATGCTGAGCTGACCGTCTGCCAAAAACATGCTGTGTTCGGCATTTGGGATATCCCATGTGACGGAGGGCTCGCTTAGTCTCATTTTCAAGGAGATAGGCACATGAAGCACGAACGCCTTGGCATCGAACTTTCCGGACGACCGCTCGGTTTTGCCGAGATGGTGACGATTGGTGCGGGCAAGGCTGCGATTTCGGCTTCGGCGACAGGCATGGCCCGCATCGCGATCGCCCGCGAGATCGTCGAGGATGCGATTGCCTCCGGCATGCCCGTCTACGGCTCGACGACAGGCGTCGGCGCCATGAAGGATGTGGAGTGGTCGGCCGACGAACTCGACACTTTCAATCTCGGCCTGGTGCGGGCCCATCATTTCGGCACCGGCACACCCTTTTCCTGCAACATCGTGCGCAATGCCATGGCGATCCGCATCAATACGGCGCTGACCGGCCAGGTCGGCTGCACGCCGGAGCTGATCGAGGCCTATATCCGGATGCTCGAGGCCGATCTCATCCCGGTCGTGCGCCGCACCGGCTCCATCGGCTGTGCGGATATCGGGCTGATGGGACAGATCGGCGCGGTGCTGACCGGCGTCGGCGAAGCGATCTACCGCGGCAACCGGATGCAGGCGGCCGAGGCCTTCCGGGCGGCCGGGCTGGAACCGATGCGGATGGCGCCGCGCGACAGCCTCGCCTCGCTCAGCATCAATGCAGTGAGCTTTGCCTCGGCGGCGGAAACAACGCGCAATGCCGCGGCCTCGATCCGCATCCTGCTGGCGACGGCGATGATGGCGGCCGGCGCGCTCGGCGCTTCCCGCGATCCCTGGAAGGCGGTCCGCCATGTCGGCACGGCGCGCGAAGCGCTGATCGGCGCCTGGCTCTGCAATGCCTCCGAGGAATGGAACTGGCCGGTCGCAACCCATGTGCAGGATCCGCTCAGCCTGCGCATGATCGCCCAGGTGTTCGGCGCGGTGATCGAAAACCTTTTGTCGACCGGCCACAAGATCCTTGCCGCCACCGGCCGCTCGGACGACAATCCCGTCGTCGTCGAGGGCCGGGTGATGACGTCGGGCGGTTCGCTGCCGCTCGATGTAACGATCCTGCTCGAATCGGCCGCGCTCTGCATGGCGCATGCGGCGCGCAACGCCTTCAATCGCTGCGTCATTCTTGGCAACGGCCAGCGGCGCGACCTGCCGGTCAATCTCGTGCCGCCGGGGCGGATCGCCACAGGTTTCGGGCCGATCATCAAGCTTGCCGGCGAGATCTTCTCGCGCGTGCTGTCGATGTCCAATCCTGTTTCGGCCCAGTCGCTGGTCGTCGCAGCCGGGTTGGAGGACGAGGCGGCCTTCCTGCCGCTCGTCATCGAGCGCTTCGACCGGCAGATGCGGGCGCTGAAACGCCTCGCAGCCCTCGAGGCGCTGCTGTCGGCTCAGGCGATCGACATACTCGGCGATGAACCGAAGGGTGTTGCCGCCATGCTCTACGAGGTCGTGCGCAAACATGCGGATTTCTATGTTGTCGACCGGCCGCTTTCGGCGGAAGTGGAGGCGATCGAGGAGGAGCTCGGTTCGGACGACTTCGTCTCGAAGCTGACCGAGCAGGTTCCGATCGCCTCCTTCGACGACTTCTTCGCCCTCGGCTCGCTGGAGCGTGTCGAAGAGCGGCTGACCCATCACGAGCCGGCAGCACTCTGATTTCAGTTTAGGGAGGAAGCGGCATGGACTTCGATCTCGTTCTGCAGGGCACGGTGGTGCTGCCGGACCGCATTCTTGAACAGGGCTATGTCGCCGTGCGCGACGGCAAGATCGCCGAGGTCGGCCTCGGCGTGCCGCCGGCGGGCCGCGAACGGCATTTGCTCGGAAAAGCGCTGATCCTGCCCGGCGCGATCGACGCGCAGGTGCATTCACTCTCGCAGAAAGACCAGGAGGATTTCATCTGGTCGACGCGCTCGGCGGCGGCCGGCGGCGTGACAACAATCGTCGACATGCCCTATGACGAGGGCAATCTCGTCTGCTCGGCTGCGGCGCTACAGCGGAAGATCGACCATGCCGGCCCGCAGGCGCGCGTCGACTTCGCGCTTTACGGCACCATCGATCCGGAAGAAGGCCCGGCTCGGATCCGCGAGATGGTGGAGGCAGGCGTTGCCGCCTTCAAGTTTTCGACCTTCGGCACCGATCCCAAGCGCTTTCCGCGCATTCCGCCGGCCCTGCTCGACGCCTGCTTTGCGGCGATCGCGCCGACAGGGCTGACGGCGGGCGTGCACAATGAAGACGACGAGGCGGTGCGAACCTATATGGAGCAGGTGAAGGCGAGCGGCATCACCGACTGGCGGGCGCACGGCCTGTCGCGGCCTGCGATTACCGAGCTGTTGGCGATGCACACGATCTTCGAGACGGGTGCGGCCACCGGCTGCCCGGCGCATGTGGTGCACTGCTCGCTCGGGCGCGGCTACGATATCGCCCGCGCCTATCGCCGCGACGGATTTGCGGCAACGGTCGAATGCTGCATCCACTACCTGACGCTCGACGAGGAAAACGACGTGAAGCGCTTGGGCGGCAAGGCGAAGATCAATCCGCCGCTACGGGCGCGCGCCGAGGTGGAGACGCTCTGGCGGAAGGTGGCCGAGGGCAATGTCTGGCTGGTCTCGACCGATCACGTCAGCTGGTCGGAAAACCGCAAGATCAATCCCGACATGCTCGCCAACGCATCCGGCGTTCCCGGCCTGGAGGTGATGGTGCCGCTGTTCGTCAAAGGCGCCACCGAGCGCGGCATTCCCCTGACATGGGCGGCCAAGCTGATGGCGGAGAACCCGGCGAAGCATTTCCGGCTCGAGCATATCAAGGGCGCGCTGGCACCGGGCAAGGACGCCGATATCACCGTGCTGGAGCCGCACGACAGCGTCTATGATGCCGCCGCGAGCGGCAACAACGTCGTCGGCTGGAGCCCCTATAACGGCATCCGCCTGCCCTGGACCGTCTCGGCCACCTATCTGCGCGGCGAAAAGATCGCCGAGGGCGGAAAGGTGCTGGCCGAGCCCGGCACCGGCCGGTTCGTGCGGCCGCTGCCGCGCCAGGTCATGGCAGGAACTGCCGCATGAGCCGCAATCTTCCCGTCAATGCCGGCCGGATCGCTGGCGATATCGAGGCGCTGGCCGCAATGACCGAGCCGGGGCGTCCCTGGACGCGGCGGGCCTTCTCGCCGCTCTTCCTCGATGGCCGGGCCTATATCGAAGCGCGGATGAAGGCGGCGGGACTGGAAACGCGGATCGATGCCGCAGGCAATCTGGTCGGCCGGCGGACAGGCCAGAAACCATGGCTCGGCACGATCATGATCGGCTCGCATTCCGACACCGTGCCGGACGGCGGCCGCTTCGACGGCATCGCCGGGGTGATCTCGGCGCTGGAGGTGGCGCGGGCGCTTGCTGAGCAGGATATCAAGCTCGATCACGATCTCGAAATCGTCGATTTCCTGGCCGAGGAGGTCAGCATCTTCGGCGTGTCCTGCATCGGCAGCCGCGGCATGACCGGCCAACTGCCGGAGGCCTGGCTTTCGCGCGTCAGCGACGGGCGCGACCTGGCCGAGGGCATCGCTGAGGTCGGCGGCAGGCCCGATGTGCTGATGCAGCAGAACAGGCCCGATATAGCAGGCTTTCTCGAGCTCCATATCGAGCAGGGTCCGGTGCTCGAAGCCGAGAGGCAGGATATCGGCATCGTCACCGCGATCTCGGGCATCACCCGGATCGAGATTACCGTCGAAGGGCGGGCCGACCATGCCGGCACGACGCCGATGGACCGACGGGCGGATGCGCTGGTGGCGGCATCGCAGCTGGTGCTCGACATCCGCAATGCCGCCGCAGAGCTTGCCAAAACGCCGGGGCATTTTGCAGCGACGGTCGGGGAATTCCGCATCGAGCCAAATGCCGCCAATGTCGTGCCGTCGAAGGTCACGCTGCTGATCGATGGGCGCGCGGAGATCCGCGCCGACATGGAGGCTTTCTGCCGCTGGCTCGACGGCCATGTCGAAAAGCTGGCAGGAGCCTACGGCGTGACGATCAAGACGCCGAACCGGGTTTCCGACAATCTGCCGACGCCAGGCGATGCCGGGCTGCTGTCGACACTGGAGGCGGCCTGCGAGCGGGTCGGCGCAAAAAGCCGGCGCATCGCCTCAGGCGCGGGACACGATACGGCCTGGATCGCCAAGGTGGCGCCGGCGGCGATGATCTTCGTGCCCTGCCGGGAAGGCCGCAGCCATTCGGCCGACGAATGGGCCGAGAATGACGATATCGCGCTTGGCGCCGCCGTGCTGTTCGAAGCGGTGCGCGAGATGGACACGAGCTTGAGGCAGGAGAGGACCGATGGGACGCATACTCGTTGAGAAGGACGTGGAAGCAGCCGTCAAGGGCGGCTCCGTCTATGCCGCCGGCGGCGGCGGCTGGGCCGATCATGGACGGATGCTTGGGCTTGCCGCCGTCAATGTCGGCAAGCCGGAGCTGGTCTCGATCGACGAGTTGCAGGATGAGGACTGGATCGCCACCGCGGCCGCAATCGGCGCGCCGGCCTCCACCACCCCCTGGGAAATGCAGGGCATCGACTATGTGAAAGCAGTGCAGTTGCTGCAGGAGGCGCTTGGGGAAAAGCTTTCCGGGCTGATCATCGGCCAGAACGGCAAATCCTCGACGCTGAACGGCTGGCTGCCGTCGGCCATCCTCGGCACCAAGGTGGTCGATGCGGTCGGCGACATCCGGGCGCATCCCACGGGCGACATGGGCTCGATCGGCATGGCCGGTTCGCCCGAGCAGATGATCCAGACCGCCGTCGGCGGCAATCGGGCGGAGAATCGCTATATCGAATTGGTGGTGAAGGGCGCGACGGCGAAGATCTCGCCGGTGCTGCGCGCCGCCGCCGATCAATCCGGCGGCTTCATCGCCAGCTGCCGCAATCCGCTGAGGGCTTCCTATGTCAGGAGCCATGCTGCACTCGGCGGCATCTCGATGGCGCTGGCGCTCGGCGAGGCGATCATCGCGGCGGAGAAACGCGGCGGATCAGCTGTCATCGACGCGATCTGCAAGACGACGGGCGGACATATCCTTGCCGAGGGGATCATCACTCGCAAGGACGTCGTCTACACCAAGGAAGCCTTCGACATCGGCACGATCACCGTCGGCACGGGCGAAAAATCGGTGACGCTGCATGTGATGAACGAATATATGGCCGTGGACGATGCGGATGGCGGGCGGCTTGCCACTTTCCCGGCCGTCATCACCACGCTTTCGCCGGAGGGCGAACCGCTCAGCGTCGGCCAGCTTCAGGACGGCATGCACGTCTTCATCCTGCATGTGCCGATGGACATCATTCCGCTCTCGGCAAGCGTGCTCGATCCAACCGTCTATCCCGTCGTCGAAAAGGCGATGGGGATCGAGATCGCACGTTATGCGCTGGCAACGAAAGCCTGAGCCATGGCGCGCGATCCCGGTCTCGAAGAACTGATGCGCGAGGAACTCGGCGATCGGCCGGGCCTTACCGAAAAATCCATGTTCGGCGGCTGGGCCTTCATCCTGAACGGCAATCTCCTCTGCTGCGCGCGCCATGACGGCATGCTGATCCGTCTCGGCAAGGGCAATGACGGCTGGGCGCTGGCATTGCCAGGCGTGATCCAGATGCTGTCGGGCGAGCGGGTGATGCATGGCTGGGTGCGCGGTGGTGCCGAGGTTTACGGCGACGATGCCCTGAGACGGCGTTTGCTCGATGCGGCACTTGCCTATGTGGAATCGCTGCCGAGTAAGTGACGATCGAAGGCAGAGCAAAACGAGGAACCCACGATGCCGAAGGCCAATCCACGTCATCCGAAATTTCCGATTCCCGGCGGGCCGGAGCTGCGCGCCAAGGGCTGGCGGCAGGAGGCGCTGCTGCGGCTGCTCGAAAACGTGCTCTCCGTCGGCGAGGATCCCGACAACCTCATCGTCTATGCCGCGCTCGGCAAGGCGGCCCGCAACTGGGCGGCCCACAAAGGCATCGTCAAGGCGCTGACCGAAATGGACGAGGACCAGACGCTGCTCATCCAGTCCGGCAAGCCGATCGGGCTCGTTCGGACGCATGCCAAGGCGCCGCTCGTCATCATGGCGAACTGCAATATCGTCGGGCAATGGGCAAAGGCCGAGGTGTTCTACGAGCTGCAGCGCAAGGGGCTGATCTGCTGGGGCGGGCTGACGGCCGGCGCCTGGCAATATATCGGCAGCCAGGGGGTCATCCAGGGCACCTACGAGATCTTCATGCGCATTGCCGAGCGGCGCTTCGGCGGCGATCTCCTCGGCCGCTTCGTGCTGACCGCCGGCCTCGGCGGCATGGGCGGGGCGCAGCCGCTGGCCGGCCGCATGGCGGGGGCGGCAATCCTCTGCGTCGACATCGATCCGGAGCGCGCCCGCAAACGCCAGCAGATCGGTTATCTCCAGGAAATCGCACCCGATCTCGATACCGCCCTGCAGATGATCGATGCGGCAGTGAGGGAGAAACGGGCGCTGTCCGTCGGGCTGGTCGGCAATGCGGCGGAGGTCTATCCCGAAATCGCCCGGCGCGGCATCGTGCCCGACATCGTCACCGACCAGACCTCGGCGCATGACCTCGTCTATGGCTACGTGCCGAAAGGCATGAGCCTCGATCAGGTCAAGGGCCTGCGCGACGATGGCCAGGGGCAATTGATGGCGGCAAGCCGCGCCTCGATCGTCGAACATGTGACGGCGATGCTGGAATTCCAGAAGAAGGGTTCTGAAGTCTTCGACAACGGCAACCTGATCCGCACGCAGGCCAAGGAGGGCGGCGTTGCCAATGCCTTCGACATTCCGATCTTCACCGAAGCCTATCTCAGGCCGCTGTTTGCCCGGGCGATCGGCCCCTTCCGCTGGATGGCGCTATCGGGTGAGGAGAGCGATATCGCCCGGATCGATGACCTGCTGCTCGAGATGTTCCCCGACAACAAGATCATCACCAACTGGATCCGGCTGGCGCGCGAGCATGTTCCCTTCGAAGGGCTGCCGGCCCGCATCGCCTGGCTCGGCCACGGCGAACGCACGGCACTCGCGAGGCGCGTCAACACGCTGGTTGCGAGCGGCGAACTGAGAGGCCCGGTCGCCTTCTCCCGCGACCATCTCGATGCCGGCGCCATGGCGCACCCGAACATCATGACCGAGCGGATGAAGGACGGCTCCGACGCGATCGCCGACTGGCCGCTGATCGATGCGATGATGCTCTGCTCGTCGATGGCCGATCTCGTCGTCATTCATTCCGGCGGCGGCGGCTATGCCGGCTATATGACGAGCTGCGGCGCCACCGTCATCGCCGATGGCACGGATGCCGCCGACGAACGGCTCGACCATGCGCTGACCAACGATACCGCACTCGGCGTCATGCGGTATGCCGATGCCGGTTACGAGGAGGCGCTGGATGAAGTGGCGAAGAAAGACGTGCCCTATCTCCGGCTTGGCTGATGTGCGGGAGCAGACATCCAGACCCTTTCCAGAATTATCAGGCATCAGGCAATCAGATTGGAGACCTCGAGGAGATTGCCGTCGGGGTCCCGGAAATAGACCGAGCGCAGACGTCCGGTCGCGCCGGTGCGTTCGACCGGACCCTCTTCGATCGCAACGCCTGAGGCCTGCAGATGCGTGATGACATCGGCGAGCGTCGTCTCGGCGATGAAGCAGAGGTCGCCGGAGCCGGCTGTGGGATGACTCGCCTTGGGATCGAATTCGCGGCCGGCCTGGTGCAGGTTGATCTTCTGCCGGCCGAATTTCAGCGCCTTGCGGCCTTCCGCGAAGGTTTCGACCGACATGCCGAGGATGCGGGCATAGAAATCGCAGGTGATGGCAATATCGGCGACGGTCAGCACCAGATGGTCGAGGCGGTCTATGCGGATCATGCTGTTCTCCTCGCGAGGTGCTTTGCAAGACAGGCGGAGACAAAGGCCAGCGCCAGCATGGCAAGCGTGAAGATAACGACGGCGGTCCAGCCTTCAACCGCGAAGAACCAGCCGCCCGCCGAACCCATCAAGCTGGAGCCGACATAATAGGCAAGCATATAGAGCGATGAGGCGTGGCCTTTGGTGCCATGCGCCAGCCTGCCGACAAGGCCGCTGGCGATGGAATGGCTCATGAAGAAGCCGGTGGTGAGCACGATGATGCCGAGGATGATGACCGGGAGCGAGGCAAAGAGCGTCAGCGCGCTGCCGGCGGCGGTGAGTGCCAGACCGAAGAGAAGCACGGAAAAATGGCCGATCCGGTCTCCGAGGAGGCCGCCGATCGAGGAGGCGCCGATGCCGAAGAGATAGACGGTGAAGATCAGGCCGAGTTCGGTCTGGTTGAGGCCGTAAGGCGGCGCCACGAGGCGGAAGCCGGCATAATTATAGATCGTCACGAAGGAGCCCATCGCCAGGAAGGCGATGGCGAAGAGGAAGGGCAGCGCCGGACTGCTGAGATGGCCGCGCCACGCGTTGAGATGAAAGCGCGGATCGAAGCCCGGCCGGCGGACGAAATTGCGTGACGGCGGCAGCAGGGCGATGAAGCCGATCGCAGCGGCAAGGCCGATGGCGCCGATCAGAAAGAGCGCCGGACGCCAGCTGAAATATTCGGCGAAGATACCTGTCAGCACGCGGCCGGACATGCCGCCGAAGGCCGTGCCGGCGACATAGAGGCCCATGGTGGTGCCGAGGCCGCGCGGATCGATTTCCTCGGCGAGATAGGCCATGGCGACGGCCGGCACGCCGCCGAGAACGAGGCCCTGCAAGGCGCGGATGACAAGCAGCAGGTGCCAGTTCGGGGCAAAAGCGGTGGCAATGGTCAGCAATGCCGCGCCGACCAGCGATATCGACATCAGGCTGCGGCGGCCAAGGCCTTCCGAGACGGCGGCAGCACAGACGATGGCAAGTGCCAGGAAACCGGTGGAGAGCGAGAGGGACAGCGAGCTTTCGGCCGGGCTGACGGAGAACTCCTGCGAGAAGATCGGCAGCAGCGGCTGGACGCAATAGAGCAGCGAGAAGGTGGAGAAACCGGAAAGGAAGAGCGCCAGGCTGGCGCGGCGATAGGCGCCGGTTCCACGCGCGAGATAGTGCTTCTGCCCTGGGGTCGCTGATATCTCGGAGGTCTTTAATACATGCGCTGACGTCGGCATCTCTTCATCCTTCCGGTCTCCGATCTAGTCAACGCCGCTCCATTTGTCCAATATATGAAACTGGCGATTTCGATAGGTTTTGGAGATGACGATGGAGTTGCGGCACTTGCGATATTTCCTGGCGGTGGCGGAGGAAGGCAATTTCACCCGTGCGGCCGCCAAGCTCGGCATCGGGCAGCCGCCGCTCAGCCAGCAGATCCGCGATCTGGAGAGGGAAGTGGGTGCGGCGCTATTTCACCGCGTGCCGCACGGCGCCGAATTGACGGCGGCGGGCGCTGCCTTCCTCGGCGAGGCAAAGGCGTCGCTGGCGGCTGCGGAAAAGGCAAAGCTTGCGGCGCAAAGCGCCAATCGCGGCGAGACCGGCCGGCTGTCGCTCGGCTTCACCGCATCCTCCGCCTTCAACCCCGTGGTCAGCGCGACGATCCGACGATTTCGTGCCCGCTGGCCCGATGTCCGGCTGGCGCTGACGGAAATGAATACGCTGGCGCTGATGCAGAAGCTGGAAGGCGGCGAGCTCGACGCCGCCTTCATGCGCCCCAGCCTCGACGACCCCGCCGGCGTCCGGCTGCGGCGATTGCCGGATGAGCCGATGGTGATCGCCCTGCCCGCCAGCCATCCTCTGGCACGGCGCAGCAAACTGCCGCTTGCGGCACTGGCGGACGAACCTTTCATCCTCTTTCCCCGGCTCGTCGGCTTGAGCCTCTACGACGATGTCGTGCTGGCCTGCCGCAAGGCGGGATTCGAGCTGACCGTGGCCCAGGAGGCGCCGCAGATTTCCTCCGTCGTCAATCTGGTGGCGGCAGAGCTCGGCGTCTCGATCGTGCCGGCCTCGATTTCGCAGATCAGGCTCGAAGGCGTCGCCTACCGGCCGATCGAGGGGCCGCCGGCTGTGGCGCGCCTGGCGCTGGCAATGTTGAAGACACGTCGCTCGCCGGTCACCGAGAACCTGATGAGCCTGCTGAGCTAAAGCGCGTCGCGATCCTTCAGATTCGCTCTTCGCGCTTTAGAGCCTTTCCGGGTTAGATTGCAGCATTCTGCCGGAGCAGGTTTTCGTCAGGGCAGAGGCGATTGGCGAAGGGCATACCTCTTGGTACGGTCGAGCCGATCGCCTTTGCCCTGGCGGAAAGATGCCCGGCCCTTCGGGTTGGCTGAAACGGGCCGGCTGATCGACCGGCCGGCTTGGCCGTAGAGCTGGGCTACGACGCGCGCCGGCCGGTCGACCATCCGACTCCATTTGAGCCAACAGGAATGCTGCAATCTAACCCGGAAAGGCTCTGGTCTTTGTTCTTGCTCATGTCGTTTTGCAAAAGCGCTGCACACCTTTGCGCGACATGCTCTAGCCCGCCGGATCCCAATAGGGCGGATCGCCAAAACTCTTCTTCAGGTGATCGGCGATGGCGCGGAGCTTGGCGGAGGGGTTTCGGCCCTCGGGATGGGCCATGTAGATGAATTCGGCCTCCGGCTTGTGACCGACATCGATTTCGGCAAGCCGGCCTTCGCGAATGGCGGGGCCGGCGATGAAGGCGGGCAGCAGCGCGATGCCGAGACCGGCAATGGCGGCGTCGCGGAGCATGTCGCCATTGTTGATGCCGAGCGCCATTTTCGCACGGACGACGACCGCGCCCTCCGGCGTTTGGAAGCGCCAGTCGGCAACGCCGCGATTGGTATAGAAGATTCCGCGATGGCTGTTGAGATCATCAAGCGACGACGGCACTCCCTGGCGCGCGAGATAATCCGGCGAGGCGCAGACAAGACGGCGGCTGCGCGCGAGCTTCCAGGCGACCAGCCTGTTATCGGCGATCGGACCGTTGCGGATGATGGCGTCATAGCCGTCCGAAGCGGCATCGACGCGTCGGTCGTCAATATCGAGGGTGAGTTCGATCTCGGGATGTTCGGCAAGGAAGGGATAGAGCGCCGGGCCGAGATGCATGCGGCCGAAGGTGACCGGAGCGGCGATGCGGATCGGGCCGGACAGGCTTCCGCGCCGCTCCGCCATATCGGCCGCAGCCGCCTCGATCTCGCGCACGATGCGCGCGGCACGCTCCAGGAAGACCGCGCCATCCTCCGTCAAACTCAGCTTGCGCGTCGTTCGGTGCAGCAGCATGCCGCCGAGCGACTTCTCCAGCTCGGCCAGCCTTTCGCTGACGACGGATTTTGACAGCCGCAGGCGCCGAGCCGCCTCGCTGACCGAGCCCGCCTCGACGACGGCGACGAAAGCCGTAATACCTTCGATCCTGATCATCGTTCGGCTTTTCCGAATTCGAGTTCCCCAATCTGGAGACTAATCCGAACGAAAGGAAAATGCCATCTTCCCTTCATCGAAAGGGACGGCAGGGGCCGCCTCACCTCAAGATCAGGAGATGGAACCATGAACCGCTTGAACAACAAGGTCGCGATCGTCACCGGCGCAAGCTCCGGCATCGGCCGCGCCACGGCAAAGCTCTTCGCCGCCGAAGGCGCCAGGATCGTCGTCGGCGCCCGCCGCGAGCGTGAACTCGACAGCCTGGTCGCGGAGATCAAGGCAGAGGGCGGCGAGGCCATCGCCATTGCCGGCGACGTGCGCTCGGAAGATTATCACAAGGCGCTGGTCGCGGCCGCCGTGACGCATTACGGCAAGCTCGACATCGCCTTCAACAATGCCGGCACGCTCGGCGAAGCCGGCCCGAGCACCGCCGTTTCCGAAGCAGGCTTCAGCGAGGCGCTGGCGATCAACCTGACGGCCTCCTTCCTCGCCGCCAAACACCAGATCGGCGCGATGGTGGAAAATGGCGGCGGCTCGGTGATCTTCACCTCGACCTTCGTCGGCTACAGCTTCGCCTTCCCGGGCGTTGCCGCCTATGCCGCCAGCAAATCCGGCCTGATCGGGCTGACGCAGGCGCTTGCCGCCGAGTTCGGCCAGCAGGGCGTGCGGGTCAATGCCATCCTGCCGGGTGCTGTCGATACCGACATGTATCGGGACATGAACGATACGCCCGACAAACAGGCCTTCGTCACCAACCTGCATGCGCTGAAGCGCGTCGCAACTCCCGAAGAACTTGCCCGCTCGGTTCTCTACCTCGCCTCCGACGATGCGAGCTTCGTCACCGGCACGGCTTCGCTGGTCGACGGCGGCGCCTCGATCACCCGCACCTGACGAAAGCCAAGCGCGATGACCCGCTCCGGATTGTCGCGCCGCCTTTTCCGGAACATTCTCCCACTGACCCCGGGGCCGCGGCCCCACATCCGATTGAAGGAACGCATCATGTCACGTCTTCCGAACAAGACAGCCCTCATCACCGGCGGCACCAGCGGCATCGGCATCGAAACCGCCCGTCAATTCATTGCCGAAGGCGCCCGTGTCGTCGTTACCGGCAGCAGTGCCGCAAGCGTCGAAGCCGCCCGTCGCGAACTCGGCGACAAAGCGATCGTCATCCAGGCCGATGCCGGCGATGCGGCCGGCCAAAAGGCCGTCGCCGATACCGTGAAAGAGGCTTTCGGCACGCTCGACATCCTCTTCGTCAATGCCGGTGTCGCCGAATTCGGGCCGCTGGAACAGTGGAGCGAAGCCGCCTTCGACAGGTCGGTAGCGATCAATGTCAAGGGGCCGTTCTTCCTGATCCAGTCGCTACTGCCGATCTTTTCGAAACAGGCCGCGATCGTGCTCAATACCTCGATCAACGCCCATATCGGCATGCCGAACTCCAGCGTCTATTCACTGACGAAGGGGGCATTGCTGACGCTTGCCAAGACCCTGTCGGGCGAACTGATCGGCCGCGGCATCCGGGTCAACGCCGTCAGCCCGGGGCCGATCGCCACGCCGCTCTACAGCAAGCTCGGGGCGTCGGAAGCCGATTCCAAGGCGATGACCGCGCAGATCCAGTCCCAAATCCCTGTCGGCCGCTTCGGGAGCCCCAGCGAAGTCGCGAAGACGATCATCTTTCTCGCCTCCGATGAGGCTGCCTATATCGTCGGCAGCGAACTCGTCATCGACGGCGGGATGAGCAACCTCTGACCCCACGAAAATGGCGGCTGACGTCCATGAACGGGGCGGCATCCGCCGACTGCGGCCGATGCCTTTCGCCGCGCGATTGCATGTTCTCCGCCAAAGGCTTAGGGTCGGGGCCGGTCAGAAAAGGCGACGGGTAGAAAAAGCCATGGCTCTCAGCGGAAAACGCATCCTCATCATCATCTCGGGCGGCATCGCCGCCTATAAGAGCCTGGATCTGATCCGCCGGCTGCGCGAGCGCGGCGCCAGCGTGCGCCCGGTGATGACCCGCGGGGCGCAGGAATTCGTCACGCCGCTGGCCGTCGGTGCTCTGGCGGCGGACCATGTGTTCCTCGATCTGTTTTCGCGGCAGGACGAACAGGATATCGGCCATATCAGGCTGGCGCGCGACTGCGATCTCGTGCTGATCGCCCCTGCCACGGCCGATCTGATGGCGAAGATGGCGAACGGGCTTGCCGACGATCTTGCCTCGACCGTGCTGCTGGCAACCAACAGGCCGGTGCTTGCCGCACCGGCAATGAATCCGTCCATGTGGGCGCATCCGGCGACCCGGCGGAATGCCGCGATGCTCAGGGCCGACGGCATCCGCTTCGTCGGGCCGATGGCCGGCGAGATGGCGGAAAGCCGGGAGACAGGGCTCGGCCGGATGGCGGAGCCGCTGGAGATCGTGGCGGCCGCCGAAACCCTGCTCGACGACGGAGAAAAGCCGCTCAAGGGGCGCAAGGCAATCGTCACCTCAGGACCGACGCATGAGCCGATCGATCCGGTGCGTTACATCGCCAACCGCTCCTCCGGCCGGCAGGGACATGCGATCGCCGCAGCCCTTGCAAAGCTCGGGGCGGAGGTGACGCTGGTATCGGGACCGGTGACGATCGCCGATCCGGTCGGCGTCAACGTCATCCACGTGGAACGGGCCGAGGAAATGCGTGATGCGGTGCTTGCAGCACTGCCGGCCGACGTCGCCGTGATGGTGGCGGCGGTAGCGGACTGGCGCGTCGCCTCGGCGGCCGACCAGAAGCTGAAGAAACATCCCGGCGAATCCATTCCGACGCTGGCGTTGACCGAAAATCCGGACATCCTGAAAACCGTCGGCCATCATACGATGCGGCCGAAGCTGGTCATCGGCTTTGCCGCCGAGACGCAGGACGTGGAAAGCAATGCCAAGGCGAAGCTCGAGAGGAAGGGCGCCGACATGATCGTCGCCAATGACGTCTCTCCCGCCACCGGGATCATGGGCGGCAGCCGCAACAGCGTCAAACTCGTCCGCCGCGACGGCGTCGAGCAATGGCCCGACCTGGCGAAGGAAGAGGTTGCCGAAAGGCTCGCAGCGCTGATCGCCCAGCGGCTCCGCTGATCGCGAGCGGCTCAGCTAGCCGAGAGCGGCTCAGGCAGGAATAGCCAGGCGCTGCGGCTTGACCGCATTGCGCTTCTCCGGCCGGAAGTCGGCGACGTCGATGCCGTCTTTGCCGATGGTGACGGCGCTACCGTCCGGAATTTCCGCCCAAGCGTCGACATCATCGTTCAACGGCTCGGAGACGAGGCAATAACCGGCGCTGACGGGTGAGGCATAGAGCGTCGGCGCCTTGCGATCGGTGGCATAACGGATCGCATAGAGCGTGCTGCCATCGGAGAAGGCAGCGGTAAAGCGCAGCAGGATCGAGCCGATGACACTTTCGGCCAGATCCTCGACGACACCGATCATGTGAGCCATCGCGGCGATCGGCGCCTCGCGCAGACCGAACTGCAGCGCCAGCAGGAACATCAGCTCGGAATCGGTCGTGCCGCCGCGGGCATTGAACAGCTCATCATCGAGCATCGCCTCCATCGGCCGGCGCAGGCGCTCGAAGCCGGAGATCTGGCCGTTATGCATGAAGGACCAGGTGTCATGGGTGAAGGGGTGGCAATTGTCACGCCGCGTGCCGCCGCCGGTCGCAGCGCGGACATGGGCGAGGAAGAGCGGCGAACGGATCTGCCGCGCCAGGCTCTTCAGATTGCAATCCGACCAGGCCGGCAGGATATCACGGTAACGGCCGGGCTCGGGCCGGTCACCATACCAGGCGATGCCGAAGCCATCGCCATTGGTCGCCGTCTTGGCGCGGGTGGCGCAATGGGACTGCTCGATCAGGGAATGGGCAGGCGAGGATACCAGTTCCTCGAGATAGAGAGGGTCTCCACGATAGGCTGCCCAGCGACACATGGCTTTCTTGCTCCGGAACCCGCCGCCGCACCGACGGGAATACTCTAAATTGTCTGATCTCGCGGCTAATAACAGCTTAACGCGCCGCCGGTTTGCAAGCGCAAGATGACAGTTTCGTGGCGTCCGGCATCTTCAAATTCTGCGAAACACTGTGTTCTCTCGTGAACATCCGCATTGCCCAGGGTTGCGTCCTCTGTGGAATTTCTTCTTGCATCTGTGAAGAATCAGCCTAACTTTAAGTCATCAGCAACAGAACGAAAGGAAGGTGATCCAATGTCTAATGAGATTTCGGACCTCGTAATGGGCATGGAAGAGGTGAAGAAGGCGAGGCAGCCCTCGCTCTAATCCCCGCCTTCCTGGGGCTGCATAGACAGTCCAGGCCAGTTCGAGGCCAAACTCATGGAAAGGGTCGCTGAGGCGACCCTTTTTTAATGCCCGGATTTCAAATTGACGGAATTTCGAAATTCCATTACTCATAAAGTCATCGGATGACTTTATGAGTAATGGAATGCGGGCACTCAGCAAGACCAATCTCGCCGATGAGGCGATCGAGGCGATTCGCGGCGACATTCTCGGCAAACGCTGGGCGGTCGGCGAGAAACTGCCGAATGAAGCCTCGCTGTCAGCCATGCTGTCCGTCAGCCGCGGCACGGTGCGCGAGGCAGTGCGCGTTCTCGTCTCGCAGGGTTATCTCGAAACCCGCCAGGGTTCGGGAACTTATGTCCGTTCGACCCGCGATGCCGGCCGGCCGCTGACGATGGCGCGGCGCGCCAGCTTGCGTGACCAGTTCGAGGCGCGATGCGCACTCGACGTCGAGGCAGCGCGTCTGACGGCTATCCGCAAGACCCCGGAGACGGTGGCCGAGTTGCGCAGGCTGCTTGCCGAACGCGGCAATTACGATGGCGGCAACCAGGCCGCCTTCATCGAACGCGATCTCGCCTTCCACAAGGCCGTCATCGCCGCTTCCGGCAACCGGGCGATGATCGAGATCTATGATTTCTTCTCGGCCTCGATCGCCGACACCATCGCCGCAACGCTCGGCAAGGATATTCCGGAACCCGATATGCAGGCGCATGCCGATATCGTCGACGCCATCGAGACCGGCGATGCCGACAAGGCGGACGCGGCGGTGCGCCGTTTCATGGCGCCGGTTCTTGCCGCACTCGACCGGATGATCCTGTCATGAACACGCCTTTCAACCATGCTGCCAGCACGCTCGAGGCGGCCGACGAACTGCTGATCGACGCCGAGACCGGCAGCCTTCCGCCGCCGCAGGCAACGTCGAAGCGGGGAGCTGCGGGTCGTTTCCTGCTCGGCGCATGCCTGGTGCTGATCGCCTTCAACCTGCGCCCGGTCTTTTCGAGCGCCTCGGCGCTGCTGCCGGAAATCCGCTCGGAGCTCGGCCTCAGCGCGCTGGGCGCAAGCCTGCTGACGACGCTTCCGGTCGTCTGCCTCGGCGCCTTTTCGCCGCTTGCGCCTCGTCTTGCCCAGCGCCTCGGGACTGAGCGCACGCTGCTCGGCGTTCTGCTGCTTCTCGCGCTCGGCACTGCATTGCGCGGGCTTTCCTCCGTGCCGCTGCTCTTCATCGGCACGGCCCTTGCGGGCGCCTCTATCGCTGTCGGCAACGTGCTGCTGCCGGGGCTGGTGAAGCGGGATTTCGCCGGGCGCGCCGCGCTGATGACCGGTTTCTACACGATGGCGCTTTGCGCCGGTGCGGCAAGTGCGGCCGGGCTGACGCTGCCGATCGAGCATGGATTGGGCGGGTCTCTCGCGGGCGCGCTCGCCATCTGGGCGCTGCCCGCCCTGATCGTCAGCCTGCTCTGGCTGCCTGAGGTTCTTCGCAGCGGCCGGCAGGCAAGACGAAATGGCTTCCACGTCAAAGGCCTCTGGCGCGACCGGCTCGCCTGGCAGGTCACGCTGTTCATGGGGCTGCAATCGGCACTTGCCTATTGCGTCTTCGGCTGGCTGGTTCCTATCTTGCGCGAACGTGGGCTCGACGGCGTCACCGCCGGGGCGATCGTTTCCCTGTCGGTGATGGTGCAGGCCGCCTCCTGCCTGATCGTGCCGCATATCGCGGTGCGCGGCCGCGATCAGCGGCTGATCAATGCGAGCCTCTGCGGCGTCGCCGTCACCGCCCTGCTCGGCCTGCTCTTTGCGCCGCTGTCGACAGTCTGGCTGTGGGCGGTGCTGCAGGGCATCGGTCAGGGCGGGCTGATCGCCGCGGCCATGACGACGATCGTGCTGCGCTCGCGCGATCCCGATGTCGCCGCCCATCTTTCCGGCATGGCGCAATGCGTCGGTTACCTGCTTGCCGCCATCGGCCCACTCATCGTCGGTCTCATCCGCGGCTGGACCGGAAGTTTTTCCTGGTGCGCCGCCCTCTTCGTCGCGCTTGGGCTCGGCGCGGCGATCAACGGCTGGAAGGCCGGCCGGGCAATCGAAGTGAACGTCCATGCGGTCGAGAAGACAGGCTGAGCCGCACGCTCAGCTCACTCGTTCACTGGTTCATTCACTGGCCCATCACCATCTCTTGATGCCCGTCGCCGGCCGCGGATGCTACGCTATCTCAGCCTCTCATTCCCATCGCCGGAGGAGACATCTTGCGCATCCGAACCCTGTTTCTGCTTGCCGCGCTTGCGGCAATGCTGGCCCCTGCCCTGTCTCATGCGCAGGAAAGCGGTCAGCCGAGGGCCAATATTCAGAGCGGCGCGCGCGAGGGCGTGCTGAAGCTGCTGCCGGCCGATTCCGTCACCGAGCACGAGCTGACGATCGGCGGCCGGAAACTCGCCTACACCGCCACCGCCGGCACGCTTGAACTCTTCGGCCAGGACGGCGCGCAGACCGGCGCGATCTTCTACACTGCCTATGTCGCTGGGGATGGCGGGGCGAACCGGCCTCTGACCTTTGCCTTCAACGGCGGCCCGGGTGCGGCTTCCGCCTTCCTGCATCTTGGGTTGGTCGGGCCTGAGGTGCTCGATTTCGGGCCGGATGGACGCGACGGCGCCAATGCGAAACTCGTCGACAACAAGCAGAGCTGGCTCGATTTCACCGATCTCGTGCTGATCGATCCGATCGGCACGGGCTGGAGCCGGACGGTCAAGGCGGACGACGCCTCCAACTATTACAACGTCAATGCCGATGCTGAGAGCATCGCCAAGGCGATCGCGCTCTATGTCGCGCACAACAACCGCTCCAACTCGCCGAAATATCTTCTCGGTGAAAGCTATGGCGGCTTCCGCGCCGCCAAGGTCGCCTCGGCGCTGCAGGAAAGCCAGGGCATCATCGTCGCCGGCGCGGTGATGCTTTCTCCCTTGCTCGAAGGCCAGCTGATGTTCAATGCCGACCAGTTCGCGCTCGGCGCAGCCCTCGAACTGCCGTCTTTGGCGGCCGCCGAACTCGACCGGCATAAGGCTTTCGACGAAGAGACGCAGAAGCAGGCCGAGACCTTCGCGCTCGGCGACTATCTGACGACGCTGGCCGGACCGCCGCCGACGGGTGCCGAGGCCGCCGCCTTCTATGGCAGGGTCGCCAAGCTGACAGGCATTCCCGAGGATATCGTCACCCGCAACCGCGGCTTCCTCGGCAATTCCTTCGTCAAACATTCCGACGCGGGCAGCGGCGAGGTGATGAGCGCCTACGACGCCTCCTTTGCAGCCCCCGATCCCTACCCGGAATCGGACTACGATCGCGGCGACGACGCCATCCTCGATGGCTTCACCCGCGCCTATGGCGGCGCCTTTGCCGATTACGCCCGCAACCAACTCGGCTTCAGGACGGAGATGACCTATACGCTGCTCGAAGGCGATATCAGCCGGCGCTGGGAATGGGGCGGAGGACGCGGCGGCGGATCCCGCCTCCAGGCCAGCGCCACCGACGACATCCGGCAGCTGCTCGCCTCGAACCCGGCATTCCATCTGCTGATCGCGCATGGCTACAGCGATCTGGTGACGCCCTATAGCGTCAGCCGCTATGTCGTCGATCATCTGCCGCCGTCGCTCGCCGGCGGCCGCGTCGGGCTGAAACTTTATCGCGGCGGCCATATGTTCTATACCAAAGCCGATCAGCGGGCCGCCTTCACGGCCGATGCCAAGGCCTTCTACGCCACACGGCCAGGCGCGCAGCCGGCGGACTGAGGCGTGGGGCGATCTTTCAGGTTCGCCTGCCACGCTTTGGTTCTTTGTTTATCGCATCTCATGATCGCAACACCGCAGTACATTTTTGCGCGACATGCTTTGAGGAAGTAACCGATGCATATCACCGGGGGATGCCATTGCGGCGCAATCCGCTATCAGGCGGAGATCGATCCAGAGCGGATTTCGATCTGCCATTGCACCGATTGCCAGCGGCTGACCGGCTCGGCCTATCGCGTCACCGCACCGGCGCGGCCGGACAGTTTGACGCTCCTGTCGGGCGAGCCGAGAGGCTACGCAAAATATGGCGACAGCGGCGGTCTCAGCCGGCAATTCTTCTGCCCGAATTGCGGATCGCCGCTTTACCGCACCGACGGCGAAGGCGGCGCGATCGGCATCCGCGTCGGCAGCATCGACCAGCGGCGGGACCTGACGCCCAAGAAACAGATATGGTGCCGCTCGGCCCTGGCAGGGGTGGAGAATATCGAGCACCTGCCGCGCTTCGAGGGCGAGGATTAAAGCGGCAGGACGCTTAGCCGGGAAACCAGAGCGCCTGTCTATTCCGGCCGCGGCATATCAGGCCAGCTATCGGTGACGCCGGCCTGGACCGGACGCTCCAGATAGGTGGAAAGGGCGATATAGCTGCGGGTGCCGGTGACACCGGGAACGGCATGGATCTGCGCCAGAAAAGCCTCCAAGTCCTGCGGGCTCGCCGTGCGGACCTTGAAGAGAACGCTGGCATCGCCGGCGACCGAATGCATCTCCTCGACCTCGGGAAACCGCAGGACCTGCATCAGCCGCTCGCTCTTGCCCCAGCCGGCCGCCTCCACATGCACGAAAGCAAGCAACGGTTTGCCAAGCGCGGCGCCATCCAGCGCGGCATGCACGCCTTTTATCGCGCCGGATTGCCGGAGACGGCGCACGCGCTCATGCACGGCCGGCGCCGACAGGCCGACCGCTTCGCCAAGCCTGGCATAACTCTGGCTGCTGTCGGCGGCGAGTGCGGCTAATATTTTTCGGTCGAAGACATCGATGGCCGGCTGCTGCGCACGTCTTTGCCGAAGATCCTCTGTATTTTTCGTCATTCGGTAAAATCCCCTTCTTGCCGAAAAATAATCGCCGATACTGGCATTCTTCAACAGAATATTCGGGGAGGCAAATCGCATGGAGATGATCGAACGCAATCCGGCAAGCGGGATCTATCCGGCGAGCCCCGACTATATCCATGCGCTGGAGGTCAGGCATCCCACGCGGCTGCTCTTCGTCAGCGGCACGATGGGTCTCGATCAAGAGGGAATGGCGGGCGTCGACCTGGACGGGCAATTGGAGCTCATCTGGTCCAATCTGCGCACCATCCTCGCCTCGGCTGATATGACCGTCGACAATATCGTGCGGCTGACGAGCTATCTGCGCGACGGTGCCTTTGTGGAGGCGAACCAGGATGCCCGCCTTCGGGCACTTGGCGGCCGCGCCGTACCGACCACAGCCATCATCGTCGAAACGCTCAGCGACGACTGGCTGGTCGAAATCGAGATCGTCGCCGCCGGCTGACGGCAAATGGCCATCGCAGCACGGGGGTGCGACAGCCATGCGTTCAAGCCGTTTTTGCCCAATCGCTTGGCGGACGATTGCCCGGTCTCACGCCGCCTTGGCGGCGTGATATTCCTTGATGGCGACCATCTTGATCGCGGGATAACGCTCGGACTCATAACGCAGCGAGAAACCGTCCTGGGCGAGGAAGACCGGGTCGCCGTCGAGATCGCGGGCGATGTCGCCGCGCTTGACGGTGAGGAACTTGTCGAGATCGGCCGGCTGCTCGGCCGAGATCCAGCGGCAGACGGAGAAACGCGACATTTCAAAGGAGACCGGCAGGCCGTATTCGGCCATCAGCCGCTCCTTCAGCACGTCGAGCTGCAGGGCGCCGACGACGCCGACGATCGCCGGCGAGCCGTCTTCCGGCGAAAACAGCTGGACGACGCCTTCCTCGGCCATCTGCTGCAGGGCTTCCTTGAGCTTCTTTGCCTTCATCGCGTCTTCCAGGCGCACGCGGCGCAGGATTTCCGGCGAGAAGTTCGGCACGCCCTGGAAGACCAGGGATTCGCCTTCGGTCAGCGTATCGCCGATCCGGAGCGTGCCGTGGTTGGGAATGCCGACGACGTCGCCGGCATAGGCGGTGTCGGCGAGCTGGCGCTGCGAGGCGAAGAAGAATTGCGGCGCCGTCAAGCCGAGCTGCTTGCCGGTGCGGGCGAGCCTGGCCTTCATGCCGCGCTCGAGCTTGCCGGAGCAGATGCGGGCAAAGGCGATGCGGTCGCGATGGTTGGGGTCCATGTTGGCCTGGATCTTGAAGACGAACGCCGTCATCTTGTCGTCGGTCGCATGCACGGTCCTGGTATCAGCGACCTGGTCACGCGGCGGCGGCGCGAAATCGCCGAGCGCGTTGATGAGGTCACGAACGCCGTAATTGCGCAACGCCGAACCGAAGAAAACCGGCGTCATATGGCCTTCCAGGAAGGCCTGGCGGTCGAAGGGACGGCAGGCCTCGATCGCGAGCTCCGTCTCCTCGACGAATGCCTGGCGCTCGTTTTCCGGCAACCGGCCGGCAACGCTCTGCGGGCCGTTGACCGGCGTTCCCTCGATTTCGGTATCCGACCCGCGCACCGTGTTGGCGGCAATATTGTAGGAACCGCAGAAGGTCTTCGAGCGGCCGACCGGCCAGGTGATCGGCGCCGTATCCAGCGCCAGCTTCTCTTCCACCTCGTCGAGGATCTCGAAGGGATCGCGGCTTTCGCGGTCCATCTTGTTGATGAAGGTGATGATCGGAATATCGCGCATGCGGCAGACTTCGAAGAGCTTCAGCGTGCGCGGCTCGATGCCCTTGGCGGCGTCGATGACCATGACGGCGGCATCCACGGCCGTCAGCGTGCGATAGGTGTCGTCGGCGAAATCCTCGTGACCCGGCGTGTCGAGGATGTTGAAGACATTATCGTTATATTCGAAGGTCATCACCGAGGTGACGACCGAGATGCCGCGTTCGCGCTCGATCTTCATCCAGTCGGAGCGCGTCTGCATGCGATCCTTCTTCGCCTTGACTTCGCCGGCAAGCTGAATGGCGCCGCCGAACAGCAGCAGCTTTTCGGTGAGCGTCGTCTTACCCGCGTCCGGGTGGGCGATAATAGCGAATGTGCGGCGGCGGGAGACCGCCTCGGCGAGACTTTCGGCCATACTTGTGAATCCTTTGAGTTGCCGCGTATCTAACGTCTCCGTGGATAACTTTCAATTCATGTTTGACGGCCTGAGCGGACCGAAGGTTAATACCTCGATGAATATTCAGAACAGCCACAGCCGCCCGACGCTGAACCTTATCCGCCTTCCGAATGGGGAAGGCCTCGACCTGCCCGCCTATGAAAGCAAGGGGGCGGCCGGCATGGACCTGCGCGCCGCCGTCGACGAGGCAGCACCGCTGACGCTTCTGCCCGGCAAACGGGCGCTGGTGCCGACCGGCTTTATCTTCGAGATCCCCGAGGGTTTCGAGGGACAGGTGCGGCCGCGCTCCGGCCTCGCCTTCAAGAACGGCATCACCTGCCTGAATTCGCCTGGTACCGTCGACAGCGACTATCGCGGCGAGGTGAAGGTGCTGCTCGCCAATCTCGGCGAGGAGCCCTTCGTCATCGAGCGCGGTATGCGCATTGCCCAGATGGTGATCGCACCGGTGACGCAGGTGCGGATAGCGGAGATCACCGAGGCCAGCGAAACGCTGCGCGGCGCAGGCGGCTTCGGCTCCACCGGGGTGTGATGACCAGGCGCTTCGACAGCGCTGGCCTGACCTTCCGGCAGGATTATTTCGGCGATCCCGCCGGCTGGGCGGCGCTGGTCAACCTGCTTCAGGATATTTTCGGCATCGATATCGGGCCGCTGCAGCAGCTCGGCGGACCCGATCCCACCAGCATGCCCTTCGGCTGGTTTACTGCCGAGGGCGAGCTTGCGGCCAATATTTCGGCCTTTGCGCTGCCCTTCGTGCTGAACGGCCGGATCGTCCACGCCGCCGGGCTGCAATCGGGCGCGGTGCGGCCGGCATGGCGCGGCCGCGGGCTCTATCGCGACGTGACGGTAAAGGCGCTCGACTGGTGCGAACGGCAGGGCTTTGAAGCCGTCATCCTCTATACCGACAAGCCGTCTCTCTACGAACCCTATGGTTTCCGCGCGATACCGCTGCACCGATACGAGGGAGCGGCGCCCGCCCCTTTGGCATCAGCCGCACCCGCCCGGCTGCTTGCACCGACGCATGCGGATGATCTTGCCCTGCTGCAATCGCTGCTGAAAAGACGAAGCCCGATTTCGACGTCGCTCGGTGTCACCGTCAATGCGGCGATGTTTCTGATCAATACCCAGCTCGATCCCGATATCCGCCTCAGCTTCCTGGAAGACCGTCAGGCGGCGATCGTCTGGAAGATCGACGAGACGGGTCGTTTCAGTCTCCTCGACGTGGTGGCAGCGGAGATACCGTCGCTTGCAGCAATCCTCGGCGGGCTGGAGATCGCGCCTGCCGCCGTCGAGGTGCTTTTCCGTCCCGACAAGCTCGGCTGGGCGGGTGTTGCGCAGCCGTTGGAAAGCGGCACGAGGCTGATGCTGCGCGGGCTTGGCGATGCCATTCCGAATTTTCCGGCGATGCTGTCGCCGATGGCGGATTTTTAGAGCAGTTCCAGCAAAGGGACCGGTTCTGCCGACGTTTACCTTTTCCGGGAAAGCGGCGGCAGGCGGCGTTTGACGGGCGAGGCTTTGATCATCGAAGTGTTGGTTTCCGCCCTTTCGGCAACCCGGTCGAGCAGGCCGTCGAGTTCCGCCATCGAGCGGATGACCAGGCGGGCGATGAAGCAATCCTCGCCCGTCACCTTGTCGCATTCGACGATTTCCGGAATGTCCTGGATGATGCGCTCGACGATGTGCAGCTGTCCCGGCAGCGGGCGCACGCGCACGATCGCCTGCAGGGAATAACCGACGGCGGCAGGATCGAGATCGATGGTGAAGGCCTTGATGACGCCGCGCTCCTCCAGCCGGCGCAGACGCTCGGCGGCACTCGGCGAGGACAGGCCGACCTGCTGTGCCAGCTCCTTCAGCGAGATCCGCGCATTGCCGGCCAGCGCTTCGAGGATGGCCTGGTCGATCTCGTCGATCAATTGCACATCATTAGCCATGGCGACCCGCTTTCCTATTATTATTAGGTGATATCGATCATCTTCATTTCTATCTTTATATAAAACTGCCCACCGCCGCAATATTCTTATGCCATCGAAGGCGGAGGTTATCATGGGCAGCGACATCAGACGGGGCACGGTGGAAATGACGGCAGCGATGCTGATCTCGGGGACGATTGGCTGGTTCGTCGTCATGTCGGGACAAGCCGTGAGTGGCGTGGTCTTCTGGCGCTGCCTGTTCGGCGCGCTCACCTTGCTTGTCATCTGCGGCGCTCTCGGGCTGCTGCGGCCCGGTATCATCACGCTGCGCGCCTTCGGCATCGCCATTTTTGGCGGCGTCGCCATCGTCTTGAACTGGCTGTTGCTGTTTGCCTCCTATTCGCATGCGACGATCTCGATCGCGACGACCGTCTATAACACCCAGCCTTTCATGCTGCTGGTGCTCGGTGCGCTCTTCCTCGGCGAGAAGATCACCGCCACCAAGCTGTTCTGGCTGACGCTCGCCTTCGCCGGCATGATTGCCATCGTCGAGGCAAAACCGGAGGCGGGCGGAGCGATATCGGAGGGCTACGGCCTCGGCATCCTGATGGCGCTCGGCGCTGCCTTCTTCTACGCACTGGCAGCGCTGGCCGCGAAATGGCTGAAAGGCACGCCGCCGCATCTGATCGCGCTCATCCAGGTCGCCACCGGCATGCTGATGCTGGCGCCGATGACCGATTTTTCAAATCCGCCGCAGGATGTCGGCGGCTGGGCGATCCTCGTCACCGTCGGCGTCGTCCATACCGGGCTGATGTATGTGCTGCTCTACGGCGCGATCCAGAGGCTGCCGACACATCTCACCGGCGCGCTGTCCTTCATCTATCCGATCGCCGCGATCCTCGTCGACCGGCTGGCTTTCGGCCACGCGCTGCAGCCGATGCAGATTGCCGGTGCGGCGATTATCCTGCTTGCCGCCGCCGGCATGAATCTCGGCTGGACGCCGCGCTGGCTGCGGCCGCGGGCGCTCGAGGGCTGAGAGCCGGGCGCCCCGACGGGGACGGCTGAGACGCCCGGTTGCCGCTATTACCTCTGCGGGCGTGTCGTTTCGAACAGGAACCAGGTGCGGCGCTCGCCCTCGTCGATCCAGTTCTCGATCAGGCTGGCGGTCGCGACGTCATTATGCTCGTCGCAAAGGCCATGCACCTCGCGCAGCAGCGAAACGAGCTGCGCATTGTCCTCGCGCAATTCCGACAACATGTCCTCGGGCGTGACGAAATCGGCGTCATTGTCCGAAAGACGCTGCTGACGGGCGATCTGGCCGATGGAGCGCAGCGTCGTACCGCCGATCTTGCGGGCACGTTCGGCAATGTCGTCGGTCATGGCGAAGATCTGCTCGGCCTGTTCGTCGAGCAGCAGATGATAGTCGCGAAAATGCGGGCCGGACATGTGCCAATGGAAATTCTTGGTCTTCAGATAAAGCGTGAAGACATCGGCAAGCAGGGCGGTCAGCGCCGCCGAGATATCGGTAATGGCGTTGGTCGACAGGCTGGACGGCGTCTTGAGCGGCGAAAGCCTGCGGGTTTCGGCTGAGCTGGGGGACATTCATTTTCTCCTTGGTGATGAAAATCTCCGCGGCGTTGCGCTCCCTTTCGGGAGGCGCGGAGGACGCTGATCGCGCATTTGCAGAGGGAGAGATAGCAAGGCGGGGTCGCTTTCCAAGTAGATCATGGTTCAGCAAACCTATTCTTTATGGTTATGGACAGATCAGCGCCAAAGCATTGATGCGGCAGCAAGGCTTGCCTATAGAGGGCGGCAGAAGCCCTGTGGGTTAAGAAGATGAGCCTCACCGTCCTGATCACCTATGCCGGAGCGCTGTTGATCGCCGCGGCCATTCCCGGACCCGGGATCACCGCGATCGTCGCACGCGCGCTCGGCTCGAATTTCCGCGAGACCTTCTTCATGGGCCTCGGCCTGGTGCTCGGCGACATGACCTATCTCACCGCGGTCATTCTCGGCCTCGCCTTCGTGGCGCAGACCTTCACCGAGGTGTTCATCGCCATCAAGATGGCCGGCGCCCTCTATCTCGGCTACATCGCCTGGAAGCTCTGGACGACGGGATTGCTGCCGCAGGATATCGCGGCGCGCAAATCCAGCAATATCGGCCTGTCCTTCCTCTCCGGCCTGCTGGTGACGCTCGGCAATCCGAAGACGATGCTGTTCTATGTCGCCCTGGTGCCGACGCTGATCGATATCGGCAATATCGGCTTGCGCGACTACGCGCTCCTGCTCGCTGTTACCTTCGTGGTGCTGATCGCCGTGCTGGTGCCCTATATGCTGCTTGCCTCGCGGGCTCGGACGATGCTGAGAGAGCCGCGCGCCTTGCAGGCGCTGAACCGGGTTGCGGCCGGTATTCTGGCGGGCACGGCGGCCTTCATCGCCACGCGGGCTGCCTGAAATAAACATTCGGCAAGAAGCGGTTTTCAAAGGTTATTTTCTCCGCGGACCGCATCTCCAGGCCGAACGCGCTCTGGCCTAGACCGGCCTTTGACCCTATTCTCCCCTCGATTCCAGGGGCAGGATTTCAAAGGGAGAGCACCCATGTCGCACAAACCCGGCCGCGGCCGCATCTATTCCTCGATCACCGAAACCATCGGCGATACGCCGCTCGTGCGCTTCGACAAGCTGGCGCGGGAAAAGGGCGTCGTGGCGAACCTGATCGGCAAGCTCGAATTCTTCAACCCGATCGCCTCGGTCAAGGACCGCATCGGCGTCGCGATGATCGAAAGCCTGGAAGCGCAGGGCAAGATCACCCCCGGCAAGACGGTGCTGATCGAGCCGACCTCCGGCAATACCGGCATCGCGCTTGCCTTTGCCGCCGCCGCCAAGGGCTATCGGCTGATCCTCACCATGCCGGAGACGATGTCGGTCGAGCGTCGCAAGATGCTGGCGCTGCTCGGCGCCGAGCTGGTGCTGACCGAGGGACCGAAGGGCATGAAGGGCGCCATCGCCAAGGCGGAGGAACTGGCAGCGTCGCTGCCCGATGCCGTCATTCCGCAGCAGTTCGAAAACCCGGCCAATCCGGAGATCCACCGCAAGACGACGGCCGAGGAAATCTGGAACGACACCGACGGCACGGTCGACATCGTCGTCTCCGGCATCGGCACCGGCGGCACGATCACCGGCGTCGGACAGGTGTTGAAGAGCCGCAAGCCCGAGATCAAGATCATCGCCGTCGAACCCGCGGATTCGCCGATCCTCTCCGGCGGCAATCCCGGCCCGCACAAAATCCAGGGCATCGGCGCCGGCTTCGCGCCAAAAATCCTCGACACCGGCATCTATGACGAGGTCGTCACCGTCACCAATGACGAAGCCTTCGAACAGGCGCGCCTCGTCGCCCGGCTCGAAGGCGTACCGGTCGGCATCTCCTCGGGTGCGGCACTGACGGCGGCGATCAAGGTCGGCGTCCGTCCCGAAAACGCCGGCAAGAACATCGTCATCATCATCCCCTCCTTCGCGGAGCGTTATCTCTCGACGGCGCTGTTTGAGGGGCTGGGGAGCTGAATAGCGAATAGCGAATAGCGAATAGCGAATAGCGAATAGCGAATAGCGAATAGGATGCGAACTGGTTTGGCATTCAGGCAAGCCAATTAGCAAACTCTACGCTACTCCCTATTCGCTTCCATCCTCACGCCGCCGCCGTCAGCCTCTCCCCGGCGATCCTGTAGGAGATCGCTTCGGCGAGATGGATGCGGCCGACCGTCGGTTTGCCGTCGAGATCGGCCAGGGTGCGGGCGACCTTGAGGACGCGGTGGTAGCCGCGGGCGGAGAATTTCATCTTTTCGGCGGCGTCGCGCAGCAGCTGCAGGCCGCTGGCGTCGGGTTCGGCCATTTTCTCGATCATTGCGGTGGAGCAGCGGGCATTGGTGCCGATGCCTTTTGCGCCGGCACTTTCGAAGCGCTCCTGCTGGATCTCGCGGGCGCGGGCGACGCGGCGGGCGACGTCGGCGCTGCTTTCGGCCGCCATCGGCCGGATGAGATCGGCGGCGGAGACGGCCGGCACGTCGATGCGGATATCGATGCGGTCCATCAGCGGGCCGGAGATGCGGGCCTGGTAATCGCTCATGCAGCGCGGGCCGCGGGCGCAGCTATGACCGGGCTCGCCGGCCATGCCGCAGCGGCAGGGGTTCATTGCCGCGATCAGCTGGAATTTCGCCGGATAGGAAACGCGGTGATTGGCACGCGCGATGACGCACTCGCCGCCTTCGAGCGGCTGGCGCAGCGCATCGAGCGCCTGCGGCGTGAACTCTGGAAATTCGTCGAGAAACAGCACGCCGTGATGGGCAAGCGAGGCTTCGCCCGGACGGGCGCGCAGGCCGCCGCCGACGAGGGCGGCCATGGTGGCGGAATGATGCGGGGTGCGGAAGGGCCGGCGGTCGGAAAGCTTGCCGCCGGAGAGCTGGCCGGCGATCGAGTGGACCATCGACACCTCCAGCAGTTCGGCGGCCGAAAGCGGCGGCAGGATCGACGGCAGCCTGGCCGCCAGCATCGACTTGCCGGAGCCGGGAGGCCCGACCATCAGGAGATTATGGCCGCCGGCGGCTGCGACCTCCAGCGCCCGCTTGGCGCTTTCCTGGCCCTTGATCTCGGCAAGGTCCGGCAGGTTGGCGGCATTGGCGCGGATCGACGGCTCAGGCCTCGACAGCACTTGCGTGCCGCGGAAATGATTGGCAAGGGCAATCAGGCTGCGAGGGGCGAGAATATCGACATCGGCGCCCGCCCAGGCGGCTTCGGCGCCGCTTTCGGCCGGGCAGATCAGCCCCTTGCCGAGCGCATTGGCGCCGATCGCGGCCGGCAGCGCGCCTGCGATGGCGGCGATCGTGCCATCGAGGTTGAGCTCGCCGACGACGACAAAATCCGACAGGGCATCGGCGGGAATGGCGCCGAGGGCGGCCATCAAGGCAAGGGCGATCGGCAGATCGAAATGCGAGCCCTCCTTCGGCAGATCGGCAGGCGCCAGATTGACGGTTACCCGCTTGGCCGGCAGCGCCAGGCCGGAGGCATGGAGGGCCGCCTGCACGCGCTCACGGCTCTCGGCCACCGCCTTGTCGGGCAGGCCGACGATCTGCATGCCGACTTTGCCGGGCGCGACCATGACCTGGACCTCAACCGGCACGCCTTCGATGCCCTGGAATGCCACCGTGCTGACACGCGCGACCATAAACCCATCCCCTTGCCGCAAACTCTTATACCGCCCCCGGCCCTTGAAAGCCAACGGTTGCAATCTGGCATGGAAGCAGGAATAAAACAAGAACAATCAAGGAACATATCTGGATATCCGCGGCGACCGGGTTGTACCCGGCCGCGGGATCAAAACGGGCATGATTTGCCGGTCAGCCGCGTTTGCGTTCGATCGCATCCCAGAGCAGGCTTGATATATCGGCGCCGCCGAACTTCTTGACCTCGCGGATGCCCGTGGGCGAGGTGACGTTGATCTCGGTCATGTAATCGCCGATCACGTCGATGCCGACGAGCAGGAAGCCGCGTTCTCTCAGCGCCGGGCCGATGCGGGCGCAGATTTCCTGCTCGCGCGACGTTAGTTCGGTCGCCTCGGCGCGGCCGCCGACATGCATGTTGGAGCGGCTGTCGTGCTCGGCCGGGACGCGGTTGATGGCGCCGGCAAATTCACCGTCGACCAGGATGATGCGTTTGTCGCCCTTGCGCACATCGGGCAGATATTGCTGGGCGATGAAGGGTTCGCGGAACAGCTGGCCGAACATCTCCAGCAGCGAGGAGAGGTTGCGGTCGTCGCGGGTTGAATGAAAGACGCCGGCGCCGCCATTGCCGTAGAGCGGCTTCAGGATGATATCGCCCATCTCGTCGCGGAAACGGCGGATCTCGGCCGGGTCCTTGGTGATCAGCGTCTTCGGCATCAGGTCGGAAAATTCGGTGACGAAGATCTTCTCCGGCGAATTGCGCACCCAGGCCGGATCGTTGACGACCAGCGTCTTCGGGTGAATGCGCTCGAGCAGATGCGTCGAGGTGATATAGGCCATGTCGAAGGGCGGGTCCTGGCGCAGCAGCACGACATCCATGGTCGCGAGATCGACGCGCTCCGGCGCGCCAAGCTCGAAGTGATCGCCCCTGACGTCGCGCAGCAGCATCGGCTCGACGCTGGCAAAGAGCTTGCCGTCGCGGAAGCTCAGGCGGTCGGGCGTATAATGGAAGAGCCGGTA
Organism: Rhizobium sp. BK112; assembly: GCF_014193215.1. NCBI lineage: Bacteria > Pseudomonadati > Pseudomonadota > Alphaproteobacteria > Hyphomicrobiales > Rhizobiaceae > Rhizobium > Rhizobium sp. BK112. The sequence goes on from NZ_JACHYZ010000004.1 coordinate 287,202, forward strand.
GCCGCGCGCCTGGGCTTCCAGGCTCATGGCGAAGGTGGAATCGCCTGCGATATTGATGCCGGCGACATGATCCATCTGGACCGCTACATTGGTGATCTTGGCCATTTCCGTCCCTTCCTGACTGCCGGACAGATGTAGGTCGGCCAGATTTCAAACGCAACGGCCAATCAAGGTTTCCGGGGCACCCTGATCATCGCGTCTCAAGGATGCGCATCAGCCGGCCGCGATAGCTGTCGAGAATGACGGCGAGCACGATGACGGCGCCGATGACGATCGGCTTGATATTGTCGTCGGCGCCGAGCAACTGCAGTCCCGTCGACAGCACCTGCAGAATGCAGGCGCCGACCAGCGTGCCGATGATCGAGCCCTTGCCGCCGGAGAGGCTGGTCCCGCCGATGATGACGGCGGCGATGGCGTTCAACTCATAGCCGATGCCGGCAACCGGGCTGCCGACATTGAGGCGGAGCAGATAGACCATGGCGGCAATGCCGGCGGTCAGCCCGGAGATCGTGAAGACCGCGATCTTGTATCTTTTCGGCTGATGCCCCGACAGCCGCACCGCCTCTTCATTGGTGCCGATCGCAAAGACGAAGCGCCCGAAGACGGTGTAGCGCAGCACGAACCAGCCGATCAGGACGACGACGATCGCAATCAGGAAGATCGACGGAAAGATGCCCCAGAAGATCAGGTTGCCGAAATCGACGAAAGGCTGCGGCAGGCCTGTTATCGTGGAGTTGTCGCTGACCACGCGGGCCAGGCCGCTGGCGACGTTCAGCATGCCGAGGGTGACGATGAAGGACGGAAGCTTCCACTTCTCGCAGATCCAGCCATTGACCGCGCCAAGGATGGCGCCGGTGCCCATCGACGCCAGACAGGCGAGAACGATCGCCTGCCATGGCGAAAACGCCGGATTGATCATGATCGTCGCACCGATGACCGTGCAAAGAGCAAGCAGCGAGCCGACGGAGAGATCGATGCCGCCGACGAGGATGACGAAGGTCATGCCCGCGGCCAGCACGGTGTTGATGGCGATCTGCACGAAGATCTTCAGAAAATTCTCCGGCGTCGCGAAATAGGGCGCCGTCGCCGAGAAAAACGCCAGGATCAGGATGAGGGCGATGGCGACGCCCGCTTCCTTCATCGAGATCCGGATCAGCTTGTCCCAGACGCTCACCTCTTTCGCCCCAGTTTTCGCCTCGGTCTGTTCTTCAATGTTGGCGGACACGGCTGTACTCCTTGTAGGCGAGCGAAAGGATCCTGCTCTCGTCGAATTGGTCCCGGGCTATTTCCCCTGCGATCTTGCCGTCGGAAAAGACGATGATGCGATGGCAGATGCCCATCAGTTCCGGCAGATCGGAAGACACGACCAGGACACCTTTTTGCTCGGCCGCAAACTTCCACAGGAGCTCATAAATCTCGGCCTTGGCACCGACGTCGATCCCGCGGGTCGGCTCATCGAAAATCAGCACCTTGGGACCGCGGAACAGCCATTTGGCAATGACGACCTTTTGCTGATTGCCGCCGGAAAAGGTCCTGACGGCCTGACGGATGGACGGAGTCTTGATCCGCAGCTCACGCACGAGGCGCTGCGCGTGATCCTCCTCGGCCCTTCGCCTGATCAGGCCGTTGCGGGAGATCTTGGCGAGATCGGTGATAGTGGTATTTTCAGCGCAGCTCATATCGAGCATCAGGCCCTGCATCTTGCGGTCTTCGGTCGCCAGGCAGAGCCCCGCCGCAACGGCATCCTGCGGCGAGTGGATCTCGACCGGCTCGCCATTCAGGCGAATTTCGCCGGCCGCCTTGGCGTCGGCGCCGAATATGGCGCGAACCGCCTCCGTCCGGCCGCTGCCGACGAGACCGGCAATACCGACAATCTCGCCCTTTGCCACGGAAAATGACAGTTCCGGGCTATGGCGCGTCACCTTCAGGCCGGAGACGCCGAGCGCCTCGCCTGAGACCACGCTGTCGCCGCGGAAGATGCCGTGATCCGAAAGCTTCCGCCCGACCATGAGCTCGACGATGTCGGGAATAGCCAGTCCTGCCAGCGGCCGGGTGATCACGTGCTGGCCGTCGCGCAGCACCGTCACATTGTCACCGACTTCGAAGATCTCCTCCAGCCGGTGCGAGATATAGAGCGTGGTGACGCCACGCTGCTTCAGGCGTTTCAGAATTTCAAAGAGGCGATCGACCTCCTTGGAGGTCAGGGTTGCCGTCGGTTCATCGAGAACGAGAAGCTTGCTTTCGTAACAAAGCGCCTTGGCGATCTCGACCAGCTGAAGCTGCGCGACGCTGAGGCGGCTCGCCAGCGTGGTCGGGGCCACATCGAGGCCGACCTCTTCCAGGAGTTCGGCTGCCCTCTTATTCATTTCCTTGTAGTTCACCAGGCCGTAGCGGCGCGGCAGATGCTCGAAGAGCAGGTTTTCGGCAACCGTCAGGTTGGAAAGCGGATGCAGCTCCTGGTGAATGACCCGGATGCCCGCCTTGAACGCCTCCAACGGCGAGGCAGGATGGTATGGCTTGCCGTCAAACAGGATGTGGCCGTCATCCGGCCTGAAGACGCCGCCGAGCAGATTGATCAGGGTCGACTTTCCAGCCCCGTTCTCGCCCAGGAGAACGTGCCCCTTGCCGCGGCCGATCCGCATGGAGACATCCCTGAGCGCCACAACGCCGGGGAAGCGCTTGCCGATCCCCTCCAGCCTCAGAATGTCGTCATCTGCTGTGTCTGACACGTCGACCTCATGCATGGTCTCTTCAAACCTCGGCTCAACGCGCATCGGAGAGGCTCGAACGAGCCTCACCCGGAGCGATCAACGCGTCAATCGGTTGGTGGAAATGGCGTCGGCCGCAGCCGGCGCCACATTTGCTTTTGGGGCTGGCAATCCGACTATTTCAGATCGGCTGCCGTGACCAGCTTGACGTCGGTCTTGACCCAGCCGGTGAATTTTTCGCCGGCCAGTTCCCGCATGCCATAGTCGATGCCCATGACCGCCATCTGCGCACCATACTGCTCGACGGTGGCAAGCATCTTACCGTCCTTGATCAGCGGCTGAACCGGCGGGATGTTGTCGAAGCCGACAACCTTGATCTTGCCGGCCTGGCCGGCCGCATCGAGCGCCTTGACGACGCCGAGGGCCATGGAGTCGTTGGCGGCCATCACGCCTTGAATATCCTTATATTTCGTCAGGAAATTCGTCATGACGGTATTGGCTTCTTCCGTCTCCCAATGGGCGGTCTTGCTGTCGAGAAGCTCGAGCTTGCCCGACTTGACGGAATCCACGAAGCCCTCCTTGCGCTCCTTGGCATTGTCGGCCTCGGGATTGCCCTCGAGGATGACGACCTTGGCGCCCGGCCCCAGATCCTTGGCCAGTGCATCGCCGGCAAGCTTTGCCCCTTCCTGATTGTCGGGGCCGAAGAAAGCGAGATCGATCCCCGCCTTCTTCTTGGCATCGGCATCGAGCGGCACGTCGATATTGATGACCTTGACGCCGGCCTTCACAGCCTTTGCCAGCGGGGTCGCCATCGCCTTGGAATCGGCGGGCGCCACGACGATGATATCGTATTTCTGCGTGACGAAGTTTTCGACGGCATCGACCTGCGAGGCGAAATCGCGCTCGTCCTTCATGCCGACGGCCTTGAAGTCGAACTTGTCCTTGTTCTCGGCCGCATATTTGTCGGCGCCGGCCTTCATCTGCTTGAAGAACTCATTGGACAAGGACTTCATGATCAGGCCGACCTTCGGCTTGCCGGCGGCAAAGGCGGGCGACACGCCGCAGGACAGCGCCAACGCCAGGGCGCCGGCAAGTCCGACCTTCAATGCCGTACGGCGCGGCGCACTGATCAAGACGGATTCACGCTTCATAGAATGGGACATTTTTCTCCTCCCGAACGGTTCTGGGCTCAGCTCCATCTGAGTTGCCCGCGGCAATGAACCGTTTCCAACGCCATCTGGGTAACACGCTCCAAAAAATTGTCAAGCTGCCGAATTCGGGCCGAATGACCTCAAGGACGACCCCGTCGAAAACATCTAAAAGCGTGAACGATGAACCGTTTCCATTGCGTGTGGCGGTGCTCATGCTATGGATGATGGGCCGTCCCAATGAAATTCGGCCCTTTGACGAGAGCCGCAAAGACGATTAGCTGGAAGCCTCGATCAGACGCCCCGGGCGTGTTGTGAAGGCGAAGATGAAGGGCCACTGTTTCCGTTATGTCAAAGGTCGGAATTAGAGACGTTGCCAAGCTTGCGGGCGTTTCCACCGGGACCGTTTCCAGGGTTTTGAACGATCATCCCTCGGTGACGAAGGAATTGCGCGCGCGCGTTACCGGGATCATCAAAGAGCTCGGTTATATGCCGGACCCGTCGGCGCGAAGCATGCGCAGCAAGGTCAGCCGCCTCATCGGCATCATCATTCCGGATCTGACCAATCCGTTCTTCTCGGAACTTGTCCAGTCCGTGGAACAGGCAGCCGCCAATCACGGCTATAATATCATCGTCATGACGTCGCTCGATCATGCGGCCAAAGAGGCTGATCGCATCAAGCAGCTGACAAGCCGAAAGGTCGACGGGATCATTCTGGTTCCGAGCATCGATTTCCATACGATCAAGCTGCCGAAAGGATTGCCGATCGTCGTCATCGACCGTCTGATGCCAGGATATTCCGGCATTGCCGCTGATCATCGCAATGGCGTTCGCCTTGGCGTCGAGCACCTTCTGCAGCTCGGCCATCGCCGCATCGGCTTCATTTCCGGGCCCAGCCACTCCGTCCCAGCCAATGATCGCCTCAGAGGCTACCTCGATGCTATCGAGCAGGCTGGCGAGCAGGCTGGCGAGCAGGCTGGCGAGCAGGCTGGCGGCCAGGCGGACGGCCGCTCGGCAATGGCGGGATCACCGCTGATTGCCGAGGCGGCTTTCGACTATGAGAGCGGCCGTTCGGCAGGAAATTATCTTCTGGCGCGGGCGCGCAACGAGCGGCCGACGGCGATCTTTGCAAGTTCGGACCAGCAGGCGATCGGCTGCATGCGGGCAGCGCATGATCTGGGGATCCCGATACCGGCAGCCCTTTCCGTCATGGGCTTCGACGGCATCCCGCTCGCCAGCATGACCACGCCGCGCCTGACGACGGTGAAGCAGCCGATTCAAGACATGGCCGCAGCGGCGGTCGCCGTTCTGTTGAACAAGCAGACTGCGCCTGATCTCGACAATCCGATCCTGTTTGCGTGCGAGATTCTCAAGGGGGAAACGACCGCCCCGCCCCAGCCCGATAAGCACTAACCTCGAAAATCGAAGTCGATCTTCAGGCGGCGATGCCCTGGTTGCCGCCATTGCGCAGCATGTTGCGGAGGCGGTAGGCGATCGCCAAGGGCTTTGGGAAAGGCTTGCGCAGGAAGGCGACCTTGCGGACATAATTGTCGACCCGCCAGCTCGCCCAGGTTCCACCGGCGAAAAAGGCGACGTCGCCGGTGCTGAGGGTTCGTTCGGTGCCGTCCTCGGCGGTGATATGGACCTCGCCCTCGAGGATCATTACCGTCTCGTCCCAGCCGAAATACCAACGGAATTCGCCCGCCGTGCAATCCCAGATCGCCGTCAGCGACGCCTCGTCATGACCGCGGGAATGTTCGGCGGTGCGGGCCTGCGGGTTGCCGCTGACGATCCAGTCCGGGTTGATCGGCGTGGACTTCAGCGGCAGCAGGCCGCTCGCATGGGCAACGAAGGATTTCCCGGCCGGCTTCGCCACGGCATAAGGCACCGAGCGCGCGGCCATGGCGACCGCACTCGCAAGCATCAGCTTCCAGGCCATGAAACAATCCCCAATTGTTATCCCTACCGAGATTTGGGGTAGCAGAGAGTCGTAAGAAGCTGGTTCACGCGGGAACTAAAAGTTTAACGATCCGGAAATCCGATGGGTCGAAAGAGGTCAGAAGGCGTCAATGAAGTGCCGCGGCAGCCGGCCCGGCATGATCGCCAAGATATCGTAGCGCAGGGAAAGGCGGGCCTGATCCGCCTGGCGGGCGAGCCAGAGATCGCTTGCCGCCCTTATCCGCTTCTGCGCGGCGATGGAGACGGCGTCGACCGCCGCAGCTTCGCCCCGCCGGGCCTTGACCTCGACGAAGACGGCGAGATCGCCCTTGCGGGCAATGATGTCGATCTCGCCGAGCCGGGTGCGGTGGCGCAGCGCCAGGATGCGGTAACCCTTCAGCATCAGGAAGGCGGCCGCGACATATTCTGACATGCGGCCCCGGCGCAGCGCCTTCCTCCTGATGGCGGTGAGGTCGCTATCGGCCATCGGCGTTCTTGATCTCCAGCAGGCGCTGATAGAGCACCTTGCGCGGCAAGCCGGTGAGGCGGGCCGCCTCGGTCGCGGCGCCTGCCGTCGGCATTGATTTCGACAGGTCGGCGAGCACGGCGTCGACGTCGGCCTCATCCGTCTCGACCGGCTCCGGCGGACCGATGACGAGAACGATCTCGCCCTTGACGTTTTCCACCTGCTGATAATGGGCGGCAAGGTCGGCAAGCGTGCCGCGGCGGAACTCCTCATAGGTCTTGGTCAGTTCGCGGCAGACGGAGGCGGATCGCGTGGCTCCGAGCACGTCTGCAGCGGCGACAAGCGTAGCGCCGATGCGATGCGGCGATTCAAAGAAGATCAGCGTCGCGGGGGCTGCGGCAAGCTCACCCAGACGATCGCGGCGGGCCTTGTCCTTTGCCGGCAGGAAACCGGCGAAAAGAAACGCATCGTTCGGCAGGCCGGAGCCGACAAGGGCTGCGAGCGGCGCGGAGGCGCCAGGAATGGGAATGACGCGGTAACCTGCCGCTATCGCCTGCTGCGCCAGTCGGTAACCGGGATCGGACACCAGCGGCGTGCCGGCATCGGACACCAGCGCCACCGACCGGCCGGCTTCGAGCGCCTGCAGCAGCCGCGGGCCGGCCTCGTCGGCATTGTGCTCATGATAGGCGAAAGGGCGGTTCTGGATGCCGTAGCGGTCGAGCAGCACGCGGGTGACGCGCGTATCCTCGCAGGCGAGCACATCGGCGCCGGCCAGCGTTTCCAGCGCACGCAGCGTGATGTCGCCGAGGTTGCCGATCGGGGTGGCGACGAGATAGAGCGCCGGCTCCAGCGGCCGCGCCGGCACCGTCGCATTGTGCAGGCGGAAGCTTCGCCGGGTGGCGGCATCCGCTGTGGTTTCCTCATTCATGCCATTTGCTTTCGTCCCGCCGTCATCGAACCCTTATGGGCGAGCGGCACCACTTCGGCAAGGGTTCGGATTTCTGTGAGCATTGCTCTGGAAAACCGCAAATGCAGGCGCCCGACCGTGCATGCCTCTTGCAAAGCCATGCTGAAGTCTGCCATTTTGCCCGTCCACTCCCCCGACCTCAAGTCGGGACAGCATTCTTCGGGTGCTCGATGCGCCCGGACAGTCACGGTCGAAAGCGGTAGCATCCCATGCGTATTACTATTGAGCGGTCAAACCTGTTGAAATCGCTGAACCACGTCCACCGGGTGGTCGAACGTCGCAACACGATCCCGATCCTGTCCAACGTATTGCTCAAGGCCGATGGCCAGAACCTCGACATGAAGGCGACCGACCTCGACCTCGAAATCACCGAGGCGACGCCGGCAAGCGTCGAGCAGCCCGGCGCCACCACCGTTCCGGCCCACCTGCTCTACGACATCGTCCGCAAGCTTCCCGACGGTTCGGAAGTGCTGCTTGCCACCAGCACCGATGGCGGCGCAATGACCGTGCAGTCCGGCCGCTCGAAATTCTCGCTGCAGTGCCTGCCGGAATCGGACTTCCCTGATCTCACCGCCGGCACCTTCACGCATAGCTTCAAGCTGAAGGCGGCCGACCTGAAGATGCTGATCGACCGCACCCAGTTCGCGATCTCGACGGAAGAGACGCGCTACTATCTCAACGGCATCTTCTTCCACACGATCGAGAGCAAGGGCGAGCTGAAACTTCGGGCGGTCGCCACCGACGGCCACCGGCTGGCGCGCGCCGATGTCGACGCGCCCTCCGGCTCCGAAGGCATGCCCGGCATCATCATTCCGCGCAAGACGGTCGGCGAATTGCAGAAGCTGGTCGACAATCCCGAGGCTGTCGTGACGGTCGAGGTCTCCGACGCCAAGATCCGGCTGACGATCGGCTCGATCGTCATGACCTCGAAACTGATCGACGGCACTTTCCCGGATTACCAGCGCGTCATCCCCACAGGCAACGACAAGGAAATGCGCGTCGATTGCACGAGCTTCGCCCAGGCCGTCGACCGCGTCTCCACCATCTCCTCCGAACGCGGCCGCGCCGTGAAGCTGGCGCTTTCCGAGGGCCAGTTGATGCTGACCGTCAACAATCCCGATTCCGGCAGTGCGACCGAGGAAGTCGCCGTCGGTTACGACACCGATGCGATGGAAATCGGTTTCAACGCCAAATACCTGCTCGACATCACCGCGCAGCTTTCCGGCGAAGAAGCGATCTTCCTGCTGGCCGATGCCGGCTCGCCGACGCTGATCCGCGACACGGCAGGCGACGATGCGCTCTACGTGCTGATGCCGATGCGCGTCTGACCGGAACGAAGGCCGCCCGCCTCCGTTTTTCCTCCTGTCAAAGCGGAGGATCCGATGACGAAAAAGACGGGAACGGTGCGTATCGGCATATCCGGCTGGACCTATGCGCCCTGGCGCGGCCAATTCTACCCGGAAGACCTGCCGCAGAAGCAGGAGCTTTCCTACGCCGCCCGGCATTTCCGTTCGATCGAGATCAACGGCACATTCTACAGCTTGCAGCGGCCTGAAAGCTTCGGCCGCTGGCGCGACGAAACGCCGGATGATTTCGTCTTTGCGGTCAAGGGACCGCGCTTCATCACCCATATGCTGCGGCTGCAGAATATCGAGACGGCGCTCGCCAATTTCCTCGCCTCGGGTCTGCTGCGGCTTGGCCCCAAGCTCGGGCCGATCCTCTGGCAATTCCCGCCGAACATGGCTTTCGATCCCGATCTTTTCGAAAATTTCCTGGCGTTGCTGCCGCATAACGGCGAAGCGGCGGCAAACCTGGCCCGGCGGCACGACGGACACGTCAAGGGGCGAGCCTGGCTTGAAATCGACGGACGACAGCCGATCCGCCATGCCCTGGAGATTCGCCACGAGAGCTTCCGATCACCCGCCTTCATCGACATGCTGAGGCGCCAACAGATCGCCCTCGTCTGCGCCGATACGGTGAAATGGCCGCTGCTGATGGATATCACCGCCGATTTCATCTATTGCCGCCTGCATGGTTCCGAACAGCTCTATGTCAGCGGCTATGAGGACGAAGCCCTCGACATCTGGGCGCAACGCATCCGCGCCTGGGCAACCGGCGGAGAACCGGAGAATGCGACGCGGGTGCTGGCGCCGCTTGCGGCGCGCAGCAAGGGCCGCGACGTCTATCTCTATTTCGACAATACCGACAAGAAGCTGCGCGCGCCCGTCGACGCCGATCACTTAAGCCAGAGGCTCGCCGATCTCATGCCTCGCTCCCACCCAAAAGCGGCATGAGTTGTTGATGCCGATGTCCTTGTTGCGAAAATCCTTGTCCCTTCAGCGACAAGCGGCATATTAAGGGCATTCGATCAACATGCGGATGGGTGGAGAATGAGCTTACGGGTCAAGGTGAAGGAACGGCTGGGCAAGAAGTTCGATGACGAAATCCGCTTCTTCCGGGGCATGATGCAGGGGCCGAAAACGGTGGGCTCGATCGTGCCGACCTCCTCGATCACCGCCAAGCGCATGGCAAGCGTTGTCGACATCCATTCCGGGCTGCCGGTGCTCGAACTCGGACCGGGCACAGGCGCCATCACCAAGGCCATCCTCGGCCGCGGCGTCCGGCCGGAAAATCTCGTCGCAATCGAATATTCGACGGATTTCCACAAACATCTGCTGCGGACCTATCCCGGCGTGCACTTCATCAATGGCGATGCCTTCGATCTTCAGGCCACGCTCGGCGACTACGGCGACCGGACCTTCGATTGCGTCATCTCCTGCATTCCGCTGCTGAACTTCCCGATGGCGATGCGGGTGTCGCTGCTCGAAAGCCTGCTCGACCGCCTACCGGCCGGACGGCCGGTGGTGCAAATCTCCTACGGCGCGATCTCGCCGATCGCCGCCAATCCCGACCGCTATCACATTCAGCATTTCGACTTCGTCGTCCGCAACATTCCGCCGGCGCAGCTGTGGATCTACAAGCGAGGCTGAGATGTTCGGGATCTATGTCACCCATCCGCAGGTCAAGATCGACGCGAACGTGCCTGTGCCGAAATGGGGGCTTTCCGATGTCGGCGCCGAACGCACTCGTAAGGCTGCGTCGAGCGATTGGGCCAAGCGGCTGACCCGCATCATTTCCAGCGACGAGACGAAGGCGATCGAGACGGCTGAGATCCTGGCAGTCGCCTCCGGTCTAAGCATCGAGGTCGTGCCCGCCATGCACGAGAACGACCGCTCGGCCACCGGCTTCCTGCCGCCGCCGCAATTCGAAGAGGCGGCCGACTGGTTCTTCGCCCATCCGGAACAGAGCTTCAAGGGCTGGGAGCGCGCCGTCGATGCGCAGGCCCGCATCGTCGAGGCATTCGACGCCGTTCTTGCCACGCATGATGCGGCTGCACCCATCGCCTTTGTCGGCCATGGCGGCGTTGGCACGCTGCTCAAATGCCATCTGGCCGGCCGACCGATTTCGCGCGACCGCGACCAGCCGGGCGGCGGCGGCAATCTCTATGCTTTCGGCCTTGCGGATCTCGGCCTAACATGCGACTGGACGCCCATCGAAGACTGGCGGGGGTGACTTCACATGGACGCACGCGAGCGATTGATCGTCGGCCTGGATGTTCCAACGATCGGCGAGGCGGAAAGACTGGTTTCGACGCTCGGCGACGACATTCTCTTCTACAAGATCGGCTATCAGCTGGTCTTTGCCGGCGGCCTGGAATTCGCCCGCGATCTTGCCGCAAGCGGCAAGAAGATCTTCCTCGACATGAAGCTGCTCGACATCGACAACACGGTTGCCTCCGGCGTCGAGAACATCGCCAAGATGGGCATGTCGATGCTGACGCTGCATGCCTATCCGAAAGCGATGAGGGCGGCGGTCGAGGCGGCCGCCGGCTCCGGCCTCTGCCTGCTTGGCGTCACCGTGCTGACCTCGATGGACGCCGACGACCTTGCCGAGGCCGGCTACAGCCAAGATCCGCACAGCCTGGTGCTGCGCCGCGCCGAACAGGCGCGCGCAGCCGGCATGGGCGGTATCGTCTGTTCGGCGGCGGAAGCGGCCGAGGTGCGCGAGATCGTCGGCCCCGACATGGCGATCGTCACCCCCGGCATTCGCCCGGCCGGCAGCGACAAGGGCGACCAGAAGCGGGTGATGACGCCTTTCGACGCACTGAAGGCGGGGGCGACGCATCTCGTCGTCAGCCGGCCGATCGTCAAGGCGCCCGATCCGAAAGAGGCCGCCCGCGCCATCCTCAGCGAGATGGTGAGTGCGCTCTGGCCGGCAAACCGCTAATCGTTTCAACGACAAAAGGGAGAAGACCATGGCCAAGGGATACTGGATCGCCCGCGTCGACGTTCGCGATGCCGAGCGCTACAAGGATTATGTGGCGGCCGCCAAGCCGGCCTTCGAAAAATATGGGGCGAATTTCTTGGCGCGGGGCGGCGCCTTCACCGAACTCGAGGGAAAGGCGCGCGTGCGCAACGTGGTGATCGAATTTCCCTCGCTGCAGCATGCGGTCGACTGCTATAATTCGCCGGAATACCAGATCGCCGCGAAAATCCGCCAGGAAGTGGCCGATGCGGAAATGGTCGTCGTCGAAGGCGTCTAGAGCAGCTTCGCATCCCGCAAAACTGACGGTACGATGGGCCTTCCCGTCGCGTCGGGATTGGGCTAAGACGAGAGCCAATTAAGCATCCCGCCAAGCCTCTCGAGGAGCCTGCCATGACCCTTGCCAACCTGCCGCCGCTCGTCACCGTGTTCGGAGGGTCCGGCTTCGTGGGCAGGCACGTGGTCCGGGCGCTGGCCAAGCGCGGCTACAACATCCGCGTCGCCGTGCGCCGTCCCGATCTCGCCGGCTTCCTGCAGCCGCTCGGCAATGTCGGCCAGATCTCCTTCGTGCAGGCGAACCTGCGCTATCGCAACTCGATCGACCGCGCCGTCGACGGTGCGAGCCATGTCGTCAACTGCGTCGGCATTCTGCACGAGGCCGGCCGCAACACTTTCGACGCCGTGCAGGAATTCGGCGGCCGTGCGGTCGCCGAAGCTGCGCGCGGGGCAGGCGCGACGCTGACCCATATTTCGGCGATCGGCGCCGACGCGAAATCCGATTCGGACTATGGCCGCACCAAGGGTCGCGCCGAAACGGCCATCCTCTCGGTCAAGCCCGATGCAGTGATCTTCCGTCCGTCGATCGTCTTCGGACCGGAGGACAGCTTCTTCAACAAATTCGCCGAGATGGCGCGCATGTCGCCGATCCTGCCGCTGGTCGGCGGCGGCAAGACGAAATTCCAGCCTGTCTATGTCGAGGATGTCGCCGAGGCCGTCGCCCGCGCCGTCGACGGCAAGGTCGCCGGCGGCAAGATCTATGAGCTTGGCGGGCCCGAGGTGCTGAGCTTCCGCGAATGTCTCGAGACGATGCTGAAGGTGACGTGCCGCAAGAACCCACTGGTATCCCTGCCTTTCGGCATCGCTTCAATGATCGGCAGCATCGCCTCGCTGGTCCCCTTTGTGACGCCACCGATCACGCCGGATCAGGTGCGCATGCTGAAGCGCGACAATGTCGTCTCCGGGGAAGCCGAGGCGCAAGGCCGCACTCTGAAGGGCCTCGGTATTACGCCCACCATGGTGGCATCGGTGCTCGGCTCCTACCTCGTCCACTATCGCCCGCACGGCCAGTACACCGGCACCGGCAAGGCCGCCTGACCAATTTTACAGCCTTCTGACAACGCCGTTCGCAGACAATGCGGACGGCGTTTTGCCGTCGTGGCTTCACGCAAAGCTGGCGCAAGTTTGAAATGATTGTTTGCCGGTCATATTACGCGGCGTTGCATAAAAGACGCATCGGAAATTTTGTGGAATTAACGCCAAATTTAGCAGGAACGTTTATTGCTATTTGTCATTCCACTGACTACCAAACCCGCGCGTCTTCGGACGGTTTCAACGCCTGCGATAGCGTGCGGCAATCACTGTGAAAGGCATTTCTCGATGGGCAAGTCAATCGCGCTCCTTTTTGCGTGTGCGGCGCTAATTATCCTGGCAGGCTCCTTCGTTGCGCCCGGTTCGGTCGCGGCGGTAAAGGGTGACTGCTCGCCGGCCTATGGCGTCGATCCTTGCTCGACGGCTTCGATCAGCCATTGACGAAAAGGTCGGCCCTCTGCGCCGGCATCTCATAACGACAAGCCGTCGGGAACGCCGAACAAGGGCGCTCCACAATGAACGCTCGGTATTGCCTGCTTCAAAAGCAGCGGCAGACGCCTATTCTCAATATAGCTATCTGAAAAATCGACGCTTGGCGGGGCGCGGGTATTCGTTCGCCACCTTCCGACAGGCACTGCATTCGCGCCGGGACTTGCGCGAATGCAGACTCGTAAGGAAGCCTCAACCGATCAAGCCGGTCGCAGCCATGCCGAGCAGCAAGACACCGAGAATGATGCGGTAGACGGCAAACAGCGTGAACCGGTTGCTTCTGATATAGGCAAGCAGCCATTTGACCGCGACGAAGGCGACGATGGTGGAAACGACGAAGGCGATGCCGAGCGCCGTCCAGTCTTCGCCAGCCGCGCCGCCATCCTTGAACGTCTTCAGCAATTCATAGCCGCTTGCGGCATACATTGTGGGGATGCCGACGAGAAAGGCGAATTCGGTTGCCGCAGCACGATTGCCCGTGCCGGCCAGCATGGCGACGAAGATGGTGGCGCCGGAGCGCGACGTTCCCGGGAACACGCCCGCAACGATCTGGGCGATGCCGACCAGGATGGCGACAAGCCAGGTGATCTCCTTGTGCGGTGGCCTGCGTGCGGCCGCCCATTCGGCAAAGATCATCCAGATACCGCCGATGATCAGCGCCCAGGCGATCGGCGTTGCAGTCTCGGGAAGTTCGAAGCCGAGCTTCTTGACCACAAGGCCGAGAATTGCGGTGATGAGAAATGCGACGATCAGCTTGGCGGCATAATCGCGATTCTCAGGCTCGCGCCAGCCGAGCACCAGATCCAGCAGACGACGCCAATAGATGATGGTGACGGCGAGGATGGCGCCCGCCTGAATGACGATATTGAACATGTCCGACCGGTGTCCGAGCCATTGCTCGGCGATGATCAGGTGGCCGGTGCTCGAGATCGGCAGAAATTCGGTGATCCCCTCTATGATACCGAGAATTGCAGCATTTATATAATCCATACATCGTCTCCGGTTTAAAGTTCGGCCGGGCCTGAGCGCTTGGGTCGATCAGGCTGCCGCTTCCATTCGTTCGTTAGACCGTGTTTCGCCATCGTCAGATGGGGTAAAATCCGATTCGCTTGTATTGGCGGGGCCAAGCTCCTATAGCTTCAACCAATGAGTCATGACTAGGGCGCTATAATTGAGCTGCCACACAGTCCTGTAACAGCAATCACAAAGCCCGAGTATCGATGCCCACGCTTTATCATCATCCCATGTCATCCGCATCTCGCTTCGTCCGGCTGATCCTGGCGGAATACGGCTATCAGGCGGATCTGATCGAGGAGCAGACATGGGAGAAGCGCCGGGATTTCCTGGCGCTCAATCCGGCCGGCACGCTGCCGGTCTATGTCGACGACAGCATGCGCGCGCTCTGCGGCGCGAGCGTTATTTCCGAATATCTGGACGAGACCCACGGCGTGTTGAAACGCGACCGGCGGCTGCTCGCCGAAGACCCCTTTCAGCGGGCGGAAATCCGCCGGCTGACCGAATGGTTCATGCAGAAGATGGAAAACGACGTGACCAAGCCGCTCGCCCGCGAGCGTGTCTACAAGTTGCAGATGACCGCCGATCAGGGCGGCGGAGCCCCGGATTCGAAGATTTTGCGCACGGCCCGCGCGAATATCCGCCAGCATATGCGTTATCTCACCTGGCTTGCCGGCTCGCGTCAGTGGCTGGCGGGCGAGCGGATGAGTTATGCCGATCTTGCCGCTGCGGCGTCGATCTCAATCCTCGACTATCTCGGCGAAATCGAGTGGGCGGACGCGCCCGTCGTCAAGGACTGGTACCAGCGGCTGAAGTCGCGTCCCTCTTTCCGGCCGATGCTGACCGAGCGCGTGCGCGGCCTGACACCGGTTTCACACTATGCCGATCTGGATTTCTGACGAGGGCTCTTCATGCCCGAACCGAAGAATGACGACAAAGAGCGCCGCCGCCGCGACAATTTGACCGAGTTCGTTCGGGCGGAATCTGCCGCCAAGGGCTTCGATCTCTGCCGCATCACGCGCCCGGACGCGATCCCCGAAGCCAAGGAACGGCTCGGCCAGTTCATCGATGCCGGGCGCCACGGGACGATGGACTGGATGGCGGAGACGCGCGACCGGCGCGGCGATCCGCGCACACTGTGGAGCGAGGTGCGCTCCGTCGTCGTCTTCGGCCTGAATTACGCTCCGGAGGAAGATCCGCGCGGTATCCTCGACAAGTCTGATAAGGCAGCTATCTCAGTCTATGCCCGCAACCGCGATTATCACGACGTCATCAAGGGCCGGCTGAAGGAGATCGCCACGCGCTTTGCGGCGCGCGCCGGCGCCGATGTGAAAGTCTTCGTCGATACGGCGCCTGTCATGGAGAAACCGCTGGCGGCGGCCGCCGGGCTCGGCTGGCAGGGCAAACATACCAATCTCGTCAGCCGCACGCACGGTTCCTGGCTGTTCCTCGGCACGATGTTCACCACTGCCGATCTTGCCGTCGACGCGGCGGAGAACGATCATTGCGGCTCCTGCCGCGCCTGCCTCGACATCTGTCCGACGGCTGCCTTCCCGGCGCCTTACCAGATCGACGCGCGGCGCTGCATCTCCTATCTCACCATCGAGCACAAGGGACCGATCGACGCCGATCTGCGCGTGCTGATCGGCAATCGCATCTATGGCTGCGACGACTGTCTTGCCGCCTGTCCCTGGAACAAGTTCGCAAGCTCCGCCTCCGAGATGAAGCTGCAGGCGCGGGAAGAGCTGAAGGAACCGTCGATCGCCTTTCTGCTGACGCTTGACGATGCCGCCTTCCGCACCTTCTTCAGCGGCTCGCCGGTGAAGCGGATCGGCCGCGACCGCTTCGTCCGCAACGTGCTGATCGCCGCCGGCAATTCCGGCGAGACGGCGCTGATCGGGCAATGTCGCATGCTCGCGAGCGATCCCTCGCCTGTCGTGCGCGGCATGGCGGTCTGGGCGCTTTCACGGCTGATGGAGGCTGGCGAATTCTCTGCCTTTGCCGCACAAAGGGCTCACGAGAGAGATGACGACGTCTTGAACGAATGGCGATTGGCGGGAGTGGGCTGATGCATGTGATGATTTTTGGCTGCGGTTATTCCGGCACGGCGATCGCCAAGGCCTTATCAGGCGACGGCGTGCGTATTTCCGGCACGACGCGTTCGCCAGACAAGATGGACGTGCTCCGCCAGAACGGCATCGACGCATTCCTTTTCGACGGCGAGACCATGGAAGAAGGGCTGCGCCGGGCTTTGGCCGATGTCACGCACCTCGTGCAGTCGATCTCGCCCGGGCAGGCCGACCCGCTGCTGCGGCTGCTTGGCAAAGATGGCGCAAGCCTGCTGCCTCGTCTCAAATGGATCGGTTATCTCTCCACCGTCGGCGTCTATGGCGATCATAAGGGCGCCTGGGTGAACGAGGAAACGCCCTGCCTGCCCGTTTCCGGGCGCTCGAAGGAGCGGCTCGAGGCGGAAGAGGGCTGGCTGGCGATGGGCCGGGAGCGCGGTGTGCCGGCGGCCGTGCTGCGCCTTTCCGGCATTTATGGGCCGGGCCGCAACGCCTTCTGCAATCTGGAAAAGGGCACGGCGCGCCGGCTGATCAAGAAGGACCAGGTATTCAACCGCATCCGCGTCGAAGATATCGGCGCGGCGACCCGCTTCCTGTCGGAGCGCGGGCTCGGCGGTATATATAATGTCACCGACGACCGGCCCGCCCCGCCGCAAGACGTGATCGTCGAGGCAGCCCGCCTGATGGGTGTCGAACCGCCACCGGAGCAGGCTTTTGAGACCGCCGAACTATCACCGATGGCACGCTCCTTCTACGGCGAGAACAAACGCATCTCGAATGCGAAACTCAAGGCCACCGGCTTCCAATTCTCCTTCCCGAACTATCCCATGTCGCTTGCGCAATTGTGGCAGGACGGACGCTGGCGCGGCTAGAGCCTTTCCGGGTTAGATTGCAGCATTCTGTTGGCTCAAACGGAGTCGGATGGTCGACCGGCCGGCGCGCGTCGTAGCCCAGCTCTACGGCCAAGCCGGCCGGTCGATCAGCCGGCCCGTTTCAGCCAACCCGAAGGGCCGGGCATCTTTGCGCCAGGACAAAGGCGATCGGCTCGACCGTACAAAGAGGTATGCCCTTCGCCAATCGCCTCTGTCCTGACGAAAACCTGCTCCGGCAGAATGCTTCAATCTAATCCGGAAAGGCTCTAGATCAGGCTGCTGTTTGCAAACAGGGGTTACTCACCCAAAATGAGTAGGAAATTCCTACTTTCGCGCTTTGGTGGGACAATTTTCGCCGCATACTATGGTTAACGGCCTTTGAATTTGCCCAAATGTGGCAACAAATATGGCGAAATCGGAAAAATATTTTTGCGATTTTCGTGAACGCCAGGGCGTTAACTACTTCTTCGGAAAATTCGTTCGTATTTTAACTGATTTCATTATGTTTTTTCCACATTGACGATTGCCGTCGATTTCTAAAATTTCGCCGAAACACTCACGAATGTTACAGATTGTAATATTCCGTGAACGATGGCGGCACTTTTTCGCCACTTTTTAACAGATTTAAGCCCCGCCGCCTGCAAGGGCGTGAGTTCAATAGTTGAGGGATACTCTGTTTTGAAGAAAATACGTCGTTCTATTATCGCCGCGGCAACTATTGCAGCCTGTTCTTCCATGCTTCCGGCGGAAGGTTTTGCTGGCAATGGTTGCGGCGGTGCTTCATGGTACGCACTTCGCTCCAAAACTGCTTCCGGGGAACGTATGAATCCTGCCATCTTGACTGCCGCACATCGTTCGCTTGCCTTCGGCACCAAGGTGAAAGTCACCAACCGCAACAATGGCCGCACCGTCGTCGTTCGCATCAACGATCGCGGTCCGTTCATCCGCGGCCGCGTGCTCGATCTGTCGCGCGCCGCCGCCCAGAATATCGGCATGGTGAGCTCCGGCACTGCGAAAGTCTGCTACCAGGTCATCAGCTGAGCCCAACCCTTGCTCTTGCCGTCAATCGCGGCTACCACGCGGTTGAGACTTGTGAACAATCCGCCCGCGACTGTCGCGCCTGTTGCGGATCATCGCACGCCACGGCAACAGGAGACATGTGAATGCGTTTGGGCGGCCGCCTCGAAGGGGCGATTTCTGTGCTCGCGGACATCGATGCCCGCAAGCGCCCTGTCGCCGACGCGCTGAAGGACTGGGGCCTTGCGCACCGCTTCGCCGGCTCCGGCGATCGTGCTGCGATCGGCAACATCGTCTATGACGCCCTGCGCATGCGGCTTTCCCATGCCTGGCTGATGGACGACGACAGTGCTCAGGCCATTGCCCATGCCGTCATGTTCCGCCAATGGGGTTTTACCCCCGACAGTCTTGCCACCGAGCTGGCGGATGACAAATTTGCGCCGCCGCCGCTTTCGGCCGAGGCCGTCTCGGCCTTTGAAAGCCGCTCGCTTAGCGATGCGCCGCCGCATATCCGCGGCGATATTCCCGAATGGGTCCAATCCTCCTTCGAACAGGCCTTCGGCGCCGACTGGCTGGCCGAGGCACAGGCGCTTGCCGCCCGCCCGACGCTCGATCTGCGCGCCAACAGCCTCAAGGCGTCCCGCGACAAGGTCGTCAAGGCGCTCGACAGGGCCGGCGCGCATGCAGCCAGGATCGCCCGCTACGGCATCCGGATTGCCGCCGGCGAAGGCGCCTCGCGTCTTCCTAACGTCACAGCCGAGCTTTCGTTCCAGAAAGGCTGGTTCGAAGTGCAGGACGAGGGATCGCAAATCGTCGCCGATCTGGTGCTGGCCAGCGACGGCGAACAGGTTCTCGACTATTGCGCCGGCGGCGGCGGCAAGACGCTCGCCATGGCGGCGGCCATGCAGAACAAGGGACAGGTTCACGCCTATGACGCCGACCGCAAACGGCTGGCGCCGATCATCGAACGGCTGAAGCGGGCGGGCACGCGCAATGTCCAGGTGCATGACGACGCCAGGGCGCTTTCCGGCCTTGCCGGGCGCTGCGACAAGGTGCTGGTCGACGCGCCCTGCACCGGCACCGGCACGTGGCGCCGCCGTCCCGATACGAAATGGCGGCTGACGGCAAAGAACCTCGACGAGCGCACTGCCCAGCAGCAGGATGCGCTGACGCAGGCGAGCGGCTTCGTCAAATCGGGCGGCGAGCTGATCTACGTCACCTGCTCGGTCCTGCCGCAGGAGAACGAGGAACAGGTGCGCCGCTTCACGGCCGACAATCCCGATTTTCAGATCGTCAGCGCCCTGCCCGCCTGGGATCAGCTCTTTGGAAAAGACGCCCAGCGTCCGCATTCTTCCGACGGCCTGACAGTGACGCTGACGCCGGCCTCCACCGATACGGACGGCTTCTTCTTCTGCCGCATGCAGCGCAAGGGCTGAGACGGTCAGCCAGGGCCAATAGCGGATCGTGACGCCCGCGGCGGAATGACGCTGCGCAGGACGGCGAGACGGCGCAGATGCTGCCGACTTTTCAAACAGATGCCGTTCAAAAGGCGCGGCTTTGCCAACACCCATCCATCCTTAAAACCATTCCAAACTAGAGCGTTTGACACCAGTTTACTTTTGCGCGAAGAGACGGAGCCCGATTAGACGGAAGATCCCGTCACAGGAGAGGATCATGAAGCTCAACCGCAAATTCCGCGCAGCCGTGCTGGCGATTGCCCCCGCCGCCCTGCTCGCCCTTCCCGCGCATGCCGAGACCGATGCTGCCGCCGTGGTGAAACACTATGCCGACGTGGCGCATGCGAAATACGAGGATTCGCTGACGACGGCAAAGGCGCTCGACGCCGCCATCGACGCCTTCCTGAAGGCGCCTGATGACGCGACGCTGAAAGCCGCCAGGGACGCCTGGATCAAGGCGCGCGTTCCCTACCAGCAGACGGAAGTCTATCGCTTCGGCAATCCGATCGTCGACGACTGGGAAGGCAAGGTCAACGCATGGCCCCTCGATGAAGGCCTGATCGACTATGTCGATGCCTCCTACGGCAGCGAGAGCGACGAAAATTCTCTCTATGTGGCCAATGTCATCGCCAACAAGACGATCAAGATCGACGGCAAGGATGTCGACGCTTCCAAGCTGACGCCGGAATTCCTCTCCGGCACGCTGGCCGAGGCCGGCGGCATCGAAGCCAATGTCGCGACCGGCTATCACGCCATCGAATTCCTGCTCTGGGGCCAGGATCTGAACGGCACGGGCCCCGGCGCCGGCGACCGCCCGGCAACGGATTACGACCTCAAGAACTGCACGCACGGCAATTGCGACCGCCGCGCCGAATATCTGAAGTCCGCCTCCACCCTGCTCGTCTCCGATCTCCAGGAAATGACCGACAACTGGACGCCGGATGGCGCTGCGACGAAGAACGTCGAAGCCGATCCGAAGGCCGGCCTGGTGGCGATCCTGACGGGCATGGGTTCACTGTCCTACGGCGAGCTTGCCGGCGAGCGCATGAAGCTCGGCCTGCTGCTGCACGATCCGGAAGAAGAACATGACTGCTTCTCCGACAATACCTACAACTCGCATCTCAATGACGCGATCGGCATCGCCGCCGCCTATACCGGCAACTATACCCGCGTCGACGGCACCAAGCTCAGCGGCCCGTCGCTGCACGATCTGGTGGCCGCCAAGGACAAGGCGCTCGATGCCGAAGTGGAAGGCAAGCTCAACAAGACGCTCGACGCGATGAACGCCATGGCTAAGCGCGGCGAGACGGTCGAGAAGTACGACCAGATGATCGGTGAAGGCAACAAGGAAGGCAACGCCGTCGTCCAGGCTGCCATCGACGGGCTGATCGACCAGACGAAATCGGTGCAGCGCGTTATTGCCGCACTCGATCTCGGTACGGTTCAGCTTGAAGGTTCCGACAGCTTGGATAATCCTAACGCCGTCTTCAAATAAGCAAAAAGGCGGGCCGCTTCGAAGCCGGAGCGGCCCGGACCCTGAAATGTCGCATGCCCCGGCCCGCCGATTGATCGCCAGCGCAGCCCTCTGCGCCACGCTTGCCGGTTTTTCCGCAGCCATCGCCGCCGGTTTCGATCTGCCGGCGAAACGCACCGATCTTTCCGAAACCGATCTGAAACGTGTCGCCGACGTGACCCGACCGACGGCGGATTTTTCCAAGGCAGAACAATACGAAGCGATGCAGGCGGGTGCGACCACCTCGATCGACCCTGTCACCGAGGATAGCTTCTCGCATATTTCGGCCAACATCCCCTTCGAGGAAGAGCAGAATTTCAAGCTCGGCAACGCGCTCTTCCGCAAGCTCTGGGTTTCCGCTCCCTCCTCGACGCAAGCCTCCGATGGTCTCGGGCCGCTGTTCAATGCCCGCTCCTGCATGAGCTGCCATGTCAATGATGGCCGCGGCAAACCGCCGGAAGGAGGCCCGAGCGCCACTTCGATGCTGCTGCGGCTTTCCCGCGCGGCCAGGACGCCGGCGGAAGAAAAGGCGATTGTGCAATCTGATGTCGTCAATTTCCCCGATCCGGTTTACGGCCACCAGCTGCAGGACCTCGCTGTTCCCGGCCTTGCCGCCGAAGGAAGGATGGCGATCAGCTACCAGGAAGAACCAGTGACGCTGAGCGACGGCGAGATCGTGTCGCTGCGCCGGCCGAGCTATGCGGCCGTCAATCCCGCCTACGGGCCGCTTGATCCGGCGACGACGATTTCGCCGCGTGTCGCCTCGGCGATGATCGGCCTCGGGCTGATCGAGGCCATTCCCGAGGCTGACATCCTGACCCATGCCGATCCCGACGATGCCGACGGCGACGGCATTTCGGGAAAGGCGGCGATCGTGCGCGATCATCGCAGCGGCAAGATTGCCCTCGGCCGGTTCGGCTGGAAGGCGCAGAACGCCACGGTGCGCGACCAGAGTGCCGATGCCTTCGCCAACGATATCGGCATCTCGACACCCGATCAGCCGAATGCGCAGGGCGACTGCACCAAGGCGGAAGAAAAGTGCCTTGCTATGCCGACCGGTGTGCAGAAACGTCTGGGCAAAGAAGAGGCGCCGGGTTCCATTCTCGACCTCGTGACCTTCTATTCCGAAAATCTCGCCGTCCCGGCGCGCCGCAAGGCGAGCTTTCCCGAGACGCTGCATGGCAAGCGGATCTTCTACGAAAGCGGCTGCATTTCCTGCCATGTGCCGAAGTTCGTCACCCGCCGCGATACGCCCGAAAAGGCCCAATCCTTCCAGCTGATCTGGCCCTATTCCGACTTCCTTCTGCACGATATGGGCGACGGCCTTGCCGACGGACAGCAGGTCGGTCTTGCAAGCGGACGTGAATGGCGCACGCCGCCGCTATGGGGTATAGGACTGACCCGGACTGTCAGCGGACACAGCTTTTTCCTGCATGACGGCCGTGCGCGGAGCCTCACCGAAGCGATCCTCTGGCATGGCGGCGAAGCTGAAAAGGCCCGCAACGCTTTCTCCTCCCTGTCTAAAGACGACAGGGTGGCCCTGATTACATTCCTGGAGTCACTTTGATGCGCCTTTGGCACCCCCTGCTCTGCCTCACTCTGATCGGCCTCGCCACATCGGCGGCCGCCCAGACCGCGGCTCCCCCGGCGGGGCTGAACGAGGATGCCGTTCCCGCCGTCATGCAGCGCGCCGTCGACGAGGTGATCCGCCCGGGCTATCGCAACATGCAGCAATCTGCCGCCCGGCTGACGACGGCGATGAAGGATCTTTGCGCCGACGGCACGCAACAGACGCTCGACAAGGCGAAATCCGCCTTCGACGATACGATCCGCTACTGGTCGATCGTCGAGATCGTCCAGACCGGACCCGTCATCCAGGACAATCTCTTCGAGCACATCCTGTTTTATCCCGACCGCAAGGGTGTCGGCCTCAAGCAGGTGCAGGCGCTGATCGCCAAGGCCGATCCGAAGGATGCGACAGTCGATGCGATCGCCGGCAAGAGCGTCGCTTTGCAGGGCCTGACGGCGCTGGAATATGTGCTCTACGGCAACGGCTCCAACGATCTCGTCGGCCAGAAAAATGGATTCCGCTGCCTTTACGGCCAGGCGGTTGCCGGCAATATCCAGCGTGAGGCCGGCGAAGTCGTCGCCGCCTGGGAAAAGCCCGACGGCGTGCAGGCGAGCTGGAAACATCCCGGACCGCAGAGCGACGATTTCATGGACAACAAGGAAGCGGTGACGGCGCTGCTCGGCATTCTCGTCCATGGTGCGGAGAATGTCCGCGACCAGCGGCTGGAGCAGTTCTACAAGGGCAAGGACAGCGCGCCGCGGCCGCGCATGGCGATCTACTGGCGCTCCAAAAATACCTGGAAATCCATGGCCGCCAATCTGGAGGGCCTGCGCACGCTCTGGCAGAAGGCCGGCATGGCCGAGCTTCTGCCGCCGGACAAGCAGCCGATCGCCGCCGCAATCGACGAAGACTTCAAATCGCTGCTCGACAGCGTGCCGAAGCTCAATCCCGACATCGACGTGGCGACAAGCGATGCGGAGAAGGCCAAGCTCGATACGCTGCTTGCCGAGAGCCGTGACCTGATCACCCGGATCAGCGACGAATATGGCGCAGCGATCGGTCTTTCGGCTGGCTTTTCCTTCTCGGACGGAGATTGAGACAATGATACGAAGTGCCGCGATCAACCGACGCAGTTTCGTCAAGGCAGCCGGCCTCGGCTTCCTTGCGGCCTTGACGCCACGGGCACTGATGGCCCTGGAGCGGACTGACGCGGTCTATGCCTCGGGCATTCGTACAGCCGACGGCTCCTTTGCCATTGCGACCGTGACCGAGCGCGGCGAGATCGTCGATCAGCTGGCGCTTCCCGCCCGCGCCCACGGCATGGCCTTCAGCGCTGCCACCGGCAAGACCGTCGCCTTCGCGCGCCGGCCCGGCACCTTTGCGATGGTCTTCGATCCCTGGAATAAAAGCGAGCCTGTTGTCATCAACTCCAGGGAGGACCGGCATTTCTACGGCCACGGCGCCTTTTCCCCCGATGGCCGCCTGCTCTATGCCAGCGAGAACGACTTCGACGGCAATCGCGGCATGATCGGCCTCTACGACGCCACCGACCGCTTCACCCGCATCGGCGAATTCGAGAGCTACGGCATCGGTCCGCACGACATGACCGTGTCCGACGACGGACGCCTTCTGATCGTCGCCAATGGCGGCATCGAGACACATCCGGATTTCGGCCGCACCAAGCTCAATCTCGGCGAGATGCAGCCGTCGCTGACACTGATCGATGCGGCGACCGGGGCCTTGGTCGAAAAACATGTGCTGCCGGCGGAATGGGCCGAACTCTCCACCCGCCACGTCGATCTCGACGGCGACGGCCGCATCTGGTTCGCCTGCCAGTATGAAGGCCACCGCAAGGATTTGCCGCCGCTTGTCGGCCATTTCGCCAAAGGCGAAGATCTCTCCTTCATCGATCTGCCGGAGGAGACGACGCGCCGGCTTGCCAACTACGTCGGGGCGATCGCCGTCAATCGCAGCGAGGGCCTCGTCGGCATCACCTCGCCAAAGGGCGGCGCCTCGGTGACCCTTGACGCAAAGTCGGGCAAGGTGCTGGCCGAGACCGTCGTTCCCGATGCGGCGGGCATCGCCCCGGCAAGAAGCGGCTTTGCCGTTTCTTCCTATGATGGCGATTTCCTGTCGACCCGCAGCGACGTCGCCTGGGATCAGCACATCGTGCGGATCTAAATCAGAGAAGCGCAATTCCGGACGCGAAACCGCTGCACACTTTTGCTGGCATTGCTTTAGCCGGCGCGCGAATAGGCTTTCTGCTCGGCGCTGACGCTCGATGCCGCGGCCCTGGCCGCCTCGTGCAGCCATTCGTTTCCCCGCACCGCCAAGTCCTTCAGGATCGCCGCAACCGCCGCCGCATCGTTGGAATGGCAATTGGCGATCTCGAAGCCCATCAGTTCCAGCATCGTCGGCGAAAGCAGGATCTCGGGATGCCGGGCGATTTCGATTTTGCAGCTGTTCGGCGAGAGCCTGCGCACGAGGATGCGGCCGGAGACCCGGTAGTGAGGATCGGCTGAGCGCGCCCGTCCATTGGCGATCTCGTCCGCATGGATCGCCACGTCCTGCTTCCTCTGGCGAAGCGACCAGACGGACGGCAGCAGCGCCTTTGCCTCGCGCAGCACCGGCCCACCCTGCCACTCGGCATAGGCGACGAAACGCGGCCGGCCGAGACTGCCGGTGCCGCCGCTGCGCGGCTTCGGCACGAAGGGCCCTGTCCCGGACGGCAGCGCGCCGGTGAGCGCCATGACATAGGCTGATGGTGGCAGCTTGCTGCCGGGACGCAACATTTCGTATTTCTCCCAGAATTCCCGGCGTTCGGAATTTGGCAGCATCAGCGCCTTGCGCAGCCATTTGTGGTCGCGCTCGAGGATGACGGGCAATGGATTTTCAAGGCCCCTGCGATAGCCGCTCAAGATCAATTCGCCGATCATGCGAGCCGAGGGACCGTCGTCGCCGCGGGCCAGGATGGCGCTTGCCGCAAGACGAACGAGATCAAATGCATAGGGCATCACCGCCGCGTCGTCGAAATCATTGACGCCCCAGACGAGCCGGCCTTCGACATCTCGCCAGGTGCCGAAATTCTCCAGATGCGTATCGCCGATCGCCAGCACCTCAGGCGCGCCTGACAGTTCCGGGCAGATATCGAGGATGATCTCGCACCAGCGCCAATAGGTGGCGCGCAGGAAGACGAAATCCCCGCTTCGCATCTTCTCGTGCTTCTCGCGCAGATCGTCCTTGACGAGATCGTCGCCGAGTTCGCCGGCCAGCCAGGTCTCGAAATTCCGGACCGATTGCGATATCGTCGTCATGCCGGCGCTCCATCATTTCGCGATCCGATGCGGAGAATACGCGCACCGCGCGAAGCTGCAATCGTCTTCGCATCGGATCGCCACAATCCAGC
The DNA here is from genome assembly GCF_014193215.1 of Rhizobium sp. BK112. Taxonomy (NCBI): domain Bacteria; kingdom Pseudomonadati; phylum Pseudomonadota; class Alphaproteobacteria; order Hyphomicrobiales; family Rhizobiaceae; genus Rhizobium; species Rhizobium sp. BK112. The sequence goes on from NZ_JACHYZ010000004.1 coordinate 313,524, forward strand.
GGTACTGGCCAGCGGTACTGGCCAGCCGTACCGGCTTGCACGGCAAGGGAAAGGTGAAAGGTTGCCTCGGCGACACGGACGCAGCTTTCCATCGCCGCCCGGACCGATTTCGGCAATGTCCAGCTTGTCGAATCCGGCGCACCATGCCACTTTCGCGGCTGCAAGAGGGGCAGACATGAGCGAGACTGACAGGGGCGATTTCCGCGCACGAATCCGCCGTAATTTTGCGCGGCAGGCGGCGATGGAGACGATCGGCGCGGAGTTGACGCGCGTCGAGCACGGTGTCGTCGAGATCGAGCTTCCCTTCGACGTTAAACTGACACAGCAGCACGGCATCCTGCATGCGGGCATCATTTCCGCGGCGCTCGATTCGGCCTGCGGCTTTGCGGCCTATAGCGTCATCGACCCCGAAGCCTCGATCCTGACGATCGAGTTCAAGGTCAATCTCATGTCGCCGGGGCGTGGCGATCGTTTCCTGTTTCGCGGGGAAATCACCAAACCCGGCTCCACCATCATCGTCGCCGACGGGCGAGGCTACGCGATCAGCGACGGGCCGGCCAAACTCATCGCCTCCATGACCGGAACGATGATGGTGATCCGCGGTAGGGAAGGAATAACGGGATGAAGTTCGAACTGAAATCGGTCGCGGGGAAATCCATCCTGTTCGTCATGGCGGCCGAGGCCGAATACGGTCCCTTCCTGCGTTCGCGCATCGAACCTTTGATGACCGGCGTCGGCCCGGTCGAGGCGGCGGTGGCGCTGACCAAGGCGCTAGGGCGGCTGGATGCCGCCGACGACCTGCCCGATCTCGTCGTTTCGCTCGGCTCAGCCGGCTCGGCGAAACTGGAGCAGACCGAAATCTATCAGGTGACCTCGGTTTCCTACCGCGATATGGACGCCTCGCCGCTCGGCTTCGAAAAGGGCAAGACACCCTTTCTCGACCTGCCCGCGGTGCTCGATTTGCCGTTGCGCATTCCCGGCATTCCGGAAGCAAGCCTTTCCACCGGCGGCAACGTCATCTCGGGCGCCGCCTATACCAATATCGACGCCGACATGGTCGACATGGAGACGTTTGCGGTGCTGCGCGCCTGCCAGGGCTACAAGCTGCCGCTGATCGGCCTTCGCGGCATTTCCGACGGCGCGGTCGAGCTGCAGCATATTTCGGGCTGGACCGAATATCTGCACATCGTCGACCGCAAGCTTTCCTACGGCGTCGACAGCCTGTTCACGGCGCTGGAGGACGGGGTTTTCTGGTTCTAGGCCCCAAAGCGCCGCGCGTCTTTCAGACGCGCGGGGACAATCGGAACAATAAAAACCCGATGCCGCCGATTTCCCGCATTGCAAGGCGAAGCGCTTTTCATTAAAGCCTCGCCATGACCCAGACAGCACATCCCGACTCCGTTCTCATCGTCGATTTCGGCAGCCAGGTGACCCAGCTCATCGCACGACGCGTGCGCGAGGCTGGCGTCTATTGCGAGATCGTTCCCTTTCAATCGGCCGAAGAGGGCTTCAAGCGCCTGCAGCCGAAGGCCGTGATCCTGTCCGGCAGCCCCGCTTCGACGGTGGACGAGGGATCGCCGCGAGCGCCTGACATCATCTTCGACAGCGGCCTGCCGGTCTTCGGCATCTGCTACGGCCAGCAGACGATGTGCATGCAGCTCGGCGGCAAGGTCGAGAGCGGCCATCACCGCGAATTCGGCCGCGCCTTCCTCGATGTCGACAAGGATTGCCAGCTGTTCGAGGGCCTCTGGTCCTCCGGTTCGCGTCATCAGGTCTGGATGAGCCATGGCGACCGCGTCACGGCGCTGCCGGATGGTTTCGAGGTGGTCGCCACCTCCTCCAACGCGCCCTACGCCTTCATCGCCGACGAGAAGCGCAAATATTACGGCGTTCAGTTCCATCCCGAGGTCGTGCATACGCCCGATGGCGCCAAGCTGATCGGCAACTTCATTCACAACATTGCCGGCATTAGGGGTGACTGGTCGATGTCGGCCTATCGCCAGAAGGCGGTCGAGCAGATCCGCGAGCAGGTGGGCAACAAGCGCGTCATCTGTGCGCTTTCGGGCGGCGTCGACAGTTCCGTCGCAGCCCTGCTGATCCACGAGGCCGTCGGCGACCAGCTGACCTGCATCCTCGTCGACCACGGGCTGATGCGCAAGGACGAGGCGGCCAATGTCGTCGCCATGTTCCGCGAGCACTACAATCTGCATCTGCTGCACGTCGATGCTTCCGACCGCTTCATCGGCGAGCTCGAAGGCGTCAGCGACCCGGAAACCAAGCGCAAGATCATCGGCAGGCTGTTCATCGAGACCTTCGAAGAAGAGGCCAAGAAGCTCGGCGGCGCCGATTTCCTCGGCCAGGGCACACTTTATCCCGACGTGATCGAGAGCGTCTCCTTCACCGGCGGCCCGTCGGTGACGATCAAATCGCACCACAATGTCGGCGGCCTGCCGGAGCGCATGAAGATGCAGCTCGTGGAACCGTTGCGCGAGCTCTTCAAGGACGAGGTGCGCGCGCTCGGCCGCGAGCTCGGCCTGCCCGACAGCTTCATCGGCCGCCACCCCTTCCCGGGCCCCGGCCTGGCGATCCGCTGCCCCGGCGGCATCACCCGCGAAAAGCTGGAGATCCTGCGCGAGGCTGATGCGATCTACCTCGACGAAATCCGCAAGGCCGGCCTCTACGACGCCATCTGGCAAGCTTTCGCCGTGCTGCTTCCGGTGCAGACGGTCGGCGTCATGGGCGACGGGCGCACCTATGAGTTCGTCTGCGCGCTGCGCGCCGTCACCTCGGTCGACGGCATGACGGCGGATTTCTACCACTACGACATGGAATTCCTCGGCCGCGCCGCAACGCGCATCATCAACGAGGTGCGCGGCATCAACCGCGTGGTCTACGACGTCACGTCGAAGCCGCCCGGTACGATCGAGTGGGAGTGATGCCGAGCCGATCCGACCGCCGCCCAATTGCCTCAGGAAACGGAACGACTTCTCCATGACAGCCGGCAATCGCATCGTGCTTTCCAGCGATCACGCCGCCATTCAGCTCCGGCAGGTCATTGCCGCTCATATCGCAGCGCAGGGCTGGGTGGTGGTCGACATCGGACCGACGACACCGGAGAGCACACACTATCCTGAGCACGGCGAGGCGGCGGCGCGGCTCGTCGCCTCCGGCGATTGCCGGTTTGGCGTCATCCTATGCGGCACCGGCCAGGGCATCATGATGGCGGCGAACAAGGTAAAGGGCATCCGTTGCGGCGTCTGCGCCGACACATTCTCAGCCCGCATGATCCGCCAGCACAACGATGCCAACATGCTGTCGATCGGCGTGCGCGTAGTGGGCGAAGGGCTGGCGCTCGATATAGTGGATGCGTTCCTGACCGCCCAGTTCGAGGGCGGCCGGCATGCGACGCGGGTGGAGATGATCGGGGCACTGGAAGGGTAGCGCCGTTTCTTACTTCTTCCTTGGAAGAAGATGCTTTCAAAAGCCAAGCCCCCGGGCACTATTTCAGCGGCAGAAACAGGTCCGCCACCGCCTCATGCTCCGACACTTCGGGGAAGAAGCTCAGCCGCTGGCAATAGATCGGGAAGTCGCGTGCTTCTTCGCCGCTGGCCGGAAGCCAGTTGCGATAAAGATAGAGTGCGGCAGGCTCCAGATTGTCGGTGTTGCCGACGACACGCAGCACCGCGCAGCGTCCGCCAGGAATCACGCCGGCTTTGACCTCTCCGCCGTCCGCCTCGATCGGTTGGCCGGTCCCGACACAAAGATCCACGCTGTAATCGGCAGGCGACGCAGGGCGCCGCTCGGAACGCCAGACATTGAACGTTGGACTTGTTCTGGGATGCAGGCCAGCGGCCGTGCGCCAGGCGATGAACCGCTGGATGGTGGCGCCGAGCGTCGCCGGGTCGCCCCGGTGCTCCATGATCGCCACCGGCGTGGGAGGCACATCGCGAATTTTCACATCGTCCGTGGTAAAAGTCTTCTGCATGAGCTTGCTCCTTGCGTTGTCGAGAGGCCCGAAGGCCGCAAGCCACGGCTCCCAGTCGGGAGACTTCCGGAACGACGAAGGCGATTGCCCGAACCGTTGCCGAAAGGCGCGGGCGAAGGCATCCGGTGCGTTGTAACCGGCATCCATCGCTATCTCGGTGACGCTTTGGGCGTCCCTGTAGGCCAGCCGGTGCGAAGCGCGCTTCAGCCGGGCAAGCTTGACATAGCGATGCACTGACAATCCGAAGGTCGCCGCAAACTGCCGGTGGAAATGAAACTTCGAAAAGGCCGCAACACGGCTCACCGTTTCCAGGTCCAGATCACAGTCGAGATGCCGGTCGATATAGTCCAGCACCCGCCGCATCCGGGCCTGATAGTTTTGAAGCGTCGCCTTCATCGTCCCTCCTCCGTGGCGGCTCCATCTAGCCGCTGATGGCCATGAGGTGCTCGACCGATCTTGCGGTTTGGCATGGACTAGCGAAAACTTCCAACGACCGCTTACACGCAAGTCTTATCTAGGGCAGACGGCAATAATGATCATGAGCTGTCGGACCTTGTCGATCTGGCGCTTCCTAGGGCGAGCGCGGCCACGAAGGCCTTTCCAGGTGGCGCGGTGGCACAGATCTATCGGCCGGCTTGAGAGGTCGCCGAATATCTTGCGGTCCTCGCATCGGACTGCTATTCGCATCTAAGTCTTAGAGGAGAATGCCTTTGTTTGCCGTCGCAACGATCCAGAACTCACCGGCTGTGGCGGCAGGGATGAAGGCGCTCGGCATCGTGACCGAGAGCTGATCCTCACTCTACCGCTCGGCCTTAGCGCGCCCAAAGCTGGCGCATGTCTAATGTCGAGAAGACCATGATCATCGAACTAACCACTCATGACTTCGAAGCGCTGCTGAAGGGCATTGCGCCGCGTCATCTGCGCCTTGTCCCGGACAGTGCGATTGCGCCTCCGGAGATACTGGGGATGTTGAACCGTCTCGCGACTGAGATAAACGCTGAATTTTCGCCGTCGGCCTGGATGATCGTCGAGGATGGCGAGATCGTCGGCCTCTGCTCCATTGTTCGGGTTCCGCAAGATGGAAACATCCATATCGGCTATGGGGTTGCGCCGTCCCGCCAGGGTCTTGGATCCACCACGCGGGCCATTGCGCAATTGCTGGAGTGGGCGTGGAACGACCCTCGCGTGGCGCTGATCTCTGCAGAGACCGGGTGGGAGAATATCGCCTCACAGCGTGTCCTCCAACGCAATGGATTCATCCGCACCGGCGAGCGTATCGATGCCGAAGACGGTCCGTTGATTTGTTGGGAAGCAGTGACGGCCTAGGTTTGCAGAATAAGCCCGCATAGGAACGACCGGCCGAGGTTCAGTTACCTCGGCCGGCGGTCCTGAGCCGGCCTCAGCGGCCGTAGGTGACCTCGACGGAAGCCTTGTCGAGCGTGTTTGCCCGGACATAGAAGCCAACCATGGCGGCCGGCGCAGTATCGGGAAGCGGGAGCTTGTCGACCGAGAGCGCGTAGACGGTGAACTGGTAGTGGTGCGGCTTGTCGCCGGCCGGCGGGCATGCGCCGCCATAGCCTGATGTCCCAAAGTCGGTGTGACCTTCGATAGTGCCGACGGGAAGCTTTTTGTCACCGCTGGCGCCGGTGGCGATCTCCGAGGCATTTGCGGGAATGTTGAACACCGACCAATGCCACCAGCCCGAGCCGGTCGGCGCATCCGGATCGTAAGCCATGATGGCGAAGCTCTTGGTTCCCTGAGGAGCGCCCGACCAGGTCAGTTCCGGCGAGACGTTTTTGCCCGAGCAGCCGAAGCTGTTGAAGACCTGCGCATCGGCCATCGCCTTGCCGGGGGTCAAGTCCTTCGAGGTGAGCTTCATTTCGGCCTGTGCGGCCGTCGCGCCGAAGATGGACGCGGCGAGAAGTGCTGCTGTGATGAAACGCATGCTGTTTTCCTGCGGTTGATGATGCAGGAGAATTACCGTCAGCGTGCGACCATATCTGCCCCGGTATGCTCAACTTCTGCCCCGATCCGCTCAAAACGCTCGGAGCCGCCGCGCACATGGCGTGGATTGACGCCAAACCGCTCCTTGAACCGCGCCGCGAATTGAGACGGCGAATCGTAACCGACCTCAAAGGCAATCTGCGCCATCGGCAGGGTTGTGGTTTGAATGAGGCCCAAGGCGCGGTTCATCCTTGTATCGCTCAGGATCTCACTGAAGCCGGTGTTCTCGGCGGCCAGTTTGCGCCTCAGCGTCGCTTCGCTCATGTTGAACGAGCGCGCCGCCTGCCCCAGCGTCCAAGCAAAGGCGGTATCGCTTTCGATCATCTGCCGCAGCCGATCCTCGATCCGAGGACTTTGGTTCTGGCCGAGCACCGCTCCACAGAGCGCAAACCAGGTGATCAGCTCCATCAAACGAGCCTTGGCAATCGCGCCGGGAAGCCTCGTCAGATTGCCGGGCTGACAGCAATAGTCAAACAATGCCGCGGCTTCCTCCGGCAGCTTCGAGGTGCCTGCCGGTACAGGCCTCGATGGAACGGCGATCGATCCCATCCTGCTATAGGCTTCCTCGAAAAGCTGGCGCGGAACGGGCAGCGCCAGGGTCTGATACTTCTGCGGCGCCTTGGGAATGTTCTCCATCGTCAGGGGACGATAGTCGGGCAGCAAGCCATAAGCGTCCGCCTCGAGGCGCAGAGCCTTATCATCGGCCATGACGATCTTCGTTCCCGATTGCACCTGTATCAACAGGGGGCTGGTGTTGACGAGCCGAAAGAAACAGGCGCGCCCGCCCTGGCGGATCAAGGCTCTGGTCGGAACGGGAAAGACGTCGTCCAGCATATGTTCTCCGACAATGGGGTGGATCAGAGCGGCAACCGGGAGAGCCGGCATGAAGACGACCGCTGATCCGCGAGGCTCGGGAATACCAAAACCCAGTGCCGTGGGCAATCTTCAGCCACAGGCTACAGACTATGTAAATCGCCTGTCGGACGGCTGCTGCTGGCATCCGCGATAGTTCTTGAATAACGAAAGCGATACACCTATCTTACTTTCGTCTTACCAAGAAAGGCAAAAGATGACACGGGCTGAAAGCCTCATTACCACCGTCTCCACGAAGGGACAGGTCATTCTTCCCAAAGCCGTGCGCCAACGGCGGGCGTGGGCCGCTGGAACGCGTCTGATTGTTGAGGAAACCGCGGAAGGGGTGCTGCTGAAGCAGGCCCCTGCCTTTGCGCCGACAGACCCAGCCGATGTCTTCAGCATGCTTCCCTTCAGCGGCGAGCCCAAAACTCTGGACGATATGGAAGCCGGCCTATTGGCCGAAGCCCGCCGCCGTCATGATCGCGATTGATACCAATCTCGTCGTCCGATATCTCACGGGCGATCATCCGGATCAATCTGTCCGCGCCCGTGACATCATTGACGGACAGGCCGTTTTTGTCGCCGTGACGGTGGTGCTGGAGGCCGAATGGGTGTTGCGCAGCGTCTATGGCTACAGCAGTGCAGAGGTCGCTCGTGCCCTTCGCGCCTTCGGCGGGCTGTCCACGGTGACGATCGAGGATTCTGCGATCGTTGCTCTTGCCTTCGATCTCACTGAGAACGGAATGGATTTTGCCGATGCGTTGCACCTGACCAAAGCGGCCCATTGCGAAGAGTTCGTTACCTTTGACCGCAAATTTATGAAAGCAGCCCAAGCCGCAGGCTTCGAGACGGTGCGGGAAGCCTGAGGGGGCGCAGACCGCATTACCGCCTACGGGACCTGCCGATATAATCGACCAATGCGCGCAGCTTCAGTGGCTGCCTCTGGCGCCTGGGATAGTAGAGATAGAAGCCCGGAAAGGGCGGACAGAAACCCTCCAGCAGCGGCACGAGTTCGCCGCGTTCCACATAGGGCTGGAAGGTTTCCACCATGCCGAAGGTGATGCCGGCTCCGGCGCAGGCCATGCGGATCATCATTCCCATGTCGTTGGTCGTGACGGCGGGGTCGACCGCGACGTCGAAGTCACGGTCATTTTCGGTGAACTCCCAGCGATAGGGTGCGGTATCCGGGCGCGGCCGCCAACCGATGCAGGCGTGATCCTGCAGTTCGCGGGGATGGCGGGGATGGCCACGGCGCTCGAGATAGCTGGGGGATGCGGCCGCACATTGCCGCTGCTCTTCGGAGACGGAGATTACAATCATATCCTGTTCGATCACTTCGCCGAGCCGGACGCCGGCGTCGAAGCCGGCCTCGACGATATCGAATTCGTCATCGGTGATGGTGATATCGAGTTTGATGTCGGGGCAGGCTTCCATGAAGCCGGCCAGCAACGTGCCGGACAGGAAGTTCTCGGCGATCGAGGAAACGGTGATCCTCAGCAAGCCGCTCGGGCGCGCCTGCATTTCCCTGACCGTTTGCATCGCATCCCTGACCTGGCGGACCGATGGACGAACCGCGTCGAAAAACACCTCGCCGGCCTCCGTCAGGCTGACGCTGCGCGTCGTGCGCTGGACCAGGGCAACGCCGACCCGATCCTCCAGGCGCTGCAGGGCCTGGCTGACGGCGGAGCGGGTGACGCCAAGCCGCTCGCCGGCGAGCCGGAAGTTCCGCGCCTCCGCCACCGCAAGAAAGACTGAAATGCCTTCGAGATCATCGGCCATTGGTTAGCATATCTAACCAAGGCATCCTGGATTGGCAACTTAATCACCGCGGATGGCCACGCTATCTTTCAAGTCGAGGTCAACGGAGGTTTCGAGAGGAAAATCGATGCGCAACATTTCCAACAGTCCTGTTCTGCATTTTTTCGCCGCAACCACCTTAGCCGGCACGGCGATCGGTTCGTCTGCCGCCGATGCCGTGAATGACCGAGCCCCTCAGCAGCAACAAACAAGCGAGAACAGAATGCAGCAGCATCCCTATGTCGGCATGTGGGTGACGGATGACGGCCGTATCCGCCACGAACTTCTGCCCAATGGCCGTTACGACGAAGCCCGCGGAAACCGTGAAAGCGCCTACCGAGGACGTTACGAAGTCACCGGAAGGCACATCGAATACTGGGATGACACGGGCTTTACGGCCGACGGCGATTTCGTGGACGGCAATACCCTCCATCACGCCGGCATGGTGCTTCGCCGCAAATGACGCGCCGTCTGACAAGGAAACATCACAAGGAGTAAGGCCGCATTTACAGGCCGGAAAGGATGACGATCATGTCTTCCCCAACACCCATCTGGTTCATAACAGGCGCATCGTCCGGCCTCGGCCGGGCACTCGCCGAAGCCGTCCTCGCCCGAGGCTGGCGCGCCGCCATGACGGCGCGCAGACCCGAGACCCTGGCAGATCTCACGACAGAATACGGGGACCGTGCGCTTGCCCTTGCCCTCGATGTGACGGACAGCAACTCCGTCGCCGGCGCGGTTCGTAACGCCGAAACGCATTTCGGGGCGATCGACGTCCTGGTCAACAATGCCGGCTACGGCTACCTCTCGGCGATCGAAGAGGGCGAGGATGCCGAAATACGCGCCCAGTTCGAAACCAATGTCTTCGGATTGATCGATGTCACCAAGCAGGTTCTGCCGGGCATGCGTGCACGCCGGCAAGGGCATATCTTCAATGTCTCCTCGCTTGGCGGGCTCGTCGCGTTTGCGGCGACCGGCTACTACCACGCCACCAAGTTTGCGGTCGAAGCCCTGTCGGAATCGCTTTCGCATGAGGTCAACCCGCTTGGCATCGATGTGACGATCCTCGAACCCGGCGCCTTCCGAACGGATTGGGCCGGCCGGTCGATGGTCGAATCCGCCACGATCATCGACGATTACGCCGAGACCGCAGGCAAGCGGCGCCAGGCCACCCGTTCGGTCTCCGGCAAGCAGCCGGGTGATCCCACCCGAGCCGCAACGGCAATCCTATCGGCATTCGAGGCGGACGAGCCGCCGCTTCGCCTCCTGCTCGGTGCACCCGCCCTGAAAATCGCCCGCGAACGGCTCGATGCGCTGCGCGCAAATTTCGACACCTGGGCGGAGACGACGCTCAGCGCCGATTTCCCAAGCTGACCGCCACGAAAACCTCAACCTGCAATGGAGCTTGAAATGTCTGATATCAAAGGAAAAGTCATTGCCATCACCGGGGCCAGCAGCGGCATCGGAGAGGCTACGGCCAGGGTGCTGGCTGCGGCCGGCGCGCATATCGTGATCGGCGCACGTCGCACCGATCGGCTGAAGGAACTTGCCGACGACATCGCCGCAAAGGGCGGGACGGTGCGCCTGCGACAGCTTGACGTCACCGACCGCTCGCAGGTGGAAGCCTTCGCAGGCTTTGCCAGATCCGAATTCGGACGGCTGGACGTGATCGTCAACAATGCCGGCGTCATGCCGCTCTCGCCGCTCGATGCCCTCAAGGTCGACGAATGGGACCGGATGGTCGACGTCAACATCAAGGGCGTTCTCTACGGCATTGCCGCAGCGCTTCCGATCATGAAAGCGCAGGGGTCGGGGCAGATCATCAACCTGTCTTCGATCGGCGGCCACAGCGTCTCTCCGACGGCTGCCGTCTATTGCGCGACGAAATTCGCGGTGCGGGCGATCTCGGACGGATTGCGACAGGAGACCGACCGCATCCGGGTGACCGTCATCTCTCCCGGCACAACGACATCGGAACTGGCCGAGACGATCACCGATCCGACCGCGCGGGATGCGATGAAGGCTTTCAGGGCGATCACGATCAGCCCCGAGGCGATCGCCAATTCGATCCTCTACGCCGTCAGCCAGCCTGATGACGTCGATGTCAGCGAGATCATCATCCGGCCGACAGCCAGCCCGCATTGAGCGGCTGAGATTGCTGCCAAAGCAATTCCCGCAAAAGTGTAGCGCGGTTTCGCGTCCGGAATTGCGGAAACGAAAAGCCTCCGCCGCCTAAAAACCCAGGGACTGCTGGGCGGGCGGCGGCGGTGCGAGATTGACGCCTTCGAGTTCCAGCATGCGGGCCTTCGATGTCGAACCGCCGGGCGCGGAGAAGCCGCCGATCTTGCCGCCGGCCGCAAGCACCCGGTGACAGGGGATGATCAGAGCGACCGGGTTTTTCGCCATCGCCTGGCCGACGTCGCGGGCGGCCTCGGGCCCGGCGCCAAGCTCCTTCGCCAGCGCGCCGTAAGTGGTCGTGCGGCCCCAGCCGACACGCCGTGCCGCCGCATAAATATCCCGGAAGAAGGCATCCTGGCCGGCAAGATCGAGTTCGACTCCGGAAAAATCCGTCTCCTCGCCCTGGAAATAGCGCTTCACGGCGGCAACCGTCTCTAGCACAGCTGGCGTCGGCGCGCCGGGTTCGGCATCCGGTAGGCGGCGCAGCAGCAGCCGTTCGGTCGCTTCCGCTGATTTGGTCGGCAGTTGGAAACGGGTGATGCCGGCATCGCTCCAGGCGATGCCGCAGAAACCGCCCGCGGTTTCGAAGATGAGATAGTGGTGCGTTGTCTCAGCCATGACAGCCTCCGCATGTTCGATTGCCTTCAAAATCGTATGAGACGGCCGCTGTTTCAACCCGTTTCTTGCGCGTACCGGGCTTTTCGAAAGTCCACTTCATCCGGCGCCGGGCAAGGGTTCGGATGAATTTAACGCCAAGCATATCGGGACATTGTGTTCTCTTTTTGTTCTTGAGGTGCGGTCCTGTTGAGAATATCCTCCGTCGCGTTTTGGAAACGACGCGTCAGGTCATGACGACCGTGAGGGCCTATGAACCAGATTTCCCTCGATTTCGAGTGTGACAAGAATCGTCGCGAGCGGCCGAACGAAAGTTACACCGGCAGACACCGGCTTTTCTTCGCTCTCTGCCCTCCCGATGCCGTCGAACGGCAGGCGGCCGCGATCGCCGATGACCATGGCAAAGCTTTCTCTCTTTCCGCAAGACCACGCCTGACGACGCTGCACGTGACGATCATCGGCATCGATGACTATGAAGAATTACCGGAGGACGCGGTCTTTGCGGCGCGCCAGGCCGGCGCGACGGTGGAGAGCGCACCGATCACGATCACCTTCGACAGGATCATGAGTTTCAAGCGGGAGGGCAAGGCGCGGCCACTCGTGCTTTGCGGTGAAGGCGGACGAAAGCCGCTCACACGGCTGCATGTCCAACTCGGTGTCGGCATGCACAATGCCGGATTGCGGCACAATATAAGCCGGCATTTCACGCCACATATGACGCTGCTCTACGACCGCAAGGCCGTGCCGCCGACAAGCCTCGACAGACCGGTTTCATGGACGGCCGCCGAATTCCTGCTCGTCCACAGTGTTCTCGGAAAGACCGAACATCGGGTCATCGATCGCTGGCCGCTGCTCGGCTGCGGGCAATGATGGATCGCGGCTTGCGCTTGCCTGATTTCCGCGCATAAAGCTCTGAAGGCCTGTTCCGGCATTGACGCAAACGGGAGCGAAAGCGGCATGGACATTTCAGAGATCATCATCCCGGGCGATACGCCGGGAACGGAGTGGCGGCTGCCGGTGCTGCGCTTTACGGGCCACGATCCGGAGGCGCCCAAGACCTATATCCAGGCGGCCCTGCATGCCGGCGAGCTGCCTGGAACGGTGTTGCTGCATTTCCTCTGCGAGCGGCTGCGGCAGGCGGAAAGCCAGGGCGGGATCGCCGGCGATGTCACCATCGTGCCGCAGGCCAATCCGATCGGTGCGGCGCAGTCGCATTTCGGCGAATTGCAGGGCCGTTTCGACCTGGGCTCGCGCACCAATTTCAACCGGGATTTCCCGCTGATCTCCCTTGTCGATCGGGCCTCACTGATCGAGGACCTCGATGACACCCCGGCTACCGACAGATTGAAGCGGCAACTGCTGCATATGGCGCTCGGGGCCGACCTCGTGCTCGACCTGCATTGCGACGACGAATCCCTGCAATATGCCTACATCGACGAGGCCTTCTGGCCTGAGGCGGCCGATCTCGCCAGCGCGCTCGACATGGAGGCCGTGCTGCTTTCGGATGGCGAAAGCTCGGCCTTCGAGGAGGCCGTCGGCTTTGCATGGAAATATGAAGTCCCCGGCGAGCGCCGCTCCCGATTGCCCGGCAAACTCTCCGTCACCGTCGAACTGCGCGGCAAGCGCGACGTCGATCCGGTGCTGGCGAAAAAGGATGCGGACGGGCTCTGGCGCTTCCTGGAGGCACGGGGGATCGTCGGCGACAGGAAGCAAGCGTCAACGACGTTTTACGGGCCGGCCGTGCCGCTCGACAATGTCGAGATCATTCGCGCTGGAGAAGGTGGCGCCGTGCTCTTCCATCGCAATATCGGCGAGAGGGTTGCGGAAGGCGATCGTCTTGCGACGATCCTCACCCGGCCGGGGCAGCCGGGCGGCAGCATCGAGCTCACCGCGCCGCAGGACGGGCTGATCCTGACCCGAACCTCCGACCGGCTGGTGCGGCGGCGCGGCGACCTGATGAAGATCGCCTGCGAGAACCCAAGCCAGGCGTCGCGCAAGGCCGGGACGCTGGAAAATTGAGCGGGGTTTTGCCTGCGGTGACCATCGGCGCGCAGGGGATAAAACGTCGCACGGCGTTTGCGCCGGCCGGCCTGCATGTTATCTCGCTGTCATCACAGGGAGATCGATCGGGCATGGCCGTCACCATCTATGGCATCAAGAATTGCGACACGATGAAGAAGGCCCGCAGCTGGCTGGAAGAACATAGCGTCGCCTATGAGTTTCACGATTATAAGGCGCTCGGTATCGACCGTGCCCATCTCGAAGCCTGGATCGACAAGGCCGGCCTCGATACCGTGCTCAACCGCGCCGGCACCACCTTCCGCAAACTGCCCGATGCCGAGCGTGAGAACCTGACCCGGGAAAAGGCGATCGCCCTGATGCTCGACCAGCCGTCGATGATCAAGCGGCCGGTGCTGGAGGCTAGAGGCAAGCTGCTGGTCGGCTTCAAGCCGGAGATTTACGCCGGTACGTTCGGCGGCTGACAGACGGCTCGCTGAGCTCAGGGGGAGAGATGTCCAAGACCACGCGCGCGACACAGCTTCTTTCGCAGGCAGGTATCGCCTTCACGGTCCATGCCTATGATTACGATCCCAATGCCGAGCGCGTCGGGCTGCAGGCGGCCGAAGCGCTCGGCGAGGCGCCGCACCGGGTGCTGAAGACGCTGATGGCGGAGGTGGACGGCAAACCGGTCTGCGTCGTCGTACCGTCGGACCGCGAGGTCAGCATGAAGAAGCTCGCCAACGCCTTTCACGGCAAATCGGCCAACATGATGAAGCCCGCCGATGCCGAGCGGTTGACAGGTTATCATGTCGGCGGCATCAGCCCGTTCGGCCAGAAGAAGACGGTGCCGACGGCGATCGAGGAAGCCGCCCTTGCCGAGCCGCTGGTCTTCATCAATGGCGGGCAGCGCGGGCTGCAGGTGCGGATCGATCCGAAGGATGCGTTGACGGTGCTCAAGGCCGTCGCCGCGCCGCTGATTGCCTGATCAGAACAGGATGCCGATGCTCTGGCGATTGAAACTATAAGAAGCGGTCGAGCAGGCCGGCGATCGTCTTCGCCTCGCTTTCGGCAAGCCTGCAGCCGATATGGGTCTCGATCGATCTGGCATAGACGGCCCACATGCGCTCGCGAAGCTTTCGGCCGGCATCCGTCATCACCACCCAGCGGCCGCGGCCATCGCTGGCGAAGGTTTCGCGCCGGACCAGGCCCTCGCTTTCCAGCCGGTCGATCAGCCGGGAAAGATTATACTGCGCCAGCAAGGTCCGCTCCTCGATCTCGTAGGGGCGCAGCCTGCCGTCTTCCGAGCGCGCCAATTCCCACAGCACGTCGTACCAGGCAAGCGGCGGGAGGCCTGCCGCTTTCAGGTCGGCTTCAATCGCGCCAAGCAAGCGCTCGCGGGCGCGCATGATGCTCGTCCAGGCAGAGGTGACAGCTTCGCTCGGATTCGGCGTTTTTTCGGACATAAATGCAATTACATCTACCTTGAATTCAGCCGCAAGTGATATTACATGCAATTACATCTATTATCATCCCGTGGAGACCGCCATGAGCAAGCTTACTCTCGTCAGCCATCACCTCTGCCCCTATGTGCAGCGTTCCGCGATCGCGCTTCTCGAAAAGGGCGTGCCCTTCGAACGCATCAACATCGATCTTGCCGACAAGCCGGACTGGTTCCTGAAGATCTCTCCGCTCGGAAAGGTACCGCTGCTCAGGATCGAAGAGGAGGACGGCAGCGAGGCCGTGCTGTTCGAAAGCAGCGTCATCTGCGAATATCTCGAGGAAACGCAGATTGGCGTCGCCTTGCATCCCAAAGACGCGCTGACGCGTGCCCGCCATCGCGGCTGGATGGAATTCGGCTCGTCCGTGCTTTCCGATCTCTGGGGCTATGAAACGGCCGAGGATGCCTCGCAGCTGGAAATCAAACGCAAGGCGCTCATCGCCAAATTCGCGACAATCGAGACGGTGCTGACGGACGGGCCTTATTTCGCCGGCAACGGCTTCAGCCTGGTCGACGCCGTGTTCGCGCCGGTCTTTCGTTATTTCGATCTCTTCGACACGCTCGGCGACAGCGGCATCTTCGAAGGGCTGGAGCGGGTGAGGCACTGGCGCAAGGCGCTGTCCGAACGGGCAAGCGTCAAGGCCGCCGTCAGTGCGGACTACCCGCAGCGGCTGGTCGAATTCCTCGAAAAGCATAACTCGATCCTGCTCAGGCTGGAGGCGGCCGCCTGAAGCCCGCGCTGCGGCCGGACGTCCATCCGACCGCTTGCAATTTGGCGGCGATACGCTTCATTTTCGCCGCAAACGGGTCTAAGTCTTCCAGCCTCTCACCGTTAATGACAGAAGGCAGGTTGAACCATGACTTTCATGCCCCAGAGCCAGAACACCGTTGATCCCGACAAGCTGGAAAAGCTTGCGGAAGTCGCCGTCAAGGTCGGGCTGCAGCTGCAGAAGGGTCAGGATCTGGTGGTCACCGCGCCTGTCGTGGCGCTGCCGCTGGTGCGCCTGATCACCAAACACGCCTATCAGGCCGGCGCCGGGTTGGTCACCGCCTTCTATTCCGACGAGGAAACGACGCTGGCGCGCTATCAATATGGCGGCGACGAGAGCTTCGACCGCGCTTCCGGCTGGCTCTACGAGGGCATGGCCAAGGCCTATGCCAACGGGGCGGCCCGTCTTGCCGTCGCCGGCGACAATCCGATGCTGCTTTCCGAGCAGGATGCCGGCAAGGTCGGCCGCGCCAATCGCGCCAACTCCACCGCCTACAAGCCGGCGCTGGAGAAGATCTCGAATTTCGACATCAACTGGAACATCGTCTCCTATCCCAACCCGTCCTGGGCCAAGGTGGTCTTCCCCGACGATCCGGAACTGATCGCGATCGCCAAGCTTGCCAAGGCGATCTTTGCCGCCTCGCGCGTCGATGTCAGCGATCCGGTCGCCGCCTGGGCCGAACACAATGCCAATCTCGCCAAGCGCTCCGCCTGGCTGAACGGCGAACGTTTCGCCTCGCTGCATTTCCAAGGACCGGGGACGGACCTGACGGTCGGCCTTGCCGACGGGCATGAATGGCATGGCGGCGCTTCCACCGCCAAGAACGGCATTACCTGCAATCCGAACATCCCCACCGAGGAAGTCTTCACCACGCCGCATGCGTTGCGCGTCGAAGGCCATGTTTCCAGCACCAAGCCGCTTTCGCATCAGGGCACGCTGATCGACAATATTCAGGTGCGTTTCGAGGGCGGACGGATCGTCGAGGCCAAGGCATCGCGCGGCGAGGAGGTGTTGAACAAGGTGCTCGATACCGACGAGGGGGCGCGCCGGCTCGGCGAAGTGGCGCTGGTGCCGCATTCCTCGCCGATCTCGGCCAGCGGCATCCTGTTCTACAACACCCTGTTCGACGAAAACGCCTCGTGCCACATCGCGCTCGGCCAGTGCTATTCCAAATGCTTCCTGAACGGTGCGACGCTCAGCCAGGAGCAGATCAAGGCGCAGGGCGGCAATTCCAGCCTGATCCATATCGACTGGATGATCGGCTCCGGCAAGGTCGATATCGACGGGATCAAGCCGGATGGTTCGCGGGTTCCGGTGATGCGGCAGGGCGAATGGGCCTGAGCGGCGTCATCCTACGCTGACAGTATGAAGCGCTGACCGCAGGACCGTGCTCATCACGCTGACTGAAAGGGCTCGCGACGGTGCCTGCCGCGCAAGTTCCTTTCGGACGCCGAGTCATCGGATCGCCGATAGCAGCTTGCGCACGCGATCGAGATGCGCCGTCCGCTTTGCATTGGTGGCACGGTCCATGTCGTGCAGGCTGAGCATCCGGAAATTCAACCGCTTCGAGCAGAAGGCGGCGATGCCGCGCTTCAACAGCCGGCGCACCGGATCGCCCATATAGAGACGCACCAGCCACCAGGGCGAACCTGTCGTCGTCAGCGCGTAGAGCAGCCTGATATTGGTGAGCTGCGGCACAATACGGCCTCCGGCGGCATCATGGGTGAAGGCGACCCCCGGCGCAAAGATGCGATCGAAGAAGCCCTTCAGGACAGCAGGGAAATTGAACCACCATTGCGGAAAAACGAGAACGAGGCCGTCGGCGGCCTTCAGTCGGTCCACGATGCCGGCCACGGCTGAACTATCGTAGGGCACGTCGAAATAGCCGCGGCGCTCGGTCTCGGACAAACGCGGATCGAAATTCTCGGCGTAGAGATCGAGCAAATCGACGGCATGCCCGGCGGCTTCCAATGCTTGGCGGGCGGTGCGCGCCACGGAGGCGGCAAAACTGTCCGGCAATGGGTGGGCAAGCACCAGCAGGATCCGCATCGTCAGAACAGGCTTCCCTGTTTCTGCGGTTCTGCGGGTTTTGCGCTGCGCTTCTTGGCACCGGCCGGCGGTGTGCCGCCTTCCGTGGTCATCGCGCCGACACGACCGTCGGCGAATTCGATGGCGATGCCCATGCCGGCGGAAATTTGAGCAGCCTGCGAGACCGGCCTGTTATCCTCATCGCGAATGACGGCGTAACCGCGCTTCAGCACATTCTTATAGGAGAGCGACTGCAGCACGCGGTCCTGCGAAGAAAGCTCGGCGCGCGCACGGGTCAGCTGGTGACGGATCGCCGTATCGGCATGGCGCGAAAGATTGCCGAGCCGTTCGCGGCCGCGGTCGGTCTGGGTCTTCAGCCGGGCAGGCAGCGAGGCGAGGATTGCTTCGGCGCGCTCAACGCGCGATTTCGAACGGTCGATCAGCCGTTCGACCATACGCTCGGCCCGCACGATCCGCTCGTTCAGCGTCTGGCGGCGTTCGGCGATGCGATTGGAGAGCACATCGGGGCGCAGATGCGCGGCGACGCGCTCGAAGCCGCGGCGCTTGTTGATGGTGTTGAGTTCCAGCCCGCGGCCAAGGCCGGCAGCCGCTTCGTCGAAACGCCGGCGTGGCAAGGCGAGAAGCTGATCGAGCGACGGCAATGCCCGCATCAGGGCACGGACGGACTGACGGCGTTGATCCATCTGCCGGTTCATGCAGCCTTGCAGGCGTGCGGCGAGAGCGGCGGCCTGCGCCTCGAGCTCCGCCTTGACCGGCACCGCCATTTCCGCGGCACCGGTCGGCGTCGGGGCGCGGACATCGGCGGCATAGTCGATCAGCGTCCAGTCGGTCTCATGGCCGACGGCCGAGATCAGCGGTATCCGGCTTTCGGCCGCAGCACGCACGACGATTTCGTCGTTGAAACTCCAAAGATCTTCCAGGCTGCCGCCGCCGCGCGCGACGATCAGCACATCGGGGCGCGCAATGGTACCTGCCGGCTCCAGCGCATTGAACCCGCGGATGGCGTTCGCCACCTCCTCGCCGGACCCCTCGCCCTGTACCTTCACCGGCCAGACGAGGACATGTACGGGAAAACGATCGGAGATGCGGTGAAGGATATCGCGGATGACCGCCCCGGTCGGCGACGTGACGACGCCGATAACCCTCGGCATGAAGGGCAGCCGCTTCTTGCGGGCGGCATCGAACAGGCCCTCGGCGCCCAGCTTGCGCTTGCGCTCCTCGATCAGCGCCATCAGCGCGCCGGCACCGGCCGGCTCCAGCGTCTCAATAACGATCTGATATTTCGAAGAACCCGGAAAGGTGGTGACCTTGCCCGTGGCGATGACCTCCATGCCCTCTTCCGGACGGAACTTCAGCCGCGAGAAGGTGCCCTTCCAGATGACGGCGTCGATGCGGGCGCGGTCGTCCTTCAACGCGAAATAGGCATGACCCGAAGAATGCGGCCCGCGATAGCCGGAGATTTCGCCGCGCACACGAACCTGGTCGAAGGCGGTTTCGACGGTGCGCTTGATCGAGCCGGAAAGCTCCGAAACCGAATACTCGGCAAGGTTGGTCGGCGAATCGCCGTCGAAGACGTTGCTCATCTCACCTTTTTATGTCGATCAGCAGCAAACGGGAAGCTCGGCATCGATGCAGAGGCCGTTTTCCCGGCTTTGAACTCGGCAACGGGCCGACGTCATCGCCGCTCCGCTGAGTTCGGCCGCGATGGCGGCCGACACCGAACGCGATAAATCCGTTTTGTTGCGGAACGGATAGGTACAATTCGCGTTTTACCCGAAAGGGATTGCTAACCACCGCAATACAAAGGCTTTTCGGGCAAGATCGCCGGTAAATCTTTGTTAGTTGGCGCTTCCTATTCTTCCCCTCGTTATCTCTGGGAAGGTGCTGAAATGATTATTCTCACAGCAGCAGCATTGGGCATCAGCGCCGGGCAAACGCGCTCGGCCAGCGCAATCGCGTTGGTCGCGGCGCTGATCGGAATGACATTCGCGCTGGCGGCGATAACCTCGCCCGGTCCGGTGTCCATTCTGGCATTCGTCTATGCCGTGCTCGGCTATAATGGCGGCCTCATGCTCTTCGTGCTTGGCCTCTATGCCAACCAGCGTCTTCGTCGCGCCATGCGCGTCTCGAACTAACAATCATCCATGCTGAGGACGGCCCGCGTCAATTCGTCGTCGGCCGATAGCGAAAGAACTGCACGCCTGCGTCGGCCGGTTTCGGCAGCGGTTCCAGATAGCGCGGGATATTGCCTTTGCCGAGCGCAGCATAGAGCCCATCCGGCTTCAGCTTGGCGATCTCGCGCGTCTGCGGGTCTTTGGGGCAGAAGGCTAGCACGGTCACCCCAGCCCCCTTCAAGAAAGCTTCCGCCTCCTGCGGCTCCGCCAGGCCGATATGCAACTCCGTCAGCATGCCGCCCTGATTGCGATGATAGGGCGCCGAGAGAACCCGGTTCTGGGTGAAGCGGAGAATGGGGACGCCCATTTCCGATGGTGCGGAGACCAGCCCGGCCGGAAGCCCGGCAAGCGGGGCCAGCGCCTCCTGCGATGTGCAGGAAATCTTCTTTGCCGGCTCGGCCGTCTTCTTCTGCGCGGCATTCTCCGTCTGCATCGAGATAAGCCCGCCGCCGACGGCCCAGGCGGCCGGAACACTTGCGAGCACGGTCACGATGTAGACGAAGGCGGCGGCGACATTCTCGCTGTCGCCGTTCGAAATGCGCCTGATATCGATGATCAGCAGCGCAAGCGGCAGGATGGAGATGAGGTTCGAGAAGGTCGCGCCGCGCACCTGGACCAACGCGATTGCCCAGCTCGTCGTCAGCAGCAGGAGCAGGACCAGATGGATTTGCACGCGGTCACGCTGAACGATGCGGAAGATGCAGACGGCGAAGCCGAAGAGGCCGGCCGCATAGAAGGCGCCGAGAGAGAAAGGATCGGTGCGCCCGAGGACGAAAACCGACTGCGCTTCCGAAACATTCTTCAGCCAGAGCTCGACCAGCATCGGATCGAGACTGGCCAGCGGATCGCTCAGGCATTGCGGTGCGATCACGATCGCCGAACCGAAAACACCGGCGCCGACGACGGCGAGCGCTGCAAAACGCAAGGGACGGGTGAGGCGGCTGGCAAAAACCGCCGAAAACAACAGCAAACCGCCGCCGATCGCCGCCAGGCTGTAATAGCCGAGCGAGAGATTGTCGCAGGTGACCATCGAATAAAGCCGGGGCGGTACCGTTGCGAAGAACAGGATGCTGATCGCCAGCGCCAAAGCCAGCCCGAAGGCCTTCGCAGCAGCGGCAAAATCTTCGCCCTCCCAGGCCCAGAGCAGAGCGACGGTCAGGCAGACGGCGGCGACAAAGGGGGTCGTCTCGGCGCCGATGGCAATGGCGATGGCTGCCGCGACGCCGGCGACCGCGTAGCTCCAGGCGCGACGCTCGGGATCCAGCAGCATCGCTATCATCGTGGCGACCAGCGCCAGCTGCGCATTGTGATGATCGATGGCGCCCGGCGCGAAACGGTTGCCGGCGTAGATGACAAGGCCGGTCAAGCCGAGGCTGATGTGCATGCCGGCGACACCGCCAATGCGCCGACCGGCCACGGCCATGGCGAGCATGGCGGGCAGGATGAGCGATACCGGCCAGACAGCGAGCGCCAGCGCCTCGGCCGTCTCGCGGGGTGCAAACAGACCGAAGAACCAGATCAGCGAGGCGATCGGCAGATCGATCAGCCGCGACCAGTGCATCAGCGTGCCGCCGGTGAGACCGAGCCGGTATTGCATCAGATCGAACCAGCCCTGCCCGGCGAGAAAATCGCGAACCTCGACGAGACGCATTCCGTCGTCATTGTCCGGGCCGACATAATCGGTGGCGCCGGAAAGCCTGGTGACGAGAATGACGGCGGCGAAAATGACGCTATAAGCGATGACAGTTGGCCAGAGACGCGTCAGCAGGTCGCGTATCCTGCCCCGAGGGGTATCGATCGCGGATGATGCATGGGTGATCGGCTGCACAGCGTTCATTGTGGTTAGCGGTTCGTTTCCGGATGAGGCAAGCTTAGCCGCCGCCGATCAAGAAAGTGTAAAGCCGTTGCGACGACCGCCGATTTTGCCTGCGTCATAGGGTCTTATTAACGCCGGATGATTTAGGCTGAGCGCGGCTTTTAAGTGTAACGAGTAGAGTCATGGCCCGATCGCGTACCGACAATCTGAATATTGCCGTCCTGCTTCCCTGCTATAATGAAGCCGCGACGATCGGCCCTGTCGTCCGGGGCTTCCGGGCAACGCTGCCGGATGCCGCGATCCACGTCTACGACAACAATTCCACCGACGGCACCGCGCTGCAGGCAATGCTTGCCGGGGCGCATGTCGTGCGCGAGCGGCGCCAGGGCAAGGGCCATGTCGTGCGCCGCATGTTCGCCGATATCGAGGCCGACATCTACATCATCGCCGACGGCGACGGGACCTATACGCCTGATGATGCCGAAGAACTGGTGCGCACGCTGCTGACCGAGCGCGCCGACATGGTGGTCGGCACCCGGCGCGGCGTGCACGACGATGCCGGCCGTCAGGGCCATGCGCTCGGCAACCGGCTTTTCAACCTGCTCTACAGGACGATCTTCGGACCCGACTTCACCGATATCTTTTCCGGCTACCGCGCCTTTTCGCGCCGCTTCGTCAAGAGCTTCCCGGCGGTATCCGGCGGCTTCGAGATCGAAACCGAAATGTCCGTGCATGCCTCCCGGCTGAAGCTGCCGGTCAGCGAACTGGAACTCGACTATGGCCGCCGGCCGGAAGGTTCGCATTCCAAACTGTCGACCTTCCGCGACGGCGCCAAGATCCTCTGGATGTTCGCGATGCTGATGAAGGAAACCCGGCCCTTCGCCTTCTTCAGCGCGATCAGCGCCACCTTCATGCTGGCGAGCCTCGGCTTCATGGCGCCGGTGCTGGCGGAATATTTCCAGACGGGTCTCGTCAGCCGCATGCCGACCTGGGTGCTGTCGACGGCGCTGATGATGATTTCCTTCATGCTGTTCACCGCCGGCGTCATCCTGGATTCCGTTGCGCGCGCCCGCGCCGAACAGCTTCGTATCCATTATATCGGCCTGGAGACGCCGAGTGCGATGAAGACGCCGCTGAGCCACGCCGCGCCGGTATCGCGCGCCGGCCGCGGCAAGGCGGATGCTGCATGAGAAAGCTCATCCGCTTCGCGATTGCCGGCGGCATGGGCTTCGTCGTCGATGCCGGCACCCTGTCGGCGCTGCTCCATCTGACGCCGCTCGGGCCTTTTCTGGCGCGGCTCATTGCGATCGCCTTCGCCATGGCGGCGACCTGGGCTTTCAACCGGACCTTCACCTTCGATCGCTCCGGCCATTCGCTTGCCGCCGAAGGCTTCCGCTACGGCTCGGTCGGGGTGACGGCAGCGCTCGTCAATTACGGGCTCTATTCAGCGCTTCTGCTGTCGCTGCCATCCCTGCAGCCGCTTGCGGCGATGGTGATCGCCACCGCCGCCTCGATGGTCTTCAGCTTCTTCGGCTATTCGCGCTTCGTCTTCCGCGCTGAGTGATTAGAGCGCCGCGCGTCCAAGAGGACGCGCAAAGGACGCTCTAACACTTTAAATTGGCGCATAATCCTTTCCGAAAATCGATCTCGATTTTCGGGGTTATGCGCTAAACTGCTTCCCAGCCATCCTTCTCGCTGGCCCGGTAGATCGCGTCGATCACCTTCTGGTTCAGCTTCGAATTTTCGAGCGTGACGATCTCTTCCTTGCCGTTCGTCACCGCCCGGGCGAAGGCCTCGACCTCCCGCCTGTACTGGCGGCTGTCCTGGAAGCGGAAGATGCGCGATTCGGTGTGGCTGCGGTTGGCAAGCTCGATCTCCTCGGGCCCCCAGCGATTGGCGTTGAACGGCGACTTGACCTCGATGTAGCCGTCGGTGCCGTGGAAGACCATGACCTGGCGGTTGGCCATCTGCGTCGAGATATAGAAGCTCAGATCGAAATCGCCGAAATCGGCCTTGACGCTCGAATAGATATCCGTGCCGAAATCCGCATCGCGCTCGGTGACCGCCTGGATCCTGAGCGGCTCCTTGCCGGTGGAAAAACGCGTGCCCATGACGGGATAGACGCCGATATCGGGCAGGCCGCCGCCGCCGAGCTCGGGAACGTTGCGCATATTGGCGGGGTCGCGGTTGAAATAGGTGAAGGCGCCCTGCACATGGCGGAGCGAACCGATCGCGCCCTCGGCGATCAGCGCGCGGACCTTCTGCCAGACCGGGGAATAGGTGATCATATAGGCTTCGGTGACCACCACCCGATTACGGTCGCGCGCGGCGATCACTTCGTCGATATCGTCGGCTTTCAGCGCTATGGGCTTTTCGCAGAGCACGTGCTTGCCGGCATCGGCGGCTTTGATCGACCATTCGATGTGCTGCGAGGTCGGCAGCGGGATGTAGACGGCGTCGATGACGTCGGAGGCCAGCATCTCCTCGTAGGAGCCGAAGGCATGCGGCACGGAGAAGCGGTCGGCCACCTCCCTTGCGCGCGTGAGATCACGGCTCGCAATCGCCGTAACGACGCAATTCTCCGCATCCTGGATCGCGGGAATGACATTGTCGCGGCCGATCCTCGCCGTTGAAATGATACCGAAACGCAGCATGATCCAAGCCTCCCAGAACTGATTTCGGCGAACCATATGCAGGCCTTCGCTGCGGCGCAATGGCGAGACCTCAAATCACGGAAGTTTGCCTTTCCTCACGCGCCGATCGCGCTAAGTTTGGGCGAGGGCGGCGTTCTGCCGTATCCGCGATTTCAATCACATCACCTTACTGGAGAGCGTCATGGAAATGCGCCGGCTTGGAAAAACAGGTCTTTCGGTCGCGCCGATCGTCATCGGCGGCAATGTGTTCGGCTGGACGGCCGACGAGAAAACATCCTTTGCCATTCTCGACGCCTTCTTCGATGCGGGCCTGAACACGATCGATACGGCCGATGTCTATTCCGCATGGGTTCCGGGCAACAAGGGCGGCGATTCCGAGGAAATCATCGGGCGCTGGCTGAGGCAGGCAAGGGTTTCCCGCGACAAGGCCGTCATCGTCACCAAGGTCGGCTCCGACATGGGACAGGGAAAGACGCTGAAGGAGACCTATATCCTGAAGGCGGTCGAGGATTCGCTGCGCCGGCTGCAGACGGACTATATCGACCTCTATCTCTCGCATTGGCCGGATGCCGATACGCCGCATGAGGAAACGCTCGGCGCCTATGCCAAGCTGAAGCAGCAGGGCAAGATCCGCGCCATCGGCTGCTCGAATTATGATGCAAAGTTGTTCCAGGCGTCCTTCGACGCGGCCGAAAAGGCCGGCCTGCCGCGTTACGACGTCCTGCAGCCGGAATATAATCTCTATGAGCGCGCAAGCTTCGAAGGGCCACTCGCCGAGCTCTGCATCGCCCAGGATATCGGCGTCATCACCTATTTCAGCCTCGCCGCCGGCTTTCTCACCGGTAAATACCGCAGCAAGGCCGATACGGAAGGCCGCGCACGCGAGGGCCGGGTTTCGAAATATCTCGACGACAAGGGCCTGCGCATCCTGGCCGCGCTCGACAAGGTTTCGACCGAGACCGCCGCCAGCCCGGCGGAAATTTCGCTCGCCTGGCTGCTGCGCAAGAAGGGCGTGACGGCACCGATCGCCAGCGCCACCAGCCTTTCGCAGCTTGAAAGCCTGGTGAAATCGGCGACACTGGCGCTTTCCGATGATGCGATGGCGCTGCTCGACGAAGCCGGCGGCTGAAGAAAGGGAGAGCCCATGACCGCGACCATACGCGATGCCCGCCCCGAGGACGAAGCCCGTTGGCGCGAGCTCTGGGCGGCCTATCTCGCCTTTTACGACGTCACGGTCGATGCCGATATCACCGATCAGACATGGCGCCGGGTCTTCGATCCGGCGTCGGCAATTTCGATGCGCGTCGCCGAGGTCGATGGCAGGATGATGGGCTTTGCACTCTATCTCACGCATGAGGGCACGTGGATCCGCGGCAGAGACTGCTATCTCGAAGACCTGTTCGTCGATGCCGATGCGCGCGGCAAGGGCCTTGGGCGGGCGCTGATCGACGATCTCATCGCCACCTCGAAAGCCAAGGGCTGGTCGCGGCTCTACTGGCATACGAGCGAGCAGAACAAGACGGCGCGGGCACTCTACGACAGCTATGTCGAAAGCGACGGCCACATCCGCTACCGCATCAGTTTCTGAGCGGGGCATCAGTTTCTGAGCGGGGGAAAACCTTCGTAGACAGCGGCGTGATCGCCTTCCCAATTGGCCATGCCCGGTTTGGTGAGGATGCCGCGTGGCCTGACATAACTCTGGATCACCCGCTTCGGGCGTTCGTGCCACTGGATATTGAAGGCCCAGAGCTTCGGGAAGAAGCAGAGCGAGGCATAAGGCAGGTGGTCGTGAATCCACCAGGCGAGCCGCTGCCAGTCGCTTTCATCGCGGTAGCGGTCGAGCATCCATGGCACGACAATGCAGACCGCAGCACCCATGCAGCCGTCAAAATCCCTCATATCCCAGATGTGATGCGCTGATGTGGCGGCATTGGTCGAGCAGTTCAGATTGTTCTCGTTGCCAAACCTGTTCACCCCCGGCGAGCGATAGCCGGAGCGGATATGCAGGCGCCCGAACGTCGCCTGCAGCGGCTCCAGCAATTCCTCGCAGAGCCTCTTGCCTGCCTCGATCGCCAGATCGGGATCCTCGGGGATGTTGGGGATGCGGTAGAAATCGGCGATTTCGGAGTGCAGGAAATCTCGAAGGAAGAAGTTTTGCGACAGCCTTACGCGGCCAAGATCTTCCAGCCCCTTCATCGAACCCGGCTTTCGCATGACGTTATCTTCCTCCCATACCGATGGCCGGAATCATCGCCTGGAGCCCTTTTCCAGTCCACCCGAAATCGATCGGGAACAATTAGCGCGATCCTCGCTTCTTAATGTGTCGCCGCATTCGCGGTTTTTCCCAAAACAAGGATCGAGAAAATGGCCAAGGAAAAGACGTTGGAAGATCTATTCCACGACACACTCAAGGACATCTACTTTGCCGAACGGCAGATTTTGCGCGCCCTGCCAAAGATGGCGCGCGCCGCACAATCCACCGAACTGAAGGCGGGCTTCGAAAAACACCGTGAGGAAACCGAAGCTCAGGTCGAGCGGCTGCAGCAGGTTTTCGAACTGATCGGCAAACGCGCACAGGGCAAAACCTGCGAGGCGATCCAGGGCATTCTGGCCGAGGGCGAAGAAATCATGGAGGAATTCAAGGGCACATCGGCCCTCGATGCCGGTCTGATCTCGGCTGCCCAGGCCGTCGAACATTATGAAATCGCCCGCTACGGCACGCTGAAGACCTGGGCCGCAACGCTCGGCCTCAAGGATGCCGTCCGCCTGCTCGACCAGACGCTGCAGGAAGAAACGGCCACCGACAAGACCCTCTCCCAGCTCGCCACGACAGCAGCAAACCAGAAGGCGAAAGCTGCCTGATGACATGATGCCAACGGGCGGCTGTCCCAATATTTATCGGCCGCCCGAATCCTTCTCGGCAAGCTTGAAGAAATCGATGAAGGCGCGCAGTGCCGGGCGCATCTGCCGCCGGGTGGGATAGTAGATAAACGGGCCGGGATAGGGCGCGCACCAATCCTCCAGCACCCGCACCAGACTGCCGGCCGCCAGCTCGGCGTGCACCCGCATGTCGAAGAGATAGGCAAGACCGGCGCCGTTCAGCGCTGCCAGCAAGGCGAGGCGATCCTCGCTGACGATCAGCGGCCCGTCGACCGAAACGACCAGTTCCTGCCCATCCTTCTCGAATTCCCAGCGATAGATCGAGCCATTGGTGAAGCGCCGCTTGATGCAGCGGTGACGGACGAGATCGCGCGGGTGCTCCGGTTTCGGATAGCGCTCGAAATAATCGGGCGAAGCGGCAATCACCGTCGTCAGATGGGGAGAGATCCTGACCGCGATCATATCGGCCTCCAGGCTCTCCTCCAGCCGGATGCCGGCATCGAAACCCTCCTTGACGATATCGGTGAAGCCGTCCTCGTTGGCGATCTCCAAAGTGATATCGGGATAGAGGTTGAGGAAGTCGCCGAGGCGAGGGGCAAGCAGGATATCGGAGGCGAAACGCGGCGCAGTGATGCGCAGATTTCCGGCGGGCTTGCCGCGCGTGTCGCGGACGGCCTCCAAGGCAATGCCGATCTCTTCGAGCGCCGGCCGCAGTCTTTCGAGCAGCAGGCGACCCTCCTCGGTCGGCGCGACGCTGCGGGTGGTGCGCGCCAGAAGCCTGACACCCAGACTTTCCTCGAGGCTGGAGATCGCATGGCTGACGGCCGAGGGCGCGACGAGGAGTTCCTTCGCCGCAGCTCGGAAGCTGCGATGTTCCGAGACGGCGGCAAGAACGGCGAGTTGCGAGAGCTGTGTTCTGTTCATTGATCGAAATGATAGAACAGCCTGTTAGAAACTGCATGTATTTTCTGATTGATGCGCCAGGAATATGGTCTGCCCGTACCGCAAGCGATCAAGCGGTTCACAATCAGCTCAAAAGGAGCGCATCATGAAAACCCGGAAACTCGGAAACGAACTGACGGTCTCTGCCGTCGGCCTTGGCTGCATGGGCATGAGCTTTGCCTATGGCGCCAGCGACGATGCGGAATCGATCAGGACGTTGCATCGCGCCATCGATCTCGGCGTCACCTTCTTCGACACCGCCGAGGTCTACGGCCCCTTTACCAACGAGGTTCTTCTCGGCAAAGCGCTGAAGCCGTTCCGCGACCGCGTGGTGATCGCCACCAAATTCGGCTTCAAGATCGATGCCAGCAAGCCGGGCACCGCTGCCATCACCGGCGTCGACAGCCGCCCCGAGCATGTGCGTGATGTCGCCGAGGCCTCGCTGAAACGCCTCGGCATCGAGACCATCGACCTCCTCTACCAGCACCGGGTCGACCCCAACGTGCCGATCGAGGAGACCGTCGGCGCCATGGCGGAACTGGTCAGGGAAGGCAAGGTCCGCGCCCTCGGGCTTTCGGAAGCCGGCAGCGCCACGATCCGCCGCGCCCATGCGGTCCATCCGATTGCCGCCCTGCAGAGCGAATATTCGCTCTGGACGCGCGATCCCGAAGAGGAGGTGCTTGCGACATGCCGCGAACTCGGCATCGGCTTCGTGCCCTACAGTCCGCTTGGCCGCGGCTTCCTGACCGGGGCAATCCGCAAGGCGGAGGATCTCGACGCGGACGATTTCCGCCGCCAGGTGCCGCGCTTCCAGGCGGAAAATTTCGACGCCAATGCCGCCCTCGTCGCAACACTCGAGCGGCTTGCCGGCGAAAAGGGCGTGACGGCGGCGCAACTGGCGCTGGCCTGGGTGTTAAGCCGGGGCGACGACATCGTGCCGATCCCCGGCGCCCGCAAGCTTCACCATCTCGAACAGAACGCCGCGGCCGCCGATATCGTGCTCAGCCCGGCGGAACTTGCGCGGCTTGAAGAGATCATCCCGGCCGGGCAGGTTGCCGGCAAACGTTATTCGGACGCCTCGCTTGCGATGACAAACCTGTGAGCGGGCAAGCCCGGCCTGATGCAACCGGCCGGGCTTGTCTTCGGGATTGGCGAAACTATCTAACGCCATCTCGGAGAACGGGATGAAAACATGTCGGACAGGCAGGCAGTCGAACAGACGGTTCATCTCTATGTCGAAGGCATGGCCTTCGCCAATGAGGCAGCCTTGAAAAAGGCCTTTCATCCGCAAAGCGCGATCATCGGTCATTATGAGAATGCCGTCGAATGGCTGACGCGGGACGAGTTCATCGCTGCGATCCTGGCGGAGGAGCCGGCGCCGCCCGGCACGCAGCCCTACATGGATATCCAGAGCGTCGATGTCGAAGGCGATGCGGCAAGCGTCAAGGTGACCGACGATTTCGCCGGAATGCGCTTTACCGACTATCTCTCGCTGCTGAAGATCGACGGCCGCTGGATGATCGTCAGCAAACTCTTCCATCTGCATCTGTGAAAAGACCGGCCGCTATCGCGACCGGTCCATTGTCTTTTGTCGAAGGCTGTAAAGCTCAGCTTCTGAGGACGCCGCCGGTGAATTTCGTGACGCTGGCGACGATCTTCTGCGTCAGCGCCTCGAAATCCTCATCCGTCAGCGTGCGCTCGACCGGCTGGATCTGAACCTCGATCGCCACCGACTTCTTGCCGTCGCCGACCGATGCGCCCTCGAAAATGTCGAAGACATTGACGCCGGTCACCAGCTTGCGGTCGGCGCCGGTCGCCGCCTTGACGATGGCGCCGGCTTCAACAGTCTTGTCGACGACGAAGGCGAAGTCGCGCCGCACCACCTGGAAGGGCGACAGTTCGAGCGCCGGCTTGGTGCGCGTCGCCTTGCGCTTGGCGTCCGGCATGGCGTCGACATAGACTTCGAAGCCGCAGAGCGCGCCGGAGACATCGAGCGCTTCCAGCGTCAGCGGATGGAATTCGCCGAAATAGCCGAGCACGACCTTCGGCCCCATCTTGATCGTGCCGGAGCGGCCCGGATGATACCATTCCGGCCCGCCCTGCTCGATCTGGATATTGCCCATCGGCAGGCCGCAGGCTTCGATGACGGCGAGCGCGTCGGCCTTGGCGTCGAAGACATCGACCGGCTTGCCGCCGCCCTTGGCGGCGTTCGACCAGGCGCGGCCTGCGCCGGCAAGCGAGGCCGTGCCGCGGCGGATGCCGCCGGCCACCCGGCGCTGGCCGTCCGGCCTGTCGTTCTCATAGGTGCCGGAGACCTCGAACAGGGCGACGTCGGCATAACCCTTGTCGGCATTGCGCTGGGCAGCGGTCAAGAGGCCCGGCAGCAGCGAGGGACGCATATCCGACATTTCGGCAGCGATCGGGTTGGCAAGCTTGAGGGCAGGCGAACCGCCGCCGAACAGCTTGGCCTGGTCTTCCGGAATGAAGGACCAGGTGACGGCTTCGAGCATGCCGCGCGCCGCCAGCGCCCGCTTGGCGAGGCGGGTGCGGATCTGCAGCGTCGTCAGGATCTTGCCGTTGACGGCCGCATGGCTTTCGAGCGGCGCCGGCTTGATATTGTCGACGCCGTGAATGCGCATGACCTCCTCGACGAGATCGGCCTTGCCGTCGACATCGGGACGCCAGGACGGAACGGCGACTCGGACAGACGAAGAGCCGATATCGCTATTCCCAAGAACCTTGAAACCAAGACGGGTGAGGATCGTGTCGCTTTCGTCATTCGAAACGTCGAGGCCCGTCAGGCGCTTGACCTCGGAATAGGGGAAATCGACGATCTTCGGCTGGTAACCCTCGTAGCCGACGACCTCGGCCTTGGCAGCCGTGCCGCCGCACAGCTCCAGGACCAATTCCGTCGTGCGTTCGAGACCGGGGACCATATATTCCGGATCGACGCCGCGTTCGAAGCGGTAGCGGGCATCGGTGATGATGCCGAGGCTGCGGCCTGATTTGGCGATGTTCATCGGGTCCCAGAGAGCGGATTCGATCAGCACGTCGACGGTGTTTTCGTCGCAGCCGGAATGTTCACCACCCATGATGCCGCCGATCGATTCGATGCCATCGTCATCGGAGATGACGACGTTGTTCGGCGAGAGCTTGTATTCGCGCTGGTCGAGCGCCAGCACCGTCTCGCCATCGACGGCGCGGCGGACGGTCAGGTTGCCGTTGATCTTGGCGGCATCGAAGACGTGGATCGGCCGGCCCTGATCGAAGGTCATGTAATTGGTGACATCAACAAGCGCGTTGATCGGCCGCAGCCCGATGGCGATCAACCGCTGCTGCATCCAGCGCGGGCTTGGGCCATTCCTGACGCCACGCACCAGGCGCAGCGCAAAGCCCGGGCAAAGCTTGAGATCGTCGAGATCGAGCGTCAGCTTCACCGGCGTCTCGCCTTCGACGGCGAAGGACGGTGCGGGCCGCGTCTTCAACGTGCCAAGGCCGGAAGCGGCGAGATCGCGGGCGATGCCGTGGATCGAGGTGCAATCCGGCCGGTTGGGCGTCAGGTTGATCTCGATGACCGGATCGTCGAGATGGGCATAAGCCGCATAGCTCTGACCGACCGGCGCATCCTCGGGCAGATCGATGATGCCATCGTGGCTGTCGGAAATCTCAAGCTCCTTTTCGGAGCACATCATGCCACGGCTTTCGACGCCGCGGATATTGCCGACGGCGAGCGTCACATCGATGCCGGGAACATAGGTTCCGGGTGCTGCGAAGGCGCCGAGGAGGCCGGCGCGCGCATTCGGCGCGCCGCAGACGACCTGCACCGGCGCGCCGGAACCGGTATCGACCATAAGCACCTTCAGACGATCGGCCTGCGGATGTTTTTCCGCCGAGACAACTCTGGCGATGACGAAGGGCTTGAATGCCGCCTTGTCGTCGACATCCTCGACCTCCAGCCCGATTTCGGTGAGGCGCGTGCAGATTTCATCGAGGCCGGCATCCGTTTCCAGATGCTCTTTCAGCCAGGAGAGCGTGAATTTCATCGTCCCAATTCTCCGTTCAAGCGCTGAGGCCGCCGAACAGCGTCGGCATGTCGAGCGGGCGGAAGCCGTAATGCGTCATCCAGCGGACGTCGGCGTTGAAGAAGTCGCGCAGGTCGGGCATGCCGTATTTCAGCATGGCGATGCGATCGAGGCCCATGCCCCAGGCAAAACCCTGATATTCGTCCGGATCGAGGCCGCCGTAACGCAGCACGTTCGGGTGAACCATGCCGCAGCCGAGGATCTCCATCCAGTCGGTGCCTTCGCCGAACTTGACGATCGGGCCGGAACGGTCGCACTGGATATCGACCTCGAAGGAAGGCTCGGTGAACGGGAAGAAAGACGGGCGGAACCGCATCGTCACGCTGTCGACCTCGAAGAAGGTCTTGCAGAATTCCTCGAGCACCCAGCGGATATTGGCGACATTGGCCTTTTTGTCGATGACCAGGCCTTCGACCTGATGGAACATCGGCGAATGCGTGGCATCGCTGTCCTGGCGATAGGTCTTGCCGGGAATGATGATGCGGATCGGCGGTTTCTGCGTCTCCATGGTGCGCACCTGCACCGGCGAGGTATGGGTGCGCAGCACCTTGCGCTCGCCATTCTCATCCGGGTTGAAGAAGAAGGTGTCGTGCATCTCGCGGGCCGGATGGCCTTCGGGAAAATTCAGCGCGGTGAAATTGTAATAATCGGTCTCGATGTCGGGACCTTCGGCGATCGAGAAGCCCATGTCGGCGAAAATCGCGGTGATCTCGTCGACGATCTGGCTGATCGGATGGATGCGGCCGCGTTCGGCCGGCGAAGAGCGCACCGGCAGGCTGACGTCGACCGTCTCGGCCTTCAGCCGGGCATTGATCGCCGCTTGCTTGAGCGTTGTCTTGCGGGCGGCGAGCGCCTCGGTCACCGCATTCTTCAGAACGTTGATCGCCGCGCCCTTGGTCTGGCGCTCTTCCGGCGTCATGGCGCCGAGCGTCTTCAGGAGTTCGGAGATCGAGCCCTTCTTGCCGAGGGCGGAAACGCGCACGGCTTCGAGCGCCATCTCGTCATTGGCGGCGGCGATTTCGGCGAGCAGCGATGCGTTGAGCTGGTCGATATCTGACATTGTCACTTCTTTCCGTCCAGTATCAGGCGGGCGATCGGGAGGCAGGCGGCGCCGGCCGGCGCCAGGAATATAAAGAAAGAAAAACCCGCGCTAGCCCAAACCAGCGCGGGTTTCCCAAAATCAAAAATTCAAAGCTTGGGAAGCGCTGGTTACTTGACCGCGCCTTCAAACTCGTTCGCCGTGCCGGCTTCCTTGAGATACTCAAGAGCCTTCTTGGCAGCGTTGACCAACGCGCCGAATGCTTCCGGCTCGTGGATCGCCATGTCGGAGAGAACCTTGCGGTCGACTTCGATGCCAGCCTTGTTCAGGCCGTCGATGAAGCGGCCGTAGGTCAGGCCGAATTCGCGCACAGCGGCGTTGATGCGCTGGATCCAAAGCGCACGGAAGTTGCGCTTGTTGACCTTGCGGTCGCGGTAGGCGTACTGCTTCGAACGGTCGACAGCGGCCTTGGCGGTACGGATGGTGTTCTTGCGGCGGCCGTAAAAGCCCTTTGCGGCCTTCAGAACCTTCTTGTGCTTGGCGTGAGAGGTGACGCCTCTTTTTACACGTGCCATATCATGATCTCCTTAAATCTAGCGTTCGCGGACGAGTCTCAGAGACCGTTCGGCAGGTAATTCTTGATAACCTTGCGGCCATCCGGTTCTGCGAGAACCATGGTGCCACGTGCATCGCGAATGAACTTGTTGGTACGCTTGATCATGCCATGGCGCTTGCCGGCAGCGGCAGCCTTGACCTTGCCGGTCGCGGTGATCTTGAACCGCTTTTTGGCAGAGGACTTCGTCTTCATCTTGGGCATTTTGCTACTCCTTCTGTCCTCCCTGCGCGCTTTATCAAAAAAGCCCTTCTCGCGAAGTCCGGTTCTCCGGCCGTCGCAACAAGGTGCGGGAGCGTTTGTTGTTGATCCGCGGCATCGGCGACGAACCGTTCCGCAAGCATTCGAAACTGCCACGGCATGCCCTGCCGGTCAGTTCGGACGCGCGCTTATAACCGCAGCGTCCTGAAAGTGCAACGGGGCCGCGGAGGAATCTTCGCAACCTCCGAAAACACCCTTCTTGAAGCAATAAGGGCAGAAAGCACAAAAGCCGCCCTTGCGGACGGCCTTGGGCGAAAAAGTGCCTGGCGCTTACTTCGGCGCCAGCACCATCATCATCTGACGGCCTTCGAGCTTGGGCTCGGCTTCGACCTTGGCGAACTCGATCGTATCGGCCTTGACCTGCTGCAGAAGCTTCATGCCGAGTTCCTGGTGGGCCATTTCACGGCCGCGGAACTTCAGCGTCACCTTGACCTTGTCGCCTTCATCGAAGAAGCGACCCATCGCCTTCATCTTCACCTCATAATCATGGGTGTCGATGTTCGGGCGCATCTTGATTTCTTTGACTTCGACGATCTTCTGCTTCTTGCGCGCCTCGGCAGCCTTCTTCTGGTTGGCATATTTCAGCTTGCCCAGATCGAGGATCTTGCACACCGGCGGTTCGGCATTGGGGGAAATTTCGACGAGATCGAGGCCGGCTTCTTCCGCCATCTTCAAGGCCTGGTCGGTAGGCACGACGCCCATATTCTGTCCGTCAGCCGCGATCAGCTGAACTTTGGGAATGCGGATTTCACGGTTCGAGCGCGGTCCGTCCTTCACGGGCGCGTCGGTTTTAAAAGGTCTGCGAATGGTCGTATTCTCCTCGCGTTGTTTCGGAACGTTGCAGCATCGCGCTCCCAATCAGGGTGCACAAACGTGTCGCGTCATCGCTGCAACGGAGTCAATATCATCCTTTAGCGGAAAAATCACCCGCTGTCAGCCTGCCAAGAATCTGTTTTATAGGCCAAAACAATAGGAGTTTCGCCGATGTCCGATCAGATGCCCGATGCCCAGCCGCAGTTCTTGACGGTCGGCGAAGGCGAAGCAGCGCGTGAGATCGCCATGATCGTCCGCCCGGCGCAGGCCGGCAATGGCGCGCCGACGCTCGTCTGGCTGTCCGGCTACCGCTCCGATATGAGCGGCACCAAGGCGGTGGAACTCGACGGGCTGGCGGCGGAACTGGGCGTCGCCTGCATCCGCCTCGACTATTCCGGCCACGGACTTTCCGGCGGCAGCTTCGGCGACGGCACGATCTCGCGCTGGCTGGAGGAGGCGCTTGCCGTCATCCGCCATATCGCCCCCGATCGGATGATCCTCGTCGGCTCCTCGATGGGCGGCTGGATCGCGCTCAGGCTGGCGCAGGAGCTTGCGCGGCAAGGCGGCCCGAAGCTCGAGGGCCCAAAGCTTGCAGGCATGGTGCTGATCGCACCCGCACCCGACTTCACCTCCGAGCTGATCGAGCCGAACCTCAAGGCCAAGGAGCGCAAGTCGCTGGCCGAGCGCGGCTATTTCGAAGAGCGTTCGCCATACAGCCCGGAACCGAACATCTATACCAGGGCGCTGATCGAGGACGGCCGCGCAAACCGGGTGCTCGACGGCATCATCGAGACAGGCTGCCCGGTGCACATCCTCCAGGGCATGAAGGACCCCGACGTGCCGCATGCACATGCGATGAAACTGGTCGAACACCTTCCCGCCGACGACGTGGTGCTGACCTTCATCCGCGACGGCGACCACCGCCTGTCGCGCCCCGGCGATATCGCGCTTCTCTTGAGCGCCGTCAAAGGCATCATCCGTTCATCAACAAATAGGCAGATGCCCGCCTGAATGGCATCGGCGTATAAATTCGCCTGATGCAGGTTCCCAACCCGTTGCATTTTAACCATGTCGGCGGGTCGCAAGGTCCTCCCAATAAGTAACGATTGACTCTTTCCGGCCCTCTCCATTAACACTTTGTTAATAAATAAGGGGCGATGCAAGGAAAGAGCGGGCGTGCGGATCAAGGGTGTCTTTGTGGCCATGATGGCCGTATTTGCGATGGCAACGGCCGCCATACCGGCCCCAAGCAGAAATGCTTCAATGGTAACGGGCAATGCCACTTCACAGCCCATCGGGCACTATGATTTCTGTCAGATCCACCGCAATGAATGCGGCGCAAACCGCAACGCCGGCCCGGTTGAAATGACCCCGGCAAAGTGGTCGCTGGTGCGCTCGGTCAACGCCACGGTCAACCGCACGATCACGCCGATGACCGACAAGGAAATCTACGGCAAGGACGAAGTCTGGGCCTATCCGACCACCGCCGGCGACTGCGAGGATTTCGCGCTGCTGAAGCGTCGCATGCTGATCCAGCGCGGCTTTTCGGCCGCCGACCTGCTGATGACCGTCGTGCGCAAGCCGGATGGTGAGGGCCATGCCGTGCTGACGCTGCGCACCGCCGAGGGCGATTTCGTGCTCGACAACCTCGCCTCCGACGTCAAGCCGTGGTTCGGCACGCCCTATTCCTTCGTCAAGCGCCAGTCGAGCTACAATTCCGGCCGCTGGGTCACCATCGAGAACGGCCGCGACGTTCTGGTCGGCGCGCTGCGCTAAGGGTCAACAGAGAATATGGAAAGGCCGGCGGTTTGCCGGCCTTTTTCGTTTTGTTGGTTTGGGATGCCACACCGTCTCCCGGCCCTTCGCTTTGGGCTCAGGGCGTT
Source organism: Rhizobium sp. BK112 (assembly GCF_014193215.1). Classification (NCBI taxonomy): domain Bacteria; kingdom Pseudomonadati; phylum Pseudomonadota; class Alphaproteobacteria; order Hyphomicrobiales; family Rhizobiaceae; genus Rhizobium; species Rhizobium sp. BK112. The sequence goes on from NZ_JACHYZ010000004.1 coordinate 350,433, forward strand.
CGTCGCTGCAATCGATTCACTGAATCGATTGCTCGGCTTCGCCGATCGCAACTCACCCGTTGCCAATCAATATCCCCGCGCCGAGCACTAAACCGCCGCCGAGCACCACCTGGAAGGCGGCGCGCAGGAAGGGGGTTTCCATGTAGCGGTTCTGGATGAAGGCGATGGCCCAGAGTTCGAAGAAGACGATGATGGCGGCGGTGATCGTTGCCGTCCAGAAGTGCGGGATCAGATAGGGCAGCGCGTGGCCGAGGCCGCCGAGCGCGGTCATGATGCCACAGGCAAGGCCGCGTTTGACCGGCGAGCCTCTGCCGGAAATCTTGCCGTCGTCATGGGCGGCTTCGGTGAAGCCCATCGAGATACCGGCGCCGACGGAGGCCGACAGGCCGACGAGAAAGGTCTGCCAGGTATCCTGCGTGGCAAAGGCGGCGGCGAAGATCGGCGCCAGCGTCGAGACCGAACCATCCATCAACCCGGCAAGACCCGGCTGCACATAGGTCAGCACGAATTGCCGATGCACCGTCTCGTCCTCGCCGCGCTTGACGTCTTCAGGCGTATGTTTGTCGCCCAGCATGCGGGCGATATCTTCATGCCCCTGTTCGGCAAGGGCGAGATCGCCGAGAAGCTCACGCGTCGAGGCGTCCGAGGTCCGCTTTGCCGCCTCGACATAGAAACGATAGGCCTGCTCCTCCATCGCCTCGGATTCCTGCCGCATCGCGTCCAGCGAAAGATTTGCCCTCAGCCAGTCGGGCTTGCGCTCGTAGAAGCCCTGCACATGTTCGCGCCGGATCAGCGGAATGCGCTCGCCGAAGCGCTGGCGATGGATTTCGATGAGCGACTTGCGATGCGTATCCTCGACCTCGGCCATATCCTCGAAGACTTTGGCCGAAGCCGGAAATTCGCGACGCAACCTGTCGGCATAGGCGAGATAGATGCGGGCATCGTCTTCCTCGGAGGCAATCCCGAGGGCAAGGATCTCCTGCTCGGACAGTGATTCGAAAGATCGTTTCGAGGATCTGAAAAACCGCGCCAGCATGACTTTCTCCAAAATTTAGAATTATTCTAAATCTAAAGAAGCAGGCGATGACGGTCAAGGGCGCGGGGAAGAATGCTGACAGATTGCCGCAAGCGGGCACGGACGACTTTGGCTCGTTGCGATAAACACCTATATGAGGGCTGCCGCATCACGCGGCGCCGGGGTTTTCGAATGGACAATGACATTCAGGGCCGCCCCGCCCATATCGCGGCGATCCGCGAAAGGGCGGAGGCCGAAATGCGGGAAATGGGCGTCGACGAAGCCTTCATCGATAGGCTGGTCGAGACTTTCTACGCCCGCGTGCTGGCGCATCCCGATCTCGGCCCGGTGTTCGACGCCAGGCTATCCGGCCGCTGGCCGCAGCATATGGCGAAGATGAAGAGCTTCTGGTCGGCCGTCGCCTTCCGCAGCGGCGCCTATGGCGGCAAGCCGGTGCAGGCGCATACAGGTGTTGCAAACCTGACGCCTGAGCTCTTTCCGAAATGGCTGTCGCTGTTTGCCGCAACGCTGGACGACATCGCTCCATCGCCGGAGGCCAAGGCTTGGTTCATGGCGACGGCGGAGCGGATCGCCAAGAGCCTGACGCTTTCGCTGTTCTACAATCCGGCGCTCGACGATCCCAAGCGCACACCCGCCTGATCTATATTCTAAATCTTTATGCTAAGTTTTCGCCGCCGAGGCGGTGGCGCCGGCGCTGGCCGCCACCACGAGCGCGGTACCCAGCATCTGCAGCGCGGTCATCGGCTGGGCCAGGATCAGAAAGCCGGCGAGCGCGCCGAGCGCCGGTTCGAGGCTCATCAGGATGCCGAAGGAGGCCGACGGCATGCGCCGCAGCGCCACCATCTCCAGCGCATAGGGCAAGAGCGGTACGAGGATGGCGAGGCCGAGAACCTCCGCCAGCCCCTTCAACGTGAAGGCGCCGCCTGTCTCGGCAAGGCCGAAGGGGGTTGCGACGAGGCCGGCAACGATCAGCGACATCGACAGGCCTTCCAGCCCCTTGAAGGCAGCCCCGACCTTCTTCGTCAGCAGGATATAGACCGCCCATCCCACAGCCGAGCCGAGAGCGAAGAGGACGCCGGGGAGATTGCCGACCCAGCCTTCGCCGTCATGGGCGAGGAAGAGGATGCCGGCCGCAGCAATCAACGGCCAGAGCAGGCGCCAGGTCAGGCCGTAGCCGAAGACGGCGACCGAGAGCGGCCCGAGGAAATCGATGGCGATCGCCAGGCCGAGCGGCAGCCGCTGGATCGCCGCGAAGAAACACAGCGTCATGGCGGCGGTCGTCGTGCCGAGCAGCAGGGTCGCCCGCCACTGGGCGCCGCTATAACGCAGGAGTGAAGGCCTGACGACAACGGCCAGGATGATCGCCGCGAAAGCAAGCCGCAGCCAGGTGGCGCCGGCAACGCCATAGATCGCAATGGCCGGGGACGACAGCGCCGCGCCGAACTGGATCGAAGACATCGACATCAGGCACATCGCGACACCGGCCGCCAGGCCGCCCGAAGACGACGCCATACCCGGCTGCGGCATCAAAGCTGCGCCATCCGTCCCGGTCTCGATAGTCTTGATGTCCATGTGGCCCCCGATCCTGGCGCGGTTCTAAGCCGAAGACGGGGGAGAACCAAATTCAAACTTTTCATGCCGGGATCAAGAGCGCTGATGCTGGGGAATGCCAGGAAACGACAGGTGATGCGGGAGATCGAGTTCACGCTTTAACCAGGCGATCGCCGATGGTGATGCAATATCACCGGCGGCCAGCAAGGATGACTTCTTCGGCGTCTTCGAAGCTCATGTCGAAGACCCTCCTGCCGATGTCGAAGCTGAAGCCGTTGCGGGCGAAGGCTGAAAGCTCTTTAGCCTTTCGCTTGTCGTCGAGCTCGACCCGGCGGAAAGGGCCGAAGGCGCGTTTGCGGGCAAATATCGCGGCCGCATAGAGATCGTCGGCCTGCTCAAGTGCTGCCTCGACCTTGTCGCTGGAGACGCCCTTGACGGCAAGTTTCTGGGCGATCGCGCGTTTTGATTTGCCGCCGCGCACGGCAGAGCGGGTGCTGATCTCCGCATAGGCGCTATCGTCGAGCACCTTGTTGTCATAGGCAAATTTGACGGCGAAATCGGCAACGGCTTTCACTTGCGCCGCGCTGATATCTTCGAATTTCTCCTTCGCCTTGCGGGTGATGGCGTCAAACAGCTGCTTTTCCGTCATCATCCGCCGCTCCAGGCGATAGATGGCGGAATTGCGCGCCCAGCTCAGCATGCGGGGTGTCGGGATGTCGGAGGGAACTGTCTCATCGGTCATCGGCAGTGATCAGGCTTCCAGACCCTTGAGGACGTTGGCGACGTTGATGCCGATTTCCGGCACGCCGTAACCGCCCTCCATGCAGGCCAGCACCGGCAGGCCGGCGGCTGATATCATCGCGCCCATGCGGGTGAAATCATCGGAAGTCAGGCTGAAAAAGGAGATCGGATCGCGCTCGAAGGTATCGACCCCAAGCGCCACGACGATCGCCTCGGCGCCGAAGTCTTTGATCCGCGCCAGCGCATCGTTTAGCGCCGAAGACCAGACATCAAAGGGCGTGCCCGGTGGCATTGGATAGTTGCGGTTGGCACCAACGCCCTCCCCCTCGCCTTCCTCGTCGGCATGGCCGAGGAAATAGGGAAAGGCGTGCATGGGATCGCCATGCAGAGAGGCGGTGAAGACATCGCCTCTGTGATAGAAGAGATCCTGGGTGCCGTTGCCATGATGGAAATCGACATCCAGCACCGCAACCTTCGCCGCACCATGATCGCGCAGCCGCTGTGCGGCGACGCCCGCATTGTTGATGAAGCAGTAGCCGCCGAAGAGATCGATGCCGGCATGGTGGCCGGGTGGGCGGCAGAGCGAAAAGGCGAAACGATTGCCCTCGGCCAGCCAGTCGGCGCCGGTGACGGCACAGCGCATGGAGGCGATCGCCGCCTCGTAGGACCCCTTGGTGATCGAGGTGTCGGCGGCATTGGCATAATGGCCGATCGCGCCAACGATATTGTCGGGCACGCGCTGGCTGGTGCGGCGAACGGGAAAGGAATTGGCGATCGCCTCGCCGGTGAAGCCGGCGGCCACCCAGCGATCCCAGACGCTGGCGAGAAAATCCAGATAGGCGGGATCATGCACCTTCAGCGCCGTTTCCAGCCCGTGCGCATCGGGCGCCACCACGTCGGTAAAGCCCGCCTCCTTGACCGCCGCCAGGATCCATTCGGCACGGAACGGCGCCTCGAAGGGCGTCACCAGTTGGCCGGCATGCAGTTCCGTTTTGGCATCGCGCAGCTTGTGGTCTTCGGAATAGATGACGCGCATTTCAGATCCTGCCCCTTGATTGACAATCGAGACTTACACGGCTCGGCCGCGACAAAAAAGCGGAACGGCGCTCTTGATCGTCAAGCTATATGACGCCACCTTCGCCGGTGTTTTGAGAACGAGGAAATTTTCCGCATGAAAGTGCTGATGGTCGATGTCGACGGCGTGCTCATTCATGGTCGACCGACCGACGGGCTGCCGCACTTCACCTATCTGGAACGCGATCTCGGCCTGCGTGTCGACCTGCTGCAGCAGGAATTCTTTCAGACCCACTGGCGTGAGATCATTGTCGGCCGCGCGGCGCTGGAACCCAGGCTCACCGGCGTGCTCGCAAAGATCGCGCCGCATCTCAGCGCCGAAACGCTGATCGACTATTGGTTCGAAAACGATTCCCGCCTCGACCGCAATCTGCTGGAAGAGCTCGCTATCCTCCGGCAAAGCGGCATCACCCTTTTCCTGGCGACCAACCAGGAGCATAGGCGGGCGCGCTACCTGATGGAGCAGGCCGGCCTGGACGCGCATTTCGACGACATCATCTATTCCGCAGCACTCGGGCACAGCAAGCCTTCGCCCGATTTCTTCCGGCTGGCGACCGAACGCGCCGGCGTGGCGCCCGGCCAAATCGCCTTCATCGACGATATGGCCGAAAATATCGAAGCGGCGCGGCAGTTCGGCTGGAATGCTGCGCAATGGACGGCGGGCGCGACGCTTGGCGGCGCGCTTCCCGTCTTCGCCAGGCCGGCCTGAGCGAGGCCGGGGCAATCAGGCAAGCCGCTTGTAGAACAGGGTGGTGGCGCAGAATCCGCCTTCCGGCCACAGCGCATAATCGGGAATGACGCCGACACGCTGCCAGCCCAGGCGCGGATAGATCGCCTCGGCATCGCTGCCGGTTGCCGTATCGAGCACGAGCAGGGTCTTGCCACGCTTGGCCGCCTCGCGCTCGGCGGCATCCATCAGCAGCCGGGCGAGGCCCTTGCCGCGGGCGGAACGATGCACCAGCAGCTTCTTCAGATCACCGCGATGCGGCTGGTTCGGCATCTGCGCGGCCCCCACCTGCACGGTCCCGACGATCCTGCCGTCGAGTTCGGCGACCAGCAACAGGTTGCCGCCGGAGGCGACGGCATCGGCGACATCGCGCCAATAGGGCTCGGCATCTTCAGGCCCATAGGGCTGCATGAAGCCGACGGAGGCGCCGCCTGCGACGCAATCGGCCAGCACCTGCGACAGCGCCGGCACGGCGGCTCGGGCCTCGTCGGCGGAAAGGGTACGAATGTCGGGCATGCTGCTCTCCTGAATAGATGCTGTTATCGGCCGCCGCGATCGAGCACGACGCAATAACGCGCCGGCGCGTTGCCGGGATTGTGGAAGATGTGACCCTCGCCGACCGGCATGAAGAGGCAATCGCCCGGCCGCAGCCGGTAGACCGTTTCACCCGCCGTCATTTCCAGCTCGCCATCGAACAGCCAGATATGCTGCGTCATGCCGTGGGAGGCGGCATGCGGGGGGAAGCTGACACGCGCGCCAGCGGGGAATTCGACCTCGACGATATCGACATCGGAGGCAGTGCCGGGTGCGGAGATCGAGCGCCTAATATAACCGGTCTCCGGGTCGCGCCAGACCTGCTGCTCCTGCCGGCGAACAAGCGGCGAGGCCTGCTGTCCCTCCTCCGCGAAGAAGGCCGACAGCGACAGGCCGAGCGCCGCACAGATCCTTGCCAGCAGCGAGGCGGTCGGGCTCGCCTCCGCCCGCTCGATGCGCGAGATCATCGCGCGGCTGACGCCGGAGGCCGCGGCAAGATCATCCAGCGTCAGACCTTTTTTGACCCGCAGCGTGCGGATGCGGATGCCGATCGCCTGTTCGAGTTCCGGTTCCATCTCTCAATCCATGATTCTACTATAAGAGAAATACATTATCCGATGATGGAATCAAGTCTCCTCGCGCGGCGAAACCCGCCTTGCTTTCACCACGGCAGCGTCGATATATGACGGCGCAATCGAGGTAGGAGGCAATGATGGACGCCAGCACGCAGAGCACGGACCTGACGGGAAGCTTCACAGCTGCCGCCTGGGACAGGATCGCCCCTGTTATGGCTGAAATCGAGGCCTTGCCGCTGCTGCTGCGCCTTTCGGACGGCACGCTGCCGCCGGAGGTCTTCCGGCACTATATCCTTCAGGATGCGCTCTACCTGAAGCATTATGCGCGATGCCTCGCCATCGTTGCGGCCAAGGCGCCCGACAATGCGCAGGTGCTGCGCTTCCTCGGTTCGGCGCAGAAGGCCATCACCGTCGAGCAGGGCCTGCATGCCGGCTTCCTCACCCAGTTCGGCATCACGTCGGCGGATGTTTCAGCCGCAGAACCCTCGCCTGCGGGCTTTGCCTATACCAACTTCCTGCTTGCCACCGCCTATCACAGTTCCTACGCGGTTGCGCTTTCCTCCATCCTCCCCTGCTTCTGGATCTACTGGCACGTTGGCGAAGCGATCAAGAACCGGCCTGCTATCGAGGGCAATGCCTTCCAGACCTGGATCAACACCTATGGCGATCCGCAATTTGCCGCCGGCGCCCGTGAAGTGATCGCGCTGACCGACATCGCCGCCCGCGCCGCATCGCCGGTGGAGCGTGCCCAGATGACCGATGTCTTCGTGCGGGCCTCGCAATATGAATGGATGTTCTGGGATTCGGCCTGGCGGCTGGAGACGTGGCCGGTCTGACACGCGTCCGACAAGCTGCAAAATAGCGTAAACAGCGGGCTAATTACCGCTTTGCGGCAAGGGGCGGCGCTGCTATATGGCGCGCATGAGCACCAATTCGACCACTCCGCTTTCCCATATCCGCAATTTTTCGATCGTGGCCCATATCGACCACGGCAAATCGACGCTGGCCGACCGCCTGATCCAGACGACGGGCGGGCTTGCCGAGCGCGAAATGTCCGAGCAGGTGCTCGACAATATGGATATCGAGCGCGAGCGCGGCATCACCATCAAGGCCCAGACCGTGCGCCTGCACTACCAGGCAAACAATGGCGAGAAATACATTCTCAACCTGATCGACACGCCCGGCCACGTCGACTTCGCCTATGAAGTCTCGCGGTCGCTGTCGGCCTGCGAGGGTTCGCTGCTCGTCGTCGACGCCAGCCAGGGCGTCGAAGCGCAGACGCTCGCCAATGTCTATCAGGCGATCGACAACAACCACGAGATCGTCACCGTTCTCAACAAGATCGACCTGCCGGCCGCCGAACCCGACCGCATCAAGGAACAGATCGAGGAAGTGATCGGCATCGACGCCTCGGAGGCGGTGCTGATTTCGGCCAAGACCGGCCTCGGCATTCCCGATGTGCTGGAAGCGATCGTCCACAAGCTGCCGGCGCCGAAGAGCCCAGGCGGCGACAAGGCGCCGCTGAAGGCGCTGCTCGTCGACAGCTGGTACGACACCTATCTCGGCGTCATGGTTCTCGTGCGCATCATCGACGGCGTGCTGACCAAGGGCCAGACGGTGCGGATGATGGGCACCGATGCAAAATACCAGGTGGAGCGCGTCGGCGTGCTGACACCGAAGATGGTCACTGTCGACAGCCTCGGCCCCGGCGAGATCGGCTTCATCACCGCCTCGATCAAGGAAGTGGCCGATACCCGCGTCGGCGATACGATCACCGAGGACAAGCGGCCGACGGCCGCAGCGCTGCCGGGCTTCAAGCCGGCGCAGCCGGTGGTGTTCTGCGGCCTGTTCCCGGTCGATGCCGCCGATTTCGAGGATCTGCGCGCCGCCATGGGCAAGCTTCGCCTCAACGACGCCTCTTTCTCCTTCGAAATGGAATCGTCGGCCGCCCTCGGCTTCGGTTTCCGCTGCGGCTTCCTCGGCCTGCTGCATCTCGAAATCATCCAGGAACGGCTCGAGCGCGAGTTCGACCTCGACCTCATCGCCACCGCACCCTCCGTCGTCTACAAGATGTACATGACCGACGGCACAGAGCGCGAACTGCACAATCCGGCCGACATGCCCGATGTCGTCAAGATCTCCGAAATCCATGAGCCGTGGATCCGCGCGACGATCCTGACGCCGGACGATTATCTCGGCGGCATCCTGAAGCTTTGCCAGGACCGGCGCGGCATCCAGATCGAGCTCACTTATGTCGGCACGCGCGCGATGCTGACCTACGACCTGCCGCTCAACGAAGTCGTCTTCGATTTCTACGACCGGCTGAAGTCGATCTCCAAGGGCTATGCCTCCTTCGATTACGCGCTGACCGACCACCGCGAGGGCAACCTCGTGAAGATGTCGATCCTCGTCAACGGCGAGCCGGTCGACGCGCTGTCGATGATGGTGCACCGGACGGCCGCCGAAAAGCGCGGCCGCGACATGTGCGAGAAGCTCAAGGAGCTGATCCCGAAGCACATGTTCAAGATCCCGATCCAGGCGGCGATCGGCGGCAACGTCATTGCCCGTGAGACAATCTCGGCGCTGCGCAAAGACGTGACCGCGAAATGCTACGGCGGCGACGCCACCCGCAAGCGCAAGCTGCTCGACAAGCAGAAGGCCGGCAAAAAGCGTATGCGCCAGTTCGGCAAGGTGGAGATTCCGCAGGAAGCGTTTATTGCGGCGCTGAAGATGGGCGACGAATAACGCTTCTCAACGACATTTTATGCGCATATGATCTGCGCATAAAATTGAGGAGATCGCTGTGGCTCAGCGGCCAAGAAAAGCAGCAAACCTGTCCCTCGATGAAGGTCTCCTCTCCGAGGCGCGCGAACTCCAGATTAACATATCTCGGGCGGCGGAAGATGGCATCGCACAGGCAATAAAGGCCGAGCGCGAGCGGCTATGGCGTATCGAGAACGCCGAGGCTATCCGGCTGGAAAACGAATATGTTGAAAAGCACGGCTTGCCATTCGCCAAATACCGTCAGTTTTAATGGCACGCTTTCACGTCTATCGCCTTAAAAGCGGGAATGTCCTGGCCATCGATCTTCAAGCCAATCTGCTTGACGATCTGCCTTCGCGAGTCATGGTCCCGCTGCATCCGGTGCAAGAGCTGAGCTGGTCGATCTCGCGACTGAACCCACGCTTTGCCATCGAGGGTGAAGCCTATGTCATGGCCACCCAGCGCATGGCATCGATCCCGACGGCGGAAATAGGAAAAATAGTCGCAGATCTATCGGGCAAAAGCGATGCCATCACCAGCGCCGTAGATTTTCTCTTCCAGGGCTTCTGAGCGTTCACCCCCTGCCCATATATTCCTTCACCAGCCCCTCATAGGCGTTCATCTCCGGCAGCGCCGCGTAGCTGTGCACCGCGCCGGTCTCGGCGAAGGACAGCTTCTCGCTCGTCCATGTCTCGATGAAGGGCGTGAACCAGCTGGGGTCGTCGAGCATGGTCGCGCGCAGATTGACGAACCAGTCCATGCCTTCCGGCCGGGTGAACATCCAGCTCATGCAATGCGGGCAGAAATAATGTTTCGTAACGCCGTGCAGGCCGCCGATCACCGGCTCGCCTTTCGTGACCTCGAAGCCTTCGCTGGGAATGGCGGCGCTCAGCGAATAGGCGCTCGCGGTCATCCTCTGGCAGCCCGTGCAATGGCAGGCCATGGTCAGCAGCGGCGGGGCGCTGATCTTCAGCCGCACCTGGCCGCAACGGCAGCCGCCTTGCATGGGTAGATTCAGTTCGCTCATGATTTTCCTCCCGTTTTGCCCTTTGATCTAGCGGAGCTTTCGCCGCTGTCGAGATGACAAGGCCACTGCGGACGGCAAGGCCGCCGCGAAATGGGTGGCCTTGTCGAGCGCCTTAAGCGACGGCTTCGCGGCGGGAGCCGTCACGGCCGCGCAAGCCCGTCGCCATCACCAGCGCGCCAAGCGCGGCGGCGGCGAGCGGCACCAGAAGGGCGACACGCAGGGATTCCAGCCGCGCTTCTGGAGAGACTTCGTCACCCAGCATATAGGCGCCGATCGCGCTGACGCCGGAAAGCCCGAGTGCGGCTCCGAACTGGATTGCTGTATTGACCAACCCGCTGGCAAGCCCGTGCTCGTCCTCGGCAATGCCGTCGGTCGCGACGATGGTCAGCGGGCCATAGCCGAGCGCGAAGGCAAGGCCGAGCAGCAGCATCGACGGGAACATGGCGGCATAGGTCCAATCGAAGCCCATGCGCAAGAACAGCCCATAGCAGGCAAGCGCCAGCAGGAAACCGGCGAGGATGACGCGGACATTGCCGAAGCGGTCGACAAGCCGCGGCGTCAGGATCGGCGCGACCACCGCATCGATGCCGATCGCCATCAGCGCCAAGCTCGTCTGCATCGGCGTCCAGCCGAGCAGTTCCTGCAGATAAAGCGAGGCGATGAACTGGAAGCCGAAAAAAGAGCCGGCAAACAGCAGGGCGCCGAGATTGGCGCGGATCAGCGCGGCCGAACGCAGGATCCCAAGGCGCACCAGCGGAGCGGACGAGCCGCGCTCGATCAGGATGAAGGCAAGCCAGAGCAGCGCGCTCACTGCAAAGGCGGCGATCGTCCATTCCGTACCCTCGCCCGGATGCTCGAGCCGGATGACGCCATAGGCGGCCAGCAGCATGGCGCCGGTCAGCGCGATCGCGCCTGATATATCGAATTTTCCCCGGGCGGTTCCCGCATCCCTGTCTGTGATCAGCCGAGGGCCGACGGCAAGCAGGATCGCCGCCAGCACCACCGGCGCGAAGAATACCCAGCGCCAGTCGATGGCAGCAAGCAGGCCACCGGCGACGAGGCCGAGCGAGAAGCCGGCCGAGGCCGTCGATGCATAGATCATCACCGCCCTGTTGCGCTGCGGCCCCTCCGGGAAATTGGCGGTAATGAGCGCAAGGCCTGCTGGCGTCATGAAGGCGGAGGCGGCGCCGGTGACGAAACGCGCGACAAGCAGCATCCAGCCCTCGCTCGCGAAACCACCGAGGCCGGAGAAGGCGAGGAAGATCGTCAGCGCCGTCAGGAAGACCCGCTTCTTGCCGAAGATATCGGCGGCCCGGCCGCCCAGCAGCATGAAGCCGGCATAACCCAGCACATAAGCGCTGACGACGGCGCTGAGCGTCGTTGTCGACAGGCCGAGATCGGCGCGGATCGCCGGCAGCGCGATATTGAGCATGGCGACATCGATGCCTTCGAGGAAGATCGCGCCGCAGAGCACGATCAGCGCACCGGCTACGCGGGCGTTCATGCGGCCTTCACTTGTCTTGGTCTGGGAAGATGGGTTGGACATGAAATCCGTTCCTTCGGTTGACACGCTGAAACAACGGGGCGAGGCATGAAGTTACTTTTCATGCCTTAGTTCCCTCTTGTAACCAAAGCTTAGTTAAGACATGATCCGGCCCCATGGAAGAAGGCACTTCAAACTCACCGAGTGACATTTGCAGCACCGGCAAGGACGACAACGTCCTGCCCGGCAAGGACGATAGCGTCCTGCCCGGCAAGGACTACGACGTCCTGCAATGGGATGCGCGCGAGGAGTGCGAGGTCCGGCAGATCCTCGACCGGATCGCCGACAAGTGGTCGCTGCTCGTCATTGCGCTGCTCGAAAAACGCACGCTTCGCTTCACGGAATTGAAGAGGAATATCGACGGCATCAGCCAGCGCATGCTGACGACGACGCTCAGGCACCTGGAGCGAGACGGCATCATCGAGCGCACCGTCTATCCCGTCGTGCCGCCGAAGGTCGACTATGCGTTGACGCCGCTCGGCTGCACCCTGCACGAGACGATCCGTTCGCTGGTGCTGTGGACCGAGCAGAACCAGGCCGGCATTATCGCCGCGCGGCAACGCTACGACGAACGGGCCAGCGATGGTCTGTAGCCGGCGAACGAATTCTGTCGACCGTTAGGGATAGTTAATGTTGCATCGTCCGAACTACCGGATGCGGGCCGGGTTGCCGACCACGGTGGCGCCGGCCGGCACATCCCTGGTCACCACCGCGCCAGCACCGACGATCGCGCCCTCGCCGATCGTGATGCCGCCGAGGATTCCAGCGCTTCCCCCGATCCAGACGTCGTTGCCGATCGTGACCGGCCGGGCGATCTCGATGCCGGTGCTGCGAAGTGCAGCATCCTTGTGGTGCTCGGCGCAATAGATCTGCACGCCGGGGCCGAACATGCTGCGATCGCCGATCGTCACCCGGCCGGAATCGAGGATAGTGCAGCCGGCATTGAAATAGACGCGCTCGCCGAGGGTGATGTTGATGCCGTAGGAGCAGTGAAACGGCGCTTCGATGAAGACATCCGATGCTGCCTGCGCAAACAGCGCCCTCAGGGCCGGCGCCATCGCGCCGCGCTCATCCGGCGGCATTGTATTGTGTGCGTGGACGGCCAAGCGCGCCTGCCGGCGCAAGTGATCGAGCTCGTCATCGAGGCAGCAATACCATTCACCTGCCGCCATTTTCTCGCGTTCGCTCGCCGGCATGACATCACTCCCTCACGCCGAAGCCTGCGACAGAATTTCGACCTCTTGCCGTTCGATCAGGCTGACCCAGGCCCGCGCAATGGCAAGGCCGGCGGCATCGGCTGCACGCCCATGTCTTGCTGCCAGTTCGGCGTGGCTCTCCAGCCAGCCGGGGGCGATGCGCGCGATCGTCTCGGGGAATTCAGCCTTCCATTGTTCGACGACCGCTGAATTGGCCTCGAAATGGAACTGCGTGCCATAGACGGCGCGGCCGATGCGGAACGCCTGGTTTTCGGCGACGGGGCTCGAGGCAAGACGGACCGCCGCCTCGGGCAGGGAAAACGTGTCGGCATGCCATTCGAAGATGGTGAACTCGCCGCCCAGCGAAGACAGCACCGGATCGGCCCGGCCCTCGGCGGTAACGCCGATCTTATGCCAGCCGAATTCGCGGGCGGTTCCCAGATGATTGTCGGCGCCATAGGCGCGGGCGAGGATCTGGCTGCCCAGGCAGATGCCGAGCACCGCCTTGCCGGCATCGCCGAAGCGGCGCGTGAGCCGCGCGAGCTCCGGCAGATAGGCGTGTGTCTCATCATCCAGCGCGCTCTGCTCGCCGCCGAGAACGACCAGCGCGTCATGGCCCACTACATCCCGCGGCAGGATGCCATCCTGCCACACCCGGAACCACTCGATGTCAGCGCCCGCCTCGTCGAGGGCCTGGGCAAGCGCGCCGAGGCCGGTATTCCTCATGTTTTCGATGACTGCGACGCGCATGGACTTTCCCTGATATGGCCGACGACGGGAAGAGATCATGCCGGCGGGCAGCACGCAAGACGCTTGTGTAAGGGGCGATTGCGCATGCGCACCACAGAGCTTAAATCTCGTCAAACGAAAGGAAATCGCCATGACCGAAAAAGCCCGTGTCTCGATCCTCTACTGTACCCAGTGCAACTGGCTGCTGCGCGCCAGCTGGATGGCGCAAGAGCTGCTGTATACTTTTTCCGACAGCCTCGGCGAAGTGGCGCTGATCCCCGGCACCGGCGGCAATTTCGAGATCCGCGTCAACGGCGATCTCATCTGGGAGCGCAAGCGCGACGGCGGCTTTCCCGGGCCGAAGGAGCTGAAGCAGCGGGTCCGCGACATCGTCGAGCCCGGCCGCGATCTCGGCCACGTCGACCGAGCCTCGCTCGAAAGCTGAGCAGAGCTCGGCGCCAGCGCGAGCGGCCTCAGCGAAAAGGCGAGCGGCAGACCCTGTAGACACCCTCATAGGTGAGGAAGTGATCCGTCCTCGGATTGTAGGAGCGGTATTCGTTGGTGCACCAGGCGATATGCTTGTTCGGATCCTTCGGCTGCACGCGGCGCACCGGCGGCGGATCATAGGTCAGTTGCGGCCGTCCGGCAGCGCCCGGCAGGTAATAGGTCGGCCCCGCGCCCCTCGGCCGGTAATTCGGCTGGACATAGGCCGGACGATGCCATTGCTGCGGCCCGAAACCGAAGCAGCCGCGAAAATCGCAAAGCGTGGAGCCGGTGTTGAGCGGACCGACCCCTGGCTTGCCCAGCTTCAGCGAATCGGCCCCGGCGATGGCGGGTGCGAGAACAGCCAAAAGACCGGCGAGCAGAAGCGTGCGAGAAACGGCCATGATGCAATCCTTTCGGTATTTCCTTTATATAGGGCGCACCAACCGGAGCGCTATGCCTATCCTGCGGCTCTCTCCCGCATGTGATCGGCTGCTTTTTCGCCAACTGTCAGGAAAACTTCAAAAACCCAGTTGACAGTCAGGAGCCGCCCCCTTACATCGCTCTCCGTCGCCCAGATGGCGGAATTGGTAGACGCGCCAGCTTCAGGTGCTGGTACCCGAAAGGGTGTGGAGGTTCGAGTCCTCTTCTGGGCACCATTCCATTCTTGATCGCTACCAAGATCAAGGAGTTAAGCCTTTTCAGATAGGTTGCGCATTTGATGCCTTGTAACAAAGGCGAATCACGATGCGCTTAGGGCTTGGCCGCTAGATAGCTCCCAAGAACGCGCCGAAATCCTCAATTCCAGAATGCATATCCTGCCGCTCTGGAGAGCTGCCCTCCATTGACTCCCTCATCCCCAAATGCGAACATAAAGCGAACAAAATGGAGTCTTGCCGATGATCCGATACGCCGCATCCGCTGACAGCCGCCCTGAGCCTCCACAGGCCCGCGTGGTGTCAGCCGCCAAGCCGGCCCTTGAAATGCGATCCCTCACGCCGATCATTGATGCAGCGGTTACCGCACCTGCGGCCGGTCTGCTACCGCCCAGCCCCGAGTCAGACGAGATCGGCTCCGACACTCGACCGAAAACCCCCAAGCCGCCGCGCCGTGCGGCAACAAAACGCAAGCCTAAGGTCGAAGCGGACGGCACTTCGCTCCAGCTTAGTTTAGATGCCTAGTCCCATGTTGCCGATGCCGGAAGCGCCGGCGCTGGAAACCTCGCGGTTGCGAACTCAAGCCGCGACCCGAGGGCGAACCGCCCTCTTTTGATCTGTCGGAAATCATCAAGCCCGACAGGACATTCGCACCGCGATCATGGGAACTCCCACCATAATCTATAGAGCACTTCGGAATCCCGAAATTGGTTGCCGGATTGAAATTATTGAATATTTTCTCACGGCGAGACCGCTGAAAATGCCACGAATTTCGGAATCCCGAAGCGGGGGAATTTCGGGAATCCGAAGTGGGATTTTTTCTTGGTGCGAGGCGCCAGCCTCTGTCGGCAACCATCGGCCATCGGTATCCAGCACCGTCCTATCGGGATCAGTCGCTTCTGTTCGGATCAACTGCGCCTGCTTGGCGCCCTTCGTAAAGCGGAAGGATGCACCTTCGGCACTCGGGAGACGCTCGAACGGCGGAGAGCGCAGTCTACGAACCAGGGATGCGAGGGCCGTTTCCCTTATCGGGCGATTCGCTGTAGCGGCATCCGGATAGGCATCAGCGCGGCTTCGACCAACGCATGGCGGCGTGGTTCCGGCTTTTCAGGCGGCCATGTGGGGCGTCGTCTTCCCGCTGTCGGGAATAACGGTCAAAACGCCCAGGCCGGCTTCTCTGGCGGCGCTGAGGAGCAATTCCCTCAGCTCGCCCGTCTCGATCTGCCCGGTGATGGCATCGGCGCAGGCCTTTACGGCCACGACGTATTCCTCTCCATCTTCAAACGGCCAGTCCATCATCAGAACTTCGGCTGCGTCCCGGATCGTCCTGACGATCTTGTACTTTTGCCGGCCGCCGAGAAAGAGAACAAGAGGCGCAAAATCCGCCGATGTGTTCCATTGCATGGCATTTTCTCCCTGAGAGTTAGAATATTAGTAACAATGCAAGAAGAATGCCAGTGGAGGCGGAGGCGGTTTTTAGAGGTTTTGCGCGCCAGTCGCCGGGATCATCGGCAGAGGCCGCGCATTCGCGGCCTTTGGCTTCACAACCAGGACATCTAATAAGGAGCTTTCGGCCCTGCCCGGCAGCACCCGCGAGTTGGCCGAGAACGTCAACGCCTGGAGTATTCCGAAGCGGGCGATCAACCCGTCGAGCTATCACGACATGAGCGAGGCCGATATCGAGCGAATGGCGGCGATGCTGATCGATCTTGCGTCGACGCGGATCTGACACAACGGCACGACATTGCCGCCCGAGGAGATCCCCTCAGCGCACTGGCTGATAATGGCCGCGCAGCGGCACCTTGTCGTCCATCGAGATGAAGCCGTCGCGTTCGCAGACATACATCAGCGTTGGCATGCCGCCCGAACGGAAGATCTCATCATAACGGCGGCGGACCTGAACGGTTTCGGTGCGGCAATTATACGATTCTTCCTCCTTCTTCTCCGGCTGCGCCTTGACGCCGGGAAGACCCTTGTAGGGATAGAGGGGTTGAACGCCGGAATCGACGGATTTCGTCCAGTCGACGGCAGAGGCGGATGCCGGGGCGAGGCTCGACACGGCAACGAGCGATATCAGAATCATCAAAAGCCGCACGGAGCTCTCCTGCCGACTATGGGCGCTCTCCAGATGTAGGAAAACCGAAGACCGTCATCAAGCGGCCGAAGCCGGCGACTTCCTGAAATAACTTCTGATGACGGGATGGCCGAAGAGGCCGGCAAGGATGGCAAACCCGGCACCGACGACGAAACCGGCGAGAAAACCGCCGATGATGCCGGCAACCAGCAGGATCATCTTCCCCGGACCATCGGCCTTAACAGGCGGCTCGGCCGGCGAGATGACGCGAATGTTACTCTGGCTGAGGTTCTGCTCCTCGCTCGTCTGGCTGGAGCGTTTCAGAACCGTCTCGTAGATATCGCGCGCCGCAGTCGCCTTGCGCTGCAATTCGTTCAATTCCACCTGCTTGTCCGAGGTACTCGCCTGCAGCGCCTTCTGCACCGCAAGTTCCTTGGCGATGCTGTCTTCGGCGGCCTTTGCCTGCTCGTATTCACCCCGTGCCGAGGTGGCGAGCCGCTGCAATTCGCCCTTGATTTCGCCTGATATGCTCTGGAGCGAGGAGCGGGCCGCCTGCAGGCGCGGATGACGCGTGCCCATCTGGCTTTCGAGGCTGCCGACGGCGGCCGCCTGGGTGGCATATTGCTGACGCAGGCTGACGAGCGGCGAGGTGACGCCGCCTTCCGTCTGGTTGCCGGCGACGATGTCCTCGACGCGGAGATTGGCGACGGCATCGGCGCGCGCTTTCGCCTGGATGGTCTTTTCCTGTGCCGTCACCAGCATCGTGTTCAACGAGACGAGCCGCTGATCGGAAATCAGATTGCCCTCGGTCGCAGCCATGTCGTTGTCGGCGCGGAAGGTTTCGACGGCCTGCTCGGCTTCCAGCACCTTCTGGCGCAGATCGTCGAGGCGTCCGTCGAGCGTCGAGGAGGTGTTTTCGTAAATGCCGTTCGAGGCGTTGTTCTCCTCCTCGGTGAAGGCGGTGACGACCTGGTTGGCAAGCCTTGCGGATTTTTCCGGATCATTCGTCGTGGCGGCAAGCGTGACGACATAGGTGCTGGCCTGGCGGGTGATCACAAGTGCTTTCTGCAGGGCGCCGATCACGGCGGCGCCATCGGTGCGGCCGCCGGTGAATTCCGGATCCTGGTCGAGCTTCATCGTCTCGACGACGCGGCGCAGCACATTGCCCGAGGTCAGGATCTGCACCTGGCTGTCGATCAGAGTCGAGATCATTTCCGGCGAGGGTCCGGAGGATTGCGCGCCGGCATCGGCAAGGCCGATCTGGCGCGGATCGAAATAGAGGCTGCTGACGGCGGTGAATTTCTGAGCGATCCGTGGTGCCACCACAGCGCCGGCAGCCGCGCCGAGCAGCGCCAGACCCAGCACGACCAGCCGCCGGCTCCAGATCGCGGCGATGCTGGAGCGGAGGTCGAGAAGCGGTGCGGCAGGTGCGGAGGCTGCGTTCGACGGCGCGTCGACGACGGGCTCTCTTGCCGGCGGAGGCGGAGGCGCCGGACGCTCATATTGACGGCTTTCCGCCATGCTTGCCGGTGGCACGAAAGGGGGTGGGGTCGGTTCAGGCGCCGGACGGGCGTAATCATCCGGGCGGACGACAGGACTGCGCATGCGTACGCCTTCCGGCGCAGTCTGAGGCGGCTCATAACTGCGCCAGCCAGGGAGCCGGCTTACCCTGTTCCTGTCATACTGGTTCATACGCGCACTCGTGTCCCGCCCAGCGTGAAAGACTGAAGCCGAGGTGCCGAGACTTTAGAAATTCTTAGCTAACGGACCGTTAAAATAATCTGGAGCGACGCCGACGTTGCGATTTTCCGCGATTGCGAGGATGCCATGAGGACGACACGACATCTGACAGCGCTGCTGCTTGCGGCGGCTCTCGTCCCGTCGCCGGCCCTTGCGGCCGGGGCGCCCTGCTACCGCGGCGTCAATCTTTCCGGCGGTGAATATGGCGAGCGCGGCGGTACCTACGGCACCAACTACACCTATCCCAGTGAAGAGACGATCGGCTATTTCGCCGAAAAGGGCATGACGATCATCCGGCTGCCCTTCCGCTGGGAACGGCTGCAGCCCGCACTCGGCGGGCGGCTCGACGAGGACGAGCTCCAGCGGATCAAAGGCACGATCGGCCTGATCCGCAAGCGCGGCATGGCCGTTCTGCTCGACCCGCATAATTTCGGTTATTACGACAAGACCCAGGTCGGCACGGCGCCGGCAACGGATGCCGCCTTCGGTGACTTCTGGGCAAGGCTCGCCGTCGAATTCGCCAATCAGGAGGGCATTGTCTTCGGCCTGATGAACGAACCGCACGACATCAAGGCGACGGACTGGCTGGATGCGGCCAATGCCGCGATCCGCAGTATCCGCGCGGTCGGCGCGCGCAACCTCATCCTGGTGCCCGGCACTGCATGGAGCGGCGCGGCAAGCTGGGAGAAGGACGTGATCGGCGGCGCCAACGGCACTGTGATGCTCGGCGTGC
The DNA here is from genome assembly GCF_014193215.1 of Rhizobium sp. BK112. Lineage (NCBI taxonomy): Bacteria > Pseudomonadati > Pseudomonadota > Alphaproteobacteria > Hyphomicrobiales > Rhizobiaceae > Rhizobium > Rhizobium sp. BK112. Next base: position 369,615 of record NZ_JACHYZ010000004.1, read on the forward strand.
GCGATCCGCTGGATTTCTACGCCTATGAGGTCCACCAGTATCTCGACGCCGATTCCTCCGGAACCCATCCGACCTGCGAAGGTGCCGATGCCGCAGTCGAGGCGATCGCCGGGGTCACCGCCTGGCTGAAGCGGAACCACAAACGCGGCTTTCTCGGCGAATTCGGCGCCTCCGCCGACAAGGACTGCATGAGCGGGCTGACCGAAATCTATGCCACCATGACAGGTAATGGCGACGTCTGGCTCGGCTGGTCCTATTGGGCGGCGGGCGATTGGTGGCCCGCGAACGAGCCGTTCAACGTCCAGCCGCGAAAGGGCCCCGCGCGGCCGCAGATGCGGCTTCTCGCCCAATCGGCAAAAGCCGATGCCGGCACTTGTTCCGCCGTCAAGCCTGTGGGGAATTGACCATGGCGGTCGTCGACCAGAAGGCAGCGCCTTTTACTGCCGCCGGCAACCGGCTCGATGCTGCCGGGGCGGCGTCGCGCACCGATTACCTGGTGCTCTGGCTCGGCCTGCTCTCGGTGCTCTACAACGGCATTCTCGCCTTCATCAACCACAACATCATGCCGCTGTCGTTGACGCATGTCGCTGCCAGCGAAGGCCTGATCATGGCGAGCGCCATCATCTACATCCTGCACAAGGGGATCTACGAAACCGACCTGCCAGCCTTCCTGTTCCTGCTGTTCACGCTCGTGGTGACCATCTATGTCAGCGTCCTCAACCGCATGCTGTTCATCGATCATTTCCGCAACGTGCTGATCATCTTCTGCTTCACCGGGCTCGGCGGCTGGAGCAACGAAAGGACGATGAAGCTCGTCTTTCGCTGGGCAAGCCTCGTCGTCATGATTTTCCTGATTTTCGAGATCGTCAGCGTGCCGTTCTATGTCAGCATCGTCCATCCGTCCGACTATTTCGCCAATACGCGCGGGCTGCTGCCGCTGAGCTACAACACGACAGGCCTTTTCCAGAATGCGCTCGGCTTTCCCGAACGCTTCTCCTTCGGCATCATTGACCATCGTTCCTCCTCGATCTTCCTCGAACAGGTGTCGCTGGCCAATTTCTGCGGGGTGATCGCGGTCTACCTGATTTCGATGTGGGAGAGGCTTGGCCGCTGGGACCGGTTGCTGATGATCAGCACGGCAGTCCTGATCCTGGTGACGAACGACACGCGCACGATGCTGATCTTCTGCTTTGCCTGCATCGTCGGCTATTTCGTCTTTCCGAAGATCCCGAAGAATTTCAATCTGGCGCTGATGCCGCTGATCGTCGCCGCGGGCTTCCTCGTCTACGTGCTGAAACCCAACGCGACCGGCGACAATTTCACCGGCCGCATCAACCTGACGATGAAGAAGATCATGGAACTCGATCCGCTCGCCATCCTCGGACTTTCGGTCGACCGGGTCGCCGAGTTCGCCGATAGCGGTTATGTCTACCTGATCTATGCCGCGACGATCTTCGGCGTCATCGCCCTGTGGCTGTTCGTCTGCCTCTTTCCCGCCGGACGCACGGCGGCGCAGCGGCGCTGCGCCCATTCACTTTCTCTTTTCATTTTTCTGAATATGATGATCGGGGGAACCGCAGTCTTTTCGATGAAGATCGCCGGTCTCCTGTGGTTCGTCGTCGGATATATGCGTTTCCACGACAACCCGCGCATCCGGCAGGGTCGTCCGACAAATGTATTGAGTTGACCGCAGCGGCGCGGCTGAGACCGGCGCCCGCGCGAGCCCTAGAACAGGATGATTTTAGGCCGGATTGGCCTAAAATCTGAATCCTGTTCTAAATCAAAGAAATAGAGCATGATGTCGTCCGAAAACCGCCCACACTTTTCGGCATCATGCTAGGGAGCAAGACGCTCGATGCTTGTCCAGCTTCAATATCTGCGCGCCATCGCGGCGCTGATGGTGGTCTATTTCCATGCGATATTGCAGCTCGCCAAGGTCAATCCGGCCGTCGACGCCACCGCCTTCATCTATGGCGAAACCGGCGTCGATATCTTCTTCGTTTTAAGTGGTTTCGTGATGTGGCTGACGACGAGCGGTCGCGCAATGAGCCCGATCGATTTCGCCCGCCGGCGCATCAGAAGGATCGTGCCGCTCTACTGGCTGGCGACATTGTTTTCGGCCGCGGTGGCGCTGGTGGCCCCGTCATTGCTGAAATCGACGGTGTTCGACCTGCCGCACCTCGTCGCCTCACTGTTCTTCCTGCCATGGAGCAATCCCGCCGATCCCAGCACGATCACTCCAGTCGTCGTTCCGGGCTGGACGCTGAATTACGAGATGTTCTTCTATTTCGTGTTCGCGCTGCTGCTGCCGCTTTCGGAAGTCCGCCGCATCCCGGCGATGTTTGCCGTCTTTACCGTCATTCTGGTGGCCTGCCGGCTGCTGCCGGAATCGACGGTGACCCGGTTCTACGGCGAGCCGATCATCCTGGAATTTCTCGCCGGTGTCGTGCTCGCCTGGCTCTATGGGCAGAAGATGCTTCTGCCGAACCGCTGGGCTTGGGCGGCACTCGCCATGGGCTTTGCGTTTCTCTTCATCAACGAGGCGCTGATGCAGCCGGAAAGCCGGTTCTATGCCTGGGGAATCCCGGCGATCTTCATCATTTACGGCGCCGTCTCCATCGATTTTTCCAGGCTGCCGGTCCTGGGATGGCTGAACTATCTCGGCGACTGCTCCTACAGCATCTATATCACCCACGCCTTCACGCTCGCCTTCTTGAGGGTGGCAGCAGATCGCCTGCCGATCGGCATCCTGCAGCAGCCGGTGCTCTTCGTGATCCTCTCATTGGTGCTCTCGTCGATCGGCGGCGCGATCATCCATGAAATCACCACGCCGCGCCGGAAAGCGGCCGTGGCGAGCCGCCCGCCGGCCTAACGCGCATCGATTCTGTCAGATTCGTTTGCCGCGCTTTAGCGCTGTTTCCGTACCGAAGGCGAGAATACGCATCCAAGCGGCGCTGACGGTACAGTTTTTTGCGCAACTTCTCCTAAGCTTCAGACTTGGCAATGAGAGAACTTGCAGAAGCGTGATGGTTTCTCTTGCAATTTGTCGCAGGAATGAAAGCGCGCCGGCCTATTCGCGGCACAGGCTTTGATCTAAGCACGGCTGCGGCCTTGAAGAAGGAAGAGGGAGAGACATGAGAAACTATGTATTGACGGTATCCTGCAAATCGACGCGCGGCATCGTTGCGGCGATTTCGAGCTATCTGGCGGAGAGGGGCTGCAACATCATCGACAGCTCGCAGTTCGACGATCTCGATACCGGCAAGTTCTTCATGCGCGTCAGCTTCATTTCGGAAGAAGGGCTTTCGGGGGCCGATATCGACGCCGGTTTTACAGCCGTCGCCGCGCCCTTCGAGATGGATTACGAGTTTCACGACAGCGAGAAGCGCATGAAGGTGCTGCTGATGGTGTCGCGCTTCGGCCATTGTCTCAACGACCTGCTCTACCGCTGGAAGATCGGCGCGCTGCCGATCGACATCGTCGGCGTCGTCTCCAACCATTTCGACTACCAGAAGGTCGTGGTCAACCACGACATCCCCTTCCACCATATCCCGGTCACCAAGGCCAACAAGGTGCAGGCCGAGGCCCGGATCATGGAGGTGGCCGAGCAGACCGGCACCGAACTGATCGTGCTCGCCCGCTACATGCAGATCCTGTCGGACGAGATGTGCCAGAAGATGTCCGGCCGGATCATCAACATCCATCATTCCTTCCTGCCGAGCTTCAAGGGCGCCAATCCCTACAAGCAGGCCTATGGCCGCGGCGTCAAGCTGATCGGGGCGACGGCGCATTACGTCACCGCCGATCTCGACGAAGGCCCGATCATCGAGCAGGACACGGCGCGCATCACCCATGCGCAGTCGCCCGACGATTATGTCTCGATCGGCCGCGACGTCGAAAGTCAGGTGCTGGCGCGCGCCATCCACGCCCATATCCATCACCGCACCTTCATCAACGGCAACCGCACCGTGGTCTTCCCGGCAAGCCCCGGAAGCTACGCCTCCGAACGCATGGGTTGAGCGCGGGCAAAGAGCTACATCTCTTCTGCTGGCAAACGACAATCTCCCGTTGCCTGCCAGCAGCAAGTATTTGATTATCGCGTGAGGTAATCGAATCATGCTGCGGGAGGGGGTGTCATGACCGACGAGGTGCTGGTTGACCGCATGGCGCTGCCGCGTCCCGACGTTACCGTTGCGGATGCGGAAGAGATCCTTCTTGCCCATTACAGCCTGTCCGGCACGCTGACCGAACTCGGCAGCCAGCAGGATCGGAATTACCGCGTCGATAGCGATCGCGGTCGCTACGTCCTGAAGATCTGCCATGCTGCCTACGAGACCCGCGAGCTCGAAGCGCAGAACGCGGCGATCCATCATCTCAAAAGCAGGCAAGATGCGCCGCGCGTTCCGAACGTGATCTCCACGAATGACGGGCGGGAGATCGTCGTCCTGACCGTGCGCGGGCAGGGCTACCAGGTGCGGCTGCTCGAATACCTGGAAGGCCAGGGGCTGACGGAGCTGACCTATCTGGCGCCGGCTTCGGTCGCAGCACTTGGTGCGCTCTGCGCGAGGCTGGCCCAGGCGCTTGCCGATTTCAACCATCCCGGTCTCGACCGCAGCCTGCAATGGGATCTCCGGCGCGCCGGACCGGTCGCGGTGCAGCTGCTGTCTGCGATCACCGACAGTGCGGCGCGCGACCGGATCGCCAAGACCATGGTGATGGCCATTCGTCGCATCCAGCCGTTGGCGCCATCGCTCCGGCTGCAGGCCGTGCATCACGACGTCACCGGCGACAATGTCGTCGGTCACCGCAATACCCGTGGTCACATAGTCCCTGACGGGGTGATCGATTTCGGCGACATCATCCGCGGCTGGCTGGTCGGCGACCTCGCCGTCACCTGCGCTTCGCTGCTGCATCAGACGGATGGCGACCCTTTTCATGTCCTGCCCGCCGTCACCGCCTATCAGGCGATCTATCCGCTGACCGAGGAGGAGCTGAAGGCGCTCTGGCCATTAGTCGTCGCACGCGCCGTCATTCTCGTCGCCAGCGGCGAGCAGCAGATTTCGGTCGATCCCGATAATGACTATGTCCGCGGCAATCTCGCGCACGAGTGGGCGATCTTCGATGCGGCGATGTCCGTTCCCTTCGAACTCATGGAAGCGGCAATCCTCAAAGCGGCCGGCCTCGACGTCGCCGCCCCGGAAGCATCGGGATGGCTGCCGTTGCTGCCCGACATCGATCCCGCCGAGATCGCCTATGTCGATCTTGGAGTGCGCAGCCCGCATTTTTCCGCCGGCAACTGGTTGAATGCCGACATGGACTGGCGGCTGCTTGCCCGCGCCGCGACCGAAAACGGCACGGCGGCAACGCGCTACGGCGAATATCGGCTTTCCCGCGCGAGCCTGGGAAATGCGAAGGAACAAGCGACCTGCGCGCTGCATATCGATATCTGCCTTGCTGCAGGCAGCGCGGTTGCGGCCCCCTTTGCCGGCCGGATCGGCTGGAAGGACCAGCATCTGACGCTCGCCGGCGACAGCATCACCTTGCATCTCGATGGGCTTGACCTCTCGGTCGAGGATGGCGCCGAGGTTGCCGGCGGTGATCCGCTCGGCACGGTTTTCGGAGAGGCTTCGTCGCTCGGCGGGCTGCGTGTCCAGTTTTGCAGTGTCGCCGGTCTCGAACCGCCGCTCTTTGCCACACCGCGCGAGGCGGCGGCTTGGTCGGTGCTCTGCCCTTCGCCGTCACTCCTTCTCAGCCCCGGAGCGGATGCGCCGAAACCTGATACTGCAGGACTGCGCGCCAGGCGGCAGGCGCATCTCGCAAGGCCGCAGAAGAATTATTACGCGGCACCGCCGCAGATCGAGCGCGGCTGGCGGGAACACCTGTTCGATGTCGAGGGCCGCGCCTATCTCGACATGGTCAACAACGTCACCATTCTCGGCCATGGCCATCCCAAGTTCGCGGCGGCGATCAGCGCGCAATGGCTGCGGCTCAACACCAATTCCCGCTTTCACTATGCCGCGATCACGGAATTTTCCGAACGCCTCGCCGCCCTTTCGCCGGATGGACTCGACGCGGTCTTCCTGGTCAACAGCGGTTCGGAGGCGAACGATCTGGCGCTTCGGCTGGCGCAAGCCCATAGCGGCGCGCGCAATATGCTGTGCCTGCTCGAAGCCTATCATGGCTGGTCGGCAGCGAGCGATGCCGTCTCCACCTCGATCGCCGACAACCCGCAGGCTCTCACCACTCGGCCGGACTGGGTGCATGCCGTGGTGTCGCCGAATATCTATCGCGGCGCATTCCGCGGTGCCGATACGGCAGCGCACTATCTCAGCGCCGTAACCCCGGTGCTGGAGGCGATCGACGCCAGCGGCGACGGGCTTGCGGGCTTCATCTGCGAATCGGTCTACGGCAATGCCGGCGGTATTCCGCTGCCGGACGGTTATCTCAGGGACATCTATGCGCAGGTACGCGCCCGCGGCGGCGTCTGCATCGCCGACGAGGTGCAGGTCGGTTATTCCAGGCTGGGGCATTATTTCTGGGGCTTCGAGCAGCAAGGGGTCGTGCCCGACATCATCACCATCGCCAAGGGCATGGGCAACGGCCATCCGCTCGGCGCCGTCATTACCACGCGGGAGATCGCCCAATCGCTGGAGAAAGAAGGCGCGTTCTTTTCCTCCACCGGCGGCAGCCCCGTCAGCTGCGTCGCCGGCATGACGGTGCTCGACATCATGGCCGAGGAAAAACTGCAGGAAAACGCCAGGACGGTCGGCGATCATCTGAAGGCGCGGCTCGCCGCGCTGATCGACCGCCATCCGATCGCGGGCGCCGTGCACGGCATGGGGCTCTATCTCGGCCTCGAATTCGTCCGCGACAGAACGACGCTGGAGCCGGCGATGGAAGAGACCGCTGCCATCTGCGACCGGCTTCTCGAACTCGGCGTCATCATGCAGCCGACCGGCGATCACCAGAATGTGCTGAAGATCAAACCGCCGCTCTGCCTCGCCATCGAAAGCGCGGATTTCTTCGCCGACATGCTGGAGAAGGTGCTCGCCGAAGGCTGGTGACACAGCGCTTCCGGCGTTAACCAAATCGGTCATTTCGAGGCGTTTCGATTTTTAATGAAATGGGCCATTGCCTGATACGGCAAGGCTTCCTATGTCTGCCGCGGTGATCGATCAAACTCTGATTCTGTCATGCGAATTTTACGAAGAGCTGATATGTTTCTTTCTGTAAGTTCGGGTTACGACGGAATGAATTTATTCGGATCGTCGATATTTTGACACGTTTCGGAATATGTTTCTGACAGGCTATCGGGTAATCTCTACCAAGTTAGTGGATTATTGAAGACAGCCATCACCGGCCCCGGGCTCTTCCGGGACCACTCAAGTGCAACGCCAACGCAAGGAACGAGACATGATAGACATCGATATTCTCGCCGATCTGCCTGGGCGATTTGTGCTTGGCAATGACCGTCCGGGCGCCCTCTCCCGCCCGAGCTGTCGAATGTGACGTTCGTCCTCCTTTCAACGGTACCAGACAAGTCAATTCGCCATGGCTGCGCATGTCGCGCGGCAGGAGTTCTATCTATGAAGAAGCAAGTTATCGAATATGCAGGCGTTCCCGTCGGGATCGTCATTCCCGATGAAGACCGGCTGAAGTTCATCGCCGTGAAATTTCATGTCCACGACCTCGACGAGCAGCGTTTCGGCTCGCCCGACGAGGTGCGGCTGGCCATTCATGACCTGATGACCCGCCGTCATCCGAAGCCGCTTCATGCCTGAGGGCATGAGGCCACGATTGACATTCACGGCTTTTCCCGATGTCCGACCGGTCCCGCCAAATGGGGCCGGTCTTGTTTTTTGAGGGCAATTGCAGTCCTATCGGCGGCCTTTCTGCATAAGGATCCGCCCTTGCCCGATCTTCTCAACCTCATCACCGACATCGAAGGCGTTTCCGTCGGCCACGCGACCGACCTTGCGCTCGGTTCCGGCGTCACCGTCATCGTCTTCGACGAACCGGCCGTCGCCTCCGGTACCGTGCTCGGCGGGGCGCCTGGCGGGCGCGACACCGGCCTGCTCGATCCGTCGATGACCGTCAATGCCGTAGATGCCTTCGTGCTCTCCGGCGGCTCGGCTTTCGGGCTGGATGCGGCCGGCGGCGTGCAGGCGGGCCTGCGCGAACTCGGCCGCGGATTTGCCGTCGGGTCGGTGCGCATACCGATCGTGCCGCAGGCAATCCTGATGGATCTGCTGAACGGCGGCGACAAGGATTGGGGGCTCCACTCGCCCTATCGCGACATGGGCTATGCGGCATTGAAGGCAGCGGCCAAAGGCGCCTTCGCGCTCGGCACGACAGGGGCCGGCACGGGGGCGACGACCGCCACCTTCAAAGGTGGGCTCGGCTCGGCCAGCGCCGTCAGCAGCGCCGGACACCGCGTTGCAGCTGTTGTCGCGGTCAACGCGCTCGGCTCGGCAACGATCGGCGACGGTCCACATTTCTGGGCCGCACCTTTCGAAAAGGACGGCGAATTCGGCGGGCTCGGCATGCCTGCGGTGGCCGACCACCGGATGCGGCTCAAGGGCATGAACACGACCGCGACGACGATCGGCGTTGTCGTGACCGACGCGCAGCTGACCAAGGCCGAGGCGCATCGGCTTTCGCTTGCCGGCCATGACGGTTTTGCCCGGGCACTGCTGCCGGCGCACCTGCCGCTCGACGGCGACACCGTCTTTGCCGCATCGACGGCCAGGCATCGAAGAGACGACATGGCGAGCCTGATGGAGCTTTGCCATCTCGCCACTATCGTCATGGCGCGGGCGATCGCCCGTGGCGTCTACGCGGCGACCGCACTGCCGGTCGAAGGCGCGCAAAAGGCTTGGTGCGACCGCTATCCGAATGGTCATTGATCGAATAGGGTCCGAACCGGCAGACCGAATATGCCGAATGGCGGAGAGACGTGAATGCAGATCCGGGCGCTGATGTATTTCGACGAGCTGGTCAGGACCAATTCCATGCGCCAGGCGGCCGAGAACCTCAATGTCGCGCCGACGGCGATCAGCCGGCAGATCGAGAACCTCGAATATCACTTCGGCGCGCCGCTCGTCGAGCGCAGCGCCCGCGGTGTCAAGCTGACGGCCGCCGGCGAGCTGCTTGCCGCCCGCGCCGGCCGGACGCTGCGCGAACTCGATCACGTGCAGCAGCTGATCGAAGACCTGAAGGGCCTGCAGCGCGGCCGTGTCAGCATCTATGCCAATGGCGCCACCGTCGCCAATCTGCTGGCGCCGGCGCTTGCCGAATTCAGCCTGAAATATCCGAAGCTGCGTTTTACCGTGACGATCACCAGTGCGCGGCAGGCCGTCGATGCCGTCAACAGCGCCGAGGCGGATATTGCGGTGACGCTGTTTGCACCTCCCATGTCCGGCACCAAGGTGCGGCTGCGCTCCGAGATCGCCTATGATCTCATCGTCACGCCGCAGCATCCGGCCGCCGCGCATACCGAGATCGCGGTGCGGGAGCTCGCCGATCATGCGCTGGCGCTGCCCGACCAATCCTTCGGTTTCCGCCAGGCTTTCGACGCGCTGTTCGAGAAGGAGGGGTTGAGCCTCGATCCCGTCTTCGTCACCAGCTCGCTCGAAATGCTGAAGGAACTCGTGCTCAGCGGGGCTGCGGCGACGCTGCTGCCGGCGCTCACCGTCCGTCGCGAGATCGAAGCGGGTCAGCTTCTCGCCATTCCGCTTGCCGGCAAAACCGGCATCCGCACCCATGTCGATCTCTGTGTCGCGCCGGACCGGCAGCTGTCCTTTGCCGCGACGAAACTGCTCGACTTCATCGAAAGGTTCATGCGGGAGCGCACGAACCGCCGAGGCGAGACGAAAGACTGACGCTCCAAGCTTGCATTGCCCGCGAATTTCAGGTGTAGCTTTTTCGGCTACACTGAGCACACAAAATCGTCATTGTGTGTGCACTGGCATAATGCCACTTTATTCGCAAAAGGCCTTCGCCACCGAGCATGGCCAGACAGGGGACATGATGATCAAGCTTTCGTTTGCGCCTTCGCGTTTCATCAGGCGGCTTTCCCTCGGTGCTGCGCTTTCGGCAGGCCTCGTGATGACGGCGACGGCGCCGGCGGAAGCGGCGAAGACCGCCCTCAATCTCGGCATGAGCGTCGAGCCGACCGGCCTCGATCCGACGATCGCCGCACCCGTCGCGATCGGTCAGGTAACCTGGCAGAACGTATTCGAGGGGCTGGTGACGATCGACCAAGCCGGCAAGGTCCAGCCGCAGCTGGCGAAAAGCTGGGAGATTTCTGCCGATGGCCTGACCTATACGTTCAAGCTGCAGACCGGCGTCAAATTCCATGACGGCGAGGCCTTCGATGCCGCGAGCGCCAAGTTTTCGCTCGACCGCGCCCGCGGCGCGGATTCGGTCAATCCGCAAAAGCGCTTCTTCGCTTCGATCGCCTCGATCGATACGCCCGATGCCGAAACGCTGGTGCTGCATCTCTCGGCGCCGACCGGCAGCCTGATCTACTGGCTCGGCTGGCCGGCCTCGGTAATGGTCGCCCCGAAGACGGCGGCCGACGACAAGACGACGCCGATCGGCACCGGTCCCTTCAAATTCGCAAGCTGGGCGAAGGGCGACAAGGTCGAACTCGCCAGGAATACCGATTACTGGAACAAGGATGCGGCCGCCAAGCTCGACAAGGTGACCTTCCGCTTCATCGCCGATCCGCAGGCGCAGGCGGCTGCGCTGAAATCCGGCGATCTCGACGCATTTCCGGAATTTGCCGCGCCCGAGCTGATGAGCTCCTTCGACGGCGATGCGAGGCTCGTTACCAGGATCGGCAATACTGAGCTGAAGGTCGTTGCCGGCATGAACAATGCCAAGAAGCCGTTCGACGACAAACGCGTGCGCCAGGCGCTGATGATGGCGATCGACCGCAAGACGGTGATCGACGGCGCATGGTCCGGCCTCGGCACGCCGATCGGCAGCCACTACACGCCGAACGATCCGGGCTATCAGGACATGACCAATGTGCTGCCCTATGACGTCGCGAAAGCGAAGGCGCTGCTCGCCGAAGCCGGCTATCCCAACGGTTTCACCTTCACGATCAAATCCCCGCAGATGGCCTATGCGCCGCGCAGCGCCCAGGTGATGCAGGCGATGTTTGCCGAGATCGGCGTGACGATGAATATCGAACCGACGGAATTTCCGGCGAAATGGGTCCAGGACATCATGAAGGACCGCAACTTCGACATGACGATCGTCGCCCATGCCGAACCGCTCGACATCGACATCTATGCCCGCGATCCCTATTATTTCAATTATAAGAACCCTGCCTTCAACGCGCTGATGAAGAAGGTGCAGGAGACGACCGATCCCGCCGCGCAGAATGCGATCTACGGCGAGGCGCAGAAGATCCTCGCCGAGGACGTGCCGGCGCTCTATCTCTTCGTCATGCCGAAACTCGGCGTCTGGGACAAAAAGCTGAAAGGGCTGTGGGAGAACGAGCCGATCCCCTCCAACGTACTCTCGGGCGTGTCCTGGGACGAGTGAGAGCGGTAGGTTAGGGGCGGGATGTGATGAGGTGAAGGCCTTGGAGAGATCCGACATACATTTGGTCGATATGGCGCGCAGCTCTCTCCCTCCCTCGCCAAGTGAGGTCAATCTGGGCCGGGATTGTCTGGTTTCGCTGGTGGATGGCATTTCTGACACGGGGATCTGCGCCCTGATTGGCTCCTCCCGCCAACTCCAAACTCCGTCTTGCTCGGGCTTGACCCGAGCATCCACACCACATCCATCAACAGCAGTGGCATGGATCCCAGGCTCAAGGCCTGGGATGACGAGTGGAGTTGGCGTTCTCGCCAAACTCGCCGCCGGCGCGTCGGGGGCTCCGCGTGAGGGCGGAGGGGGCGTGCCGCGTTCGATTGCCGCGGTGCTCGATCCGATATGATCACCCTCCTCGCCCGCCGCTTCGCCGGTCTCCTCGTCACGCTCGTCGTCGTCTCGCTGCTGATCTTCGCAGTCATGGACCTTCTGCCCGGCGATCCCGCCTCGATTATGCTTGGCACCTCGGCAACGCCTGAAACGCTTGCGGCACTGCGCCACGATCTCGGGCTCGACCAACCGCTGCTGCTGCGTTACGGGCAGTGGCTGACCGGCGTGATCTCCGGCAATCTCGGCAATTCCCTCACCTATGGCGTGCCGGTCGCGGGTTTGATTCTCGAGCGGCTAACGGTGACGCTGCCGCTGGCGCTGATGGCGATCGCGCTTTCGGTGGCGATTGCCTTGCCGCTCGGCGTGCTGGCCGCTTCGCGCCGCGGCGGTCTCTTCGATATCATCGCAACATTGTTTTCGCAGATCAGCATCGCCGTGCCCGCCTTCTGGGTGGCGCTGCTCCTGATCATCCTGTTTTCGACGATGCTCGGGCTGATGCCGGCCGGCGGCTTCCCCGGCTGGAGCGCCGGTATCCTACAGGCATTGCAGGCGCTCGTTATGCCCGCCGTCGCGCTGGCGATGCCACAGGCGGGCGTGCTGACGCGGGTGGCGCGCTCAGCTGTGCTCGACACCATGCATGAGGATTTTGCCCGCACCGCCGTGGCGAAAGGGCTCTCTCGTCGTGCGGTGCTGTGGCGTCATATCGTGCCGAACGCGCTGATCCCGATCCTCACCATGATCGGGCTGCAATTCACCTTTCTCGTTGCCGGCGCGGTGCTGGTGGAAAACGTCTTCAACCTGCCCGGCCTCGGTCGGCTCGCCCTGCAGGCGCTTTCCCAGCGCGACATCATCGTCATGCAGGATGTCGTGCTGTTCTTCGCAGGCCTCGTCATCGTGATGAACTTCGTCGTCGATCTCTCCTATCTGGCGATTGATCCCAGGATGAGAAAGGCGGCCTGACGATGGCACCGATCGTATCCACCGCCATCACCAGCGGCGGCCGGACCTTTAGACTTAGCCGGCGAATGAACCTGATTTCAGGGGCTGTCATCATCGGCCTGCTGGTTGCCGTGGCGCTGTTGTCGCTTGTGTGGACGCCGCTGCCGCCGGCGAAAATGCAGATCATCCACAAACTGCAGCCGCCGCTTGCCTTCGGCCTGCTCGGCACCGACCAGTTCGGCCGCGACGTGCTGTCGATGCTGATGGCAGGCTGCTGGAATTCACTGTCGATCGCCATTACCGCGGTTATGATCGGCGGGACGCTGGGTTCGATCGCCGGCGTTTCGGCGGCGGCGATCCGCGGTCCGTTCGAAGCGCTGCTGATGCGGATCTGCGACGTCATCTTTGCCCTGCCGCCGATCCTGTCGGCCATGGTGCTCGGCGCCTTTCTCGGGCCGGGACGGTTCACCGCAATCACCGCGATCGCCGTCTTCATGATCCCGGTCTTTGCCCGGGTGACGCTTGCGACCTCGCTACAGGCCTGGAGCCGCGACTATGTGACGGCGGCGCGCGCGATCGGCAATACGCGCCTGACCATTTCGCTGCGCCATGTGCTGCCGAATATCATGAGCCAGATCATCGTCCATGGCGCCATCCAGCTGGGGCTGGCGATCCTGACCGAAGCGGGTCTCAGCTTCCTCGGTCTCGGCATGGCGCCGCCGGCGCCGACCTGGGGCCGTATGCTTGCCGATGCACAAACCTATCTGGCGCTCGCCCCCTGGCTGGCGATCCTGCCCGGTCTTGCCATCGCGCTCACCGTCTTCGGCTTCAACATGCTCGGCGACGGTTTGCGTGATTTGCTCGACCCGCGCGAGGCGAGCCGCTGATGTCCTCCCAAGACGAAAAGCCCGAAAGACCATGCCATGACCGAAACCGACCTTACCATCCGCGAACTCAGGCAGCGCTTCGCCGATAAGAGCCTCTCTCCCCTCGATTATTGGCTCGCCCTGGAAGACCATATCGCCGCTTGGGAGCCTTCGATTTCGGCACTCTACCTCTACGATCCGGAATCGGCGCGCGCGCAGGCGAAAGCTTCGACCGAGCGCTGGTCGAAGGGCGAAATGCTTGGCGCCCTCGACGGCATCCCGGTGACGCTGAAAGAGTTGATCGCCACCAAGGGCCAACCGGTGCCGCTCGGCACGAAGGCGATGGAACTGATACCGGCTGACGCCGATGCGCCGGCCGCCGCCCGGCTGCGGGAAGATGGCGCAGTGATCTTCGCCAAGACCACCTGCCCGGATTACGGCATGCTGTCCTCCGGGCTTTCGAGCTTTCATCCTCTCAGCCGCAATCCCTGGGACACTACACAGAATCCCGGCGGATCGAGCGCCGGGGCCGCAGCGGCCGCAGCGGCCGGCTACGGGCCGCTGCATATCGGCACCGATATCGGCGGCTCAGTGCGCCTTCCCGCCGGCTGGACCGGCATCTTCGGCTTCAAGCCGAGCCATGGGCGCATTCCGGCCGATCCCTATTATGTCGGGCGCTGCGTCGGGCCGATGGCGCGCACGGTCGAGGATGCGGCCTTTTCGATGGCAACGCTGTCGCGGCCGGACTGGCGCGACGGCACCAGCCTGCCGCCGAACGATTTCAACTGGATGGATCTTGACATCGACATGTCGGGCATGACGATCGGGTTGATGCTCGATGCCGGCTGCGGGCTTGCGGTGGAGGACGAGATCAGGGTCTCGGTCGAAGCGGCGGCGAGATGCTTCGAGAAGGCCGGCGCGACCATTGTATCAGTCCAGCCGGTGCTGACACGCGCGATGCTGGATGGGCTCGACAATTTCTGGCGGTCCCGGCTTTGGGGCGATATCGCCGATCTCGACGAAGAACGCCGCGACAGCATCCTGCCCTATATCAGGGATTGGGCGAAGGGCGGCGCCGACATCCGCGGCGTCGATGCGGTCAAGGGGTTCAACCAGACGATCGAAATGCGCAAGAGCTGCGGACGGCTGTTCACCGAGATCGACGCCCTGCTTTCGCCGACCAATCCGATCATCTCCTATCCGGCCGAATGGGCATCGCCGACCAATGATCCGGCCCTGCCCTTCGAGCATATCGCTTTCACGGTGCCGTGGAACATGTCGGAGCAGCCGGCCGCCTCGATCAATTGCGGTTTCTCTCGCTCGGGCATGCCGATCGGCCTGCAGATCGTCGGGCCGCGCTTCGACGACATGCTGGTGCTGAGACTATCGAAAGCCTTCGAGGACTGGACGGGCGGCGTGAGATCCTGGCCGCAGCCGCCGGATATCTGATCAGCTGATCGGCCGGCGATAACCGGTCGGCTGTTCGTAGAGCCAGCCGATGCGTTCGACGGCAGCCTCGAAATTCTCGCGCGCCACCGTCATGCTATGGCCGTTGGCGTGGAGGATGGTTTCCGGATCCTCGAAGAGGGCGACATGGCCCTTCCAGAATACCAGGTCGCCGCGGCGGATGTCGGAGCGGTCGATCGGCTCGCCGAGGCCCGCCGCCTGCATGTCGGTATCGCGCGGTGCGGCTCTGCCTGTCATCAGCATCGCCAGCTGGACGAGACCGGAGCAATCGATGCCGAGGCCGGACCGTCCGCCCCAGAGATAGGGCGTTTCCAGGAAACGGGCTGCGATGCCGACATAATCGGCGCCGTCGAGCGCGCCGATCGGCTGGACATGCTTGGCGAAGATCGCCGTCCCGTCCTCGAGCACGACATAGCGATTGCCGCGCGCTTCCGCCTCGCCGGCGACGTGAACGCGGCTTCCCATCGACAGGATGGCCTGGTGGGGCTTGCGCAGTTCCGGTTCCGGATAGAGGAAGCTGCGCTGCACGGTGACGATATGGGTCGGCGCCGGCCTGCCTTCCACGAGCGCGTCTGCCTCGATATAACCGACATAGCCGTCCGAGGCGGCTTTCACCCAGCACCAGCCGTCGGCGCGATCGAAAACCGTCACCTCTTCGCCGAGGAGCAGCTCGGTATCGATGCCGCGCGCAAGATCCGGTGCGGGCCGCAACGCTGCCACCGGAACGGCGACGCGCGCCGCCGCACCTTCCACGAAGCGCAAAGCCTCTACCTTGCCTTCAAGCCCCGCTTCCGCGAGATCCGGCCTGTAGGCATGCAGGCGGCGGTCGAGCATCGTCATTGGCATTCCTTTCAGAGCGGCAGCCGGCGGCCCTGATCCCGCACGAGATCGCCGAGCTTTTCCAGATAAAGCGCGCCGCCGACGGTGCGCTTGATGATCACGTTGCGCCGGTCGGCATCGTCGCGCACGCGATCGACCAGACCCATCTCGCCCATCGTATCCAAGGCGCGGGTGATGACCGGCTTGGTGACCTCAAGCGTGGCGGCAAGCCCGCGCACCGTGTGCGGCGGCGGCACCAGATAAATATGCAGCAGGATCGCCATTTGGCGCAACGTCAAATCGCGGTCGTCGTGGCGGACCTGATCGAGCGCCACGCCATGCCAGAGCCCCAGCGCCTGCGAGGCGGTCAGTTCGATCGGCACGGCCCCTCCGGAAGATCGTTACGCTAACGTTCCATTTTCCGGCAGTTGCCATACACATGCAAGGGCGGCCGGGAACTGCCGCATGGCAAGGTGAATAAAATTTTAATGATCGGCGGCGAGGCGCAGCGCGTGAACACGCGACGCCTCAGCGCCTTTTGCGCATGGCCTCAGCGCAGGCTCTGACGAATATGGTGAAAGAGTGCGCGGATCGCCTGTGCCTCGCCACCGCCCGGCGAATGCGGCCGTTCGGACTGGGCCCAGCCGTAAATGTCGAAATGCGCCCAGCTCTTCGTCTTGCTGACGAAACGCTTGAGGAAAAGGGCCGCGGTAATTGCCCCCGCCATGCCACCGGCCGGGGCATTGGTGAGGTCGGCGAACTTGGCGCGGATATCCTTTTCGTAGCCGGAATAGAGCGGCAGTCGCCAGATCGGATCATCGGTTTCCAGGCTCGCTTCGGTCAGGTCATGCGCCAGATTGGCGTCATCGGTGAAGAACGGCGGGAGATCCGGACCCAACGCAACGCGGGC
This sequence comes from Rhizobium sp. BK112, assembly GCF_014193215.1. Taxonomy (NCBI): domain Bacteria; kingdom Pseudomonadati; phylum Pseudomonadota; class Alphaproteobacteria; order Hyphomicrobiales; family Rhizobiaceae; genus Rhizobium; species Rhizobium sp. BK112. The sequence goes on from NZ_JACHYZ010000004.1 coordinate 386,553, forward strand.
TGCACCTGTCAGCGTCGCCATGTCGATCAGCAGCTCGGGCTCTTCCTCATCGGCATAGGCCAGCGCATCGGCAAGGATCAGACGGCCTTCGGCGTCGGTATTGTCGATCTGGACGGTCAGACCCTTGCGGCTCCGGTAGATGTCGCCGGGGCGGAAGGCATTGGACGAGATGGCATTTTCGACCACGGGCACGATGACGCGCAGGTCGACCTTCAGCTTGGCGTCCATGATCATCAGGGCAAGCCCCATCACATTCGCCGCGCCGCCCATATCCTTCTTCATCAAGAGCATGGAGGCCGCAGGCTTGATGTCGAGACCGCCGGTATCGAAGCAGACGCCTTTGCCGACCAGCGTCACCTTGCGATGACCCTTCTTGCCCCAGCGCAGCTCGAGAAGGCGCGGCGCGTCGGCACTGGCGCGGCCGACGGTATGGACCAGCGGAAAGTTCTGCGTGAGCAGGTCGTCGCCCGATATTACCGATACCTCCGCCTTGTAATGTGCGGCCAGGCCACGGAAAACGGCCTCGAGCTGGTTCGGCCCCATGTCGTTCGTCGGCGTATTGATGAGGTCGCGGGCGAGAAAGACGCCGGCAAGCTGGCGCTTGATGTCGGCGCCATCGGCATCGCGGGGGATCATCAGCGTCGCCGCTGGTGATTTTTCGGATTTGTAACGATCGAAACGGTAGCTGCCGAGCCCGAAGCCGAGAGCGAGGCGATTGGCCGTCAGCGGCGCGGTTTCGATGTGCCAGTCGCCGGCCGGCAGCGTGCGGGCGAGCCTGCCGGTGATGTAAGGCTGCTCGGAGGGATTGGTGCCGAGACCGTAAAGCGCGCCGCCGAGATGGCCTTCGGCCGTCGGGATCAACAGCAGCGACCCGCTTTCGGCCTTATAGCCCGCCCTGCGCGCCCAATCGAGCGCGATCGGATCGATCGTGCCGGTTTCGATATGGGCAGGCGTGACGGCAAAGATCGGCAGCGTCGAACCGCCCTTCGTGTTGAATGGGGTCGGTCTTTCGATGAACTGATAGGGGGCCATGATTGTCCTTCGGCGGTCGTAAGGAATCGTTCCTTAACGGTCTGTTAGGGTTAACAGACTATTGCTGGAGCGAAGATTGCGTCAAACCTTTCCCTGTTCCGCTTCGAGGTCAGGCGCCGATTTCGGAATCAGGAACGCGTCATGCCTGCCTCACTCGCCACCACATTCACGAATCGTATCCTGCAGGGTGCGGCGGCATCGCTGCTCGTCCTTGCCCTTGCCGGCTGTTCGACGACCAAGGACCGGATGACCACAGGCTCGGTGCCGAAGCTCACCAAGCCGGTTGAAGAGATGGACGCGACAGAACTGCGCTCGGCGACGGACCGGCTCGGCCAGGCCTATGAAAAAAATCCGCGCGATCCCATCACCGGCGTCAGCTATGCCAATCTGCTGCGGATGAACGGCCGCGACACGCAGGCGCTCGCCGTCATGCAGCAGGTGGCGATCGCCAACCCGGGCGACCGTACCGTGCTGGCCGCCTATGGCAAGGCACAGGCAGCGGCCGGTCAGTTCCAGCAGGCACTCGACACGATCGGCCGCGCCCAGACGCCGGACCGTCCGGACTGGAGACTGATCTCGGCCGAAGGCGCGATCCTCGATCAGATGGGCCGGGCAAGCGATGCCCGGCAGCGCTACCGCGACGCGCTCGACATCCAGCCGAACGAGCCTTCCATTCTGTCCAACCTCGGCATGTCTTACGTGCTGACCGGCGATCTGCGCACGGCCGAAACCTACCTGCGCTCCGCCGCCGGCCAACCCACGGCCGACAGCCGCGTCCGGCAGAACCTTGCCCTCGTCGTCGGCCTGCAGGGACGCTTCCCGGAAGCCGAGCAGATCGCGCGGCGCGAACTTTCGCCGCAGCAGGCCGATGCCAACGTCGCCTATCTCAGAGGGATGCTGTCGCAGCAGAATTCCTGGCAGAAGCTCGCCGCCAAAGACAAGACGCCGGGCGACAGCAATACGAACTGACCGGATCTCCTCCAAGCTTGAGAGCACCCGAAGTCAATCGCGCGACATCCTACCGATCACTCACGCCCGCAAGAATGAGCCGTAGGCCGAGGCCGGCCATGACGGCACCTGCCGTGCGGTCGATCCAGTGCTTGGCGGCAAGATAGAGCCGCCGCGGGTGGCGTGCCGAAAAGGCAAGGGCGACGATCGAATACCAGCCCGCCTCCACGGCGAAGACACCGAGTGGCAGCGCCACAATGAGACTGAACGGAACCGTCCTCGGCAGAAGTGCGGCAAAGATGCTGGCATAGACGATAATGGTCTTCGGGTTGCTGATCTGGGTCAGCAGCGCGGTCACGAAGCTGCGCATGGGCGCGCGATTGCCGTTGGCGGCATCGGAGATCTCGAGCGGCTGACCGGCACTCCTCCAGATATTGACGGCGATATAGACGAGATAGGCGCCGCCAGCGACCTTCAGCAGGACATAGAGCCATTCGAATTGCGACAGCAGCGCCGTCAGGCCGGCAAGCGCCAGGACCGCAAAAACGACGCCGCCGGCGCCCATGCCGAGTGCCGCCGCGAGACCATCCAGCCGTGAGCGCGAGATGGCAATCCTGGAAACGACGACGAAGCTCGGGCCGGGGCTCATCGCACCGACCACCAAGGCTGCCATGATGCTGATGAAAATGCCTGCAGAAGACATCGGAGAACCTCCCTTTGGATTGAATGAGCGCCAGGGGGCCTGCGGTTGCATCCGCGCCTGCGATAGTCTCTCATCCCGTTTACCAGCTATGCCGGCGCCGGTCACGCGCGTTGGCTGACTGCGGATCAGACCAATAGTCCTTGATGCACATCGCCTTCTGCCGAAAGCGGTAGCCTGTTTCCAGCTCAACCGTCAGAACTTGTCTGCCACCTGGATGCCAGCCGGACCGAGAATGACGGCGATCAGCACCGGCAGGAAGAACAGGATCATTGGCACCGTCAGTTTCGGCGGCAGGGCGGCCGCCTTCTTTTCCGCTTCGTTCATGCGCTCATCGCGTCCTTCCTGGGCGAGAACGCGCAGCGCCTGCGCGACCGGCGTGCCGTAGCGATCGGCCTGGATCAGCGCCTGAGTTACCGAGCGTACCAGCTCGATCTGGGTGCGGGTGGCAAGATTTTCGAGCGCCACGCGGCGATCCGGCAGGAAGGAGAGCTCGGCCGTGGTCAGCACCATCTCCTCGGCGAGCGCCGGCGACTGCTCGCCGAGTTCTTCCGACACGCGCCGCATCGCGGCCTCGATCGAGATGCCGGATTCGACGCAGATCAGCATCAGGTCCAGCGCATCCGGCCAAGCGCGCTTGATCGAGTGCTGGCGCTTGCCCATGCGGTTCGAGATATAGATGTTGGGCGCGTAGAAACCGAGATAACCGATGCCGATGACGGCAAAGAGGCGGATGGGCATGCCCCGTCCGGCGAGATTGCCGAGGCCGAAGACCCAGACGGCGGCAAGCGTCGAGAAGAGGAAGGGCAGCAGGAAACGCGCCACGAGGAAGGTATTCAGCGCATTCTCCGAACGGAGACCGGCGGCGCGCAGCTTGTTGACCGTATTCTCGTCGACGAGCGCCTTACGCAGATTGAAACGCTCGACGATCTGGCGGACCGAGCGGTTGTTCTGGCTCCTGAGTGAGGCTTTGCCAGCGCCGGTTTCCATGTTCATGCGGGCGCGTTCGCGGGCGCGGATCTGCTCGCGCTCGGTCGAAACGGCCTTCATGCGCTTGTTGAGATCGCCGCGCTCGAAAAATGGAATGGCGATCGTGTAAAAGGTGGCGAAGACGGCGATCGCGACGAAGAGCGCAATCAGCATGCTCGGATTGGTCAGCGTTGCGGCAAGATCCTGCGACATGGTGCTTCCTTCCGGCTAGATGTCAAAATTGACCATGTTACGCATGACGAAGATACCGATCGACATCCAGATCGCAGAGACGCCCATGATGAAATGGCCACGCGGATCGGTGAAAAGGATCATCATGTAGTTCGGCGAGGTGAGGTAGACGAGAGTCGCGACGATGAAGGGCAGAGCGCCGATGATGACGGCAGACGCCTTGGCTTCCATCGAGAGCGCCGAGACCTTGGCTTTCATCTTCCTGCGCTCACGCAGCACCTTGGAGAGGTTGCCGATCGCTTCCGACAGATTGCCGCCAGCCTGCGACTGGATGGCGATGACGATGGCGAAGAAGTTGACTTCCTGGAGCGGCATGTGGGTCGTCATACGGGCGCAGGCGTCGGGGATGCTGAGTCCCACCTGCTGCGCCTCGATCACCCGCAGGAACTCGCTCTTGACCGGTTCTGTGCCTTCGGTTGCGATGAGACGGATCGCATCGTTGAGCGGCAGCCCCGATTTGATCGAGCGGGTGATGACGTCAAGCGCATTGGGGAGCTCGTTGAGAAACTTGTTCTGGCGGCGCTTGATCAGGAAACCGAGGATCCAGCGCGGCAGGCCGAGACCGGCGACAACGGCGATACCGACCATGACCATCAAGGAAGTACCGACGACCAGGGCCACGAGCAGCAACACGCAGGCGAAGATGGCGCTGAAGAGATAGAATTTCGCCACCGAGATCGACAGGCCGGCCTGCACCAGCCGGGATTTCAGCGACAGGGTTTTCTTGGTCTTTTCGTGCTGGCGCTTTTCCAGATCCTTCAGATTGTCCTGCACCGATTTGCGGCGCTTCGACAGCTCCTGTACCCGATCGCGGGCAGCCTTGACCTTGACCCGGTCGCTTTCGGCCGATTTGACGCGGTTGATACGGCTTGCCGATTTCTTGTCGGCCTCGATCCGGGAAAACATCAGGGTATAGGCGACCGCCGCCGCGGAGACGGCGGCGAGGACGACGATTGCCAGCACTATCGGATCGAACCCGAACATATCTCGCCTATTCCTTCGTTTTCGCTTCCATCGCGTCGAGGGCGGCGGCAAGGCGCTTTTCCTCGTTGAAGTAGCGGGCGCGATCCCAGAAATGCGGCTTACCGACGCCGGTCGACATGTGCCGGCCGATCAGGCGGCCGCCCGCATCCTCGCCTTCGATCTCGTAGCGCATAAGGTCCTGAGTGATGATGACGTCGCCTTCCATGCCGATCACCTCGGTGATCTGGGTGATGCGGCGCGAACCGTCGCGGAGGCGCGCCGCCTGGATGACGACGTCGACCGAGGTGGAGATGATCTCGCGCACCGTCTTTGCCGGCAGGGTGAAGCCGCCCATGGCGATCATCGATTCGATACGGCTCAGGCATTCGCGTGGCGTATTGGCGTGGATGGTGCCCATCGAGCCGTCGTGACCGGTGTTCATCGCCTGCAAGAGGTCGAAAACTTCAGGTCCACGCACTTCGCCGACGATGATACGCTCGGGACGCATGCGCAGGCAGTTCTTGACGAGATCGCGCATGGTGATCTCGCCCTCGCCTTCGATATTTGGCGGGCGCGTTTCGAGACGGACGACATGCGGCTGCTGCAGCTGCAGTTCAGCCGTATCCTCGCATGTGATGACGCGCTCGTCCCTGTCGATATAATTGGTGAGGCAGTTCAGAAGCGTCGTCTTGCCCGAGCCGGTGCCGCCCGAAATGACGACGTTGCAGCGCACGCGCCCGATGATCTGCAGCACGGTCGCGCCTTCCGGCGTGATCGCGCCGAAACGGACGAGCTGATCGAGCGTCAGCTTGTCCTTCTTGAACTTGCGGATGGTGAGCGCCGGTCCGTCGATCGACAGCGGCGGCGCGATGACGTTGACGCGCGAACCGTCAGGCAGGCGTGCGTCGCAGATCGGGCTCGATTCGTCGACGCGGCGGCCGACCTGGCTGACGATGCGCTGGCAGATGGAGAGAAGCTGCGCATTGTCGCGGAAGCGGATTTCCGATTCGATCGTCTTGCCGCCGACTTCGATGAAGGTCTGACCGGCGCCGTTGACCATGATATCGGCGATATCGTCGCGCGCCAGCAACGGCTCCAGCGGGCCGTAGCCGAGCACGTCGTTGCAGATATCCTCGAGCAGCTCTTCCTGCTCGGAGATCGACATCGCGAAATTCTTGATGGTGATGATGTCGTTGACGATGTCGCGGATTTCCTCGCGCGCGCTTTCGCCGTCGAGCTTGGAAAGCTGCGAGAGATCGATCGTATCGATCAGCGCGGAAAAGACCTGCGCCTTGGTGTCGTAATATTCATCGGTGCGGACGGGGCGCTTGCGCTGCGGCGTCTGCATCGGCGGCGGCGTCACCTGCTGGCGAGCGGGCTCGCGCGACGGTTCGACCAGAACGGAGGGTGAAGAGGCCGCGGGGACGGCGGCCGGAGCCGGCGGCGGGGGAGCAATCGCCCCTCCGGCCTTTCCGAAACCTTCGTTTCCGCGTTTTCCAAACATACCGCTCGATCCAATCTGCTCTATCTTTTTGTCTTCACGCAATTCCGGACGCAAAACCGCTGTTGCTGGAATTGCTCTTTGTCTACTTGCGCTTCAGGAGGCCCAGCAGGCCGCCCTTCTTCGCCTTCTTGATCGCGACACGGCCGGTGACGATGTGCGATATCTGCGAAAAGGTTTCCGCCGTCGGCGATTTCGGGTCGACTTCCGAGATCATCCGGCCGCTATTGGCGGCATTGCCGAAAAGATTGATGTCGAAGGGGATGATCGCGATCGGATCGATCTCCAGCGGTTCACAGAAATCCGACGGCGAAATCTCCGGACGTTTCGGCATGCCGACCTGATTGAGGATGAGATGCGGCGGCTTGTCGTTTGGCCGCATCTTGCGTAGCGCATCCAGCATGTTCTTGGCGTTGCGCAGGTTGGCGAGATCAGGAACCGCTGTGATGACCACCTCGTCGACGCTCGACAGCACCGACCGCGTCCATTCCGACCATGCATGCGGCACATCGAGCACGGTAACGGGCGCACTGCGCTGCAGGACATCGAGCACCGGCTGGAAGGCCTGGCCGTCAAAATCGTAGGCGCGGTCGAGCAGCGAGGGTGCAGCAAGCAGGGAAAGATGCTGGGAACACTTCGTCAGCAGGCGATCGAGGAAGACCTCGTCGAGACGATCAGGCGCGAAGACCGCTTCCGCGATGCCCTGCGCCGGATCCTGGTCGAAGTCGATGTTGGCCGTGCCATAGGGCAGATCGAGATCAGCGAGGATCGTCTCGGTGGAGAAGAGATTGGAAATGCCGAAAGCGCAATTATGCGCGATGGTCGAAGCGCCGGTGCCACCCTTCGAACCAATGAAGGCGATGCTGCGGCCGAGCGGCTCGGCTTCCGGATCGACGAAGATCGAGGCCATCGCCGCCAGGATATCAGGCATGGCGACGGGCTGGACCATGTATTCGGAAATGCCGTTGCGGATCAGCTCGCGATAAAGCCCGATATCGTTGTAATAACCGATAATGACGACTTTGGTCGTCGGATCGCAGACGGCAGCGAGCGGCGCGAGTTCGCCGAGCAGGTTTGCGGCATTGGTCTTGCTCTCGAGGATGATGAGGTTCGGGGTCGGGGCGCCGGAAAACATATTGGCGGCAGCGGCAATGCCGCCGCTGGTGATGCGCATGCTGACCTTCGCCACGCGCCGATCATTGGCGCAGCGTTCCATGACCTGCTGCAGGGCCTCGCTCTCACAGAAGGCGTGGACGGAGATACGCGGCAGCGGCCGCATATTTTCCAGATCCGCCATGCGCACCGCCTCATCGGCGATGCGAAGCTCGCTGGGATTCCTGATTTCGTATTCGATCGCGCTCATCGTCCCGTTCCGCCTCAGAAGCCGCTGTTGCTGTCGGCGATATCTTCGATCGTCGACGTCGTCGTCCGGTATTCCTGGATGGCATTGTTGCGCCGCTGCGCATCGATCGGGGTCATGCCGCGGGGCGCCACCAGATCCTCCGGATTGGCGATCTGGGCGGCAAGGTTGTTCTGCGAGGCGCAGCCGAAATTATAGTAATTCTGGTTGGTCAGATCGCTCGAGATGTCCTTCGGCCACTGGCCGCATTGCGTGGTGACCGCAGTGGTGCCGGTAAAACTCAGCCGGATCGGCGCCGCATCGCCTGAACCGGCAGCGGCATAGGAGGTGTTGACGATTTTCGAGCTTGCGATCCCCCTCGAGGCCAGTTCGGCGCGGACCTGGTTGCGCAGCTGGTAGGCCGCCGCCGAATTGGGCGAACCTTGCGGCGACAGCACGTAAACCGGGCCTGAGGCGCGCATGCGGTAGTTTGCGGCAAAACCGCGAATAAGGTCGCGCTGCGCGATGGTCAGGCGGCGATCGGTCGAGGCGACGGGTATATCCACCGTCTGCTCCGCTTCCGTCACGATGATCGGGTGACGGGCGCGGTAATCGTCGGGGATGCCGCCTGTTGTCAGCTGGTCATGGGGGCCGGCGCATCCGGAAAGGATCGCCACCGAAACGCCGGCTGCCGCCAGAAGCGCCTTCGAGAGTCCGAGGCGGGGTGTCGTCGAATTCATATGGGCCATCGCCTGATCTCTGTTTTGTGCCATTGCTGCCGATCGTGCCCCGCTCATTTGTAGATGAACCCGATCGAGCCGTGGAACTGCGCGTCGGCGACGGGTGCCTCGCGGCGGCCATAGACCTTGTTGACACGGTTGAGGAAGAAGGTCGCACCGTCATTCTCAGGGCTGAAATTGTCGTCCGGCCGGTTGAGCTGATTGCGTGCCACCGGACGCACCAGATAGGGCGTTGCGATGATGACGAGCTCGGTTTCCTGACGCTCGAAACCCTTCTGGCGGAAGAGCGTCCCGAGCAGCGGGATCTTCGAGACGCCGGGCGTGCCGCCCATCGTCTGAGAAACATTGTCGCGGATCAGGCCGGCCAGCGCGATCGAGCCGCCCGACGGCAGTTCCACCGAAGTCTCCGCCGAACGGCGCTGGTAGGTGGCGTTGCCGCTGCCGGCCACCGGCTCGGAGACATTGGTCTTAATCTGCAGGCTGATTCGTCCCGAGGACAGCACGACCGGCTTGAAGGCCAGGTTGATACCGTAGTTGAACGGCGTGACGGTGACGTTGCCGTCGCTGTCGGTCGTCGAATAAAGCTGCTGGCCACCGGAATTGAAGGTCGCGGCCTGGCCCGATATCGCCGTCAGCGTCGGCTCGGCGAGCGTCTTGACGACTTTGGCCTGTTCCAGCGCGTTGAGGTAGGTCGAAATGTCGTATTTGCCGATCGAGCTCTTGAAGAGCGCCGCCAGGCCGCCTCCAACCGTCGATGTCGCGACGTCGGCGCTCGGACTGCCGAGTTGGGCGACGGTCATTCCAGAAGAACTGGAAACCAGATTGTCGAAGCCGAGTTGCTTCAGCACCTCGCGGCGAACCTCGGCGATCGTCACCTTGAGGGTGACCTGATCCTCACCCTCGATCTGCAAGAGATTGACGACCTGCGAGGTCTGACGGCCTTCGGCAAAGAGCGCCACCGAGCTGTCGCCGCCGGTGCCGGATGCCGTCTCGGTTCTGGTCGTCGCCTCGCCGCCTTTCAGGAAGACCTGCGCCAGATCGGCTGCCTGCGTGGCATCCTGCGGCGTGCGCACGGTGCCGGTCAGCACGATATTGTCGGAGACGATTTCGACGTTGATGCGGGAGTCGGGAATGAAGCGGCGGAGATTGACTTCGAGACCGGAGACGTCGCGCTCGATCTCGATGTCGAGATTGACGATCTCCTGCCCGCCGGCGCCGAAGACAAAGATATTGGTTTGGCCGACCTTCTTGCCGAACAAGTAGATTCGCCGCGAGGTGCGGGTCACGGCATCGGCCATGGTCGGATCGGATACGAGGATATCGTGCGCATCCTCCGGCAGATCGACGACGACGGCCTTGTTCAGCCCGAGCTTCAGCCGACGATGGGCATCAGGGCCGGTCTGCGAGATGCGGATCAGACTTTCGGAATCGGCACGCGCCTCGCCTGCCCCGAGAACTGGAACGAACGAGGCCGGCACTATACCGGAGACGCCGATTACCAGCGAGAGGCAACCTGTCAGGAGAAGTCCGCCGCGCCGCGTTGAATTGCCCATTTGCACGTCCTTTTACTCCGCCTTCGGTGCTGCGCTGGCATCCGTGACGATGGCGCCTGATTTGATGACCTGAATGATCGCACTGCCGTTGTCGCCGCTCAGGAGATAGTCGGCTGCACTGGTATCCTGCTCCTGCGCATCGGCGACCGAGCGCAGCGCCAGCGACAGCCGGTCCGCCATCTGCTGGGCGACGGCGAGAACCTTCGTCTGGTCGGGCGTGAGCTCGAGCGTCGCGGTCGTGCCTACCACCGATTTCGAACCGTCGTCCTTTTCCTGGATCTGCTGGTCGATGGCGAGAACGCGGACATTGCTCAGCACGGTTTCGGTTATGAGCTTGTCGGCCTCAGCGCCCTTGCGGACCATGATGACGTCGACACGGTCGTTCGGCAGGATGAAACCGCCGGCGCCTGTTGCCACCGATATCTCGGTCGCGACGGCGCGCTTGCCGGCCGGCAACAGTGAGGAGAGGATGCGGCTGTTGGAATCGGCAACCTTTTCCGGCCGGATCGGTTCGCCTTCGAAGATCGGAAGACGCACGACGGCGCCCTGCAGATCCTTGATCGCATCCGGCTTGTCGGCTTCGGTGATGAGGCCCGGGACGACACCGCCTTGCGGCCAGGCCATCCAGTGTATCGACTTTTCATCCAGCCTTGCGCCGACCGGCAGATTGGCGCTCGAGACGAGGATGTTGACGGTCGGTTCCTTCTCGATGACCGACTGGACCTGGGTGACGACACCACCACGGCCTGCCATCTGCATCGCCAAGAGGCCGGCAAGGCCGGCCGCCACCACGGCGACAGCTAGGATTATAAGGCGGGCCGGTTTCATCGATCATTCCTCAGGGCACGATATGTTCGCCCTGCAGAATGCTCAGCAATTGGTATAATTATGGTTAATGGAACGCTTACATTTTAAGTTAACGAGCATTTAAAATGCCGTTATTTCAGGCTTTCCAACGCGGCGAGGAACAGCGGCGACGAAGGAAAGGCCATGAAGCCGCCGATCGCGATCGCGATGCCGTAGGGGATCTTCTTGGCGAGAAGGACCGAATTCGGAACCGGCAGGCCGATGGCCAGGATGGTGTTCGATTGCGCTCTCACCAGCAAGATCAGCAAGGTGATCAGGCCGCCGATGGCGGCGACATCAAGCATCAGGAAGGCGAGGGATTGGTTCAGGCCGAACCAGAGAGCGGTGGCGCTCAACAGTTTGGCGTCGCCGCCGCCCATCACATTGAATGCAAAAAGAGCGAAGCAGACGCAAAAGACGATGGCAGCGGCCGCAAGATGCATGCCGATCGCACCCAAGGCCAGGCCAGAGAGCGGTGCAAGGAGGAAGAAGAAAACAATGAGGATCAGAGATACGCGGTTCGGGATCGTCATGGTGAACAGATCCGAGAACGCGGCCATAGCGAGGCAGAATGGCAGTATCACGAAGACTGCAGTTGCGATCATGCGTATACCCCGATCGTGACTTGATGCGAAAAGGCTCACGGCCGTTCAGCCTGTGAGCCCACTCGATAGATCGGTCAGAGCGAATCCGGCCGTATTATTGGTCGCCGCCCGACGGCCTTTGTCTTAGTTCGACGCGGTAACGCCGGTATTCATCTTGGTGCTGAGATTGTTGAACGTGGTGCTGATGCTGTTGCCCAGGCTCGTTGCGCCGGTGATGAGCGCTACGGAAATGAGAGCGGCGATCAGGCCGTATTCGATTGCGGTCGCGCCGGATTCGTCCTTCAGAAAACGGCTAAAAAGCTTGGTCATGGTAACTCCTAACTCCAGTTGATGTTCAGCACGTCCGCCAACTGTTGCCGTTGATCGGATGACTGCAACCTAGCGAATGGCCGTTTCCATCGGCTTAAGGAAAAGAGTTAACGAGATGCGAATGAGGCAACAGGCCTTTGTAGAGTCAGTATTTTCTTGCACACTTACCTCAATATTTAATGATATTCCTGGAATAACAGGTGCGTTCATCCGGAAATAGCGCAGATTCCACCTCCAACCGAGACGTGTACCACTCTAAACCCGTGCCAAATCGGATCATTGCGCTTCATCTCGGAACAGGATGCCAGGCTTAAGGCTTCGTTCACCATTTTTTTCCATTCTATGCGGATATTGCGCTGTGATCGTGAAAGAGGACCAAATGTCATCGAGCGGCAAAACCATTTTCTTTGCCGGCATGATCGCCGTTTTCGGTGTTTCGGGAGTTTCCGCGGCCGCAGACGATGACATGCTGCGTGTTTATATGGATCACGCGCGCGTATTGAAACTCGACCGCCCCGTCAGCAAGGTCATCGTCGGCAACGCCAAGGTCGCCGATGCGACCGTCGCCGACGCCAAGACCATCGTGCTGACGGGACGCAGCTTCGGCACCACCAATCTGGTCCTTCTCGATGCCGACGGCAATGCGATCCTCGACGAACGCATCCTGGTGTCGATTGACGAAGGCAATACGGTGCGCGTCTATCGGCAGACCGAGCGCTCCGTGCTGTCGTGCACGCCGAATTGCGAGCAGCACGCACAGCAAGCGACCACCGCCGCCGCCTCGCCCTGATCGGTTTACTTCAGTTCTTCGACCATTCGTTAAAATCGTCGTGTCAGGTTGAAACGGAAAATCAACGAACGGCTCCTAGTGTGGCGGACGGAGAATGTCGCTCGGATCCAGGTAATGACGGTAATTGATCAGAAGACGGATAAAGCGCGCGTCTCCGCGCCAATCCGTTTCTCATGGTTTCGCGGTCTCGCCCGTTCGCGCGATGGCGCAGCGGCGATCGAATTCGCCCTGCTCGCCATTCCCTATTTTCTGGTGATTTTCGCAATCCTCGAAACCTTCGTCGCCTTCGCCGCCGAGGAACTCGTGTCCAACGCCGTCGATACGATGAGCCGCCGGATGCGGACCGGGCAGATCACCTACAATCTCGGCCGCACGACCGATATGAACCAGGCGCAATTCCGCCAGGCTTTCTGCGATGAAATCTCGATCCTGATCAGCTGCTCGGCGAGCGAGGTCGCCACGCCGAGCAAGCTGTATCTGGATGTACAGACGTTCAGCACTTTCTCGGCCATTCCGACGACGATCCCCAAGCTTTCCACCGACAGATATGCCGACATCAACCCGGCTGCCTTCAAATACGCGCCAGGTGGCGCCGGCACCATCAACATGGTGCGCGCCTACTACCGCTGGGAAATCATCACGGATCTGGTCAGGCCCTATATCACCACGATACGTCCCTCCGACGGTTCGATGCCCAGCCAATATCTGATCGTCGCGACCGCGGCCTTCCAGAACGAGCAGTATCCATAATGGCGCTGCGCAACCCATTCACCAGACTCGTACTGACGGCGCGGCGACTCATCCGAGACCGCAAAGGTGCCGGAGCGATCGAATTTGCGATCCTCTTTCCCGTACTCGTCATGCTCTATATCGGTGCTTTCGAAATCACGATCGGCCTCAGCGTCAGCAAGCGTGTGACGCGCGCCGCGGGGTCGGTGGCCGACCTCATCACCCAGCAGCAGTCTGTCACCAAGAGCGCGCTCGCGCAGATGCCATCGGTCGCAACCACGATCTTCGTGCCCTACAGCGCGACGACGCTGACGATGAAGATCACCGGGATTACCATCGACGCCGGCGCCAATGCGAAAGTGCTCTGGTCCTGGGCCCAGGACGGGACTGTGCCCTATGCCAAGAACGCCACAGTGAGCAACGTGCCGTCTGACATGAAGACGGCAAACAGCTTCCTGGTCCGCACCGAGGTCAGCATTCCCTATACGATGTTCCTGTTCGCGCCGAACTTCATGCCGGACGGCATGCGCACGATCACCATCAGCCGCAGCTATTACTATCGCCAGCGGCAAGGCGACTCGATCCCCTGCGGCGACTGCTGACCGCCCTTCCCTTCTTCTCTGCGAAGTGTTGAAGCGTCCTTTGCGCGTCTGAAACAGATGCGCGGCGCTGCAATTTGCCAAGCCGGCCCCAGCATTATATGGCTGGATCTCAACCGCCTTCGATATTGCGGCGATCGGCTCTTTCGGGTGTAAAATGGCGCGTGCCTTTCTTTTCGTTCTGGATTCCTTCGGCGTCGGCGGGGCGCCGGATGCGGCGGCCTATGGTGACGAGGGCGCCGATACGCTCGGCCATATCGCCGAGTTCTGCGCCGCCGGAGCCGGAGACCGCGCTGGTTTGCGCGAAGGACCGCTTTCCCTGCCCAATATGTCGGAACTCGGGCTCATGCAGATCGCGCGATCCGCCTCAGGCCGTTTTCCGGCCGGCATGCCTATCCCGGAGAAGGTCTACGGCATTTATGGCGCCGCCACCGAAATCTCCCGCGGCAAGGATACGCCGTCAGGCCATTGGGAGATCGCGGGAACACCTGTCAGTTTCGATTGGGGTTATTTCCCGATGGAGGGCGACGCCTTTCCTGCCGAATTCATCGAGGCGCTGTGCATGGCGGCCGATGTGCCCGGCATTCTCGGTAATTGCCATGCCTCGGGAACGGAGATCATCGCCCGGCTCGGCGAGGACCATATCCGCACCGGCAAGCCGATCTGCTACACGTCCTCGGATTCCGTCTTCCAGGTCGCGGCGCACGAGGAGCATTTCGGCCTCGATCGCCTGCTGGCGTTTTGCCGTTTGGCCCGGGGGCTGCTCGATTCCCACAATATCGGCCGCGTCATCGCCCGACCCTTTATCGGTCAGTCCGCCTCTACCTTCCAGCGTACCGGAAACCGGCGTGACTTCTCCGTGCTGCCGCCCGAGCCGACACTGCTCGACCGGCTGATCGAACACGGCCGGCATGTGCATGCTGTGGGAAAGATCGGTGACATCTTCGCACATCAGGGCATTTCCAGGGTCATCAAGGCAAACGGCAATGAGGCGCTGATGGATGCGTCGCTCGCGGCCATCGACGAGGCTGAGGACGGCGATCTCGTCTTCACCAATTTCGTCGATTTCGACATGATCTACGGCCATCGCCGCGATGTGCCGGGCTATGCCGCGGCACTCGAAGCTTTCGACGCGCGCTTGCCCGAAGTCCATAAGAAACTGAAGCCTGGCGATCTCGTCGTGCTCACCGCCGATCATGGCTGCGATCCGACCTGGCGTGGCACGGACCATACGCGCGAGCGCGTGCCTGTCATCGCCTACGGCCCCGGCATCCGGTCGCGCTCGATCGGCGTGCGCCGCAGCTATGCCGATATTGGCGAGAGTATCGCACGGCATCTGGGCATTCCAACCGGACCGCACGGAAGGAGTTTTCTGTGACATCGCATTTGAAGAAGGTCGAACTGCACTGCCATCTGGAGGGTGCGGCGCCGCCAGCTCTGACCGCGGCGCAGGCACGGAAATACGGCGTCGACATCAGCGCGGAGCTTCGCGACGGGGCCTATGTCTGGCATGATTTCGCAAGCTTCCTCGTATGTTATGACAAGATTTCCGAGGTCTACAGAACCGAAGAGGACTATGCGCTTCTAACCGAGACCTATCTCGACGAACTCGCCGGCATCAATACGATCTACAGCGAACTCATCGTTTCGCCCGACCACGGCAAGCGCATCGGACTGGGGGCCGACGCCTATATGTCAGGTATCTGCGAAGGCATCCGGCGGGCCAGGGAAAAGAGCGGCATCGAGGCTCGGCTGATCGTCACCGGCGAGCGGCATTTCGGCCCGGAGAGCGTGATAGGTGCTGCCGAATATGCTGTTAAGGCCGGCAATCCTCTGATAACAGGCTTCAACCTTGCCGGCGAGGAGCGCATGGGGCGCGTCGCCGACTACGCCCGTGCCTTCGATATCGCCCGGGATGCCGGCCTGGGGCTGACCATCCATGCCGGTGAGGTCTGCGGCGCGTTCAGCGTTACCGACGCGCTCGATGCGGTGCGTCCTTCGCGCATCGGCCATGGCGTGCGCGCCGTTGAGGATATCGATCTGGTGAAGCGGCTTGCCGATCTCGGCACCGTGCTCGAGGTCTGCCCGGGCTCCAATATCGCGCTCGGAGTCTTTCCCGATTTCGCCTCCCATCCGCTGCGCCGGCTGAAGGAAGCAGGCGTCAGGGTGACGATCAGCTCGGACGATCCGCCCTTCTTCCATACCTCGCTGGAGCGGGAATACGAACTTGCCGCCGGAGCCTTCGGCTTCAGCGACGCCGAGATCAACGGCATGACGCAAACGGCGATCGAAGCGGCCTTCGTCGACGAGGAGACACGCAAGGCCCTGCTTGCCCGGATTTAAGGACGAGAGGCTGGGGAAGATTGGCCTCCACTCTTGCAGTCGGGCCGATTTCCGTGAAAGAAACAGTCGATAGAAAGAATGAAAGGCTTCCCCATGGACGGCGTCACGGTCATCGATCACCCGCTGGTGCAGCACAAGCTCACCATCATGCGACGCAAGGAGACATCGACGGGGAGTTTCCGGCGGTTGTTGCGCGAAATCTCGACGCTGCTCTGTTACGAGGTGACCCGCGATCTCGAACTGACGATGGAAACGATCGAAACGCCGCTGCAGACGATGGAGTCGCCGATCCTCGAGGGCAAGAAGCTGGTCTTCGCCTCGATCCTGCGCGCCGGCAACGGACTGCTCGAAGGCATGCTCGATCTCGTGCCTTCCGCCCGCGTTTCGCATATCGGCGTTTACCGCGACCACGAGACGCTGCAGCCGGTCGAATATTACTTCAAGGCGCCGGAGGACGTGGCCGAGCGCCTGATCATCGTCGTCGACCCGATGCTTGCAACCGGCAATTCCTCGATCGCGGCAATCGACAAGCTCAAGGAGCGCGGCGCCCACAATATCCGCTTCCTCTGCCTGCTTGCCGCCCCGGAAGGCATCCGCAACTTCCGCGCCGCCCATCCCGATGTTCCGGTCTTCACCGCATCGATCGACAGTCATCTCAACGAGAAGGGCTACATCGTGCCCGGCCTCGGCGATGCCGGCGACCGCATGTACGGCACCAAATAGTTTCAGCCTTTCTTTACCAAATCGAAAGACTTTACGGCCCGGCTGGTTCATTCCGGGCCTTTTCATTATCGATATTAGCAACTTGTCAGCACTTGAGGCTTAGCAAGCTTGGAGCATGAGGCCCTGCATGAAGCCGGGTTTATACAGGAAGGATTTCTGTTTCATGCTCGTGCGTACCGTCCTTTTCGCCAGCATCGCCGCGGTGCTCGCCACACAAGTGCCTTCCTTCCTCGAAGGCTCCAGCCAGCAGCCTGCTGATGCATTGTCTGCCAATTACCTATCGACCGAGAGCGACAAGCCCGCAACATCCGCGCCGGTCTCCGGCAGCAATGCGATCCGCCTGCAGGCCGATGCGCAGGGCCACTATACCGGCAGCTTCAAGATGAACGGCAAACCGGTGCAGGGCCTGATCGATACCGGTGCGACCTATGTGGCGCTCAACGAGACGCTCGCCCGCCGATTGGGCTTCACCGCCAGCCAGCTCGATTTCCGCTATGGGGTGAACACTGCGAACGGCCAGACGAAAGCCGCGCATGTGACGCTCGACCGGATCGAAATCGGCGGTATTCGTGTGCGCGATGTCGAAGCCTTCGTCCTCAAGGACGATGCGCTGACGACGACGCTGGTCGGCATGAGCTTCCTGCAGAAGCTCGCCTCCTATTCCGTCGCCGACGGTTCGCTCAGCCTCAAGCAGTAAATCGCATCAGATCAGGCCGGCAATCACCGGCGTCAACTCCGGTCTGTCCTCGGTGATGCGGTAGTGCGCGGCAAGTGCTGCAGCTGCCCTCTCCGCCGCGGCTTCGTCGGCGGCATGAACGAGAGCGATCGGTTCGCCGGCGGTCACGCGGGTTCCGAGCGGCAGGAGGTCGGAGAAGCCGACGCGATGATCGATCCGGTCAGCCGGATGGCGTCTACCACCGCCGAGATCGATGACACTGACGCCGATACCACGCGCATCGCAGGCAGCAAGCCAGCCGGACCGGGCGGCCGGGACAGGTTTTTCCACAGGCGCTTTGGCCAGGTACCGGTCGGGGTTTTCGATGAGATCGGCCGGGCCGCCAAGCATGGACACCATGCGCGCGAAGACCTCGGCCGCCTTGCCCGATGACAGGGACTGACGCGCCATCCTCTCGGCTTCATCAGACGAAGCGGCAATGCCGGATTTCACCAGCATTTCGCCGGCGAAGGCAAGAACGACGGTCGCAAGTCGTGTGTCGCTTTTTCGGCCCGCCAGGAAATCCAGGCAGTTGCGCATTTCGACCGCATTGCCGGCACTATCGGCAAGCGGCTGGTTCATATCGGTGATCAGGGCCGAGGTTTTCACGCCTGCGCCATTGGCCACCTCCACCAGCGAATGCGCCAGGATCTCCGCCTGGTCGCGCTCGACCATGAAGGCGCCGTTGCCGACCTTGACGTCGAGCACCAGCGTCTCGAGCCCGGCCGCAAGTTTCTTCGAGAGGATCGAGGCGGTGATGAGGGGAATGGAATCGACGGTGGCAGTCACGTCGCGCACGGCATAGAGCCTGCCGTCGGCCGGCGCCAAGGCGCCGGTCTGGCCTATGATGGCGCATCCCGCCTCCTTCACGACCTTGTGGAACAGGTCCGCATCGGGGGTGATCATATAGCCGGGAATGGATTCGAGCTTATCCAGCGTGCCGCCGGTATGGCCGAGGCCACGCCCGGAGATCATCGGAACAGCCAGGCCGCAGGCGGCGGCGATCGGCGCCAGCATCAGCGAAACATTGTCGCCGACGCCGCCGGTCGAATGTTTGTCGGCGATCGGGCGATCGATATCGGCCCATTGCAGCCTGTCGCCGGAGTCGGCCATCGCCAGCGTCAAAGCCACGGTTTCGGCCCGCGACATGCCCTTGAACCAGACGGCCATGGCGAATGCGCCGACCTGGCCTT
The DNA here is from genome assembly GCF_014193215.1 of Rhizobium sp. BK112. Lineage (NCBI taxonomy): Bacteria > Pseudomonadati > Pseudomonadota > Alphaproteobacteria > Hyphomicrobiales > Rhizobiaceae > Rhizobium > Rhizobium sp. BK112. Next base: position 405,402 of record NZ_JACHYZ010000004.1, read on the forward strand.
CCGACAGTCGGCCGGCGGCGAGCGCCGCGATGAAGGCGCTGATATCGGCGGCGTCGAGTTCGTCGCCATTGCGCTTACGCCGGATGATTTCCTGCGGAATCATTTCAATAACTCGACGCCGCAACAGAGGCCGATTGGATTCCGCTCAGAACCGCCAGGATATCGTCGAGCAGATCGGAAGCGCCGAAGCGGAATGTCGACGGCATCGCCCAATCCGGTGTCATGATGGTTTCGGCAAGGCTCAGATAGAGTGCGGCATCGGCCACCGAGCCGATGCCGCCGGCCGGCTTGAAGCCGACCTTGCGGCCGCTTTCGCGAATAGTGCGGATCATGATGTCGGCGGCTTCGAGCGTCGCGTTGACGGCAACCTTGCCGGTGGATGTCTTGATGAAATCGGCGCCGGCTTCGATGGCGAGTTCGGAGGCGCGGCGGATCAATGCCGCATCCTTCAGCTCGCCGGTCTCGATGATGACCTTCAGCAGAACGGGGTTGGCGCATTCGGCGCGCACGGCCTTGACCATGTCGGTCACCGCCTTCTCGTTGCCGGCGAGCAGCTTGCGGTAGGGAATGACCAGATCGATCTCATCGGCGCCATCGGCAATCGCCTCGCGTGCTTCGGCGGCGACATCGGCCACTTCCATATCGCCGAAGGGGAGGTTGACGGCGGTCGCGATACGCACGGCATGCCCGGTGCCGAGGATATTGCGGGCCTGGGCGACAAACCGCGGCCAGATACAGATTGCAGCGCTGTTGCCGTAGGGCGTCTGCGCGCGGGCGCAGAGCGCGTCGATCTGCGCCTCGGTGCAATCATCCTTCAAATTGGTGAGATCGAGGAGAGAAAGGGCGACCGCCGCCGTTTCCCGGTTGGAATGGCTATTCATCTTCGCTTCCTCTCGAGCATGATGCCGAAAAGTGTGAGCGGTTTTCTCATGACATCATGCTCTAACTCTATGATGTAGAACAGGATTCAGATTTTAGGCCGACCCGGCCTAAAATCATCCTGTTCTAGCGGCAATCATGTCTTTCAGTATGGCGGCGAGACGGGCGCCGCCGACGGGCGCCATGTCCTTGGTTTCCTCATGGCTGAGCTCATTGCCGGTCATGCCTGCCCCATAGTTGGTGATAACGGAGGCGGCGGCAACCCTCAGGCCCAGCATTCTTGCGATGATCACCTCGGGCACCGTCGACATGCCGACGGCATCGGCACCGAGGATGCGCGCCATGCGGATTTCGGCCGGCGTTTCGAAGCTGGGACCGGAGAACCACATGTAGACACCCTGCGCCAGGTCGATTTTAAGCTTTGCCGCCGCCCTTTGCATCGCCGCGGCAAGGCCGGCATCATAGGCATTGGTCATGCCGACGAAGCGCTGATCGCTTTCCTCGCCGATCAGCGGGTTCATGCCGGAATAGTTGATATGGTCGGTGATCTGCATCACCGAACCGGGCGGCAGGTCGTCACGCAACGATCCGGCCGAATTGGTCAGGATCAGCACTTCGACGCCGAGCGCCTTCAGCACCTCGATCGGCAGGCGCATGGCGTTGGCATCGCCCTTCTCGTAATAATGCACGCGGCCGGAGAGCATGATGACAGGCACACCGCCGAGGCGGCCGGCGACGACTTCGCCTGCGTGGCCGGAGACGGCGCTGACGGGAAAGCCCGGCAGGTCGCGATAGGGAACACGCACGGCGCCGTCGAGCTCACCGACGAGAGAGCCGAGACCGGAGCCGAGCACGATGCCGTGGCGCGGCTTGATCCCACCAAGCAATGCAGCGAGCAGGCTGACCGTCGCCTTCATCCGAGTTCGGTCTCGAAGCTGAAGGGAAGAAGCTCTTCCATCGTCATCGTCTTCTTCACGCCCGCCTCATCGCAGAGGTAGATCCTCGTCTCCTTCGAGGCGAATTCCGAGATCTTCTGGCGGCAGCCGCCACAGGGCGGGCAGAGCGGCAGTTTTTCGGCTATGACCGCCATTTCGACGATCTTCTTCGCGCCGCCCATGATCATGGCGCCGATCGCCGTCGGCTCGGCGCACCATCCTTGCGGAAAGGAGAGGTTTTCGATGTTGGCGCCGGTATAGACCTTGCCGTCCTCGGCGCGGATCGCCGCGCCGACCGGGAATTTCGAATAGGGCGCATGGGCAAAGGCCATGGCGCCGCGGGCGGCTTCGAACAGATCGTGAGACATATCAACGCTCCTTCGTATAGGGCACGCCACCTGCCTTCGGCGGAGTCGCGACACCGATAAAGCCGGCAAGCAGGACGCAGGTCAGGACATAGGGCAGCGCCTGGAAGACCTGAACCGGCACCTCCCCGATCAGCGGCACCTGCTTTCCCTGCATGAAATTTGCCAGCGCATCGAGGAAGCCGAAAAGCAGGCAGGCAAACATGACCGGCACCGGCTTCCACTTGGCGAAGACCAGAGCAGCGAGCGCAATGTAGCCCTTGCCGGCCGACATGTCCTTGATGAAGGCGGCGGACTGGGCGATTGCCAGATAGGTGCCGGCAAAGCCGCAGAGAATGCCGGCACACATGACGGCGCGGTACCGCAGCCAGGCGACCGAGATACCAGCCGTATCGACCGCACCCGGGTTTTCGCCGACGGCGCGGAGCCTGAGGCCGAAACGCGTGCGGTAAAGCACCCACCAGGAGAAGGGCACGGCAAGAAAGGCGAGGTAGGTGAGGATATTGTTGCCAGAAATGACATTGGCATAGATCGGGCCGATGATCGGTATGTCGCGCGCGGCATCGGCGCCCGGCAGGATGATCGGCGCGAAGCGCGAATCCGGCGACAGCTGCGGCGTGCGGCCGCCCTGGCCGAACCAGGCTTGGCCGAGCACGATGGTGATGCCGGCGATGAAGAAGTTGATCGCGACACCGGAGACGATCTGGTTGCCGCGGTTGGTGATCGAGGCAAAGCCATGCACCAGGCTCAGCGCCACCGAGCAGATAACGCCGGCGCCGAGCCCAAGCCAGGCCGAATCGGTGAGATAGGCAACGCAGGCGGCGGCAAAGGCCGAGCCCAACATCTTGCCCTCGAGGCCGATATCGAAGATACCGGCGCGCTCCGAAAACAGACCGGCAAGAGCGGTGAAGATCAGCGGGATCGACAGGCGGATGGTCGAGCTCAGGACGCTGATGAATATGTCGTAATAATCCATCGCCCGCTCCTTAACCGCGCTTGAACTGTTGGTAGAGACGCACCATCGCCGGTCGGAACATATATTCCAGCGCGCCGGCGAAAAGGATCACCAGACCCTGGATGACGAGGATCATCTCGCGGGTGATATTCGGCATTTCGAAGGAGATCCAGTCGCCGCCCTGGTAGAGGATGCCGAAGAGAATCGCTGCCATGATGATGCCGAGCGGATGGTTGCGGCCCATCAGCGAGACCGCGATGCCGACGAAGCCGGCACCGCCGACGAATTCCACCTGCAGGCGGGCCGACGAGCCCATGACGGGGTTCAACGCCATCATGCCGGCGAGCGCGCCGGACAGCAGCATGGCGATGATGACCGTGCGGGCATAGGGGATACCCGCATAGGCCGCAGCCGTCGGGCTGACGCCCAGCGTGCGCATCTCGAAACCGAGCTTGGTGCGCCAGACGAGCAGCCAGACGAGATAGCTGACGACGAGCGCAATGATGAAGGAGACATTGAACGGGGCAGCCCCCAGCTTGGCGCCGAACAGCTGCATGACCCAGCCGAGCTTCGGCAACTGGCCGCCGTCGAGGAAGGTCCGGGTTTCCGGCGCCATTTTGCCCGGCACGATCAGCACATGCACCAGGAGGTATACCATCAGTGCGGCGCCGATATAGTTGAACATGATCGTCGTGATGACGATGTGGCTGCCGCGTTTTGCCTGCAGGAAGGCCGGAATGAAGGCCCAGGCTGCGCCAAACAGGCCGGCGCCGACGACCGCGATCGGCATCGTCACATACCATGGCACGTAACGATCGAGCGAAAGCGCCACCAGCGCGCAGCCGAGGCCACCGATATAGGCCTGGCCTTCGGAACCGATGTTGAAAAGGCCGGCGTGGATCGCCACCGCGACGGAGAGGCCGGTGAAGATGAAGCTCGTCGCATAATACAGCGTGAAGCCGATGCCTTCGCCATTGCCGAGCGCGCCCTGGATCAGCAGCGACAGCGCATCGAGCGGGCTCTCACCGATCAGCCAGACGACGAAGCCGGAGATCAGGAAGGCGACGATAAGGTTCAAAAGCGGGATGAGGCCGTAGTTGATCCAGTTTGGTAGCGGAACGGAAGCTGTGCTCATAAAGGCCTCACGCGGCAATGCCGGCCATCATCAGGCCGAGGGTCTGTTCACCGGCATCGGGCGTCTTCTCGCCGACGACATGGCCGGCAAACATGACAAGGATACGGTCCGAAAGGGCGCGGATTTCATCAAGTTCGACGGAGACGAGCAGGATCGCCTTGCCCGCGTCGCGCATTTCGATGATCCGGCGGTGGATGAATTCGATGGCGCCGATATCGACGCCGCGTGTCGGCTGGCCGATGATCAGCATCTTCGGATCGCGTTCGATCTCACGGGCAACAACGATCTTCTGCTGGTTGCCGCCGGAGAAATTCGCCGTCTTCAGACGCGGGTTCGGCGGGCGGATGTCGTATTTCTCGATCTTCTCCATCGCATCCTTGCGGATCGCTTCAAGATCGAGCAGCGGACCTTTGCTGTAACCCGGGCGGCGATGGTAGCCGAGTACGGAATTTTCGTACTCCTCGAATTTCAGCACCAGGCCCATATGGTGGCGGTCCTCGGGGATATGAGCGAGGCCGAGGTCGCGCAGGCGGGCGGGATCGGCCTTGTCGATCGTCTTGCCGTCGAGAAGGATTTCGCCGGAGGTCGGCTTGCGGATGCCGGCAATCGCCTCCAGCAGTTCGGACTGGCCATTGCCGGCGACACCGGCGATGCCGACGATTTCGCCGGCGCGCACGTCGAAGGAGACGTTGTCGACCATGGTGACGCCGCGATTGTCCTTGACCGTCAGGTTGCGGACGGACAGGACGGCGGCTCCCGGGTTCGCCTCGCCCTTCTGCACGCGCAGCAGCACGCGGCGGCCGACCATCAGCTCGGCGAGTTCTTCCACCGTCGTCTCCGCCGTCTTGCGGGTGGCGACCATTTCGCCGCGGCGCATGACCGAGACCGTGTCGGTGATCGCCATGATCTCGCGCAGCTTGTGGGTGATGAGGATGATCGTCTTGCCCTGGTCGCGCAGCACTTTGAGGATGCGGAAAAGATGATCGGCTTCCGCCGGCGTCAGCACGCCGGTGGGCTCGTCGAGGATCAGGATCTCGGCGCCGCGATACATGGCTTTCAGGATTTCGACACGCTGCTGCAGGCCGACAGGAAGCTCTTCGATCAGCGCATCGGGATCGACCTCCAGGCCATATTCCGTTTCCAGCCGCTTGAGCTCGGCCCGGGCCGACGCGACGCCTCTGGCCAACAGCATGCCGCCTTCGGCGCCGAGCATGATGTTTTCGAGCACCGTAAAATTATCGACCAGCATGAAATGCTGGTGCACCATGCCGATGCCGGTGGCGATCGCCGCCTGGCTGTCGCGGATGGTGACGGGATTGCCGTTGACGCGGATCTCGCCGCTGTCGGCATGGTAGAAACCGTAGATGATCGACATCAGGGTCGATTTGCCGGCGCCGTTTTCGCCGATGATGCCGTGGATCGTCCCCTTGGCAACGGTGAGGTTGATGTCCTTGTTGGCGTGGACGGCACCGAACTTCTTGTCGATGCCGACAAGCTCGATAGCGGGCTTATCTGTCACTGCAGGCTCCAAATAAGAAAAGGGCGTATGGCGAAAATCCCCTCCGCCATACGCCCGATCTCAATCGTCGATCACATTCGGGCGCGGATCACTTCGGGCAAGCGTTGTCCGAGGTGTAATCGTGAACCTTGACGGTTCCCGCGATGATGTCGGCCTTGGCCTTGTCGACGGCAGCCTGCATTTCCGGCGTGATCAGCGACTTGTTATGCTCGTCGATCGCAGCGCCGACACCGTCTTCCTTGACGCCGAGCGCCTGAACGCCGCCGGTGAACTTGTCGTTCTTGGTGTCGTTGTAGGCATTGTAGACGGCGAGGTCGACACGCTTGACCATCGAGGTCAGGACCGAGCCCGGATGCAGGTAGTTCTGGTTGGAGTCGACGCCGATCGACAGCTTCTTGTTGTCGGCCGCAGTCTGCAGAACGCCGAGACCGGTGGCACCGGCTGCCGCATAGACGACGTCAGCGCCCTGGTCGATCTGGTTCTTGGTGAGTTCGCCGCCGCGGACCGGGTCGTTCCAGGCAGCGCCCGTCGTGCCGGTCATGTTCTGGAAGACTTCGATATCGGCCTTGACGGAGCGTGCGCCCTGCTCGTAGCCGCATTCGAACTTGCGGATCAGCGGAATATCCATGCCGCCGACGAAGCCGACCTTGCCTGACTTCGACGCCATGCCGGCGAGAACGCCGACGAGGTAGGAGCCTTCTTCTTCCTTGTAGACAACCGAGCGGACGTTCGGCTTGTCGACGACGGAGTCAACGATGATGAACTTGGTGTCCGGGAATTCGGCTGCAACCTTCTCGATGGCCGACGTCCAGGCGAAGGAAACGGCAACCACCGGATTGAAGCCGCGGCTTGCGAAGTTGCGGATGGCCTGCTCGCCCTGGGTGTCGCCCGTCGGCTCGAAATCGCGATAGGCAATGCCGGTCTCGGCCTTGAACTTCTCGGCACCGTTGTAGGCCGCCTCGTTGAAGGACTTATCGAACTTCCCGCCGGTGCCGTAAACCAGCGCCGGCTTGACATCGGCGGCAAGCGCCGTCGTCGACATGGCAGCCACGGCAAAGAGAGTGAGAAGGGATTTTTTCATTGTGCAGCCCTGTTGTTGCTATTCGTTAGGGGTCCTCCCGCAAGCCCTTTCCGGGCATGTCTGCGGAACCACCGACCTCCCCCCGGAGGCCTGGCTGCGCGCATCCTTGCATGGCTCACGGAAAAATTCACCAGAAATTTTTCAGCTGGTAAAGATTTGCAACAATTGCCGAAAATCCGCTCTTCGGGGCTGATTTTTGGACATTCTTTCCGTCAGGATGCAGATTTTCTAGCCAATCCGGTGGCAAATATCGAGGCTGTAGAGGGCCGATGCCCATGCGGATTTCTCGCCGGATGGTGCGGGCGAAACCGCCTTTTCTATGCGGTGAAGCGACCGGCGATAGGCGGCTTCTTGTAGCCGATCATCCACAGAAGCAGTGCGATTACCAGGAAAACGGCAAAGGCCGGCTGGAGCATCAGCCACTGGAAGATGAAGGTATAGAAACGCGGGTGGACATAATAGGAAAGGGCCGCTTGCAGCGACGTCAGTGTGGTCGGGCTCACATCCTCCCAGGCATCGGAGATCGGCGTCATCACCACGGAGGAGGCCGCAACCGATTGGATCGAATCGATGGTCCCGGCAATAACGGCCGCCGCAAGCGCGACAAGACTCGCCAGACGCAACAGGAAACGCATCAATTCCTCCGACGCTCGATATGCCGGACAATTCCGGCCGGCCGCGCCATTCTCCACCTCGGAGAATTACATAGTCATCGATGAGGTGAAGCACAATGGACGGGCCGCGGCGAGTTTTATCGAAAGAAGTCAAAAAACTGTTAGATTTCGGTTGATCGGCGAAAATTCATCGGTATATATCGCGCCGTTCCGACGATTTGCTCCTATCCGGGCGCGAACGCCAAAAAAGGACAGGTGGCCGAGTGGTTTAAGGCGCACGCCTGGAACGCGTGTGTACGTGAAAGCGTACCGTGGGTTCGAATCCCACCCTGTCCGCCATATCCTCGTTTCTCAATATAGATTTCAAACCATATCGCGAGCGGGATGCGGCAGCGTTTTTGGCGGCGCGCTTCACTGGTCGTCCACATATTCTCAAACGCGCTGCAGCAGGGCGCGTCCAATCGGCTTCGGATTCTCGCCGCGCAACACCAGGGATGTCGTCACGGCCCCAAAACGCGCGATCGTGTCAACGATCGTTTCCAGCTCTCCTGGCGACGGAACCAGCACCTTCAAGAGAAAGCAGTCCTCTCCGGTCAGGCGCAATACTTCCATGACTTGCGGCATCTCGGCGAACTGTTTCAGACAGGGTTTGATATGCTCATGCGTCGTGCGCAGGCGAAGCACAGCCGTCATTCCAATTCCCAGAGCGGCAGGGTCGATACGAGCGGAGTAACCGGTAATGATGCCGCGGTCTTCCAGTCGTTTGACCCGTTCCGATGCCGCCGGCTGAGAGAGCCCGACCCGTCGGCCGAGTTCGGAAATCGCAATGCGGCCGTTTTCCTGCATCGCTTCAATAATGGCGATATCGGTTGGGTCGAGCAAAACCCGATTGTTTTCCTGAAAAGCCATGGGATCACCTTGAAATCATCGGAGAGCGGCGCGGTTTTCCGATGATCATTCATTCCGAAGCAAATGAAAATGCATCATTTTCACCTGCACGGATGATCAGAGGAAAAGACATGAGGGACATCATTATATTGCCGGGGATTGGCGGTTCGGGCGAGGCTCATTGGCAAACGCACTGGGAAAGGTCGAACCCCAAAATGCGGCGTTTTCGACCGGCCGATTGGGAAAAGCCCGACTTAGCGGACTGGATTTCAGCCCTGGAGCGCGCCGTCGGCGCATCGGCAACCCCTCCCCTGCTCGTCGCTCATAGCCTTGCCTGTCTGCTGGTCGCTCATTGGCAGCAGATTTCCTCACTTGCCGTTGCCGGAGCGTTTCTTGTAGCGGTCCCCGATCCGCAGTCCGTATCATTCCCTGAGGAGGCCGCCGGATTCGCAGATCCGCCATTGCAACGAATGCGCTTTCCCACTCTGATTATCGCAAGCGCCGATGATCCCTTCGGCACGCCAGGCTATGCCCGTGCACGAGCCGATCTGTGGGGCAGCGGCCTTGTCGAGATCGGCCCTTTCGGCCATATCAACGGGCAAAGCGGCCTTGAGGATTGGGGCCCGGGAAGGGCTCTGCTGACGGCGTTCTCCGCCGGATTGGCAAAATCTGATCGGGCTTGATCTTGTTTCCGGCTTCACGGATCAAATGACTGACACAGGCCTTTGCGTGTGCGGGACGCGGGCGAGAGAGGGCAACGAAGTACACCGCTCACAAGCGTGCGTTCGAGGCTTTCGAACCCGGCGCTGCGATGGTGCTGCGGGTTTCAAACGTCGAAAGATTCCTGATTTTTTACCATGCGAGTTCACCGCGTCTTTGCACGTTTGGGTTTACCGTCTGCCAAATTTAAAAAAACAGAGGTAAAACAGGTGGAAGAACTTTCGGTAAAGTCGAAGATCATCAAATCCGTCTATTTCAGCCAGGATGACGGGCGGCTCAGGATTTGTTTCAAGAATGGCGAGGAACGTCTGTTCGAAGGCGTGCCCTCCTCCGAAGCCCATGCGATGACGGCAGCGCCGTCTCCCGGCCACTACTATCTCGACCGGATCAGAACCCGGTTTCGCAGATTGGCGGCCTGAAACCCCGAGGAATGCCGCGAGCCTACGTTGCAGGATTGCGTAGGATCGGGACGAGGCCGGTGGATATTAACCTGTCGTTAGCCATTGATGTCATCTGGGTTGGATCACGCCTGCCGGAAAGCGGCAGTTTGTCGGCGCTGCCGGCTGGTTCAAGGTCGGCAAGCCGGGAGGCTCGGCGGCGGACCCCAGCCAGGAAGCCGAGCCTCCCCGTCACTAGGCGTTCATGGAGCGCAAGCCGAGCGTTGTCACGCTCGGCCAGTTCGGGCTCCGCCATCCCTGGATTACCGCATTGGGGCTAATCCTGTGAAAAACCCAAATCATCGCATCAGGACTCGACAATGCTTTATTAGCATGATTGCATAAATGCATCGGATGAAGACCCGGGGGGTAATGATGTTCGAGAATCTGCTTGAGATGCAGGAGCGTGGCGCACGGGACCGTGCACGTGGCCGCAGCCTGGCCGACAATCCGATGTCGAAGCCGGATATCCTGCCGATCACCGATTTTCAGGAATGGTACTCGATGTTCGACGCCTGGCGCTTCGGTTGGTCGATCGAGGATGCGATGTCGGGGCATACCAATGCGCCACGGGATGGCGGCACCTCGTCCCGGAGCTATACGAGAACGGTCTGATCGACCCTGTCTTCGGCGCCGAAGAATTTCAGGTAGCGTTCGACCTCTGCCGGTTCGCCCGTCGCCTTCTGCGGGTTGTCGGAGAGCTTCACCGCCGGACGGCCATTGGCGTCACTGACCTTGCAGACGACGGAGATCGGGTTGAGGCCGGAGATTTCGATCGGCGCGCAGCCGGAAAAATCGTTCGTCAGATTCGTGCCCCAGCCGAAGCTCATGCGCACACGGCCTTCGAAATGCCGGTAGGTATCGATGATGGCATCGACATCGAGGCCATCGGAGAAGATCAGCAGCTTCTGGCGTGGATCACGGCCCATCTTCTTCCACCAGTCGATGATCTTCTCGCCGCCTTCGATCGGCGGAGCACTGTCCGGGCGGAAGCCGGTCCAATCGGCGACCCATTCCGGCGCGTCGCGCAGGAAGGCGGCAGTGCCGAAGGCATCCGGCAGGACGATCAGAAGATTGCCGCCATAGAGTTTGTTCCAGTCGCGCAGGATCTTGTAGGGCGCGTTGCGCAGTTGCTCATCGGTTTGGGCAAGGGCGGCGGCCACCATCGGCAGCTCGTGGGCATTGGTGCCGACGGCCTCGAGATCGGAATCCATAGCCAGCAATACGTTGCTGGTGCCGGCAAAGGCCGGGCCGATGCCTTCCTTCAGCGCTTCGACGCACCAGCGCTGCCAGAGGAAACTGTGACGGCGGCGGGTGCCGAAATCGGAGATGCGTAGGCCCGGCAGTTCCTTCAACCGCTCGACCTTCGACCACATCTTCGCTTTGGCCCGGGCATAGAGCACATCGAGGGTGAAGGGGCCGAGCGCCTTCATCGCCGAGCGTGAGCGCAGCTCGTTGACGATGGCGAGCGCCGGGATCTCCCACATGGTCGTTTCCCTCCACGGCCCGTGGAAATCCAGAACATATTGCCCGTCCTTCTTCGACAGCTCGTATTCGGGAAGTTGGAAATTGGAAAGCCAGGCAAGGAATTCCGGCTCGAAGATCTGGGCGCGGCCGTAGAAGCTGTTACCCGCAAGCCAGATCATCTCCTTTTTCGAGAGTCGCAACGTGCGGGCGTGATCGAGCTGTTCGCGCAATTCACCCTCGTCGATCTCCTCGGCAAGATGCACGCGCTTGGTGCGGTTGATGAGGGTGAAGGAGGCGTTCACGTCCGGATAGAGCTTCCAGATCATCTGCAGCATCAGCAGCTTATAGAAATCGGTATCGATCAGGCTGCGGATGATCGGATCAAGTTTCCAAGCGTGATTGTAAACGCGTCTTGCGATATCCGTCTTGGCCATGAAATTCCCGCCCCTGTCCACTCCGGTCAGGCGCTGCCAAATTCCCGGGTCGTGCCACGTTCCCGGCCGGCGCACGAAACCGGCTCGTGCGCCTTCTTATCGAAAAATCAGCAGACAAAGTCCAGATAAAACAATAGGCACCCCGCAGCCTGCACGGCGGCGGGATGCGAGCGCGCATCCTCACGCTTATTGGGCAGGTGCGGCGGGTTGGGCCGGTGCCGCAGGCGCGACACCAGGGGCGGCCGGCGTCGTGTTCTGAGTCTCGGTCGGAACCGCAGTGCCGTTCTGAAGGCTCGGCGCTGGCGCGGTGCCCGACTGTTGCGACTGCAACTGCTGGCCCGGCTGCTGCGGCGCCACGTCGTTTGCCTCGCGCTGGCCCCAGATCTCGACCGGTATCCAGACCACGAAAGCGAGCACCAGAGCCGCGAGCAGCACCAGCAGGATGCGATAGCCCGTGCGGCCCTGCCTGGCCTTTGCTGGCGGGATCTGCTCTTCCTTGTGAAGCTTGCCATCGGACTTTTCCCAGCGTGTTTCCGTCTGATGCGCCATGATCGTCTCCTTCGGCTGTCTTGACGGACCGATCCGGCCGTCAAGAACTCGAAGGAGAAAACGGGTTGCCGTCTGGAAGGTTCCGCGCGGCTCTAATAGCCGACGGCGCGGTCGACCACGAATTGCAGCGGCTCGCCGCGCTCGAAACGGGCGATCTGGGTCTCGACATGGCGAAACAGCGCATTTTCTTCGGAGACGGCCGCGTCATGCGGCGTGATGAAGACGTTCTGCAATTCCCATAAGGGGTTGTCGGCGGTGAGCGGCTCCACCTCGAAGACATCCAGCGAAGCGCCGCCGAGGGTACCGTCACGAATGGCGGAAACGATATCGGCCTCGACATGACTCTTGCCGCGGCCGGCATTGATGAAAACCGGCTGCCCGAGCGCGCCGTTGCGGCGCAGCTTGGCAAACAGCCCTGCGTTATAGAAGCCGGAGGTTTCGGGCGTCAGCGGCAACAGACCGACGAGGATATCCGTCCTTGCGAGAAAACTATCCAATCCGCCGGCATCGAAGGTTTCGACACCATCGATCTGTTTGCGGCTGCGCGACCAGCCGATGACGTTGAAGCCCATCACTCTCAGCTTGGCGACCGCATCCTGCCCGAGAATGCCGAGGCCCATGACGCCGACCGTCACCTCCGCTGCCTCAGGCGCGATCAGCTTGGCCCATTCGCGCCGCCGCTGATGGCTGTCATGGGCGTATTGCCCGCGCAGATGCATCAGGCACTGCATGACCACCCATTCGCTCATGCGGGTCGTCAGACTGCGGTCGACGAAGCGGACGATCGGGATCTCGGGCAGGCCGGCCATGCCGATGATATGGTCGACGCCGGCACCGCCCGAGAAGATGACCTTGAGGTTCGGCGCCCGCGCAAAAAGGTCGGCATCCGGCTTCCAGAGAAGCGCGTATTCGACCGCGCGGAGATCGCGTGCCTGATTGGCCGGATCGGCGAGATTGATGCTGCCGCGATCGGCAAAGGCCGTCTTCAGCACGCGGACGACGCCTTCGGCATTGAACTTGATATCGACGAGAACAGGAGGACTTGCGGACATGATCTTCTTTATTGCTGCACAGCGGGCGTCGGCACCGCCTCGATGTTGAAAGCGGCGGCCATCAGCGCCCGGGTATAATCGTCCTTCGGCGCGCGGAAGATTTCCGCTGACGGCCCCTGTTCCACCACCTTGCCGAAACGCATGACGATGACATCGTTGGCGAGCGCCTTCACCACCTTGAGGTCGTGGCTGATGAAGAGATAGGCGAGATCGTGTTTCTTCTGCAGGTCGCGCAGGAGATCGACCACCTGGGCCTGGACACTCATATCGAGCGCGGAGGTCGGCTCGTCGAGCATGACGAAACGGGGCTTCAGCACCATGGCCCGGGCGATGGCGATGCGCTGGCGCTGGCCGCCGGAGAATTCGTGCGGATAACGCCAGCGGGTCAGGGGATCGAGACCCACCTCCTCCAGCGCCCAGCAGACACGCTGGTCGCGCTCCTCCGCGGTCAAGGAGCGCTCGTGCACCTTCAGCCCCTCGGCGACGATATCGCCAACCGACATGCGGGGGCTGAGCGAGCCATAGGGATCCTGAAAGACCACCTGCAACTGGTTGCGCAGCGGCCGCATCTCGCTGAATGAATAGCCGGCTATATCCGTGCCGACAAAGGCGATCCGTCCTTGCGAGGAAATCAGCCGGGTGAGCGCCAGGCCGAGCGTGGTCTTGCCGGAACCGGACTCGCCGACGACGCCGAGCGTCTGGCCGGCGCGCAGCGACAGATCGATGCCGTCGACCGCCTTCACATGATCGACGACGCGACGCATCAGCCCTGCTTTGATCGGGAACCAGACACGGATATCGGACCCTTCCATCACCACCGGCTTCGACGGATCGGCGAGCGGCGGCTCGCCGCGCGGTTCGGAAGCGAGAAGATGCCGGGTATATTCGTGCTTCGGGTTGGCGAAAACCTCCTCGACGGTTCCGGTTTCGACGATCCTGCCCTTGGTCATGACGCAGACGCGATCGGCGAATTTGCGGACAATGCCGAGATCATGGGTGATGAACAGCATCGACATGCCATGTACGGCCTTCAACTGCCGGAGCAATTCGAGGATCTGCGCCTGTACGGTGACGTCGAGCGCCGTGGTCGGTTCGTCGGCGATCAGCAGCTCCGGCCGGTTGGCGAGCGCCATGGCAATCATGACGCGCTGGCGCTGGCCGCCGGAGAGTTCGTGCGGATAGGCTTTCAACCGCTTCTCCGGCTCGCGGATTCCGACCTGATTCAGCAGTTCCAGCACACGCTGGCGCGCCGGCTCACCGGTGAGTCCCTGGTGCAGGGCAAGGATCTCGGCGATCTGCTTCTCGATCGTATGAAGCGGATTGAGCGAGGTCATCGGCTCCTGGAAGATCATGGTGATGTCGTTGCCGCGCACTTCCCGCAGCGCCCGCTCCGACGCCTTCAGAAGGTCCTTGCCCTTGAACAGGATTTCGCCGGAAGGATGGCTTGCCGAGGGATAGGGCAAAAGCCGCAGGATCGAGTTGGCCGAGACCGACTTGCCGGAGCCGGATTCGCCGACCAGCGCCACGACTTCGCCTTTGGCGATATCGAAGGAGATGTGATCGACGGCCAGCGAGGTCTCGCCGCCTTGATGAAAGGCAACCGAGAGATCGCGGACGGAAAGCAGCGGTTCTTTCATGTCACTCATTGGAACGTCTTCCTCGGATCGAAGGCATCGCGCACGGCTTCGCCGATGAAGATCAGCAGGGACAGCATGATCGACATGGCGAAGAAAGCCGTCAGTCCGAGCCACGGGGCCTGAAGGTTGGTCTTGCCCTGGGCGATCATCTCGCCGAGCGAGGGGGAGCCCGGCGGCATGCCGAAGCCGAGGAAATCGAGCGAGGTCAGCGTGGTGATCGAGCCGGAGAGGATGAAGGGCAGGAAGGTCAGCGTCGCCACCATGGCGTTCGGCAGCAGGTGGCGCCACATGATGGTGCGATTGTTGACGCCGAGGGCCCGGGCGGCGCGGACATATTCGAAATTGCGGGCCCGCAGGAATTCGGCGCGCACGATGCCGACGAAGCCGACCCAGGAGAAGAGCAGCATGATGCCGAGCAGCACGAAGAAGCCGGGCGGCAGGAGGGCCGCGATGATCAGCAGGATGTAAAGCACCGGCATCGACGACCAGATCTCGATGAAGCGCTGCAGCAGCAGATCGGTCCAGCCGCCGAAATAGCCCTGCACCGCACCCGCCGTCACGCCGATGATCGCCGAGCAGATGGTCAGCATCAGGCCAAAGAGCACCGATATGCGGAAACCGTAGATGACCCGCGCCAGCACGTCGCGCGCCTGGTCGTCGGTGCCGAGCCAGTTGAGATTGCCGAAGGTGCAATCGGGATCGTTCACGCCTTGCGGATAACCGGCGCAGCGCTCCTCCTTGGTCATCAGCCAGAACGGGGCGGTGGGTGCCGAATGGGGAATGTTGGAATTGACCGAGCGGTAGGAATAGCGGATCGGCGGCCAGATCATCCAGCCATTGGCATCGATCTCATCCGCAATCACCGAGGAACGGTAATCGGTTTCGGCGAGGAAGCCGCCGAACTTCTCCTCGGGATAGTCGACCAGCACGGGAAACAGGATCTCGCCCTTGTAGGAGGCGATGATCGGCCGGTCGTTGGCAATGAACTCGGCAAACAGGCTGAGGACGAACAGCACCAGGAACAGCCACAGCGACCAATAACCGCGGCCGTTTGCCCGGAAATTCTGCCAGCGGCGGATGTTGGTCGGCGACAGCAGGCCCTTGCGCGGCGGCTTGACAGGCGTGGTGACGGCAGGGTTTGCGGCGGCGTCCATCAGACATCCCTCCGCTCGAAATCGATGCGCGGATCGATCCAGGTGTAGATCAGGTCGGAAACCAGGCTGACGAAGAGGCCGAGCAGCGAGAAGATGTAGAGGGTGGCGAAGACGATCGGGTAATCCCGGTTGATGACCGAGAGATAGCCGAGACGGCCGAGGCCATCCAGCGAGAAGATGTTTTCGATCAGCAGCGAGCCGGTGAAGAAAGCGGAAATGAAGGCGCCGGGAAAACCGGCAATGATGATCAGCATGGCGTTGCGGAAGACATGGCCGTAGAGCACTTGGCGCTGGTTCAGGCCCTTGGCGCGGGCGGTGACGACATATTGCTTCTTGATCTCCTCGATGAAGGAATTCTTGGTCAGCAGCGTCGTCGTGGCAAAGGCGGACAGGGAAAGCGAGATCAACGGCAGGGTCAGGTGCCAGAAATAGTCGAGCGGCTTCTGCCACCAGGCCAGCTGGTCGAAATTATCGGAGACCAGGCCGCGCAGCGGAAACCAGTCGTAGAAGGAGCCGCCGGCAAAAAGCACGATCAGGAGAATGCCGAAGAGGAAGCTCGGCACGGCGTAGCCGACGACGATGACGCCCGATGTCCAGACATCGAAGGTCGATCCATCCTTGACCGCCTTGCGGATGCCGAGCGGAATGGAGATGGCATAGGAGAAGATCAGGATCCAGATGCCGAGCGAGATCGACACCGGCAGCTTCTCCTTGATGAGCTCGAGCACCGAGGTGTTGCGGAAGAAGCTCTCGCCGAAATCGAAGCGGATGTAGTTCCACATCATCTCGCCGAAACGGGTCAGCGGCGGCTTGTCGAAGCCGAACTGTTTTTCGAGCTTGGCGATCAGTTCCGGATCAAGCCCCTGGGCACCGCGATATTTTGAGCCTTCATCGCTGCCGGTGCCGCCGAGAAGATCGCCGCCGCCGGACAGTCGCTGGTCAGCACTATCGGCCTGACCGGTCAGTTGGGCGATCACCTGCTCGACGGGACCGCCTGGGGCGAACTGAATGACGATGAAGGATATCGCCATGATGCCGACAATGGTTGGAACCATCAAAAGCAGGCGGCGAAGGATATAGGCGCCCATCAGCCTTCAGCCTCCGGGAATGTTTTTCCTGTCTGCCCGCCGTCCACTCTAATGCCGCTCAATCCGCCAGCCTTCCCTTGCCGGCCCTGCCGGCTTGTCGTGATTCGCTCGTGCCATTTGGAGCCGAGGGCCCCTTCATTGCAAGCCCGCTCATTTTGCCGAGGTCGACCACCAGGCATCGGGGAAGCCAAGGCTGTAGGCCGGGAATTCGGCCGGATGCGTGACCGTGTTCCAATAGGCGATGTTATAGGTATCACGGTAGAACAGCGGGATGACGTAGTGATTTGCCAGCAATACGCGGTCCATGGCTTTGATCGCAGCAACCTGTTCATCGCGGTTCGGCGCGAAGATAATCATGCGAATGAGCTCATCGACCGCCGGGTTAGCAATACCGGCGTAGTTGCGAGAGCCCTGCTGGTTGACAGAGCCGGATCCCCAATAGTCGGCTTGCTCGTTGCCCGGGTTCATGGTCTCAGCCCAGACATTCCAGATCATATCATAGTCGAAGCTGCGTTCGCGGTTGACAGCTTGCGAGGCATCGACCGTCCGAACCCGCGCATCTATGCCGATTTTCTTGAGATTGCTGGCATAAGGCACCGCCCAGCGCTCCAACATCGGGCTCGACAACAGGATCTCGAAACTCATCGGCTGGCCGGTCTTGCTGTTGACCATGCGATTGCCCTTCAGCTCCCAGCCAGCGTCTTTCAGTAGCGCGATTGCCTTGCGGAGGTTGTCACGGCTCTTCTGCGGATCGCCGCCGACCGGATTGGTATAGGGCGTGGTGAAGATTTCTGCCGGCACCTTGTCCTTCATGCCCTGCAGAATTTCCAGTTCCCTGCCCTGCGGCAGGCCGGAAGAGGCAAGCTCGGTGTTCCAGAAATAGCTGTCGATGCGTTTGTAACTGTTGAAGGCGACAGTGCGGTTCAGTTCCTCGAAGTCGAACCCGTAGTTCAAGGCTTCGCGGACTCTGATGTCCTTGAAGAGGTCACGCCGCATATTGGGCACCAGCGCTTGCAGGATGCCGGTGGAGCGCAGCGGGTTTGCAACCTCCTCCTTCTTGACCCGTCCTTCCTTCACTGCGGGAAAATCATATCCCGTCGCCCAACGGGCAGCGGTGGTTTCCTGCCAATAGTCGCTGTTGCCGGCGCGAAAAGCTTCGAACTCGACGTCCCGATCACCGAAATAGGTGTAGATGACGTTGCGGAAATTGTTCTGGCCGACATTCACATTGAGGTCCTTGCCCCAATAGTCGCCACGCAGTTCATAACGGATTGTGGCGCCGGGCGAGAAGGAAGCGATCTTGTAAGGTCCGGACCCCATCACGGGTTCCAACGTCGTCCTGGTAATGTCGCGCGGTTTGCCGTCCGGTCCGGGCGCCTCCCACCAATGTTTCGGGACGACCATCAACTGGCCGAGAATGTTCGGCAGTTCGCGATTGTTCTTCTCATCGAAGATGAAGGTGACGTCGCGCTCGCCGGTTTTTTCCGCTTTGACAACGTGCTGGTAGTAATTGCCGGCAAGCGGGTTCAAATCCTTGGTCTTGTCCAGACTAAAGATGACGTCTTCGGGCGTTACCGGCTGACCATCGGCCCATTTCGCTTCCTTCCGCAGCCGAAAGGTCGCGCTCGACACGTCATCGGGAACGGAGAGGCCTTCGGCAAGCAGGCCGTAGGAGACGAGAAGTTCGTCATCGGCCGGCTTCAGCAACGTGTCGTAAACAAGCGACAGACCTACGGCTGTCTGGCCCTTTGCAAGCAGAGGATTGAAAGTGTCGAAGGCGCCGCTTGCGGAAAGACGGAGATCTCCACCTTTCGGCGCATCGGGATTGACGTAGTCGAAGTGCGCAAAGCCCGGTTTGTACTTCATCTGGCTGACGACCGAGCTTCCGATCTGAAACGGCTGGTCCTGGGCCGTTGCCGTCAGTGGCGCCACAGCAGCAAGCGACAGAAACAGACCGATCTTCGACCATAGAGCCGTCATTCACGCTTTCCCCTGTTTTTTCATTGATTCGACAATACGAAAAATAGGGGCGAAAAACAGGAGAGAGTTTGGTTTTTGCCGGGCTCGCGAAATTTTGAGCCATCGTCTCGCCTCGATGCGTCGCCTTCGCAATATGCGGCGCAACTCTGCGGCGATCCGTCACCGCCGCTTCCCACCACCAGCCAAAACATCGATTCACCAAAATCGCTTTTCACGATAGATTTGACGCAAATCACTTCGGCAGCGGTTCAAGGAAATAGCATGGCTTTCGGCTTCGCTCAGGCTTTCAGGACATTCGGCAAACTGACGCTTGCCGGCACAATCGGCGCAAGCCTTGCCGCCGGCGATGTCGGAGCTCAGCAGAAGACACCGAGTCCGGGCAGCGCCAAGGGGCAGTTCGGCGCCGCCAGCCTGCCGACGCAGGGACCGGCGCAGCCGATCGGCTTTTACGCAAAGGGCTGCATGACAGGTGCGGTGGCGCTGCCGGCCGACGGGCCGACCTGGGAAGCGATGCGGCTTTCGCGCAATCGCCGCTGGGGCAATCCGGCGATGATCGCGCTGCTCGAACGTCTTTCTGAGGATGGGGTCAAATATGCCGGCTGGCCGGGCCTTCTCGTGGGCGACATTGCGCAGCCGCGCGGCGGGCCGATGTTCAACGGCCATGCCTCCCATCAGATCGGCCTCGATGCCGATGTCTGGTTTACGCCGATGCCGGCGCGCCGGATGACCGCCGAGGAGCGCGAGGATCTGCCCTTCACCACCATGCTGCAGAAGGAAAAGTTCCTGACCGTCGACCCGAAGGTCTGGACGCAATCGCGGGCGCGTCTGTTGATGCTGGCGGCAAGCTACCCCGAGGTGGAGCGTATCTTCGTCAACCCGGCGATCAAGAAGAAGATGTGCGACACCTGGACGGGCGACCGCACCAATCTCGGCAAGCTCCGGCCGGAATATGGCCATGACTCGCATTTCCACATCCGCATCAAATGCCCGCCCGGTGCTGCCGGATGCACGCCGCAGGCTCCTGTTCCTGCCGGCGACGGCTGCGACAAATCGCTCGCCTGGTGGTTCACGCCGGCGCCCTGGGCGCCGCCGAAACCGCCGAAGCCCGGTGCCAAGCCGCCGAAGCCGCCGCGCGAGATGATGGTCTCCGACCTGCCGAAGGCCTGCGCCGCCGTGCTCGATGGTGCTTCCGTCGCCTCGATGCAGGCCGCCACCTATGGCGGACCGTCCGCTGCAAGCGCGCTCACTGCCGCGCCGGCCGCGGAACCCGCCGCCGGCACGGACGGCGCTTTGCCCGATGTCGGTCCGGTTCCGAACGACAAGCCGGCGATCCAATGAAACAGGCCTGGGGTGCGTTGTCTTTCAAATCGCAAACTCTTGGTATAGAAGCCATCAAATCGATTGAATTGTTCGGGCGGAGGGGTTGATGGCCGGCGGCAAATGCCTTGCATTGATTGCGCATGACCAGAAGAAGGACGACATGGCGGAATTCGCCCGCACCAACCGGGACATTCTCTCCCGCTGGAAGATCGTCGCCACCGGCACGACCGGCGGACGTGTGCTCGATGCCGCCCCCGACCTCGACGTTGTCAGGCTGAAAAGCGGGCCGCTCGGCGGAGACCAGCAGATCGGCGCACTGATTTCGACCGGCGAGGTGGATGCCCTGATCTTCTTCGTCGACCCGTTGACGCCGATGCCGCACGATGTCGACGTAAAGGCGCTGATGCGGCTTGCGATCGTCTATGATATTCCGATGGCGCTCAACCACGCGACCGCTATAAAACTTCTTCCCACACTCGAAGCCTGATCAGCACGGGACCGGCCATGCCAAAACCGAATAACAGCACCGCTCCGCTGCCTTTCCCGATCCTGATCGGCGATATCGGTGGCACCAATGCCCGCTTCTCCATCCTGACCGATGCCTATGCCGAACCGAAGCAGTTTCCGAACGTACGCACGGCTGACTTCGCCACGATCGACGAAGCGATCCAGAAAGGCGTGCTCGACAAGACAGCCGTACAGCCGCGCTCGGCGATCCTCGCCGTCGCCGGCCCGATCAACGACGACGAGATCCCGCTGACCAATTGCGACTGGGTGGTGCGGCCAAAGACGATGATCGAAGGCCTCGGCATGGAGGACGTGCTGGTCGTCAACGATTTCGAGGCGCAGGCGCTGGCGATCGCCGCCCTGTCGGATGAAAACCGCGAACGCATCGGCGACGCCACCGGCGACATGATCGCCTCGCGCGTCGTACTCGGACCTGGCACCGGCCTCGGCGTCGGCGGGCTCGTTCATGCCCAGCACAGCTGGATCCCGGTCCCCGGCGAAGGCGGCCATGTCGATCTCGGACCGCGCAGCAAGCGCGACTATGAGATCTTCCCGCATATCGAGACGATCGAGGGCCGCGTCTCGGCCGAGCAAATCCTCTGCGGCCGCGGCCTCGTCAATCTCTACAATGCCATCTGCATCGTCGATGGCATCCAGCCGACGATGAAGGATCCCGCCGATATCACCTCGCACGCGCTTGCCGGCACCGACAAGGCGGCTATCGAGACCGTCTCGCTGTTTGCCACCTATCTCGGCCGCGTGGCGGGCGACATGGCGATGGTGTTCATGGCGCGCGGTGGCGTCTATCTCTCCGGCGGCATCTCGCAGAAGATCATCCCGGCGCTGAAGAAGCCGGAATTCCGCATTGCCTTCGAGGACAAGGCGCCGCATACCGCGCTGCTTCGCACCATCCCGACTTATGTGGTGACGCATCCGCTGGCAGCACTTGCCGGGCTTTCCTCCTACGCACGGATGCCGGCGAACTTCGGCGTCTCGACGGAAGGCCGCCGCTGGCGGCGCTAGAGCGTCCTTGGCGCGTCCTCTGCGGGGACGCGCGGCGCTCTAGCCAAACCGGTCCCAACTCTTTATAGACCCCGGCTAAAGTGCGCGTCGCCTTCGCGGGGCGCTTGGTCCGAGACAGGAAACCTCATTTTTGGAAGCGGCGGAAAGCAGAGCGCAGAGCGTCAGCAGCGATACCGTAACCGGCATCCTGAAACGCATCATTGCTGAAAACGGCCGCGACCATCTCTGGGGTTATGTCTTTGCGATCGTCTGTCTCATCGTGGTGGCGCTTTCGACCGCGTTTACCGCCTGGATCATGCGGGCGATCATCGACGAGGCCTTCGCCAACCGCCGCGCCGACGTCGTCTGGATCATCTGTCTTTCGATCTTCATCGCCTTCGTGCTGCGCGGTTTTGCGAGCTACGGCCAGGCGGTGGCGCTTTCCAAGGTCGGCAACAATATCGTCGCGCGTTACCAGCGCCGGCTCTATTCGCATCTGATGACGCTTTCGGTCGGCTTCTTTAGCGAGGCGCGCTCTGCCCATATCGCCGCGCAGGTGAGCCAGAACGTCAGCGGCATCCGCGACGTGCTCAACCTGACGATCACCTCGACAGTGCGCGACCTGCTGACCTTCATCTCGCTGCTCGGCGTGATGATCCTGCAGGATCCGCTGCTCAGCCTTGCCGTATTCATCATGGCGCCGCCGCTGCTGTATGCCCTACGCTATGTGTCCAAGCGGCTGCGCTCGGCCACCCGCGAGGCCGTGCATTTGAACAGCCACGTTCTCGGCGCCATGCAGGAGACGATCCAGGGCATCGCCATCGTGAAGGCCTTCACGATGGAGGACGAACTGGAGCGCAAGGTCAACAAACTCATCGAGGGCGCCGAAAGCCGGGCGAACCGGATTGCCCGGCTTTCCGAACGCACGTCTCCGCTGACGGAAAGCTTCGCGGGCTTTGCCGTCGCCAGCGTGCTTGCCTACGCCGCCTACCGTTCGATCTACTTCAATGTGCCGCCCGGCGCCTTCTTCTCCTTCGTCACCGCGCTGCTGCTTGCCTATGACCCGGCCCGCCGGCTTGCGCGCCTGCAGGTGCAGATGGAGCGTGCCGTCGTCAATGCGCGGATGATCTACGAATTGCTCGACATGGAACCGCGCCAGCGCGACCTGCCGGATGCCCAGCCGCTGACGGTGACGCAGGCGAGGATCGAATTCCGCAATGTGTCCTTCGCCTACGGCAATGAGAGCGTGCTCAACGGGGTGAGCTTCATTGCCGAGGGTGGCGCGACCACAGCACTGGTCGGCCCATCGGGCGCCGGCAAATCCACCGTCATCAGCCTCATTCCGCGCTTCTACGATCCGCGCGAGGGAGAAATCCTGATCGACGGCCAGGACATCGCCCACATCACCAAGAAGTCGCTGCGTAAGCAGCTCGCCTATGTCTCGCAGCAGCCCTACCTGTTTGAAGGCACGATCCGCGACAATATCCGCTACGGTCGGCCGGAAGCGACCGATGCCGAGGTGGAAGAGGCGGCGCGGCTTGCCTATGCGCATGATTTCATTTCGGCGCAACCGCAGGGTTACGAGACGCCGGTCGGCGAAAACGGCGTGACGCTATCGGGCGGCCAGCGCCAGCGGCTGTCGATTGCGCGCGCCCTGGTGCGCAATGCGCCGATCCTGCTTCTCGACGAGGCGACCTCCGCCCTCGACACCGAATCCGAGGCGGCCGTGCAGAAGGCGCTCGACGAAGCGATGACCGGACGCACCGTCGTCGTCATCGCCCATCGGCTTTCGACCGTGGTGCGCGCCAACAAGATCGTCGTCATGCAGCAGGGCCGCGTCGTCGAGGAAGGCAATCACGAGACGCTTGCGAAGGTCAGCGACGGTCTTTACGCTCGCCTCAACAATCTGCAGAGGCCTTCGGCCTCCGATTCAAACTGACCTGGTGAGACTGAGATGAACGATGCTGCGATGAAACTGGTGGTGGTTGGCGCGGCAGGGCGCATGGGCCAGACGCTGATCCGGCTCATCCATTCGATCGAGGGCGTGAGGCTGCACGCCGCAGTCGAGCGCGTCGGCTCGCCCTTCGTCGGCAAGGATGCCGGCGAGATCGCCGGTCTCGGCCCGACAGGCGTCATCATCGGCGACGATGCGCTCAATGCCTTTCTCGATGCCGAAGGCGTGCTCGACTTCACCTCGCCTGCCGCAACAGTGGAATTCTCGGGCCTCGCCGCACAGGCGCGCATCGTTCATGTCATCGGCACGACGGGCTGTTCAGCCGACGACAATACCAGGATCGCCGCAGCCGCTCGCCATGCCCGCATCGTCAAATCGGGGAATATGAGCCTCGGGGTCAATCTGCTCAGCGTGCTCGCAGAGCAGGCAGCGCGGGCGCTCGACCCGGCCGACTGGGATATTGAGATCCTGGAAATGCACCACAAGCACAAGGTGGATGCGCCCTCAGGCACCGCCCTTCTCTTCGGTGAGGCGGCGGCCAAGGGGCGCGGCATCGATCTCGCCTCGAAATCGGTCCGGGTGCGCGACGGCCATACCGGTTCCCGCGAGGTAGGCACGATCGGCTTTGCGACGCTGCGCGGCGGCTCCGTCATCGGCGAGCATTCCGTGCTTTTTGCCGGCGAAGGCGAAATCGTCACCTTGTCGCACAGTGCGGCCGACCGGTCGATTTTCGCGCGCGGCGCCATCAAGGCAGCGCTTTGGGCGCGCGACAAGAAGCCGGGTCTCTATTCCATGCTCGACGTGCTCGGGCTTTCTTCCTCATAACGATACTACGGAGGCATATTCATGAGCGGTACCCTCGTCCTCGTTCGCCATGGCCAGAGTGACTGGAACCTGAAGAATCTCTTCACCGGCTGGAAGGATCCCGATCTGACCGAGCTCGGCATCCAGGAAGCCAAAACAGGCGGTGAAGCGCTCGCCGAATACGGGATCAAATTCGACATCGCCTACACCTCGGCGCTGGTGCGCGCGCAGCACACGCTGAAGCTCATCCTCGACAAGGTCGGCCAGCCCGATCTCCAGACGATCCGCGACCAGGCGCTGAACGAGCGCGACTATGGCGATCTCTCCGGCCTCAACAAGGACGATGCCCGCGCCAAATGGGGCGAGGAACAGGTGCATGTCTGGCGCCGTTCCTATGACGTGCCGCCGCCCGGCGGCGAAAGCCTGCGCGACACCGGCGCCCGGGTCTGGCCCTATTACCTCACAGAAATCCTGCCGCGGGTGCTCAGGGGCGAAAAGGTGCTGGTCGCCGCACACGGCAATTCGCTGCGTTCGCTTGTCATGGTGCTCGACAAGCTGAGCAAGGAAGGCGTGCTCGCGCTCAACCTCGCGACCGGCGTTCCGATAGTCTACACGCTGAAGGCGGATTCCACCGTCGCCTCCAAGGAAGTGCTCGGCGACATGTCCGGCGCACACTGAATTCGGTACGGCGTGCCGCCGAAACAGGTCGGCACGCCTTTCCTCAATTTCCGATCTCAGTTCTCAATCGTGAACTGCACCCGGTCGGCCGCAAAGCGGCTGATCGAATATTGCACCGGGACACCCTCAAGATCGGTATTCATCGCCTTGGTGATCAGCAGGATCGCGCCGGGGGTGAGTTCGAGGTCGGCCATGTCGGCGGCACCCGCATGCGCGGCCGTCACTTCGGTGGTCGCGCGGACATAATCCGACAGGCCGAGTTCGGCGAAAGCCTTGGTGATCGATTCCCCCTTCCGATAGGCCGCACCGATACCGGCGAAACGCTCGGCGGGAAACCAGCTCGTTGCCCTTGAAACCGGCCGCTTGTCCGCCTGACGCAAGGTTTCCAGGCGGATCACCTGGTCTCCCGGTTTCAGGTGCAGCCAACGGGCGATCTCGGCACTCGCTTCTTCCCTCGCCTCATCAAGCAGAAGGCCGCGCATCTCACGCGCCTGATCGCCGATACCGGCGCTGAAGCGCGTGCGCTTGGTGATCGGGAAATTCAGACGCTCCTTGCGCTCGATCAGCGTGCCGCGGCCTTGCACCGCACGCACGATTCCTTCCTGCGCCAGTGCCGCAAGCGCGCTGCGCACCGTATGCCGGTTGACGCCGAATTGCAGCGCCAGGACAGTTTCCGGCGGCACCATATCCGTTTCGTCATAAGCTCCGCTGCTGATCGCCTCGCGAATCCGATCGGCGATCTGACGCCAGAGCGCCACGCCGGTCTGTCTTTGCACCTGCTTCAATCCCGCCATTCCGCCCCGCCATTTACACCCACGATGTCACACGCTTGTCACGACATCGATTTAAGGCTAAGTGTATCTTGTATGGTTGTCTATATCAATAGACATTTGAAGGGAAGCGGCGATGATCTCAGCGGACAGAAACGACGCTGCGTCACAGACGGCATCCGGGCGCAAACGCGCCGCCGATCTGCTGGCGCGGGCGGAACGCAGCGAACTTCAGGCGGTCTGGGACGCATTGCCGGAAAAGCCCGTAGCACATCAGGTGCGCGGACCTGAGACCGGGCTGGTGATGGTGCGCGGACGCATCGGCGGCGGCGGCGCTCCCTTCAATCTTGGCGAGGTGACGGTGACGCGGGCCACGGTCCGGCTCGAATCCGGCGCGGTCGGCCATGCCCAGGCGCTCGGCACCGACCGTGAAAAGGCCCGGTTGGCGGCGATCTTCGACGCGCTCTGGCAGGAAGACGCGACCAAGGATTTCGTCGAACAGGCGCTGCTTTTGCCGATCACTGAGCGGATCGCCGATGCCGAACGCCGCAAGGCGGACGAGACGGCGGCCACCCGCGTCGATTTCTTCACCATGGTGCGGGGAGACAACTGATGGGTTTGAAGACAGAAGCTCTCACCGGCGGCTTTGCCGAGCCGGTCTTCCACGCCCAGAGCGTCTTCAAGATGCTGATGGACGGCATGGCCCGCCCCGGCACGATCCAGACCGTTCAGCCCGATGCCGCGCCGCCGACGCCACTCGGCATCGCCGCCGGCGCGATCGCGCTGACGCTTTGCGACCACGACACGCCGGTCTGGCTTTCGCAGGGACTGGCGAAATCCGCCGTGCCGGAATGGCTTGGCTTCCATACCGGCGCGCCGCTGACCACGGAAAAGGCCGAGGCGCGCTTTGCCTTCACCGAGGCCGGCATCACCCTTTCCTCCTTCGGCCTCTTTGCATCCGGCACGCAGGAATATCCCGACCGCTCGACGACCGTCGTCATCGAGCTCGCCGAACTCGAGGGTGGCCGCAGGCTGGCGTTGATGGGTCCGGGCATTCAGAGCATGACGGAGATCGCCCCCGTTGGTCTGCCGGAGACCTTCCTGCGGCTCTGGACCGAGAACCGCGCGCTCTTTCCGCGCGGCATCGACATCGTGCTGACGGCGGGCAAACGTTTCCTCTGCCTGCCCCGCACCACCAAGATCACAGCAACGGAGATCTGAGCTCATGTATGTTGCCGTCAAGGGTGGCGAGGCCGCCATCGCCAATGCCCACCGGCTGCTCGCCGACCGCCGCCGCGGCGACCGTTCGCTGCCGGCGGTCGGCATCGACCAGATCGTGGCGCAGCTGGCGCTCGCCGTCGACCGTGTCATGGCCGAGGCCTCGCTTTTCGACCGCACGCTCGCAGCGCTCGCCGTGCGCCAATCGCGCGGCGATATGATCGAAGCGATCTTCCTGCTGCGCGCCTACCGCACGACGCTGCCGCGTTTCGGCTATTCCAAGCCGCTCGAGACGGCTGATATGATGATCGAGCGCCGCATTTCGGCGACCTACAAGGATCTGCCGGGCGGCCAGCTTCTCGGGCCGACCTTCGACTATACCCACCGCCTGCTCGATCCCTCGCTGCTTTCGGACGAGGCGATCGAAGAGCCCGCGCTGCGCCCAGCCGAGACCGGCCGCGTCATGCGCGTCTCCGAAATCCTCGGTGAGGAGGGGCTGATCGAAGCCGATGGCGACATGCCCGAAGATCACGAAATCGGCGACCTGACCCGCGAGCCGATGGAATTCCCGATGACCCGCGATCTGCGCCTGCAGGCGCTTGCCCGCGGCGACGAGGGCTTCTTGCTGGCGCTCGGTTATTCCACCCAGCGCGGCTATGGCCGCAACCACCCCTTCACCGGCGAAATCCGCATCGGCGATGTCGAGGTGGAATTCGACGTGCCGGAACTCGGTTTCGCCGTCTCGCTTGGCGTAATCCAGGTCACCGAATGCCAGATGGTCAACCAGTTCAAGGGTTCGGCCAAGGCGCCGCCGCAATTCACCCGCGGCTACGGCCTGGTCTTCGGCCAGAGCGAACGCAAGGCGATGGCGATGTCGCTGGTCGACCGGGCGCTGCGCGCCGAAGAGCTCGGCGAGGATATCACCGCGCCGGCCCAAGACGAGGAATTCGTCATTTCGCATTCCGACAACGTCCAGGCGACGGGCTTCGTCGAGCATCTGAAGCTTCCGCATTATGTGGACTTCCAGGCTGAACTCGATCTCGTCCGCCGCATGCGCCGCGAATTCGAAGCCGCCCGCAACGGCGGCGAAGACATGAAGGAAGCCGCCGAATGAGCGATCTGGCCAGCTACAACTTCGCCTATCTCGACGAACAGACCAAGCGGATGATCCGCCGCGCCATCCTGAAGGCGATCGCCATTCCCGGCTATCAGGTGCCCTTCGCCTCGCGCGAAATGCCGATGCCCTATGGCTGGGGCACCGGCGGCGTGCAGGTGACGGCCTCGATCATCGGACCGGATGACGTGCTGAAGGTCATCGACCAGGGTGCCGACGACACGACCAACGCCGTGTCCATCCGCGCCTTCTTCCAGAAGGTCGCCAATGTCGCGGTGACGACCCATACCAAGGATGCGACGATCATCCAGACGCGCCACCGCATTCCGGAAGAAAAGCTCGCTGCCGGGCAGGTGCTGGTCTACCAGGTGCCGATCCCCGAGCCGCTGCGTTTCCTCGAACCGCGCGAGACCGAAACCCGCAAGATGCACGCGCTCGAAGAATACGGGCTCATGCATGTGAAACTCTATGAGGACATCGCCCATAATGGCCGGATCTCGCGCACTTACGCCTATCCGGTGAAGGTCCACGGCCGCTATGTCATGGATCCCTCGCCGACGCCGAAATTCGACAATCCGAAGATGCACATGTCGGATGCGCTGCAGCTCTTCGGCGCCGGGCGCGAGAAGCGCATCTATGCGGTTCCGCCCTATACCGACGTCGTCAGCCTGGATTTCGAGGATTATCCCTTCGATATCCAGCGCTTCGACAAGCCCTGCGCCCTTTGCGGCGCCGAGGATGTCTATCTCGACGAAGTGGTTCTCGACGACAAGGGCGGGCGCATGTTCGTCTGCTCCGACACCGATCATTGCGAAGACCGCCGGGCGCAGGGACATGCCGGCGAGATGCTGGCCCGGGAGGCTGCAGAATGAGCGATATTCCGCTTCTCAAAGTCCATGACGTTTCGAAATTCTACGGCAACCGCATCGGCTGCCGCGACGTCTCCTTCGAGCTCTGGCCCGGCGAAGTGCTCGCCATCGTCGGCGAGTCCGGCTCCGGCAAGACGACGCTGCTCAACTGCCTCTCCACCCGGCTGCTGCCGAGCACCGGCAGCGTCGAGTATCACATGCGCGACGGCAGCTACCGTGATCTCTACCGGATGAACGAGGCCGAGCGGCGCTTCCTGATGCGGACCGACTGGGGCTTCGTGCACCAGAATCCGGCCGACGGCCTGCGCATGACGGTCTCGGCCGGCGCCAATGTCGGCGAGCGGCTGATGGCGATCGGCGACCGCCACTATGGCAAGATCCGCGCCTCGGCGATCGACTGGCTCGAGCGCGTCGAGATCGACGCCGATCGCATCGACGACCAGCCACGCGCTTTTTCCGGCGGCATGCGCCAGCGACTGCAGATCGCCCGCAACCTCGTCACCGGCCCCCGCCTCGTCTTCATGGACGAACCGACGGGCGGCCTCGACGTCTCGGTGCAGGCGCGCCTGCTCGATCTCGTGCGCGGCCTCGTCAACGATCTCGGTCTCTCGGCCATCATCGTCACCCATGATCTCGCCGTCGCCCGCCTGTTGTCGCACCGGATGATGGTGATGAAGGACGGCTACGTCATCGAACACGGGCTCACCGACCGCGTGCTCGATGATCCGCGCGAACCCTATACGCAGTTGCTCGTCTCCTCGATCCTGCAGGTCTGAGCTCCGAATCCAAGGAAGAAGAAAAATGGCAACGCCCCTCGTCGTTTCCGAAGTCTCGAAGAGCTTCACCATGCATCTGCGCGACGGCATCAGGCTGCCCGTCGTCTCCGATGTCGCCTTCTCGGTCGCGTCTGGCGAATGCGTCGTGCTCGGCGGCCCGTCGGGTATCGGCAAGAGCTCGCTGCTCAAGATGATCTACGGCAATTATGCCGTCGACACCGGCCAGATTCTCATCCGCCACGACGGCCGCATCGTCGATCTCGCCGCCACCGATCCGCGCACCGTGCTCAAGGTGCGGCGCCATACGCTCGGCTATGTCAGCCAGTTCCTGCGCACCGTGCCGCGCGTCGCGGCGATCGACGTGGTTGCCGAGCCGCTGGTGGCGCGCGGCGAGGACGCCGGCACGGCACGGGAAAAGGCCGGCGCTCTGCTGGCCAGGCTCAACCTGCCGGAAGCCCTCTGGCAGCTTCCGCCCGCCACCTTCTCCGGCGGCGAGCAGCAGCGCGTCAACATCGCCCGCGGCTTCATCACCGAACACACGATCCTGCTTCTCGACGAACCGACAGCCTCGCTCGATGCCAGGAACCGTGCCGTCGTCGTTGGCATGATCGCGGAAAAGAAGAAGGCGGGTGTCGCCCTTCTCGGCATCTTCCACGACGAGGAAGTGCGCGAGGCGGTCGCCGACCGGATCCTCGACGTCCAGCAGTTCTCACCGAGAAAGATCGCCGCATGAGCCGCAAGCTTGGTATCGAACCCTACTTTCATGAGACGGCATCCGTCAGCGATTCCACCTTCGGGCGGTATACGGAGGTCTCCGAACGGTGCCGCATCAGCGAGGCTACGTTCGGCGATTATTCCTACATCATGCAGGACGGCTCCGTCTGGTGCGCGACGATCGGCAAGTTCGTCAATATTGCCGCCGCCGTGCGCATCAACGCCACCAACCATCCGACCTGGCGGGCGACGCTGCATCATTTCACCTATCGCGCCGTCGACTATTGGCCGGACGGCGACATGGAGACCGACTTCTTCGCCTGGCGCCGCGCAAACCGGGTGACGATCGGCCACGACGTCTGGATCGGCCACGGTGCGACCATCCTGCCGGGTGTGACCGTCGGCAACGGTGCGGTCATCGGCGCCGGCGCCGTCGTGTCGAAAGACGTCGCGCCCTACACGATCGTCGGTGGCGTGCCGGCCAAGCTCATTCGCGAGCGCTTTCCGAAAGAGATCGGCGAACGGATGGACAGGCTTGCATGGTGGGACTGGGAGCACGATCGGCTGCGCCTGGCGCTAGCCGATTTTCGCAACCTGAGCGCGGAAGATTTCCTGTCCCGCTACGGCGGCTAAACCCCCGATATAGGGGCGGAGAATTGTGACAGGACTTACACAAATGTGACACGCGAGGTTCATCAAGCGGGACTAATGCGATGCTGACCAAGGCCTGGATCGCAAGGGAAGAGCATGATGTTCGAGCTGAAGAATGTCACACGTCGTTTCGGAAAAAAGCTCGCCGTCGATTCCGTCACGCTCGCCATTCCCCAGGGCCAGATGGTCGGCATCATCGGCCGCTCCGGCGCCGGCAAGTCGACGCTGCTGCGCATGATCAACCGCCTTCAGGAACCGAGCTCCGGC
Organism: Rhizobium sp. BK112; assembly: GCF_014193215.1. Taxonomy (NCBI): domain Bacteria; kingdom Pseudomonadati; phylum Pseudomonadota; class Alphaproteobacteria; order Hyphomicrobiales; family Rhizobiaceae; genus Rhizobium; species Rhizobium sp. BK112. Next base: position 436,935 of record NZ_JACHYZ010000004.1, read on the forward strand.
TCCATTCATTTCGCCGGCGTCGCGGTCTCCGCGCTTCGCGGCCGGGCGCTGCGCAACTGGCAGCGCGACTGCGCGATGATCTTCCAGCAGTTCAACCTGGTGCCGCGCCTCGACGTTCTGACCAACGTCATGCTCGGCCGCCTCAACCACCGCTCGACGCTGATGAGCCTGCTCAACATCTTCACCCGTGAGGAACGTGTGCATGCCATCGCCGCGCTCGAACGCCTCGGCATCGAGCAGACGGCGCTGCAGGCAGCCGGCACGCTTTCCGGCGGCCAGCAGCAGCGCGTGGCAATCGCCCGGGCGCTGATGCAGAACCCGAAGATGGTTCTCGCCGACGAGCCGATCGCCTCGCTCGATCCGCTGAACGCCAAGATCGTCATGGATGCGCTGCGCGATATCAACGAGCGCGAAGGCATCACCGTCATCACCAATCTCCACACGCTCGATACCGCCCGCAGCTATTGTGAGCGCATCGTCGGCATGGCCGGCGGCCGCGTCGTCTTCGACGGCAAGCCCTCGGAGCTCACCGCCGAGGCGGTGAAGGAAATCTACGGGACGGACAAGGACGGCGCCGGCATCGACGAAACGGTGACCTCGACATCCATCAATATCGCCCCCGAGCGGGCAGACAATCAATCCGCCGGCACCCAACCGCTGGCGCTGGCCGGTCTCTGAGAGAGGCGGCCGCGATCGAGCGCCCGCGTCAAGGGCACACTTCTTCGTAACGGGAAGACCGGGGACACCGGTCAATAGGAGAGACATATGTTGAAGAAAGCACTCTTTGCAGCAACGGCGCTCTTCGCGCTCGCCGGCGCTGCTCATGCTGCCGACCTCAAGGAATTCCGCATCGGCATCCTCGGCGGCGAAAACGAAACCGACCGCCTGCGCAACTATGCCTGCCTTGCCGACCACCTGAAGCAGGAATTCGGCTTCGAGAAGGTTTCGCTCTTCCCGGCCGCCGATTATGACGGCGTGATCCAGGGCCTGCTCGGCGGCACGCTCGACTTCGCCGAACTCGGCGCCTCCGGCTATGCCGCCGTCTACATCAAGGATCCGAAGGCTGTCACGCCGATCCTGACGACGCAGCAGAAGGACGGCTCGACGGGCTACTATTCGATCGGCCTCGCGCTGAAGTCCTCCGGCATCAAGTCCATCAAGGACGCCAAGGGCAAGAAGCTCGGCTATGCCGACCCGGATTCCACCTCGGGCTACCTCGTTCCGCTGACGCAGATCCCGAAGGACACCGGCATGCCGAACGACAAGTTCTTCGCCTCGACCCAGTTCAACGGCGGCCATGAGAACAACCTGCTCGCCGCCTATGACGGCAAGGTCGACATCGCCGTCGACGACTCGTCGGGCATTGGCGATTTCAAGGACGGCTACACCTCCGGCACCTTCCGCAAGGAAGTCGACAAGGGCGCCGTCGATCCGAACAAGCTGGTCGAAGTCTGGCGTTCGCCGCTGATCCCGAACGGCCCGCTCGTCGTTCGCAACGCTCTCGGTCAGGAGTGGCAGACGAAGCTTGCAGCCTTCTTCACGGCTCTGCCGGCAAAGGATCACAAGTGCTTCGCGGCTATCGAAGGCGGCGACTACCAGGGCTACTCGCCCGTCAAGCACGACTTCTACAACGCTGTCGTTGAAGTCCGCAAAGCTGCCATCGGCGGCTGATCGGATCTTTGAATGCGGGCGGCCGGAAACGGCCGCCCTGTAACCGGACGAGGCGTTGATGACTATTGCCGATGCACAGCCGCACATGCAGAGCACCAAGGAGATCGGCACCGCCTGGGATCGGATGGTCGCCAAACGTCGCTTCTACACCATCCTCGGCCTGGTCATTCTGATTGCGGCTTTCGCAAGCTCCGTCCGCTTCGCCGACGAGAGCAATGCCGGCCATTTCTTCGACCGCCTACCGCATCTCTTCGACTTTCTGAGCTGGCTCATCCCCAAGGATTGGAACGACGTCTGGCGGGCGCTGTTCGACATTGCGAGCGTCAACGACAAGGGCGGCGAGGAATTCAATTTCGACAGGGGCCGCGTCTACGTCTGGGGCACTTTCTACATTCCCGAATATTTCGAGCTGATGATCGTCACCATCAACGTGGCGCTGATCTCGACGATCATCGGTTTCGTCTTCGCCGTTCCCTTGAGCTTCTTTGCCGCCCGCAACCTGACGAATTCATGGGTGCTGCGCATCTTCTCCAAGCGGCTGATGGAGTTCCTGCGCGCCTTCCCCGAGATCGTCATTGCCGGGTTGTTTTCGGCGATCCTGTCGATCGGACCGGTCGCCGCCATCATTGCCATCAGCCTGCACACGGTCGGGGCGCTCGGCAAACTTTTCTACGAAGTGGCCGAGAATATCGACATGAAGCCCGATGAGGGCATGAAAGCCGTCGGCGCCAACTGGTGGGAGCGCGTGCGCTTCGCCGCCCTGCCGCAGGTGCTGCCGAATTTCACCTCCTACGCGCTCTTACGCCTGGAGATCAACGTGCGCGCCTCGACCATCATCGGCGCCGTCGGTGGCGGCGGCATCGGCGAGGAGCTGAAGCTTTCGATCTCGCGGGGATTCGGCGCCAAGACGATGGCGCTCGTCCTCCTGCTGTTCGTGACGATCGTTGCCGTCGACCAGTTCTCCGCCTGGCTGCGCCGCCGCCTTGTCGGCGAGCACGCCTTCCTCCTGCAACATTGAGGCCGCCATGACGGTGATCGACGCAAACCGCATGCACGAGATAGAGACCCGCTATCCGGAATATTTCCATCGCTCGTTCCGCCAGCGTTTCGGTGGGCTGATGATCCTTATGGCGACGCTGCTCTACGGCCTCTACGCCGTCTGGTTCTTCGACCTGCCCAAGCTCTTTGCCGAAGCGCATTGGGAGCGCGTCGGCATCTATCTCAGCCAATGGGTGAGCTACGACGTCCAGCCGGAACTCCGCATCCAGGACGACGGCTCGATCGAGGTGCGTTATCCGCGTTTCTCGCCGCTCGGCGACAATCCGCATCCGGATTGGCTGGTCAACAATCCCGACGGCAGCATCAGCGTTTCGATCAACGGCACCAGCCGCAGCATCTCCGTCTCGAAGAGCGAGACGATCGTCACCGCCCACGGCGTCAGCGTCCCGGTCGAGCTTTCCAGCGGTGCGCCGAAAGTCGTCGGGCCGGTGCCCGGCTGGATGACGGTTTATGACGACAACGTGCTCGCCGATCTCGGCTTTGCCGGCAATGTCAGCATATCCGTCGACCGGGTGAAGATCCGCAAGCGTTTCATCGGCTGGGCGAATTTCATCTTCGACACACAATCCTCCTTCTTCGACAAGCCGGTCGGCGAGGTCGTCAGCCTCATCGTCTCCGGCCCGCGCATCAAGCCCGACCAGTCCAACCTGTCGCTCGCCTTCGACGATATCTGGAACAACAGCGAATGGCAGCACGGCGACGTCTGGACCAAACTTTTCCAGACGATCGTCATGGCGTTCCTCGGAACGCTGCTCGGCTCTCTCGCCGCCTTTCCGCTCGCCTTCATGGCAGCACGCAACATCACGCCGAACCGGCTGCTGAACCAGATCCTGAAACGCTTCTTCGATTTCCTGCGCTCGGTCGACATGCTGATCTGGGCGTTGTTCCTGACGCGCGCTTTCGGCCCCGGCCCGCTTGCCGGCAGCGGCGCGATTTTCCTCACCGAGACCGGCACGCTCGGCAAGCTCTATTCCGAAGGATTGGAGAATATCGACAACAAGCCGCGGGAGGGCATCAAATCGACAGGTGCTCAGACGGTGCTCGTTCATCGTTACGGCATTATGCCGCAGATCGTTCCCGTCATCGTCAGCCAGACGCTCTACCAGTGGGAATCGAACGTGCGCGGTGCGACCATCATCGGCGCTGTCGGCGCCGGCGGCATCGGCCTCAAACTCTGGGAGGCCATGCGCACCAACGCCAACTGGGAAAATGTCGCCTATATGGTCATCCTGATCCTGATCGTCGTCTTCCTTTTCGACACAGCCTCGAACGCGCTGCGCCACCAGCTGATGGGCACGAAAACCCACTGATCCACCCATCAAAGGCGGTGGCGGCGCTGCCGCCATCATCATTCTGTCACGGAAATCTTTTAGCCGGAGCCTGCTTGCGGTTCGCCGCCAAATCACTGCACATTGCGCTCCCCCGTTTCGAAGATCCCCAGGATAAAAGCCTTGCGCTACGCTCTCTATTTCTCGCCGCCGAAGGATCATCCCCTGACCGGCGCGGCCTCGCTCTGGCTCGGCCGCGACGCTTTCACCGGCGAGACCTATCCGGCACCGGACCATGAGCAACTGGGTGCGGCAGAGCAGTTCGAGCTGACCGCCGACCCGCGCCGCTACGGCTTTCACGCCACGATCAAGGCGCCGTTTTCGCTCGCTGCCTCCGTCACCGAGAAGGATCTCCTGGGGGTTGCCGAGGATTTTGCCCAGCGCACGCCAGCCTTCGAGATTCCGGAACTCGTGCTCGGCCAGCTCGGCCGTTTTTTTGCCCTCGTTCCCGGTTCTCTTCATCAACCTCTTCAGGATTTCGCCGCGAAGGTGGTAAGGTCGTTCGAACCGTTCCGTGCCGCGCTTTCCGAGGCCGATATGGCGCGGCGCAACCCGGATAAGCTCAGCGACAGCCAGCGCGCCCATCTGCAGCGCTGGGGTTATCCCTACGTCATGGAGGATTTCGGCTTTCACATGACGCTGACCGGCCAGGTGCCCGAAGCGCGCGCCGCGGTGATGAAAGCGATTCTGACCGAGCGTTTTGCCGATTTCACCGGCCGTCCGCTTCCGATTTCCGGCCTTGCCGTCTTCACCGAGGAGACGCGCGGTGCCCCGTTCAAAGTTCATTCCTGGCTGCCGCTTGCCGGCGCCAAACGCTGAAAGACCTGACGAGATGAGCAAAGAGACCGTGTTTTCCAATGCCCGCATCGTTCTCGAGGATGACATCCTCTCAGGATCGATCCTCATTCGAGACGGCAAGATCGCCGACATCTCCGAGGGCAGCTCGGTAGCCGGCGAAGATTTCGAAGGCGACTATGTCATTCCCGGCCTCGTCGAGCTGCACACCGATCATCTCGAAGGCCATTATCAGCCGCGTCCCGGCATACGCTGGAACAAGACCGCCGCAGTCCAGGCGCACGACGCCCAGATCGTCACCTCGGGCATCACCACGGTGTTCGACTGCCTGCGCATGGGTGCGGATGAGGACGGCGGCTTCGAACATGGCGAGATGCGTGAGATGGCCGATGCCATCCAGTCGGCGGAGAAGGAGGGCAGGCTGCGCGCCGAGCACCTGCTCCACCTGCGCTGCGAGGTCTCGGCCGACAATGTGCTCGAACATTTCGCCGATTTCGAAAACGACCGGCATGTGCGGCTCGTTTCGCTGATGGATCATGCGCCCGGCCAGCGTCAGTTCCAGACGATGGACCAATATATCTTCTACTACCAGAAGAAGCGCGGCCTGAGCGACGAGGCCTTCGCCCGTTTTGTCGCCAAGCGCCAGGCAGAGTCGGCCCGCAATTCGACGCCGCACCGCAACGCCATCGCCAAGGTCTGCGCCGAGCGCGGCATCACCGTGGCAAGCCATGACGACGCCACACTCTCCCATGTCGACGAGGCGATCGACAACGGCGTGCGCCTGGCCGAATTTCCGACCAGCTTCGATGCCGCCCGGGCATCGCACGGACATGGCATGAGCGTGCTGATGGGGGCGCCGAACATCGTGCGCGGCAAATCCCACTCCGGCAACATTGCCGCCCGCGATCTTGCCGAAATGGGCGTGCTCGACGTGCTTTCCTCCGACTACGTGCCGCTCAGCCTGCTGCACGCGCCTTTCATCCTCGCCGACGAGGTGGAGAGCATCAGCCTGCCGAGGGCGATCGCCATGGTGACGTCGACGCCCGCCCGCACCGTCAGCCTCGACGATCGCGGCCGGATCGCGACGGGACTGCGCGCCGATCTCGTCCGCGTCCACCGCGCGCATGGCGTGCCGGTGACACGCTCCGTCTGGCGCCAAGGACGCCGTGTCGCATGATGCCGCACGAACCCCATCCCGGAGCCGGAGCCGAGCGCGGCATCATGGTCGTCGTCGTCGGGCCGAGCGGCGCCGGCAAGGATACCCTGATGAACCTTGCCGCCCGGCATTTCACCGGCCGCACCGACGTTCATTTCACCCGCCGCGTCATCACCCGTCACCGTGACGCCGGCGGCGAGGATCATCTGTCCATCTCCCTCGAAGGCTTCGCCGCCATGGAGCAATCAGGCTCCTTTGCCGTCTGGTGGGAGGCGCACGGCCTGAAATATGGAATTCCCGCCGAGGTTTCGGTGGCGCTGTCCAGAGGCCATGTCGTCGTCGCCAACGGCTCGCGCTCGGCGCTTCACCGTTTCCAGGCCGCCTTCCCGCGGCTGAAGGTCATCAACGTCACCGCCCGCCCCGAAGTGCTCGTCGGCCGGCTGGAGGCGCGCGGACGCGAGACGCATGAGGATATCATGGCCCGGCTCGCCCGCGGACCGCTGACGGTGCGCGGCGAATATGACGTGACGGAACTCGACAATAGCGGCTCGCTCGAAGAGGCCAAGCAGAAGATGATCGCGATCCTCGAGGGATTGCTGGCGGAGACGCACTGACGGGAGAGGCAGGGCATGCGCGCCATCAGAGTGGTCGACTACGATCCTTCCTGGCCGCGGCTCTTTGCCGAAATCAGCGCCGAGGTGTCCATCCTGCTCGGCGACCTCGTGCTTTCCACCGATCATATCGGCAGTACGTCCGTGCCCGGCCTGGCGGCCAAGCCGAAGATCGACCTCGATGCCGTCGTGATATCCGACGACGTCCTGCTGGTGGCGATCGAGGCCGTGCGCGCTGCGAATTTCGTCTTCCACGGCGATACCGGTGAACAACGATGGGCCTTCACGCGCGATTGTGAAGGTTATGGCTTCAAGCTCTATCTTTGCGGACCCGATAATCGCGCACATCGAGAGCGCATTCTGTTTCGCGATTATCTCAGGGATCACCCGGAGCGAGCCAAAGCCTATGCCGATCTGAAACGTAGGCTGGCCGCGGAGGCAGACGGCGATTGGGGCCTTTACACCGGCGGAAAGACCACGTTTGTTCGCGAGACGCTGCGACTGGCAAGCTTGAGGCTGTGAAATTGAGCTGCGCCCCTATCTTCAAAGCGTGTCCGGCCCTCTCCTGGAGCGATTCCGTTTTTCTTCTAATCACGGAATTGCTCTATCTCTTTTGTTTTCACGCAATTCCCGGCAAAAGCGTTTCACGCTTTGCCTGGCAAAATCGCTGCACACTTTTGCTGGATTGCTCTTTCACCCCGGCCGGCTGGTTTCATCAGAGGCGTGACCGCCCATGGTTTCACCGATTGACTGTTGCATCCATGCGCGGAAACGCGCCAATGTCACCTCATTCCAGCGCTCTCGCGATCCGACGAAGTAATAGCCTCCAAGCCGGACATCCGTTCCGAGCAATTCGACGAGCCGCCCGGCACGCAGGTCGTCTGCAGCGATCAAACGCGTGGCAAGGGCTATTCCTTGGCCTGCGACAGCCGCGTCGACCGTCAGATTGGCCGACCACAGCCGTGGACCATTCAAAATTACTTCATGCTCGAAGCCAGCCTTGCGAAACCATTGCCGCCATTGATCGCGGCTTTCCTCGTGGATCAACGGTTGGCGCACCAGATCGTCGAGGGTGCGTATTGGCGCATTCCTGCTGATCCATTCGGGGCTTGTGACCGGAAACATGCGAGGCCTTTCCAGCAGGATCCAACGGACATTCCCTCTTGGCTCCTCCGAGTAGCGGATGTCGACATCGGCCTCATAGCGCGTGAAATCCGGTTCGAGATCGGTCGCGCGCATCACGAAATCGATCCCGGGCAAGGCAAGCTGGAGCTGATTGAAGCGCGGTGTCAGCCAACGCGTTGCGAGGCCGGGCACGCACCAGATGCGCAAGACAGTGCGGTTGACTGCTGGGCGCAATTCCGCCGTCGATTTGGCAATGAGGTCGAAAGCCGTTCCCACGGTCTCGGCAAAAACCCTGCCTTCCGCCGTCAGCCTGATGCCGCGCGGTCCGGCATCGACAAGCCGCGTGCCAAGCCAGGCTTCGAGGTTACGGACGTGGCGGGATATGACGGTATGGCTGAGATTGAGATCGTCTGCGGCCCTGCGCATTGAGCCCAGCCGGCTGACCGCCTCGAAGGCGCGCACCATGGATAACGGCGGTAAACGTCCGCGTTTCTGAGCACCTTCCGGTTCATCTGCTAACGATTTCCCTCTGCGCAATCCCGTCCCCCAAAGGAAAACCAAAATCGGAATGCCGTGTACACATCCATATGCCATAGGCTTCGGAACTTGGGTGTAACGAAGAGTGGTGCACGGTGGTGCATATGGTGCACCACTAACCTGTCGATTGGCAATTGCCATATCCGACCTTTTCATAGGCGAGTCGTGTCGAATTTGCCGGCGGGTGCAACGCCTGGCCGGAAACACCGGTTGGGAGTGGTGCATCGACGTGTCCACCGGGGGCAACAAAAAGCGCCTTTCCGCCCCTTGGGACATACGCCAGCATTGTTCGCAGCAAAACCGTCCGCCTGTTGGAGATGACACACGGCAAGCCCGTTGAAGCCGGCCTTGCCTACCCCACGGACGCGGCCGGCGATCGCCACCGATCCCGAAGATCGTGGTTGTCAACCAAGCATCGGGCAGATGCTCAACAAACAGGGGAAAGCGAATGAAACTCAAGAACACGTCGACGATTGCAGCTCTGGGATTGCTGTCACTGGCGGTTGCTACGGGGCCGAGCGTGGCCAGGGACCTCACCATAGCTTCCTGGGGCGGCAACTTTCAGGATGCTCAACGAAAGATTTTTTTCCAACCCTTCGCCGAGGATACCGGAAAGCCTCTGCTCGATGAGGCCTGGGATGGCGGCATCGGTGTCCTTCAGGCGAAGGTCAAGGCTGGCAATCCTTCCTGGGATGCGGTGGAGGTCGAGGCGGATGAGCTTGCGCTCGGCTGTGCCGACGGTCTTTTTGAAAAGGTGGACTGGAGCAAGCTCGGCGGCAAGGATGCATTCCTCCCTTCCGCCGTAAGCGATTGCGGCGTCGGCTCCATCGTCTGGTCGACTGCGATCGCCTATGACGGCGCAAAGATTGCCAAGGGCCCGGAATCCTGGGCCGACTTCTGGGACGTGAAGAAATTCCCCGGCAAGCGCGCCCTGCGCAAGGGGCCGAAATACACACTCGAATCCGCGCTGATGGCCGATGGCGTGCCGGCCGATAAGGTTTACGAGGTCCTGGCGACGCCGGAAGGCATCGACCGTGCTTTTGCCAAGCTCGACGCATTGAAGCCGAGCCTGGTCTGGTGGACCTCGGGCGCCCAGCCACTGCAACTGCTTGCCTCCGGCGAGGTTGCCATGACCAGCGCGTATAACGGCCGCATCACCGGCATCAACCGCTCGGAAGGCAGGAAGTTCAAGGTTGTCTGGCCGGGCAGCATCTACGCCGTCGACAGTTGGGTCGTCCTGAAGGGCGCTGAAAACAAGGATGCGGCCTTTGACTTTGTTGCCTTCGCTAGCAAGTCGGAAAATCAGGCAAAGCTGCCGCAATATATCGCCTACGGCCTCACGAACACCGAAGCCGGCAAGACCCTGCCGCCCGATCAACTGGCCGACCTGCCGACGACCCCGGCCAACATGCAGGGAGCCGTCAGCCTTGATACGGACTTCTGGATCGACAATTCGGAAGCGCTGACCAAAAGATTTGACGCCTGGCTGGCACAGTAGCGGCACGATATCGCCCCCACGGATCGCTCCTGCCGAGGATCCATGGGGGCTTCCGCCTATCCTCGTCACTTCGTCTCCTTGAGAACAGACAATCCGAACGGAGGGCCGCCGTGGCTACGCCGCGCATACGCTTTGAAAGAGTCTCCAAATCCTTTGGCACGCTTCAGGTCGTCAAAGACCTGTCGCTCGACATCGAGAGGGGCGAATTCGTCAGCCTTCTCGGACCGTCGGGTTCCGGCAAGACAACCTTGCTGATGATGGCGGCGGGTTTCGAAAACCCCACCGGTGGCAGCATCTTTCTCGACGGCCGCCGTATCGACCATCTGCCACCGTATCGGCGCGAAATGGGCGTCGTCTTCCAGAACTATGCGCTCTTTCCGCATATGTCGGTTGCCGACAACATCGCCTTTCCGCTGAAGATGCGCGGTATCGGACGCAGCGAGATCGAAGGTCGAGTAAAACGGGCGCTCGACATGGTGCAACTGTCTGCAATGAGCAACCGAAAGCCGGCCCAGCTTTCCGGTGGTCAGCAGCAGCGTGTGGCACTTGCCCGCGCTCTGGTGTTCGAGCCGGCCGTTGTGCTGATGGACGAGCCGCTGGGGGCGCTTGACAAACAGTTGCGGGAACAGATGCAACTCGACATCCGCGCGCTGCACAAGCGGCTGGAGCTGACCGTGGTGTTCGTGACCCACGATCAGGCCGAGGCGCTTACCATGTCCGATCGGATTGCAGTCTTCAATCATGGGAACATCGAGCAGATCGGCTCGCCGCGCGATATTTATGATCGCCCGCAAACGCGCGTCGTCGCCGAATTCATCGGCGAAACCAATCTGATAGAAGGAACGGTGACGGCGACGGGAAAAACCGGGGCCTCGGTCGAGCTCGCCGATGGGCGGCATCTGATCGTATCGGGCAGCGGCTCCCTCTCCGTCGGAACCCGCGTCCATATTTCGGTCCGTCCTGAGCGGATTTCTCTTGCGGCCCGCGGGACTGGGTCTGCGACGAATGCCTTGCCGACGAAAATACTCGACAGCGTGTACCAGGGCGATCACCTGCGGGTGCAGCTTGACCACGATGCCTTCCGCTTCATAGTCCGGACCGACAGGCGATCGGCGGAGTGGGCAGCGGGCGCCGATGTGGTGGCTCATTTCGCACCGGACGATTGTTGGGTGATTGCGGCATGAGTCCGTTCCGTCAAAGCATCGGCACCTTCGCTCTTGTCCTTCCTCTTACTCTGTTCCTGGGTGTCTTCTTCATCTGGCCACTTCTGACGGTGCTTGAGCAGGCGGTGTCCGATCCGGTCGTCAGCCAAAACCTGCCCCGGACGACGGCCGCGATCTCCGCCTGGAACCGTAATTCCGAGTCCTCCGACGAGATGCAGATTGCGCTTGTCGAAGACCTGAAATCGATCGACGACGATCAGAATCTGGGCGAGGTGGTTCGAAGACTTAACAGCGCCCAGCCGGGCTTCCGCACGCTGATGCGAAAGACCGTCGCCGCCGTGGAAGGCAGCGCCGAACCGACAAAACTTGGAGAGGTGGACTCACGATGGAACGATCCCTCGTTCTGGCGGGCCATTGCCGAGGCGACCTATCCTTATACCGATCGCAATCTCCTAGCCGCAGTCGATCTTCAGCATGACGCATCGGGAGCGATCGTGGCGATGCCGGCCGGGGAGTCGGCCAATCAGGCGATTCTTCTCAGAACATTCACTGTGGCTGCTGTCGTGACCGTGGCAACATGCCTCATCGGCCTGCCATATGCGATGCTGATCGCAGCCTCCAGCGGCTGGCGGCGACAGCTCCTCCTTGTCGCGGTGCTCCTGCCGCTATGGACGTCGTTGCTGGTGCGCACCGCGGCTTGGTACATCCTCCTGCAGGACAAGGGACTTATCAATTCCTTCCTCATGTCGCTCGGCCTCTTCAGCGACCCGTTGCCGCTTCTCTTCAACCGAACGGGCGTCATTATCGCCATGACGCATGTTCTGCTGCCCTTCATGGTCCTGCCGATCTACAGTGTCCTCATCGCAATCCCCCGAAATCTCATGCCGGCGGCAGCCTCTCTCGGCGCGCGGCCGATCCGGGCCTTCCTGCAAATCCTGTTGCCTCTGACATTGCGCGGTATCGCTTCCGGTGGACTGCTCGTCTTCATGGCAGCCCTCGGTTACTACATCACGCCGGCGCTCATCGGCGGGCCCAAAGACCAGATGATCAGTTCGGTGATTGCCTTCTATGCCACCGGCTCCGCCAATTGGGGGATGGCCGGCGCGCTCGGCATCGTGCTGCTCGCCGCGACCATCGTGTTCTACGGCGTCTATGGCCGGCTCTCAACGAAGACGGCAGGTGCCTGACATGACAGTTCGTTTGCTTAAATTTCTGTATGGTGCGGCAACGGTGATTTTTCTGCTGGCCCCGCTTTTGGCGATCCTTCCGATCGCATTTACCTCCAGCAGTTTCCTGTCCTATCCCATCCCTTCTTTTTCGACCCGCTGGTTTGCGGAACTCGCAAACGCGGACGCCTGGCGGCGGTCCATCGTCAACAGCTTGCTGATCGGCACGGGGACCACACTGCTTTCAACCGTGCTCGGCATGCTGGCCTCACTTGCATTGCGCAGGCGCATTGTCTTCGGCTCTACACTGCGGACAATGTTCCTTCTGCCGATGGTCGTTCCGGCGGTCGTGCTCGGAGTCGGGCTTCAAATTCTGTTTGCCAAGCTCGGATTTCCGAACACCTTTGCGGCCGTCATCATAGCGCATACGGTTGTCGCCGTACCTTTCGTGCTGATCAGCATCACCGCGTCGCTTGACGGCATCGACTATCGAGTCGAACGGGCGGCGACGAGCCTGGGCGCTTCTCCAGCAAAGGTCTTCTGGAAAATAACGCTGCCGCTCGCCATACCGGGTGTACTGTCGGGCGCGGTGCTTGCTTTTGCCACCTCGCTTGATGAAGTCGTGCTGACCCTGTTTGTCGCCGGCCCAAACCAGTTGACGCTCGCGCGCCAGATGTTCTCGTCCATTCGCGAAAACATCAGCCCGGCCATCGTTGCCGCGGCATTTCTCTTCATCCTCGGAACGATCTTTCTCGGAGGCCTGCTTGCCATCGTGCACAAACGCGCCGCCCGTTCCGCAGTCGCGGGGTGATGTTCGGCCACTGGAATGCCGCGCCCTCACGCTGAGCCGCGATGGCGCGGCTCCTGCCGATCAATCCCCGTCGCCCCGCCCAGAAACGATCTCGCGCTTGCCGACGTGGTTGGCCGGGCCGACGAGGCCTTCCTTTTCCATGCGTTCCACCAATGAGGCGGCGCGGTTATAACCGATGCCGAGGCGGCGCTGGATGTAGGAGGTGGAGCATTTCTTGTCGCGCATGACGACCTTGACCGCCTGCTCGTAGAGTTCGTTGCCATCCTCGGAGGCCATGGCGCTCTTGTCGAAAACGGCGCCGGCTTCCTCCTCTTCCGTCTCGTCCTCCTCGTCGGCGGTGACGGTGTCGAGATATTCGGGGCGCCCCTGTGTTTTCAGATGGGCGACGACCTTTTCGACCTCCAAATCCGAAACGAAGGGACCGTGGACGCGGGAAATGCGCCCGCCGCCCTGCATGTGCAGCATATCGCCCTGACCGAGCAGTTGTTCGGCGCCCTGTTCGCCGAGGATGGTGCGGCTGTCGATCTTCGAGGTCACCTGGAAGGAAATGCGGGTCGGGAAGTTTGCCTTGATCGTGCCGGTGATGACATCGACCGATGGGCGCTGTGTGGCCATGATCAGATGGATGCCGGCGGCGCGGGCCATCTGGGCGAGGCGCTGGATCGCGCCTTCGATGTCCTTGCCGGCGACCATCATCAGGTCAGCCATTTCGTCGACGATGACGACGATATAGGGCATCGGCGTCAGGTCCAGCGCCTGGCTTTCCTCGATCGGAGCACCGGTGCCCTTGTCGAAGCCGACCTGGACCATGACGTGGATGGCCTCGCCCTTTTCGCGGGCCTGCGCCACGCGGTCGTTGTAACCGTCGATATTGCGCACGCCGAGGCGCGACATCTTGCGGTAGCGCTCCTCCATTTCGCGCACGGCCCATTTCAGCGCCATCACCGCCTTCTTCGGATCGGTGACGACGGGCGTCAGCAGATGCGGGATGCCGTCATAGACGGAGAGTTCGAGCATCTTCGGGTCGACCATGATCAGGCGGCACTGTTCCGGCGTCATGCGATAGAGCAGCGACAGGATCATCGTGTTGATGGCGACCGACTTGCCCGAGCCGGTGGTGCCGGCAACAAGCAGATGCGGCATCTTGGCGAGCTCGGCAATCACCGGCTCGCCGCCGATCGTCTTGCCGAGGCCGAGCGCCAGCTTGTAACCGCTCTTCTCGAAATCCTGGCTTTCGATCATCTCGCGGAAATAAACGGTTTCACGTGTCACATTCGGCAATTCGATGCCGATGACGTTGCGTCCGGGGACGACGGCGACACGGGCCGAGAGCGCCGACATCGAGCGGGCGATATCGTCGGCCAGTCCGATGACGCGCGACGACTTCACGCCTGGCGCCGGCTCGAATTCATAGAGGGTGACGACGGGGCCGGGACGGACATGGATGATCTCGCCCTTGATGCCGAAATCTTCCAGCACGCTTTCCAAGAGCCCGGCATTCTGCTCCAGCGTCTCCTGCGACATGATCTCGCCGAGGCGTTCCGGCGGTTCCTGCAGCAGGGCGCGCGGCGGGAATTCGTAGCCGGATGCGTCGACCCTTTCGGGCCTCACGGCCAGACGCGGCGACGGTAGAACCGCAGCCACAGGCGGCGTACGCTGCGGCGCGGGCGCTGCCGGAGGGGCTGATGCAATTTGAGGGGCTGGCGTGACCTGGGGTGCGGGTGCAATCTGAGCCTGCACGACCGGCGCCTCGACAATAATGCGCCTCGGCTTTTCCAGGGATGGGGCGGCCGGAGGACGCACGGCGACCTTTGCGGACATCGCAGCGGGCGGCGAGACCGGGCGGGAGGGCACGGGAGCGACAGCCGGCCGGCCGGGGCGCCATTCCATGATCTTGAACAGCGAAGTGATCGATTCGGGCGTGGCCTCAGCCTTCGGGAACGAGATCACGGGGGGCGCGCGAACCGGCTCGGCCTCTTCGAAGGCCATGACTTCCCAGAAGGCGAAATCCGAAATGGAGGAAAGCTCAGCGGTGGCGCGGAAGGCAGGCGCGCGGACCTCATCAGGCAACGGTGCCTGCTGCAGTTCGACCATGTCGGGTGCCGTGGAAATTTCCTCCGGCTCCGGCAGATAGATATCGAACGGCACGTCGACGGCAACCGGCTCTATCCGTATCGCCTGCTGTGCAAGCTGCGAATCATCGCGACCGGGCTCATTCGGCGCGCGCCGTTTGCTGATCAGCGTTTCCGGCGTGCGGGTGAAACGAACATTCGGCGCGAGGGAAAAATTGCTCTGCCAAATGGGCGCTGCCGGCTTTTCTCCTGGATTTTCCTCCGGAAGCTCAGTTTCAATCCCGCTGGAAAAGTCCCCGGCGTCCGTCAAATTGGTTCTGGGAAAACGCATGCGTCCGCTACTCACTCATGCTTGGCAAATTACGACCCTACCGGGATAGAAAAGGAAGGTTAATAAGTTCCTTCCTTCCGTACCGTTCCGACACGGCTCCTGGTGGCAAATTGCTGCACTTTCAATGGCTTGCGCTAAGCGGAAAAATCTTTGCCAATTTTGAAGAGGTGGCTAAGCGCGTCGCGTCGAATCTGATTGATGCGACGTGCTTCGGGTCTTTGTTTGATGCATGTCGTTGTCCCAAAACCGCCGCGCACTTTTGGGCGACATGCATTAGTGCGCCTCGTCCCAATTGGTGGCGGCGCGCGCATCGACCCTCAGCGGCACGCGCATTTCGAGCGCCGGCATGGTGGCGTTTTCCATGACCGAGACGATGACCGGCATCGCCTTTTCGACATCGTCATCCTCGACCTCGAAGATGAGTTCGTCATGCACCTGCAGCAGCATGCGGACGCGATCGCCAAGGCCGACTTCGGCAAGCGCCGGCTCCATCCTGATCATCGCCCGGCGGATGACGTCGGCAGCCGAGCCCTGGATCGGCGCGTTGATCGCCGCACGCTCGTTGAAGGCGCGCACGGACGGATTGGACGAGCGGATTTCCGGATAGTTGATGCGGCGGCCGAAGATCGTCTCGACATAACCCTTGTCGCGCGCCATGGCCTTTCGGCTTTCCATATAGTCGCGGATGCCGGGGAAACGCTCGAAATATTTCTTGATGTAGTCGCCGGCTTCCGAACGCTCGATCGAAAGCTGATTGGCAAGGCCGAAGGCCGAGATGCCGTAGATGATGCCGAAATTGATCGCCTTGGCGCGACGACGGACCTCGCCCGGCATGCCTTCGACCGGCACGCCGAACATTTCCGACGCCGTCATGGCGTGGATGTCGACGCCGTCCTCGAAGGCTTTGGTCAGCTGCGGGATTTCGGCCACATGGGCAAGCACGCGCAGCTCGATCTGGCTGTAGTCGGCAGAGATCAGCTTGTGGCCGGGCGTCGAGATGAAGGCGGTGCGGATCTTCCGGCCTTCGGCGGTGCGCACGGGAATGTTCTGCAGGTTCGGCTCAGAGGACGACAAGCGCCCCGTCGTCGTCGATGCCAGCGAATAGGAGGTATGCACCCGCTTGGTCTCAGGGTGGACATAGCCGGGGAGCGCGTCGGTGTAGGTCGATTTCAGCTTGGTGAGCTGGCGCCAGTCGACGATCTTGCGCGGCAGCTCGAAACCGGCGGCAGCCAGATCTTCGAGCACCTGGGCGGAGGTGGACCATTGGCCGGTTTTCGTCTTGCTGCCGCCGGCAAGGCCCATCTTGCCGAACAGGATGTCGCCCAGCTGCTTCGGCGAGCCGATATTGAAACGCTCGCCGGCCAGCACGTAGATCTCGTCCTCGAGGCGCGCGGCCCCCTGGGCCAGCTCGCCGGACAGGCGCGACAGGATCTGCCGGTCGACGGTGATGCCGCGCGCTTCCATGCGCGCCAGCACCGGCAATAGCGGTCGCTCCAGCCGCTCATAGACGCTGGTCAGCCCTGCCGCCGCCAGCCGGGGCTTCAGCACCAGCCAGAGGCGCAGCGTCACGTCGGCATCTTCGGCGGCATAATGGGTGGCGCGGTCGATGGCGACCAGATCGAAGGTGACGTTCGCCTTGCCGCTGCCGGCCACGTCCTTGTAGGGGATCGGAGTATGGCCGAGGAATTTTTCCGAGAGCGGATCCATGCCATGCGCGCCGGTGCCGGCGTCGAGCACGTAGGAGATCAGCATCGTATCATCGAAACTCCGGGTCTCGATGCCGTAGCGCTTCATCAGCAGGTAATCGTATTTCAGGTTCTGGGCGACCTTGAGAACCGATTCGTCCTCCAGCAAAGCCTTCAGCCGCGGCAGGGCATCGCGCATGGGGATCTGGTTTTCGGCAAGGCCGCCGCCGAGCAGATCGCCGACGCCGTTCTTGTGGACGAGCGGCACATAGGCGGCGCGGATCTTCGTGCCGGTGGGATCGGCCGTATTGTCGGCGATCGCCATCGAGAAGCCGACGAGCTCGGCCTGCATCGCATCGAGCGAGGTCGTCTCGGTATCGAAAGCAACGAGGCCGGTCGCGCGCGCATCGGCGATCCACCGGTCGAGCGTCGCCAGGTCGCGGATCGTCACATAGGCCGTATGATCGAAGGGCAGCGTCGCAAAGGCCTCAGCCCGCGCCTTGGCAAGATCGGCGGGCGAAAAGGCGCCTTCGACGACAGCCTTCGCCTTGGCGCGCGGCGGCACCGGCACGGATTCGCCCGAGACTTCGGGGATCCCGCCGGCAACGGGTTCGGGTTCCGCCGCACTGAGATCGGGGCCGTGGGCCGCCTCGCCCCATTCGATGTGGACGACCGCCGGTTCGATGCTGCTGGCATCGCAATCGCAGGCTTCGGCGACCCGGCGCGTCAGGGTGGTGAATTCCATCGTCTTGAGGAAGCCGATCAGCTTCGGGCCATTCTGCGGCTCGAGCACCAGCGCGTCGAGATCGAGATCCAGCGGCACGTCGGTGCGCAACCGCACGAGGTCGCGCGAGAGCTTGGCCATGTCGATATTGGCGAGGATCGTCTCGCGGCGCTTGACCTGCTTGATCTCGGTGGCGCGCTCGAGCAGCGTGTCGAGATCGCCGTATTCCTCGAGGAGCTGGGCGGCGGTTTTCGGGCCGATGCCGGGAATGCCGGGGACATTGTCGACCGAATCACCGGTCATCGCCTGCAGGTCGATCATCTTTTCAGGCGGCACGCCCCATTTTTCGATGACATCGGGAATGCCGATCTGCTTGTCCTTCATGCTGTCATACATATGGACATTGGGGCTGACGAGCTGCATCAGATCCTTGTCGGAGGAGACGATGGTGACATCGGCGCCTGCTGCCTCGGCCTGGCGGGCGTAGGTGGCGATGATGTCGTCGGCCTCAAAACCTTGGGTCTCGATGCAGGGCAGATTGAAGGCGCGGGTCGCCTCTCTTATGAGGCCGAATTGCGGGATGAGCTCTTCCGGCGGGGCGGAGCGGTTCGCCTTGTAGGCGTCGTAGAGATCCTTGCGAAACGTCTTGGCAGAATAATCGAAGATGACGGCAAGATGTGTCGGCGTCACGCCGACATCGGTATTGCGTGCATCCCTCAAGAGCTTCCACAGCATGTTGCAGAAACCGGACACGGCGCCGATCGGCAAGCCGTCCGTCTTGCGGGTCAGCGGTGGCAATGCATGAAACGCCCGGAAGATGAATCCGGAACCATCGATTAGGAAGAGGTGATCGCCTTTTTTCATGCGTGCATGGATAGCGCGGGCATTGGACGAGGTCCATATAAAGTTCGGCGCGCAAAAAGGATTCAGCGTGCGCAGCGCTGTCTATTCCTGCTCACCAAACTGTTACCGATTTGTAACGATCGCTCTCCCTTGAAAAACCACATTCGCAGCCACAAATCCATGTCACCGGCGCTTGATCGCGCCGCGGGTCTGATTACCGGCTTGTCCCCCGCCGCGTCAGGCTTGGACAAAGGCCTTATCCCCCTCTCCGGGCCTTTGTCCCCACTTTAAAGTCGCCATGGCCAACCTCCAGGCCATGGCGACTTTTGTTTTTTCCAGCCACTCGAAATTATCGTCGCGGCTTGCATCTTATGAAGCATCGCCTGCGATTTGCTGCATTGTCTCCAGCATGGTTTTGAGCCTAACTTGCAATCATGGGATTTAACCGCATGGATTCGGGAGCCTACCTTGCCAGCCAACTGGCGAAGGGTTTTGCCCGCTCGCTGCACCAGCGCGCGGTCGGTCTGGGTTTTTCTCCGGGCCAATTCCCCATTCTGCTGGAACTCTGGGCCGAAGACGGGCTGACCCAGAAACAGCTTCTCGAGCGGGTCGATATCGAGCAGGCGACCATGGCCAATACGCTTTCGCGCATGGTCCGCGACGGGTTGATCGAACGCCGTCCACATCCCTCCGACAGGCGGGCGCAACTGCTCTTCCTGACGCCGAAGGCCCGCGCCATGGAGGCCGAGGCGATCGAGATCGCGCGGGAGGCCGACCTTGCGCTGTTTAAAGGTTTTCGGGTCTTCGAGCGCGAGCTGACGCTCGAATATATCCGGCGGCTTCTGGAAAACGCCAAGGCGCTGTGAAGAAGCTCATTCGCCGGCACTGTGTGCGTGTCGCAACGAGAACACGCCGGTTTCAATCTGCGCGGTCAGGACGTTTTCGTGGGCGGCAAGCTTGACGCTCGGTTCGATATCCGGCTTGCCAAGCAAAAGGCCCTGTACTTGCGCGCAGCCTTCCTCGACGACGATCCGGCGCTGCATTTCGGTTTCCACGCCCTCCGTCACCACCGGCATGCCGAGGCTGTGGCCAAGACCAATGATGGCGCGCACGATCGAGCGCGCCGCCGCATCATGTTCCAGCAGGCCGGTGAAACTGCGGTCGACCTTGATCTTGTCGAAAGGGAATGAACGCAGGTTGGAAAGCGAGGAAAAACCGGTGCCGAAATCATCCATGACGATGTGCACGCCGAGCTTGTGCAGCCGCAGCAACATCGTCATCACCCGGTCGCGATCGCGCATGAGGGCCGCCTCGGTGATCTCGAGCTCCAGCCGGCTGGGTGCAAGCCCGGTTTCGGCGAGGATCGCCTCGATCCGCTCACAGAGGTTCGGCAGCATGAATTGCACCGGCGAGAGATTGACGGCGATCATCAACGGCAGCGGCCAGCGCACGGCCTCCCTGCAGGCCTGCTGCAACACCCATTCACCGAGTTGGACGATCGAGCCGCTTTCCTCGGCGATCGGGATGAAGATATCGGGCTCGGTCAAGCCGTGACCTGGCCGGTTCCAGCGCATCAGGGCCTCATAGCCGCCGATCTCGCCGCTCAGCGCATCGAGGATCGGCTGATAACTGACATGGATCTGGTTGCGGATGATCGCATGGCGCAGTTCGCTTTCGATCTGGCGGCGGTTCCGTGCCGCCTTATCCATTTCCGCGTCGAAGAAACAGACCTTGCCGCGACCGTCATGCTTGGCGCGGTAAAGTGCAATATCGGCATTGTTGCAGAGTTCTTCAGCAGCAGCGCCGTCCGCCGGATAGAGTGCGATGCCGACGCTGACACCAACGGCTGTGGGGTCACGCGCCGTGTCCATCTCGGCGGCGAATTCGTCGAGTATCGCCGCCGCAAGCTTTTGCGCCGCTGCCGGCTGCTGTCCGGCGGGCTGAAGGATGGCGAATTCATCGCCGCCGAGGCGGGCGATCGTATCGCTCTCATCGGCCACGCGGCGCAGGATCGAGGCGACCTTGCCGAGAATGCGGTCGCCTTCGGCATGACCGAAGATATCGTTGACGGCTTTGAAGCGATCGAGGTCGAGATAGAAGAGGGCAACCTCGCTGTTCTTTCGTTCGGCCATCTGCAACGCCTGCCGGATGCGGGTATCGAACAATGACCTGTTCGGCAGATCGGTGAGCACGTCGTGGTGGGCGAGGTGCTCGATCATCTCCTCGGCCTGCCTGCGCTCGGTGAGATCGCGCACCGCCAGCACCTCGCAATTGTGCCCGCGATAAACAATCCTGCTCGCGGTCACTTCGACGGCGATCTCCCTGCCGTTCCTGGTGTTGAGCAGCGTTTCGCCTGGCTTGTTCTGCCCAGCCCCCTGAATAGCGGTCAAAACAGCCGAGGGCGCCTTGCCGGCAAGATCGGCAAGTTTCCAGCCGGAAAGCCCCTGAAAGCGTTCATTGGCATCGATGATCCGGCCTTCCCGCAGGATCAGCAGTCCTTCCTGCGAGGCATTCGCGAGCCCCCTCAGATCCGTCAGGTGGCTTTCGATAAAGACCACCGCGAGCGCAATCAGAATGAGCGTCGTCGCCGCCGCCACGACGATCGCGGCGAGCAGGCTGGCGTCGAGCACCGTTGCCGGAACCTCTTTGCCGGGATCCGGTACGAGGGTGATGCTGGCCATCGAGATGAAATGGAGAGCGCAGATCGCGAGGACGAAAGTGATGGACGAGGCGAGGAGCCGCCTCGGTCCCTTCAATTCGAAAAAGGCGTGGAAGGCGGCGCTCGACAACAGCGCTCCTGCGAGAACCGCAGTCAGCGTCATGAAGGGATCATAAACGATTACCGCCGGCGTTTCGATCGCCTGCATGCCGGTCAGGTGCATGGAGGCGATGCCGAGCGCCATCAGAACGCCGCCGCGCACGCGAGAAAACCTGCCGCGGCTTTCCGAAGCGACGAGGATCGCCGCCCACGAACCGGCAACCGACAAGAGGAAGGAAAGCGCCGTCAGGCCCAGCTGGTAGCCGATCGGCATGCCGCCGTCATAAGCCAGCATCGCAATGAAGTGCGTTGCCCATACGCCGGTGCCGAAAGCAAATGCCGATGCGCCAATCCAGAGTTTGCGCCGCCCGGCATCGCATTCCTGGGCGCGGGAAAGCGGCAGCATCGCCGCCATCGCGCCGACCAGACAGACCGCTGCCGCCGCAATCACCAGCCGCCAATCGTGATTGTCCCGAATACATGCGATGACCGAAAACATCTGCCCCTCCCACAGCTGAATTCGGTCAGGTTATTTAGGTTATGCTAAATAACCGTAAATTGAATTAGTATTCTCTTCTATATTATTCAGTAAATCTTCCTGATATTGATCCATGCCGCGCCGGCTTTCGCGCCGCCGATTTTTCGTTTTTCCGCCTCGCCTGCCTTCCTGGTTTGGTCTATCGTCCGGCCGAATTTCAAAAGGAGTCGAAAATGACCGATATCAATCAGGTGCTTGCGCGCGCGGACCAGAACCTTCCATCGAGCCTCGACAAGCTATTCGAACTTCTGCGCATCCAGTCGATTTCCACTGATCCCGCCTATAAGGCCGAATGCCGAAAGGCGGCGGAATGGCTTGTCGCTTATCTTGAAGGGCTCGGCTTTACGGCCTCGGTGCGCGACACGCCCGGCCATCCGATGGTGGTCGCCCACCATGCCGGCGCTGCTTCCGATGCACCGCATGTTCTCTTTTACGGCCATTACGACGTCCAGCCGGTCGATCCGATCGAGCTCTGGGAAAACGATCCGTTCCAGCCGTCGATCAAGGATCTCGGCGAGGGCCGCAAGATTTTGACCGGCCGCGGCACCTCGGACGACAAAGGCCAGTTGATGACCTTCGTCGAGGCCTGCCGCGCCTATAAGGAGATCAACGGCGAGCTTCCCTGCCGCATCACCATTCTCTTCGAGGGCGAGGAGGAATCCGGCTCGCCATCCCTGAAGCCCTTCCTCGAAGCCAATGCCGCCGAGCTCAAGGCCGATTATGCACTCGTCTGCGATACCGGCATGTGGGACCGCGACACGCCGGCAATCGCCGCAGCGCTACGCGGCCTTGTCGGCGAGGAAGTGGTCGTGACGGCCGCCGACCGCGACCTGCATTCCGGTCTGTTCGGAGGCGCTGCGGCCAATCCGATCCATATTCTCGTCGAGGCTCTTGCCGGCCTGCATGACGAGACGGGCCGCATCACGCTCGACGGCTTCTATGACGGCGTCGAGGAAACGCCCGACAATATCAAGGCGTCCTGGGAGACGCTCGGCAGGACCGCGGAGAGCTTCCTCGGCG
This sequence comes from Rhizobium sp. BK112, assembly GCF_014193215.1. NCBI lineage: Bacteria > Pseudomonadati > Pseudomonadota > Alphaproteobacteria > Hyphomicrobiales > Rhizobiaceae > Rhizobium > Rhizobium sp. BK112. Next base: position 459,826 of record NZ_JACHYZ010000004.1, read on the forward strand.
AAGTCGGCCTTTCCATTCCGTCCGGCGAAAAGGGCCGTTCGGTGCTGGAACTCACCTGGGCGCGGCCGACCGCCGAAATCAACGGCATCTGGGGCGGATATACCGGCGAAGGCTTCAAGACGGTGATCGCCGCCAAGGCTTCGGCCAAGGTTTCGTTCCGGCTTGTCGGCACGCAGGATCCAGACGCCATCCGCAGGGCTTTCCGCAGCTATATCAGCACGAAGATTCCCGCCGATTGCTCGGTCGAGTTCCATCCGCATGGGGGCTCGCCGGCGATCCACCTTTCCTATGATTCGCCGGTTCTGACCAAGGCGAAGAACGCGCTGTCCGACGAATGGCCGAAACCCGCCATCGTCATCGGCATGGGCGGGTCGATCCCGATCGTGGGGGACTTCCAGAAGATGCTCGGCATGGAATCTCTGCTGGTCGGCTTCGGCCTCAGTGACGACCGCATCCATTCGCCGAACGAGAAATACGAGCTTGTCTCCTACCACAAGGGCATCCGCTCCTGGGTACGGATCCTGCAGGCGCTCGCCGCCTGAGAGGGAAAGGCGCGCCTTCAGGATGCGCCATGCGAAAATCGCGACAACAAAAAGGCCGGTTCGAACCGGCCTTTCGTCGTCCGCTCATCTCAGTGCCAGTTCATCCGTGGTCAAGGAGAAAGCGGTATTGCAATGAGACTGCCCGCGAAAGGTTAACGGGGCGTTAACGGCACCAACTCCAGTCGGAAACGTTGGTTGCAGCTTCAGGCGCCGCGGATTTGCCGTTCAAGCTACGTTCATCGCGGGCGACATATAAGTCATTGAAAGATAAGATGAATGATAGCGCCCTAACAGCTGCGGGCGATCGCTCTATCTTTTGTTTCAAGGGCACATGCCACGGAAACACGGCCAATTGCTGCCTGAAAAACGTGCCAACGAGGACTGAGAAGCGTGAAAAATCTCTTTGTTAAAATTGCAGCGGCCGGCCTGTTCATGCTGGCGCCCGCCATAGCGCAGGCTGCCGAGGGCTACTCGACGGCGAACGTCAACATGCGTGCGGGTCCGAGCACCCGATATCCCGCCGTCGCAGTCATACCGGCCGGTTCCTCGGTCGAGATCCGCGGATGCCTTTCCGACGTCAACTGGTGCGACGTCGAGTTCTACGGCGGCCGCGGCTGGGTCTCCGGCCAGTACGTGCAGGCCCTCTACCAGCAACGCCGCATCTATGTCGGTCCGCAATATTACCGTCCGCTGGGCATTCCGGTTATCCGCTTCAGCGTCGATAATTATTGGGACCGCTATTACCGCAACCGCGATTTCTATCGCGAGCGTGACCGCTGGAGCCGCGGTCCGGACTATTATTACCGCGACCGCGACAACCGGGATTGGGATCGCGATCGGGATAACGTAGATCGCGACCGGGATAACCTAAATCGCGAGCGGGATAACCGGGATCGCGACCGGAACTGGCGCGAGCGGGATCGCGACCGAGATTGGCGTGATGGTGACCGGGATCGGCGCGGCGTCAATCAAAGGGACGATCGGCAACGAGACGATCGGCAAAGGTACGACCGGCAAGGAGCCGACCGGAGAGGCGATGATCGCAGACCGGGCCGCAGGGATTTTGATTGCCGCCCCGGCGATCCCTCCTGCGACCAATGAAACGGAAGGGGCGGCAGCGCCGTCCTCTCTCGAGATTTGCCAGCCAAGGCAACCATCCAAGAAAAAGCCCGGCGCTCCCATGAGGGATGCACCGGGCCTGATGTCGATCGGCGCGTGTTGAGGGGAGACGGCCGATCATGCGCGGGACGTGAGGGGTTGTCCCGCTTCTCCTTAAACAATCGCCGAGCCTATTGGTTCCACCGACCAGACGGAAGATGTTCAACGCAACGCCGAAAGCAGCGTGTGCATTTCCGCGTCACGGCCACGAGCCATCCTCAGCCGGCTTTCCTCCATCCCCGGATTTCTCCAAGGCCGGCTTCATTCAATTTTGTCGAATCGACCGTTACCGCCTGCGCAGATATGACGCCTGTGTGCGTCTGCCCGCCTCGCCGGCGAGCGCAAATCGGCGCGCGCTATGTCAGATTTGCGACAGTCATGAAAATTGGCATGGATGCGCGCAAGAGGCCGACGACAATTTGATGTGAGGGTATCGTGATGCTCTTGTGTTGCGGGGTTGTTTATTGCAATTTCGTGGCGTTGCGGATTGATCGTAATCCGTTCGAGGCTGGACCCTGATGACGCAAGACTACCTGGCTTTCCTGGGGCTTTTCGCCCCCCGGGCAGCCGCCACAGATGTTACCGTTTGGCATAAACACAACCCACTCCTGCCTGTCCGCCTTACCGATGGGGCGAAGCTCAATCCTTCCGGCCAGATCTGGCGCCGCTTTCATCTGGGCGAGTGGGAATATAAGCAGGACCCGGAAACGCTCGACGATTACGAGGCCCGGCAGTTTTGAAGGCCAATGCATGTCGCAGAGAAATCTGTGGCGGTTTGGGACTTACGGCGCGCCGTATCAATGCGGTTTGACGCGACGCGCTTTACCTGCGCGATCTGCTTTGATTTCCATTATTAACACCCCGTTAAATCGCCGCATTTACAGTTCAGTCGGATGATCACGGCGCCCGCAAGTGCACCGTTGTGCGAAGCCAAGCTTCGCGATCGAACATGGGGTATGACCGGTCCGCGATGGCAGGCAGAGGCAGATCAGGCGACAGAATAGAACCGTCCTTCAGCGGCCGCCCGGCACGCGACGATGACGAATTTTCGCTCGATGCCGACGATCGCATCGCCGGCAGCCGATCCCAGCGCCGCGGCGGTTCAAAACCGCCGCCGCAGCGTGCCGCCCCCCGGCGGCGGCGCGAGCCGCGGGAGCGTGACGGCGGCGACCTTTTCGGTTTCATGCGCCGCGTGATCTACTGGTGCGTCGTGCTTTTCATCTGGGCCGGCATCGGCGTTGCCGGGCTGGTGGTTTATTATGGCTCGCGCATGCCGAGCGCCAGCACATGGGCGATCCCGGAACGGCCGCCGAACGTCAAGATCACCGCCGTCGACGGCAGCGTCATCGCCAATCGCGGCGCCACCGGCGGCGAGGCGCTGTCGCTCGAAAACATGTCGCCCTATATTCCGGAAGCCGTCATCGCCATCGAGGATCGGCGTTTCTATTCGCATTTCGGCGTCGATCCGCTCGGCCTCGGCCGGGCTGTAGTGACCAACTTCACGGCCGGCCACATGGTGCAGGGTGGCTCGACACTGACACAACAGCTTGCCAAGAACCTCTTCCTCTCCCCTGAGAGGACGCTGGAACGCAAGGTGCAGGAGGTGCTGCTCTCGCTCTGGCTGGAGCAGAAATACACCAAGGACCAGATCCTTGCGATGTATCTCAACCGGGTGTTCTTCGGATCGAACGCCTATGGCGTGGAGGCGGCCTCGCGCCGCTATTTCAACAAATCGGCGCGTGACGTGAACCTCGGCGAGGCCGCGGTGCTGGCCGGCCTGCTCAAGGCGCCGTCGCGGCTTTCGCCGGCCCGCGATGCGGAAGCGGCGAATGCACGCGCACAGCTTGTGCTCGCGGCAATGCGCGAACAGGGCTTCATCACCGATTCCGAAGTCAAGACCGCGATGTCGCAGACCCCGGCTTCGGCCAAGAGTTACTGGTCGGGCGCCGGGCACTATGTCGCCGACATGGTGATGGACGAGCTGCCGGGCCTGATAGGCGACGTCAAGGAAGACGTCATCGTCGATACGACGATCGACAAATCGCTGGAAAAGAAGGCCGAGCAATCGCTGGTCGACGTGCTCGACAAGGAGGGCGGCAAGCTCGACGCCTCGCAGGCGGCCCTCGTCTCGATCGACGGCACCGGCGCGATCCGGGCGCTGGTCGGCGGCAGGGACTATGCGACGAGCCAGTTCAACCGCGCCGTCAAGGCGAAGCGCCAGCCGGGTTCCTCGTTCAAGCCCTTCGTCTATGCCGCCGCACTCGAGAAAGGGCTGACGCCCTACTCGGTGTTCAATGACGCGCCGATCCGGATCGGCGACTGGACACCGGAAAATTACGAGAAGAAATACAATGGCGAAGTGACGCTGGCGACCGCGCTTGCCAAGTCGCTGAACACGGTGGCCGCCCAGCTGGTGATGTATGACGGGCCGGATCAGGTGATCAAGCTTGCCCACCGGCTCGGCATCGAAAGCGAACTGCAGCCGAACGCCTCGATCGCGCTCGGCACGTCCGAAGTGTCGCTGATGGAACTCACTGCCTCCTATGCCGCCTTCATGAACGGCGGCTACAAGGCGACGCCGCACGTCATCCGCCGGGTGACGACCGCCGAGGGCAAGGTTCTGTACGAAAATACCTATGACAGCCCGCCGCGCGTGCTCTCCGAGCAGATCGTCGCCGAGATGGATGCAATGATGATGGGCGTCATAGACAACGGCACCGGCAAGAGCGCCAAGATCCCCGGCTGGCAGGCCGCCGGAAAGACCGGCACGACGCAGAATTCGCGCGACGCGCTCTTCGTCGGCTTCACCAGCAACCTCACCACCGGCGTCTGGTTCGGCAATGACGACGGCAAGCCGATGAAGAAGGTGACCGGCGGCGGCTTGCCCGCAAAGGCCTGGAAGGAATTCATGATCGCCGCCCACAAAGGTCTTTCGCCGGCGCCGCTCTTCGGCAACGGCCAGTTGACTGCCGATCCGAACAGTGGTCAGCCGATGGCACAGACGGCCCCCGGTGATGGACAAGGGGGTAGTGCACAGTCGGGCGGCGGGCAACCGATGACGGCGGAGGCGCCGCCGTCGACGATCGGCGGCATCATTTCCGGCGTCTTCGGCGGCAACGACAATGCAAACCGCTATCCGCAAGCGCCTGCCCGGCAGCCGGCGGCGCCCTCCGGCAACGGCCCGGTTCCGCCTGCGGACATTGCCGAAGGCGGCGGTTCCGGCTATGAGGGCATGGTGCCGCCGGGCGATGTCGGCGGGCCGCAGACGACCTCTTCCGTGCAACCGCGGCGCACGACGCTGCTCGATCTGATCATGGGCCAGTGAGATCCTTTGCTGCATGCCCGGCGCAAGGCCGATGCTCTAGATATCGACCGCTTTGCGGACATGAGGCAAGCTCTTTCCCGGCGACTGTCAAAATTGAATGCAACACATTCGTTTTGCCGGATTCCGGGCCATTTCTCGCCTTGCAGTCCAGAAAACCGCTCCTTATATACGCCGCATCACCGCAATCACGATTGCGTAATCTTAAGTAGACCCATCCCGTAAGGGGCTGTCAGGGAAATGCCTTCTCGGGGTTCCGACAGCTTGCTTCAAGGAGAGAATGACATGGCAAAAGTAATTGGTATCGACCTTGGAACGACAAATTCCTGCGTCGCAGTCATGGACGGCAAGGACGCCAAGGTTATCGAGAATGCGGAAGGTGCACGCACGACCCCTTCCATGGTGGCATTTTCCGATGATGGCGAACGCCTCGTCGGCCAGCCGGCCAAGCGCCAGGCAGTCACCAACCCGACGAACACGCTCTTTGCGGTCAAGCGCCTGATCGGCCGCCGCTACGAAGATCCGACCGTCGAGAAGGACAAGCACCTCGTTCCCTTCACCATCGTCAAGGGCGACAATGGCGATGCCTGGGTCGAAGCCAATGGCAAGGGCTATTCGCCCGCACAGATTTCCGCGATGATCCTTCAGAAGATGAAGGAAACCGCCGAATCCTATCTCGGCGAAAAGGTCGAAAAGGCCGTCATCACCGTTCCCGCCTACTTCAACGACGCGCAGCGCCAGGCAACCAAGGATGCCGGCCGCATCGCCGGTCTTGAAGTCCTGCGCATCATCAACGAGCCGACCGCTGCAGCCCTCGCCTACGGCCTCGACAAGAAGGACGGCAAGACCATCGCTGTCTACGACCTTGGCGGCGGCACCTTCGATATTTCGATCCTTGAGATCGGCGACGGCGTCTTCGAAGTGAAGTCCACCAACGGCGATACCTTCCTCGGCGGTGAAGACTTCGACATGCGTCTCGTCGAATATCTCGTCGCCGAGTTCAAGAAGGACAACGGCATCGACCTGAAGAACGACAAGCTTGCCCTGCAGCGCCTCAAGGAAGCTGCCGAAAAGGCTAAGATCGAGCTGTCGTCCTCGCAGCAGACCGAAATCAACCTGCCGTTCATCACCGCCGACGCCTCCGGTCCGAAGCATCTGACGCTGAAGCTGACCCGCGCCAAGCTCGAAAGCCTGGTCGACGATCTCGTCCAGCGCACCATCGCGCCGTGCAAGGCAGCCCTCAAGGATGCCGGCGTTACCGCCGCCGAAATCGACGAAGTGGTTCTCGTCGGCGGTATGAGCCGCATGCCGAAGGTCCAGGAAGTCGTCAAGCAGCTGTTCGGCAAGGAGCCGCACAAGGGCGTCAACCCGGATGAAGTCGTGGCGCTTGGCGCCGCCATCCAGGCCGGCGTTCTGCAGGGCGACGTCAAGGACGTGCTGCTCCTCGACGTGACGCCGCTGTCGCTCGGCATCGAAACGCTCGGCGGTGTCTTCACCCGTCTGATCGAACGCAACACGACGATCCCGACGAAGAAGAGCCAGACCTTCTCGACCGCCGAAGACAACCAGCAGGCCGTCACCATCCGCGTTTCGCAGGGCGAGCGCGAAATGGCCGCCGACAACAAGCTGCTCGGCCAGTTCGACCTCGTCGGTCTGCCGCCGTCGCCGCGCGGCATGCCGCAGATCGAAGTCACCTTCGACATCGACGCCAACGGCATCGTGCAGGTTTCGGCCAAGGACAAGGGCACCGGCAAGGAACAGCAGATCCGCATCCAGGCTTCCGGCGGCCTTTCCGACGCCGACATCGAGAAGATGGTCAAGGATGCTGAAGCCCATGCCACCGAGGACAAGAAGCGCCGCGAGGCCGTCGAAGCCCGGAACCAGGCCGAAAGCCTGATCCATTCGACAGAAAAGTCGCTGAAGGATTACGGCGACAAGGTTTCCGAGGCCGACCGCACCGCGATCTCGGATGCGATCGCCGCGCTGAAGACGGCTTCGGAAGCCTCCGAGCCGGATGCCGACGACATCAAGGCCAAGACCCAGACGCTGATGGAAGTGTCGATGAAGCTCGGCCAGGCGATCTATGAAGCACAGCAGGCCGAAGGCGGCGCTGCCGGCGATGCCTCCGCGGAAGGCGGCGACAATGTCGTCGATGCCGACTACGAGGAAATCAAGGACGACGACCGCAAGAAGTCCGCGTAATCCGCGACGGCGTGGTTATGCTTCAACACCTGATCCGGCTGCTCACCATGGCAGCCGGAAATCCATTTCCGGGGTTTAATCCTTAATGGCAAAAGCGGACTATTACGAAACTCTGGGTGTAGCCAAGACGGCGGACGAGAAAGAGCTGAAGAGCGCCTTCCGCAAACTGGCGATGAAATTCCATCCGGACAAGAACCCGGATGACAAGGACGCCGAACGCAAGTTCAAGGAAATCAACGAAGCCTACGAGATGCTCAAGGACCCGCAGAAGCGGGCGGCCTATGACCGTTATGGCCATGCGGCCTTCGAGCAGGGCGGCATGGGCGGCGGTGGCGGCGGATTTGCCGGCGGCGGCTTCTCCGACATTTTCGAGGATATCTTCGGCGAGATGATGGGTGGAGGGCGCGCGCGCCAGCGCTCGTCGGGCGGCCGCGAGCGCGGCGCCGATCTTCGCTACAACATGGAAATAACGCTGGAAGAATCTTTCTCCGGCAAGACGGCGCAGATCCGCGTTCCCACGTCGATCACCTGCGACGTCTGTTCGGGCTCTGGCGCCAAGCCCGGCACACAGCCGAAGAACTGCGGCACCTGCCAGGGATCGGGACGCGTGCGCGCGGCCCAGGGCTTCTTCTCGATCGAGCGGACCTGCCCGACCTGCCACGGCCGCGGCCAGATCATTCCCGACCCCTGCCCGAAGTGCCATGGCCAGGGCCGGGTGACGGAAGAGCGTTCGCTCTCGGTCAACATTCCCGCCGGCATCGAGGACGGTACGCGCATCCGCCTGCAGGGCGAAGGCGAAGCCGGCGCCCGCGGCGGACCGGCCGGTGACCTCTATATCTTCCTGTCCGTCAAACCGCATGAATTCTACCAGCGCGACGGAGCCGATCTCTATTGCGCCGTTCCGATCTCGATGACGACGGCCGCGCTCGGCGGCACCTTCGACGTGGCGACGCTCGACGGCACCAAGTCGCGCGTGAGCGTGCCCGAGGGCACGCAGGCCGGCAAACAGTTCCGCCTCAAGGGCAAGGGCATGCCGGTGCTGCGTTCGGCACAGACGGGCGACCTCTACATCCAGATCCAGATCGAGACACCGCAGAAGCTCACCAAGCGCCAGCGCGAACTGCTTCAGGAATTCGAGCAGCTTTCCTCCAAGGAGAACAATCCTGAATCGACGGGCTTCTTTGCCCGGATGAAGGAATTCTTCGAAGGCTGAGCGGCGATCGACACGCCTATCTCTAAAGCCGGGGACGGAAACGTCTCCGGCTTTTTGTTGCGCGAGTCCCAATTTGCGACATTCGCCGTTCGTGCCGGGAAATCTGTTCCAGAACGACACGGCGGCGCGAGGGAAGACGACTTGCATTAACGCAGCCAGATGATGCCGCTTGCAAGTTTTCCAAATGAATTCAGTCTCTGCCGTCAGCGCACAACACCGAAAACCGGAAGCGATATTCGGAAGGGACGATGCCCAGGTTCGAAGCGATAGAGCATCCTTTGCTCGACGCGACGTGCTTTAGAGCAATTGCAGCAAAAGTGCGCAGCGGTTTTGCCAGGCAAAGCGTGAAACGCTTTTGCCGGGAATAAACAAAAAGATAGAGCATTTCCGTGAATCGGAGAAAAACGGAAATGCTCTAGTGGGAACAACCAAACCAAGGGTATCGACCATGGCGCCAGCCTTTTCCTCTCAGTCCGAAGACGTCGACGTTCTCGCCGGCGCCATCTACACATGGTGCGCCGAGCGCAATATCAAGCTTCGCAGCCAGCAGGGCCTTTCGATCGCCAGCATCGCGATCGACCTCTATCATGCCGGCCACCAGACGCAGGACGACCTGCTGATGGCGCTGCACGAATGCGAGATTCACTAAAACGCGATATCGAACCTCATTCAGGTGACCTGCGTCCAGTCTTTGTCCTGATGCACGCCGTTCCCCAACCGCTGCATAGCCATATCTATCCGGACATAATTCAGGCCCGGAACAGATCGTGCTTTTCGGTGAGCCGGCAGCGGGGATCAGACGGCGGTTTCTGCCGCTTCGCCTGTCATGAGGGTGACAATGGTCTTGACCGCTTCCTTGCCTGCCGGTGAGCTCAGCTTGTCGTAGCTCAGCGCAAGCGCATAGGCGTCGGGGCTGAGTTCGATACGGCTGCCGAATTGCGATATGCCGGCTCCCTCGAAAAGAGCAGAGATATCGACATCGAGAAAAACCGCGATCTGATGCAGCTTGCTGGCGGAAACGCGGTTCGTCCCCTTTTCGTATTTCTGGATCTGCTGGAAAGTCAGTCCGAGTGCTTCGCCAAGCTCGAGCTGGGAAACACGGCGAAGAGCGCGAAACTGTCTTACGTTGCGACCAACGATAATATCAACCGGATCTGGCACTTCATCACTCTCTGATACGTAAACGGTTCGTTTACCATATCGTTTTCACGGGATAACTCAACCCTACAGTTGCAAATTTCAACCGACTTTTTTTGGACCTTACGTTACGTCAGTGGCCTCAAGGGAATGCGGCAAAAGCCCGAATATCTGGCGCTTGACGACATTGAGCGTGACCGTCGACGGTATCGGTCCAGCGATATCGGATCATCCTCTCTCAGGTTGTATTTTTAGCTGATTAGAGGGCGGCATGCTGACCGTTACATCGGAAGGGTGCCGGACGCCAGGACCTCGGTCACGGGATCTGCCGGAAAATATGCCCCCGCGGTATTTCGCGCCCTGAACTTATCCCCATGTGGCCCCCAAGCCTCGGTGCGACACCACCAGGGCACGCGATCCACGGCCGTCAAGCTGTCAGCCTTGCCATCAACGCCGCTTAGGCTTAGCTGTCACGCTTCACGATTCCGGACATTCGATGCCGCACAAGGTTTCTCTTTCCCGTCTGAAGCTGACCGACTTCCGCAATTATGCGGCGGCGGCCCTTACCCTTGACGGTCGACACGCCGTGCTCACGGGAGACAACGGCGCCGGCAAGACCAATCTCATGGAGGCCGTCTCGCTGCTTTCGCCCGGCCGCGGTCTGCGCCGCGCCGCCTATGGCGATATAACCCGGGTCGGCGCGGCTGGCGGCTTTTCGATCTTCGCCGCACTCGACGGCATGGAGGGCGACGTCGAGATCGGCACCGGCATCGAAACAGGCGAGGAGACCACCACCCGCAGGCTGCGCATCAACGGCACCCCGGCAAAGACTGCCGACGAGTTGACCGACCACCTGCGCCTTCTCTGGTTGACGCCGGCGATGGACGGCCTCTTTACCGGCGCCTCTTCCGACCGGCGCCGTTTTCTCGACCGGCTGGTGCTGTCGCTCGATCCCGCCCATGGCCGCCGCGCCAGCGATTTCGAGCGCGCCATGCGCAGCCGCAACAAATTGCTGGACGAGGGCCGCTTCGATCCCTCCTGGCTCGCCGGCATCGAGGAGCAAATGGCAAGCCTCGGCATCGCCATGGCGCTCGCCCGCCAGGAGATGCTCGGCCTGCTGACCCGGCTGATCGAAGAAACGCGGGAGACTTCGCCCTTCCCTTCGGCATCGCTGCAGCTCTCGGGCTTCATGGACGGACAATTTTCGCGCCCCTCGGTCGACCTCGAGGACGATTACGCGGCGATGCTGGCAGAGAGCCGCTATCGCGATGCCGGCGCAGGGCGCACGCTCGAGGGGCCGCACCGGGCCGATCTCATCGTGCATCACCGCGAAAAGGCGATGGAGGCGGAGCGTTGTTCCACCGGCGAGCAGAAAGCATTGCTTGTCGGCCTGGTGCTTGCGCATGCGCGCCTCGTCGGCAATCTCACCGGCCATGCGCCGATCCTGCTGCTGGACGAAATCGCAGCGCATCTCGACGAGAATAGACGCGCCGCGCTGTTCGATCTCATCGACGGGCTCGGCGGCCAGGCCTTCATGACCGGAACGGATCGCTCGATGTTTTCGGCGCTGGGCGACAGGGCGCAGTTTTTCACGGTGGCGGAGGGACGGGTGTTCGAATGACCGAGGCAGCTTTTCCCGACGTCGGCCGTCATGATAACATCGGTGCCATGGAACCGCTCAGCTCGGACGAAATCGCCCGTTATCACCGCCACATCCTGCTCCCCGAGATCGGGGGCGCCGGCCAGCAGAAGCTGAAAGCCGCCCGCGTGCTGGTGATCGGCGCCGGCGGCCTCGGCGCGCCGATCCTGCAATATCTGGCCGCAGCCGGCGTCGGCACGCTCGGTATCGTCGACGACGACCGGGTGTCGCTCTCCAACCTGCAGCGCCAGGTGATCCATGATTCCGGAACGATCGGCGAGTTGAAGACGGAGAGTGCTGCCTTCGCCATCGCCCGGCTCAATCCGCATGTCCGGCTGATCCGCTTCGAGGAACGCTTTTCCCCGGAGGCCGCCCGCCGTCAGCTCTCCGGCTTCGATCTGCTGATCGACGGCTCCGACAATTTCGACACGCGTTATGCCGCCGCCGATGCGGCCGAGGAAGCGCGCATTCCGCTCGTCACCGGCGCCGTCGGCCGTTTCGACGGTTCGCTGACGGTTCTCAAGCCCTATGAGAGTACCGAGGACGGAACACTCTACCCTTGTTATCGTGACCTCTTTCCGGAAGCGCCGCCGGCGGGGCTCATTCCTGCCTGCGCCGAGGCCGGCATCATCGGCGCGCTGACCGGCGTCATCGGCACGATGATGGCGATGGAAGCGATCAAGCTCATCACGGGCACCGGCGAACCACTGGTCGGACGGCTGCTGCTCTACGACGCGCTCTCGGCCCGCTTCGACACGGTCCGCTACAGAAGACGCCGCACGCGGGAGAGGCAGACCGGATGACAATCGTCCCTCTCGACCAGAGCTTCACGCGCTGGGACGAACTGCTCGCGCTCATCCTCGCCGCCTTCGCTTCCATGAACGGCAGGATCGACCCGCCATCCTCGGCGCTCAAGCTCACGACCGAGTCACTAGCCGAAAAGGCCAGGGCCGAGATCGGCCATGTCGCCATCGACGGCGAAAAGCTGATCGGCTGCCTCTTCCTGCGGCCGGAGGCCGATTGTCTCTATGTCGGCAAACTCGCCGTTCTGCCCGAAGCGCAGGGAAAGGGCATTGGCAAGCGGCTGCTGACGATTGCCGAGGAAACGGCCGCATCGCTCGACCTTCCCGCCTTGCGGCTGGAAACGCGGATCGAGCTCACGGAAAATCATACCGTCTTTGCCGCCTGGGGATTTTCCAGAACCGCCGAGAAAGCGCATCCCGGCTTTGCCCGGACGACGTTCATCGAGATGCGCAAGGCCATTGCGCCGACGATTCGCCCCGTCTAAATCAAATGCACGGCTTCAACGCCCCGGCAGCACCCGATTGGGCGGCCTGTGACCGTCGATGAAGGTGCGGATATTGATGATGACCTTGTCGCCCATATCGACGCGGCCTTCGATCGTCGCCGAACTCATATGCGGCAGCAGCACGACCTTGCCCTCATTGGCGAGTTTGACGAGCTTCGGGTTGACGGCAGGCTCGTTTTCGAAGACGTCGAGGCCGGCGCCGGCAATCCGGCCCTCCCTGAGGCATTTGATCAGCGCAGCCTCATCGACCACGTCGCCGCGCGCGGTGTTGACGAGATAGGCCGTCGGCTGCAGCAGCGCCAGACGGCGCGCCGAAATCAGGTGGAAGGTCGCCGGCGTCGACGGACAATTGATCGAAACGATGTCGACGCGGGCGAGCATCTGGTCGAGGCTTTCCCAATAGGTCGCCTCCAACTCGTCCTCGACGGCTGGATTGACGCGTTTGCGGTTGTGATAGTGGATCGACAGGCCGAACGCCTTGGCGCGGCGGGCCACCGCCGTACCGATGCGGCCCATGCCGACGATGCCGATGCGCTTGCCGTGAATGCGCCGGCCGAGCATCCAGGTGGGAGACCAGCCGGCCCATTCGCCCGGCTTGTCGGTCAGCACACGCGCCCCCTCACCAAGCCTTCTCGGAACAGCGAGAATCAGCGCCATGGTCATGTCGGCGGTGTCCTCGGTCAGGACGTTCGGCGTGTTGGTGACGGTGATGCCCTTGCGCGCCGCCGCCTCGACGTCGATGTGATCGGTGCCGTTGGAGAAGCTCGCAATCAGCTTCATCTGTGGCCCCGCCTGTTCGATCAGCGCCGCGTCGATGCGGTCGGTGACGGTCGGCACCAGCACGTCGGCGGTCTTGACCGCGGCGACAAGCTCGGGAACGGAACGCGGCGCATCGTCGATGTTCAGCTCGGCGTCGAAGAGCTCGCGCATGCGGGTTTCGACGGCATCGGGCAGCTTGCGGGTGATGTAGACCTTCGGTTTTTTCTTCGCTGTCATGGCTGGCTGTGGTGCCTTGTTCAGAGGTCTTTAACCAAGAGGGGTGATAATTTTCCCATTCCGGGCATTTTCTACCAGACCCGCACGCGAAGACAAACAAAACTCGCGGTGCAGCCGGGGAATGTCAGAGCCCGGACCGCGAGCAGGCCGGGCCTGCCCGCGAATTCGAGCAAACGGAAACCTCCATGCGCAGCAAAGTTCTGAAGTCCTGCCTCGCCCTTGCCATCGCTCTGGCTACATCCATGGGAACCGTCGAATTCGCCCATGCGCAGGCGGCCAAAGGTCCAAGCGGATTGCCATTGCCGCGTTTCGTCACCCTGAAATCCAAGCGCGTCAATCTGCGCATCGGCCCGGGAACGGATTACGCCGTCTCGTGGATGTACCTGAAATCCGGCCTGCCGGTGGAAATCATCCAGGAATACGACAACTGGCGCCGCATCCGCGATGCCGACGGGACCGAAGGCTGGGTCAACCAGTCGCTGCTATCGGGTCAGCGCGCGGCGATCGCCGCCCCCTGGATGAAGACGAAAGGCAAGGGCGTCTATGTCAATCTGCGCCGCGAGGCGCTGCCCTCCGCCTCGATCGTCGCCAAGCTGGAACCCGGCGTGATGATCACGATCGGCGAATGCAACGGCGACTGGTGCCGGGCCGAAACCGAAGGTGCCTCCGGCTGGGTGGCGCAGTCGGAGATCTGGGGCGCCTATCCCGGCGAAGCCTTTAAATAAGCCCTGCCTGTTTGGCGGCCTCGGCAAGCGAGGTCATCGGGCGCGGGCCGATCTGCTGAATGACAATGCCGGCGGCCAGGCAGCCGAGCTTGCCGCAATCCTCCAGAGAGCGCCCCTGGGTGTAGCCATAGAGGAAACCGGAGGCGAAGAGGTCGCCGGCGCCCGTCGTATCGACAACTTCCCTGATCCGGATCGCATCGACGTAAAAACGCTCGTTGCCCTTCAGGATGACGGCGCCATGCTCGCTCATCGTCACGGCAGCGATCTTGCAATCGGCGGCGATCCTGTTCAGCGCCTCCTCGAAATCATCGGTCTCGTAGAGCGACAGCGCTTCCTGGCGATTGGCGAAGACGATATCGACCTTGCCGGAGCGCATCAGATCGAGGAATTCGCCGCGGTAGCGGCCGACGCAGAAACTGTCGGACAGCGTCATCGACATTTCGCGGCCGTTTTCGTGGGCGATGCGGGCACAGTCGAGAATCGCTTCCTTGGCGCGTGGCGGATCCCAGAGATAACCTTCGAAATAGGTGACCTTGGCGTCGGCGACGACGTCGGGCTCGACGTCTTCGGGGCCGAGCTCGACGCAGGCGCCGAGATAGGTGTTCATCGAACGCTCGCCGTCCTCGGTGACGAAGATCATCGAGCGCGCCGTCGGCGGGAAAGTGCCCTTGGGCCGGGTCTGATAGTGGACGCCCTGGGCGCGGATGTCGTGGGTGAAGATGTCACCGAGCTGATCGGCGGCGACATTGCCGAAATAGGCAGCCTTGCCGCCGAGGTTAGCCACGCCCGCCGCGGTATTGCCGGCGCTGCCGCCGGAGGCTTCGAGCGCCGGTCCCATGCGCGAATATAGAAGTTCGGCGCGTTCGGCATCGATGAGGTTCATCGCCGCTTTGGTGATCTGGTTGTCAATGAGGAACTGGTCGTCGCAACGGGCAATGATATCCACGATTGCGTTGCCGACTGTCAGAACATCGAATCTTGTCATGAAAAGGGAAGTCCCCGGATTTGTGATAGCCGGGGTTTGGTCTTAGCGAAATTTCCGCGGTTTGGAAGGATAAATGGGACGACGCTTCTATTTCTTCGCAAAAGTGCCGCCTATTCGTCATGTCGCTGTCATTTTCAAAATCTAGAAATACTCGCAGGAAGACCGGCATGAGCAGCTTTCAGTTGCAGCCGGGCGCACGAGGGATGACCCTTCGATCTTACCGGCGCGATGCTGACCACGGATGAACTGGCAGCTTTGTGATCCGGATATCCGGCAGGGCCGGAGCGGAAAAGCGGGCTGAGCCCGCTTTTTTTGCCTTTGGGTGCCCCGGCTGCCGGATCGGGCGGTGATGGCCTTTTCAATCCAAACAGTTTGCTGGTACTCAATAATTCCGTAAATCGATTCCGCTTTACGGAATTATGCAGGAATTCAAAGTGCTGCAGTGTCCTTTGCGCATCTGAAAAGCGCGCGACGCTGTAGATGTCGGATACTCCCCGCGCAGAGCAACCTCCCTCATGTCAGCCATCATTCTCGACGTCCTTCCCATCTTCCTCCTGATTCTCATCGGCTGGGTGATCGTCCGCAGCGGCCTGATGGCATCGAATGTCGGCGATGCGCTCGGCGAATTCGTCTTCAAGATCGCCGTGCCGCTGCTGCTCTTTCGCACCATCGCCGAGGCGGATTTTCATGGCGCCTCGCCCTTCCGGCTCTGGATCGTCTATTTTTCCGGCGTCGCCATCACCTGGACGGCCGGCCATCTCGCCGCCACGCGGCTCTTCGGCCGCGACGAACGCATCGGTGTCTTGGCCGGCGTTTCCTCGGCCTTCGCCAACAATGTCTTTATCGGACTGCCGCTGGTCGAGCGTACCGTCGGCGACGAGGGGCTGGTGGCGCTGTCGATCCTGCTTGCCGTGCATCTGCCTGTCATGATGGTCGCGGGCACGGTGCTGATGGAGCATGCCGAGCGCAAGATCGACGGCAAAAGCGACCGCAGCATGATGTTCGTGCTACGCCAGATCGCCATCAATCTCGTGCGCAACCCGCTGGTGATCGGGCTTGCGGCCGGCATGGCCGTGCATCTTTCCGGTCTCACCATGCCGACGGCGGTGGCATCGGTCGTCGGGCAGATCGCCGGCATCGCCGGTCCGGCGGCGCTGATATCGCTCGGCATGGCGCTGGAGAAATACGGCGTCTCCGGCAATGTCGGCATCGCCAGCGTCACCTCGACATGCAAGCTGCTACTGCTGCCCGGTTGCGTGTGGGCGGCGAGCCATCTCCTCGGCCTCAGCCCCGAATGGACGGCAGCGATCGTGCTGACTTCCTCCGTACCGACGGGCGTCAACGCCTGGCTGATCGCCAACCGCTTCGGCGTCGGTCACAGCCTTGCCGCCTCGACTATCACGGTGACGACGGCGCTCGGCGCCATCACGGTCTCGCTCTGGGCCTATTTCCTCGGCGCCTAGAGCGGTTCAGCTTTTTTACGCGATTCCCGGCAAAACCACTTCGCGCTTTGCCTGGAATTGCTTGGCGGATCTCCGCAAAACGAAAGCCCGGCTTGCGGGCCGGGCTTCCATACCATGCGATTGTCCTGCTGCGTCACTGCGTCGCGGTTTTCGGATCCGGCAGCGGCACCGGCGAATCGGCCAGCGTGTGCAGGTAGAGGATGACGTTGGCGCGATCCTGATCCTTCGCCAGACCGGCGAAGCCCATCGCAGTGCCGGGAACGTCCTTCTTCGGCGCCAGCAGGAACTTGTTGAGATATTCGAAAGTCCACTTCTCGCTGCCGCCCTTGGAGAAATCCTTCATGGGAGCGGAATAGGCGAAGCCTTCATGCGAGGCGATCGGGCGATCTACGACACCAAAGAGGTTGGGACCGACCTTGTTCGGTCCCCCTTTGGTGCCGTCATGACAGGCCTGACACTTCTTGAAGACCGTTTCACCGGCCTTGGCATCTGCAGAAGCGAGCAATTGCGCGATCGGAACGGCAACGGCAGGCGCAGCCTCACCACCAGCGGCAGGCGCCTCTTCGGCAACGATCGCGAAACCTTCCTTTTCCGGCGCTTCGGAATGGAAGATCCCTTCGGACGCGATGGAGACAGACATCAGAACGAAAATCGTCCCGAGCAGCGCCCCCACGGCCGTATTGACGTATGAATTCATCTGCAATGCTCCCCTTGCAGCCGGCAGACCATAAACCGGACCATCTTGAAATCGCGCGGAACCTATGTCTTTTGGTGGATCGTTGCAACTGTCTAAATGGTCTTGTGCGTGAGACTTTTTGACACTTTTCAGCCCGGAATAGAAGGCCCGAACAATGAGTGATTCAAATTTAGACGGCGTGCTCGTATTGATCCCGGCGCGCATGGCCTCCACTCGGCTTCCGGGCAAGCCGCTTGCCGATATTTGCGGCCTGCCGATGATCGTTCAGGTGGCGCTGCGCGCCAGGGAAGCGGCCATCGGCCGGGTCGTCGTCGCCGTCGACGATGATCAAGTGTTCGATGCCGTGGCCGCGGCCGGCTTCGAGGTCGTCATGACCAGCACGGATCATCAGTCGGGTTCCGATCGGATCTTCGAGGCGCTGACGAAAGTCGATCCGGACGGAAAGGCGAAAATCATCGTCAACGTCCAGGGCGATCTGCCGACGATCGATCCGGAAACGGTGCGCGCAGCCTTGCGCCCTCTCGAAAACGAGGCGGTCGATATCGGGACGCTGACGACCATAATCGACAATGAGGAGGACAAGACCGCGCCGCACATCGTCAAGATCGTCGGCTCGCCGCTTTCCGACGCCCGTCTGCATGCGCTCTATTTCACCCGGGCAACCGCGCCTTACGGTCAGGGGCCTCTCTACCACCATATCGGCCTTTATGCCTATCGGCGGGCAGCGCTTGAACGATTCGTCTCGCTCGGTCCGTCGACGCTCGAAAAGCGCGAATCGCTGGAGCAATTGCGGGCACTGGAGGCCGGCATGCGCATCGATGCCGAGATCGTTGACACGGTTCCGCTTGGTGTCGATACTCCCGCCGACCTCGAAAAAGCGCGGCGCATCCTCTCCGCAAAGTCGAATTGACGGAACCATCATGAATATCAAGACCAACAGGATCGCCTTCCAGGGCGAGTTCGGCGCCAATTCCGACATGGCCAGCCGCGACATGTTTCCGACCATGGAGCCGCTGCCCTGCCAGACCTTCGAGGATGCGTTCACGGCGGTCGACAACGGCGACGCCGACATCGGGATGATCCCGATCGAGAACACGATTGCCGGGCGCGTCGCCGATATCCACCATCTGCTGCCGGAATCGCGGCTGCACATCATCGGCGAATATTTCATGCCGATCCGTTTCCAGCTGATGGTGCTGCCCGGGGTGACCAAGGACGAGATCCGCACGGTGCACAGCCATATCCACGCGCTCGGCCAGTGCCGCAAGATCGTTCGCGCCAATGGCTGGAAGCCGGTGATCGCCGGCGATACGGCCGGGGCGGCAAAGCTCGTGAAGGAAACCGGCGACCGCTCGATGGCCGCCTTGGCACCGCGCCTTGCCGCCGATCTCTACGGTCTGGAGATCATCGCCGAGAATGTCGAGGATACTGAAAACAACGTCACCCGTTTCGTTATCCTGTCCCGTGACGAAGAATGGGCACAACGGAATTCGGCGGAAGAAAAGGTCGTCACCACCTTCGTCTTCAACGTCCGCAACATTCCGGCCGCGCTCTATAAGGCGCTTGGCGGTTTTGCCACCAACAATATCAATATGACCAAGTTGGAAAGCTACCAGCTCGGCGGAAAATTCGTGGCGACGCAGTTCTACGCCGATATCGAAGGCCATCCGAACGATCCGAACGTGCGCCGGGCATTGGAGGAACTGCGCTTCTTCTCCGAGAAAGTGAGGATTCTCGGCGTCTACAAGGGGCACGCGATGCGAGGCCTGCTTTAAACAGGCCCCGTTCTTAAACAGACCTCGTCATTCGGCGATTATTTATCCGGCTCACAGACGCGCAGGCGATGACCGTCAGGATCGAGCACGACGAAGGTCGGGCCAAAATCCAGCTCGGTCAGTTCCTGGGCGATCGGCAGGCCGCGTTGACGCCAGTCCTCATAGTGCCTGGCGACGGCATTTTCTCCCTCGACCATGAAAGCCACTTCGCCGCGGTTGCCGATGGCGGAGGGCTGCGGCTCGACCTTGCTGCGCCGCCAGAGGCCGAGCGTGAAGCCGCCCTCGAGCGGAAAAGCGACGAAATTCGGCGCTTCCACGGCCGGTTCGCGGTTCAAGAGGTTCCGGTAGAAACTGGCGCTTTCGGCCGGGTCCTTGACGTAAAGGATTATGAGATTGGGGCTGGTCATTTCGGTTCTCCCGTTGTTGTGAAATAAATCCGCGAGGGATCGCCTGCTGCCAATTCATGGCAGCAGGGTGCGACGGGGCGTAGCGATCGCAACGCCCCGTTCTCGTCAGGCAGATTGTTGGAAGGGATAGGCGACCTAAAGCGGGAAACGGTCCTCGCAGTGCGGGCCGCGTCCGTCGATGAAGCCGAGGTCGCGCTTTAGGTAATCCGGCGTTGCTTCAAGGTCGAGGCTGGTGCGGTTCCCCTTGGGAAACCTGAAAATATTGATGACCAGATGCAGCAGGCCGGAGCGCGCCGACTGGCGGACATCGGCAAAAGTTTCGGCCGAAATGACATCGGCAAAGGTGTCGCCCGTAAAGCGGTCGTTGGTCAAATGAATGGCTGGAGGCGTTACCATGATCAGTACTCCTTCCTGGTGGAATGGTACTCATAATAACCCTGCCTACTGACAGTTTCTGGCAGCAGCGTTAGTTCTCGACCGGAACGTCCTGCGTCTCACGCCACTCCTTGAGCAGTACCGTGCGGCGGCGCGGATAACGCACCTCATGCAACGCCATGTCGATAATGCGGTCGGTGCGGAAATGGCGGAAATCCTGGCGCAGTTCGCACCAGGCCATGAGGACACGGACATGCTCGAAATAACCGAGCGCAAAAGGCCAGACGCGACGGCGCGAGATTCGGCCCTGCTCGTCGCCATAATGCAGTTCGAGGATGCGCTCCAGACGGATCGCCTTGCGGATGGCCGAAACATCGGCCTTGTCCTCGTCCCGGCGTTTGGGGCCGACGAAAAGGGCTGCCGAATCGATCATCTCCCGCATATCGGCCGGCAGCACGGCGGCAATCTTGGCCAGCGCGTCGGCGCCGGCGCCGGCAAGGCGCGGCTCGGCGGCGCGAGCCACCCAGCGCGAGCCAAGCACCAATGCCTCCAGCTCTTCTTCTGAAAACATCATCGGCGGCAGCATGAACCCCGGCTTCAGCACATAACCGATGCCGGCTTCGCCTTCGATCATCGCGCCCTGCGCCTGCAGGCTGGCAATATCGCGATACAGCGTGCGCAGGCTGACGCCGGTCTCCTCAGCCAGCACCGTGCCGGTCACCGGCCGGCGGTAACGCCGGAGCGTCTGCAGCAGCGTCAGCAGCCGTTCCGAGCGGGCGACCGGCATGACGCTAGCGCTTCCACTCCACCCAGTCGCGCATCAGGCGGTGGGCGATCGCCCCTTTCGGCGGCGAGGCCTTGCCTGTCGCGCTCGGGCGTTCCAGCATCTCGATCGTTTCCTCGCGGGTGAACCAGCGGCAATCCTCGAGTTCCGTCTCGTCGCGGTTGATTTCGGTGGATTTCGCCTCGGCGTAACAGCCGATCATCAGGGAATGCGGCATCGGCCAGGGCTGCGAGGCGTGGTAGCGGATGCGGCCGGTGCGGATGCCGGATTCTTCCAGCGTTTCGCGACGCACGGCATTCTCGATGGTCTCGCCGGGTTCGACGAAGCCGGCAAGGCAGGAATACATGCCGGGCGCGAAATGCGGGCTGCGGCCGAGCAGGCAGAGGTCGCGTTTCTCGTCGATCGTCAGCATGATGACGACGGGATCGGTGCGGGGAAAGATCATGTGTTGGCAGGCGGCGCAGACACGCTTGTAGCCGCCGATGTGGATCTCCATCGCCGAGCCGCAGCGGCCGCAGAAGCGGTTGTCGCCATTCCAGCGGATGAGGCTGGCGGCCTGGGCGAATTCGCCGAGCAACACCTCGTCGATCAGCATTTCGCGAAACAGCGTGCGACCATCGGCGGGCTTGTATTGGCTGGTGAGGTCGTCGACGCCGATGCCGACGGGAACGGCAAGGCGCGGCTCGCCTGATTTACGATAACCGAGAAGCACCGTCTCATCCCAATCCGGCTGCAATTCCTGGAGCTCATAGCGGGCAAAGAGCGGATCAAGCACCTGGCCGTCATGCTTCAGCACCAGCTTATCCCCGGCGAAGGCGAAGATATGGGTGCCGTCCTTGGCCAGCGCCTTTTCGACGGACTGTTCGTCGCGATGCTCGGAATCGCGATTGAGGTCATTGGCGGCAAAGGCCGTGAGATTGCTGGGTTCCGGATGCGGCACATCCGAATCGAAAAGCGAATGACTCATGATGAAAGGGCTTCCCGCAGCTTCACTGTGAATTCATCTCTCTTTCCGTCTTCGTAGGGTTCCGCGCTCCCGAAGCCCCAGACGGGACCCGGCCAGTTGGCATCGCCTTCGAAGCGGGCAATGACATGAACATGAAGCTGGCGGACGATATTGCCAAGAGCCCCGACATTGATTTTTGTCGCGCCGGTGATCTCCTTCAGGGCTTTGGAGACCAGTTCCGTCTCGAAGGCGAGCAGCACCTGGTCGAGCGGCGTCAGTTCGAAGATTTCGGTGATATCGGCCCGGCGCGGCACAAGAATGAGCCAGGGCCAGCGGGCATCCCTCGACAATCTCAGATCGCAGAGACCGGTAACCATGATGCTGACGCTATCGTTTTCCAGCCGGGGGTCGAGCACGAAACCGTTCAAAGGGCATTCTCCTCATGTTTTCCAACGACTAGCAGTTTTTTTGCATGTTGGCTTGCTTTTGATGACGATATTGCCGATATGTGCATCCGGGAGGTTGGTGGTGGACGAGCCACTCGCCAACCGGGTCAGGTCCGGAAGGAAGCAGCCCTAACGAGCCCGGCACGGGTCATCGTGCCAGCCTCCCACCTTCTCTCCACGAAGTGCCCGACGATCCGGGCGACAAGCAGGGCGATGAGCGACACCGAGCGACAATCAAAAGATGCCGCCTCGACGGGCACCGGGTACCGGGTGCTGGCTCGCAAATACCGCCCCAAGGATTTCACGGACCTGATGGTCGGCCAGGAGCCGATGGTCCGCACCCTCACCAATGCCTTCGAAACCGGCCGCATCGCCCAGGCTTACATGCTGACCGGCGTGCGCGGCGTCGGCAAGACGACGACGGCGCGCATCCTGGCGCGGGCGCTGAACTACAAGACAGCCGACATCGACAAGCCGACGATCGATCTGCGCGTGCCCGGCGAACACTGCCAGGCAATCATGGAAGGCCGGCATGTCGACGTGATCGAGATGGATGCCGCCTCCCATACCGGTATCGACGATATAAGAGAGATCATCGAGCAGGTGCGCTACCGACCGGTTTCGGCGCGCTACAAGGTCTATATCATCGACGAAGTGCACATGCTGTCGACGCAGGCCTTCAACGGCCTGTTGAAGACGCTCGAAGAGCCGCCGGAGCATGTGAAATTCATCTTCGCCACCACCGAGATCCGCAAGGTGCCGATCACCGTGCTGTCGCGCTGCCAGCGCTTCGACCTGCGCCGCATCAGCGCCTCCGATCTTGTCGGGCTGTTTTCAACTATCGCCGCCAAGGAAGGCATCGAGGCGGAAGCGGATGCGCTGGCGATGATTGCGCGTGCTGCCGAAGGCTCAGCGCGCGACGGCCTGTCGCTGCTTGACCAGGCGATCGCCCATGGCGCCGGCGCCGTGCAGGCGGAAGCCGTGCGCGGCATGCTCGGACTTGCCGACCGTGCCCGGATCGTCGATCTCTTCCAGCACGTCATCAAAGGCGACGTGGCCGCCGCACTCGGCGAGTTCCAGAGCCAGTACGAGGCCGGCGCCAATCCGGTGGTGGTGCTGACCGACCTTGCCGATTTCACCCATCTGGTGACGCGGCTGAAATATGTGCCGGATGCGGCAAACGACCCGTCGCTCAGCGAGATCGAACGCACCAAGGCGGCGGAATTCGCCAAGGGTGTTGCGGTGACGACGCTGTCGCGCATCTGGCAGATGCTGCTGAAGGGCATTCCGGAAACGGAAGGCTCGTCGCGGACGGCAGGAGCAGCCGAGATGGTGCTGATCCGACTTGCACATGCCGCACACCTGCCAGCGCCCGAGGATGCGGCGCGGCGGCTTGCCGAATTTTCCGGCGACAATGCCGGTCCGCGGCCCTCCCCTTCGCCTTCCGGCAACGGCGGCGGCAGCGGAACGCGGGTCCCCTATCAGAGCAGTGTCGCGGCGCGCGCACCCGAGCCGACACCACGGCCACTACCCTCAGGGCCGACGGCGATGCTGCGCGCCGTGCCCAATCCCGAACCGCAGAATATCGGCCGTACCGAGGCAAAGCCTGCAGAGGCTCCGAAGCCGCTCGTGCGTGTCAATTCGATCGGCGACATCGTCGACCTCGCGGGCGAGAAGCGCGATGTCAAATTGAAAGCACTGGTGCGCAACTTCGTGCGGCCGGTGCGGCTCGAGCCGGGCCGGCTGGACGTGAACCTCACCGAGGGCGCCCCGAACACGCTGCTTAACGAACTCGCCGTCAAGCTCAAGGAATGGACCGGAATCCACTGGATCGTCAGCACCAGCCGCGAAGAGGGCGGGCCGACGATGGTGGAGGCGGAAGCCAAGGCACAGGAACAGCGCGTCAGCGATGCGCGTCAAGATCCCGATGTCGCGGCGATCCTGGCGCATTTTCCGGGCGCCAAGATCATCGACGTGCGCGTGCGGGCGCCCGAACCGGACGAGGAAGGCGAGGCGACGCCGCCGGCTGCCGCCGAATCCCTTGAAGGTGACATCCTGCCCGGCGACGACATAGAATTCTAAAAGTTCAACAAGGAGCGAGACGATGCGCGACATCATGGGCATGATGGGCAAAGTCAAGGAAATGCAGGCCAAGATGGAGCAGATGCAGGCGGAGATCGCCGAGCTCACGGCCGAAGGCAAGGCGGGCGGCGGCCTCGTCGCCGTCGTCATGTCAGGCAAGGGCGAGCTGAAGAGCCTGAAGATCGACCCGTCGCTGTTCAAGGAAGACGATGTCGAGATCCTCGAGGACCTGATCGTCGCCGCTCACAAGGACGCCAAGGACAAGGCCGAGGCGCTCGCCGCCGAAAAGACCAAGGCTCTGACCGCCGGCCTTCCGATCCCGCCGGGCTTCAAGCTGCCGTTCTGAGACGGGCGCACCTATTCAAGGCCCAAAGTCCGATCTAGCGCGCTTCGTCGCTCTCGGATTCCAACATAGCCCGCAGTTTGTAGTGAATTGGGGCGGCGAGATATCGCGCCCGATCTGCCGCCCGAAGCCGTCGACCGAAAGTCTCCATCAGCTCCGGCATGGTGATCTTGGCTCCGTGAAAGGGCGTGCATTCCACCGACATTCCGGCCTTGGCCACGCCGCTCCGGATGACACGGCAATAGATGCCGGGACGGGCGGCGGCGGTATAACGTTTGACGAATTTCGGATCGGCCATCCTGGCGGCAAACGTGGCGCAGGGGATGCGGCACGCGGTGACTTCGAGGACGAGAGCGCCGATCACGAAGCGGTCACCGACGGCGACATCGCGATTGTCGAGATCCGAGATCACCATGTTTTCGCCGAAAGTGCCGGGCTCGTATGGCCGACCGAGCTCGGTGCTCCACCAGTCGAGCGTCAGCGATCCCTCGACATAAACAGCCTGATCGACACCGCCATGGTGTTTGCGGTTGCAGATGGCATCGCCGACCAGACCTTCGGCATCGATCATCACCGCACCGTTGACGGCATGTTTGAAGATGCCGGTCTTGTAGCTCTTGCCCGGCAGTCTTTCCGGATTGCCGGTGCACAGCGCCAGGATTTTCATGGGATGGCCAATCCTTCCGCGATTCCGTTTCCGTTCCATATCAGTTAAGAACGGCGCATGGCAAAACGAGTCACCGGCCCCGAAATCGAAAAACTCATCCAGCTTCTGGCGAAGGTGCCGGGCCTCGGGCCGCGCTCGGCGCGCCGGGCGGCACTGCATCTGATCAAGAAGAAGGACCAGTTGCTCGGCCCGCTGTCGAATGCGATGGGCGAGGCCTATGACAAGGTGAAGATTTGCTCGCGCTGCGGCAACGTCGATACGGTCGATCCCTGCACCGTCTGCACCGACACGCAGCGCGATCAATCCGTCATCATCGTCGTCGAGGACGTATCGGATCTCTGGGCACTGGAGCGCGCGGGCGCGATGAACGCCGCCTATCACGTCCTCGGCGGCACGCTGTCACCGCTCGACGGGGTCGGGCCCGACGATCTCAACATTCGCGGGCTGATCGACCGGGTCGGCGAAGGCGGTATCCGCGAGCTGATCATCGCCGTCAACGCCACCGTCGAGGGGCAGACGACGGCGCATTATATCACCGACCAGTTGCAGGGGCTGGACGTGAAGATCACCCGGCTGGCGCATGGTGTGCCTGTTGGCGGCGAGCTCGACTACCTCGACGAGGGAACGCTCGCGGCGGCCCTTCGGGCGCGGACAGTGATATGAGGGGTTTGCCTATGCCGAAAGATGTTCCACGGCGGCTATTCGCACTCGCCCTAGCGACCGCCCTCCTCCCCCTCTCCGCCCTCGCAGCCCCTTCGAAAGCCGATGTCGAAGCGCAGTTCGAGACATGGGTACGGAAAGACCTCTGGCCGGAAGCGAAGGCGGGCGGGATTTCCGAGAAGACCTTCCAGGCTGCCTTTTCCGGCATCACGCTGAACTGGAACCTGCCCGATCTTGCCCCGCCCGGCTTCCCGCCGCCGAAGGAGCAGAAGCAGACGCAGGCCGAATTTTCCTCGCCCGGTCCCTATTTCAACGAGGACCGGCTGAAGAAGCTTGCCGCAACGGGGCGCGGCTTTGCGGCGCAATACGGTTCAACGCTGAAACGCATCGAGAAGACCTATGGCGTGCCCGGCTCGATCGTGCTGGCCATCTGGGGCCGGGAGACAGGCTTCGGTGCGGCGAAGATCCCGAACTCGGCAATCGAGGTGTTGGCGACCAAGGCCTTCATGTCGACGCGCAAGGAGATGTTCCGTACCGAGCTGGTGGCCGCACTCCATATTCTCGATGGCGGTGATGTCGCACCGGCCGATTTCAAGGGGTCGTGGGCGGGCGCACTCGGCCAGCCGCAATTCATGCCGACCAGCTATCTGAAATATGCCGTGGATTTCGATGGCGACGGCCATCGCAACATCTGGACCTCGGTGCCCGATACGCTCGCCTCGATCGCCAATTTCCTGGTCAAGAAGGGCTGGCAGCGCGACCGCGACTGGGGCTTCGAGGTGTCGATCCCGGAGGCGGTTTCCTGCGCGCAGGAGGGGCCCGATCTGGCAAAGCCGCTGTCGCACTGGGCCTCGCTCGGCATCGACCGCATCTCCGGCAAGGGGTTTCCCTCCAGCGAGATGAAGGCTGAAGGCATGATGCTGGTGCCGGCCGGCCGCGACGGGCCGGAATTCATCGTCACGCCGAATTTCTACATCATCAAGGAATATAATAATTCCGATCTCTACGCGCTCTATATCGGCAATCTCGCCGATCGGATCGCCTATAATGGCGGCGCCTTTGAGGGCAGATGGGGCGATGTCGGCAAGATGTTGCGCTCGGATGTCGCCGCCATGCAGAAGGCGCTGGAACGGCAGGGCTATGATGTCGGCGGTTCCGATGGTCTGCCAGGCTACAAGACGCGGCGTTCGATCGGCCAGTGGCAGGCCAAGAACGGCATGAAGCCGACATGTTTTCCCGAAGCGACGATGAAGGGCAAGCTGAAGTAACCGGCTTCAGAGACTGCGCTTCAGCCCTTCATGGCTGGCCAGAAAACCGAGCTTCTCGTAGAAGCGGATTGAATCCGCCCGCGTCTTGTCCGATGTCAGCTGCACGAGGCCGCAGCCACGCTCGACGCATTGGGCGATCGCCCATGCGATGAATTCAGAGCCGAGGCCCGAGCCGCGAAGGTCGCTGGCAACACGCACGCTTTCGATCTGACCGCGCCACATGCCTGTTCTCGAAAGGCCGGGAAGAAAGCTCAGCTGCAGGCAGCCGACGACACGATCGGCCGCGTCGGTTGCGACGGCCAGCAGCTGATTGGCGTCCGCCTCGATCGCCGCGAAGGCCGAGAGATACCGTGCGTCGACGGGATCGGTAACGATCTCCCTGGCGCCGCCGAGATCGTCATCGGCCAGAAGCCGGACGATGGCGGCAAGATCGGATTGGCGGGCGAGCCTGAACCTGTACATGGCCGTTCTCAATGATGCAGATCGATCGGCGCCTTGTGGAAGACGTCGTTATCAGGCGGAATAGCCTGGCGTTCGATCATGCGGTGAACATGCGGCAAACCTTCGCCGCGGTGAAGCGCGCGAAGCCTGTCGATGTTTTCGGCATCGGCCTGCGTGCGCCGCTGGTTGTGTCTTATATATTCGACCCAGGTCGACGTATGGTAGGTCTCCGTCCAGAGCCCGGGATTTTCGAGATCGCGCATCAGCGCCCAATTGCGGGCGCCGTCGCGGATGCGGATGCGGCGGCGCTCACCCATCAGCGTCATGAATTCGGCAAGGTCGGTATCGGCGATCTCGTAGTCGACAAGGATGACGATCGGGCCACTGCGCGGCGTGATGTCGAGGCTCAGGGCCGGCTCGATGAAGCGGTTCAGCGGATCGAGGTTGAGCGAAGCGAAGGCCGGCATGGAAAAACGCAGGCCGATCGCGATGCCGAGCAGCATGACGACCGATGACATCAGCAGCGCATCGGCAACGCCATAACGATCGGCGGCAACGCCCCACAGCCAGCTGCCGCCGGCAATGCCGCCAAAGGTGACGGTCTGGTAGAGCGACAGCGCCCGGCCGACCACCCAGCGCGGCGTCGAAAGCTGGACGATGGTGTTGAACAGCGAAAGTGCGGAGACCCAGCAGGCGCCGGAGACGAGCAGCCCGGCGGAGGTGAGGACGGCACTCGGGCTCACGGCGGCGATGACGGCGCTCAGCGCGAAGCCGGCAAAGGCCATGCGGATGATCGTCTCGCTGGAAAGCACCTGGCGAAGCCTCGCATTCATCACCGCGCCGCCGATCGCGCCGATGCCGAAGGCGCCGAGCATGAAACCATAGGTCAGCGGCCCGCCGGCAACGAGATCGAGGGCAACGACCGGCAGCAGCGCCAGGATCGAGCTGGCGCCGATGCCGAAGAGCAGGCCCCTGACGAGGACCTTTTCGAGATTGGGCGACATCGAGATATAGCGCAGGCCGGAAAAGATGGCGCTGCCGAGCGCCTCCCGCGGCAGGGTCGAGACCGGCGTGGCCGGCCGCCAGCGCAGCAGGGCATAGATCAAGGCGAAGTAACTCACCGTGTTCACCGCAAAGGCCGCGGCCGCGCCGGCAGCGGCGACGATGACGCCGCCGATCGCCGGGCCGACGCTGCGGGTGATGTTGAAGCCCATGCTGTTCAGGGTGACGGCGCCCGGCAGATCGGCGCGCGGCACCATGTCGCCGACCGAGGCCTGCCAGGAGGGATTGTTGAGCGCCGTGCCGCAGCCGATCAGGAAGGTGAAGAAGAGCAGCAACCAGGGTGTGATCCAGCCGAGAAGGGCCGAGGCCGTCAGCAGCGCCGAAACCGTGAGCATCATGCATTGCGCCGTCAGCATGACCCGGCGACGGTCATAATTATCGGCCAGCGCGCCCGATATCAGCGAAAACAGCATGATCGGCAGCGCCGTCGAGGTCTGCACCAGCGCGACCATGTCCTCCGAGGCGGTAATGGTCGTCATCATCCAGGCAGCGCCCACCGCCTGGATCAGGCCGCCGAAATTCGAGGAAAGGCTCGCGAACCAGATGGTGCGGTAGGTATCGTGCCGCAAAGGCGCCAATGTCGAGGAAGTGTAGGCCACGATTTCTCCCGCTTTTGTTATTGCGCCCCAGCGGCAATATATGCGCAAGACCGGCGCTGGCCATAGGCCTGTTCACGCGCGGCAAGCGAATTGGCGGAATCGGTCGCGGACCTTGCAATTTCGGAAAAACCCGACTATATGCCTCTCAAATTCTTGATCGCTTGATGAAGAGTGGGCCGCAAGGACCCGCTCTTTTTTATTAGCGCGATCGCCCGAACAGCTTGAAATTGCGAGGAGCGCACCGCTTGTCGGACATGACAAACGCAGACAACGAACTTGAGCCGCGGCTGATTACCGAAACCGGGCTCGACCAGCGTCTTGCCGATATCATCGAACCCGTCCTCGTCGGCCTGGGCTTCCGGCTTATCCGCGTCCGCATGCTGAACCAGAACGGCGCGACGATGCAGGTCATGGCCGAACGCAACGACGGCACGATGACGGTTCAGGACTGCGAAGAAATCTCGATGGCGATTTCTCCCGTCCTCGATGTGGAAGATCCGATCGATAAAGAGTATCATCTCGAGGTGTCTTCGCCCGGCATCGATCGTCCGATGGTGCGGAAATCCGATTTCGTCCGCTGGCAGGGCCACCTTGTGAAATGCGAGACGTCGATCTTGATCGACAATCGCAAGCGCTTCCGCGGCAAGATCGTCGAAGCAGGCGCAGATGGTTTCACGCTCGAGCGTGACCAGGTCGCCTATGGGGAAGAGCAGAAGGTCACCATTCCCTTTACGGCGCTCAGCGATGCGAAGCTCATTCTGACCGACGACCTGATCCGCGATGCGTTGCGCGCCGACAAGCTGGCAAAAGCACAGGCCGCCAACCAGAACGAAGCGGACGACCAAGAATAACCGATCAACAGACCGCTCCAGGGACGGGAACCCTGGAGTAAAGACGGAGAAACAAGACAATGGCAGTCAGTGCGAACCGGCTCGAACTTCTGCAGATCGCAGATGCAGTGGCGCGCGAAAAGGTCATCGACCGCGAGATCGTGCTGGCCGCAATGGCCGACGCTATCCAGAAGGCGGCACGCTCCCGTTACGGCACCGAGTCCAACATCCGGGCCGACATCAATCCGAAGACCGGCGAAATCCGCCTGCAGCGCCTGCTCGAAGTCGTCGACAAGGCCGAGGATTATTCGACGCAGATCCCGCTGGAGCTGGCCCGCGACCGCAATCCGGACGCCGCACTCGGCGACTTCATCGCCGACCCGCTGCCGCCGATGGATTTCGGCCGCATTGCCGCCCAGTCCGCCAAGCAGGTGATCGTGCAGAAGGTGCGTGAAGCCGAGCGCGACCGCCAGTTCGACGAATTCAAGGATCGCGTCGGCGAAATCGTAAACGGTACCGTCAAGCGCGTCGAATATGGCAACGTCATCGTCGATCTCGGCCGCGGCGAAGGTATCATCCGCCGCGACGAAATGATCCCGCGCGAAAACGTGCGCTATGGCGATCGCGTCCGTGCCTATGTCTATGATGTCCGTCGCGAGCAGCGCGGCCCGCAGATCTTCCTGTCGCGCACGCATCCGCAGTTCATGGTGAAGCTGTTCACCATGGAAGTGCCAGAAATCTACGACGGTATCATCCAGGTGAAGTCGGTCGCCCGCGATCCGGGTTCGCGCGCCAAGATCGCGGTGATCTCGAACGACAGCTCGATCGATCCGGTCGGCGCCTGCGTCGGTATGCGCGGTTCGCGCGTCCAGGCCGTCGTCGGCGAGCTCCAGGGCGAGAAGATCGATATCATTCCGTGGAGCCAGGACCCGGCGACCTTCGTCGTCAACGCCCTGCAGCCGGCCGAAGTCGCCAAGGTCGTTCTCGACGAGGATGCCGAGCGCATCGAAGTCGTCGTTCCCGACGAGCAGCTGTCGCTTGCGATCGGCCGCCGCGGCCAGAACGTCCGGCTGGCCTCGCAGCTGACCGGCTGGGACATCGACATCATGACGGAGGCCGAGGAATCGGAACGCCGCCAGAAGGAATTCAACGAGCGCACCAACCTGTTCATGGATTCGCTCGACGTCGACGAGATGGTCGGCCAGGTTCTGGCCTCCGAAGGTTTTGCCGCGGTTGAAGAACTGGCCTATGTCGATCTCGACGAAATCTCCTCGATCGACGGTTTCGACGAGGAGACGGCGCAGGAAATCCAGCAGCGCGCCCGCGAATTCCTCGAGCGTCTCGAAGCCGAGATGGACGAGAAGCGCAAGGCGCTCGGCGTCCAGGACGAACTGCGTGAAATCGACGGCATGACCGCCCAGATGATGGTGGCGCTCGGCGAAGACGGCATCAAGACGATCGAGGACTTTGCCGGTTGTGCGGCCGACGATCTCGTCGGCTGGACGGAGCGCAAGAACGGCGAAACGAAGAAGTTCGAGGGTCTGTTCTCGAAATTCGACGTCTCGCGCGTCGAGGCGGAACAGATGATCGTCCAGGCCCGCCTCTCGGCCGGCTGGATTACCGAAGAGGACCTGGCGAAGGGGACCGAAGAAGAGGTCACCGAAGCCGAACAAGAAGCATGATGACCGTGCATGAGCCGGACGCTCTCCCTGATGAGGACGACGATCTTGCAGGTTATGACGTGAACGGACGCATGTGCATCGTGACGCGCGAAAGCGGATCGCCGGAAGAGTTGATCCGCTTCGTTGCCGCTCCCGATGGAACTATTGTCGCCGACCTGAAGCGCGAGCTTCCGGGACGCGGATGCTGGGTGAAAATCGACCGGTCGCTGGTCGACCGGGCGGTGGCGAAGAAGCTCTTCGCCCGCGCACTGAAAATGGATGTGAAGGCGGCGGACGATCTCGGCGCGAGCGTCGATCGGCTGCTTGCGGCGCAATTGATGCAGATGATGAACATGGCGCGGAAAGCCGGCCAGTTCGTCAGCGGGTCCGCGAAAGTGGATGCCGCGGTCAGAAGCGGAGCAGCGCTTGCGGTGTTCCACTCGACTGAAGCAGCGGACGACGGCGTCCGGAAAATCGACCAGGCCCGCAAGGCCTGGCACCTCGGAATGGAGACCGAGGAGGAGATACCTTCCTTCCGTCTCTTCTCGGAGAGCGAAATGGAAGGCCTGATGGGCCAGAATGCTTTTATCCATGCCGCAGTGCTTGCAGGGCAGGCGGGTGAGGGTGTAGTGAAGCGCGCAAAGATGCTCGAACAGTACCGTATTGGCGGTCAGTCCCGGGCAGCGGGCGGCGCTGGCCGGCAAAAACAATGACGTGGTCACCGGCATCGGCCGGTCCCATTCTCATTGATCGACAGTATTGAACGACAGGGTCTGATCTAGTCATCGCTCCCTGTCCGAAGGAACGGGAACGAATGACCGATAGTAACGACGACAAGACAATCAGCGTGACGGGCAAAAAGACGCTTACCCTGAAACCATCGGGGATGAGCCAGGGCACCGTTCGCCAGGATATGGGTCGAGGTCGCACCAAAGCGGTCGTCGTCGAGACCCGTAAGCGGCGCCCGATGCGCCCGGAAGACGAAAAGCCGATCACACCTGTCGCTCCCGCGCCCGTCCGCGCAGCCGAACCGGCGCCTGCACCCGTGCAGGCACGCCCGCAGCAGCCGACGCCGGCACCGCGGGTTCAGCAGGGCAACAACAGCCAGACCAATCAGCGTCCGCAGCAGCCCTATCAGCAGCCGCGCTCGAACGATCGTCCGCGTCCGGTGGTGCTGAACCATCTGTCTCCGGAAGAGATGGACGCCCGCCGCCGCGCATTGGCCGAATCCCAGGCGCGCGACGCCCAGGACGCCATTCGCCGCGCCGAGGAAGAAAAGCGCCGTGCGGCCGAAGAGGTTGTCCGCAAGGCGGCCGAAGCGGAAGAAGCAGCCCGCAGGGCCGCCGAAGAGGCTGTCCGACAGGCGGAAGCGCCCGCTGCTGCCGAACCGGCAGCCGCCGCGGCCGCACCGGCTCCTGCTGTGGCCGAAGCTCGCTCCAACGCTCCGCGGCCGGCATCATCGGCGCCTGCTGCGCGCCGGCCCGATGCCGCAACACCCGCTGACGCCCGTCCGGCGCCGGGCGCCGCCGCACCGGCCGGTGTCCGTGGCCGTCGCAACGACACCGAGGATGACGATCGCGGCGCTGCGCGCGGCGGTCCGGCCCGTGGCCGTGTCGTTCGCCCGGAACCGGCAAAGCCGGTCACGACGCGTCCGAAGACGGAAGAAGAGCGCCGCCGCGGCAAGCTGACGATCACCACCGCTGACGCAGATGGCGACGACAATGCTCGTGGCCGTTCGCTTTCGGCGATGCGCCGCCGGCAGGAGAAGTTCCGCCGCAGCCAGATGCAGGAAACCCGCGAGAAGATCTCCCGCGAAGTCGTTCTGCCTGAGACCATCACCATTCAGGAGCTGTCGCAGCGCATGTCCGAACGCGCCGTCGACGTCATCAAGTACCTGATGAAGGAAGGCCAGATGATGAAGCCGGGCGACGTCATCGACGCCGATCTTGCCGAACTCATCGCCGGCGAATTCGGCCATACGGTCAGGCGCGTATCGGAATCCGACGTCGAACTCGGCATCTTCAACGTGTCCGACGAAGATGGCGAACTGGTTTCGCGCCCGCCCGTCGTTACCATCATGGGTCACGTCGACCACGGCAAGACCTCGCTGCTCGACGCCATCCGCCATGCCAACGTGGTTGCCGGTGAAGCCGGTGGCATCACGCAGCATATCGGCGCCTATCAGGTGGAGCAGAACGGCCAGAAGATCACCTTCATCGACACCCCCGGCCACGCCGCCTTCACGGCTATGCGTGCCCGCGGCGCCCAGGCGACCGACATCGCGATCCTGGTCGTCGCAGCCGACGACAGCGTAATGCCGCAGACGATCGAATCGATCAACCACGCCAAGGCGGCCGGTGTTCCGATCATCGTTGCGATCAACAAGGTCGACAAGCACGAAGCGGATCCGCAGAAGGTCCGTAACCAGCTGCTGCAGCACGAAGTCTTCGTGGAATCCATGGGCGGTGAAGTGCTCGACGTCGAAGTTTCGGCCAAGACCGGCAAGAACCTCGACAAGCTGCTCGAGGCGATCCTGCTGCAGGCGGAAATTCTCGACCTCAAGGCCAATCCGAACCGGACGGCGGAAGGCACTGTCATCGAAGCCCAGCTCGACCGCGGCCGCGGTGCGGTCGCGACCGTGCTCGTCCAGAAGGGTACGCTGCGTCCTGGCCAGATCATCGTCGCCGGCGACGTCTGGGGCCGCGTGCGCGCGCTCGTCACCGACAAGGGCGACCATGTGAAGGAAGCCGGTCCGGCAATGCCGGTCGAAGTGCTCGGCCTGTCCGGCACGCCGCAGGCCGGCGACAAGTTCGCCGTCGTCGAAAGCGAAAGCCGCGCCCGCGAGATCTCGGAATACCGTCAGCGTCTGGCCCGCGACAAGGCGGCTGCCCGCCAGTCGGGACAGCGCGGTTCGCTGGAACAGATGATGATGCAGCGCCAGAGCGCCGGCATCAAGGAGTTCCCGCTTGTCATCAAGGGT
Source organism: Rhizobium sp. BK112 (assembly GCF_014193215.1). NCBI lineage: Bacteria > Pseudomonadati > Pseudomonadota > Alphaproteobacteria > Hyphomicrobiales > Rhizobiaceae > Rhizobium > Rhizobium sp. BK112. Next base: position 494,540 of record NZ_JACHYZ010000004.1, read on the forward strand.
GACGTGCAGGGCTCGATCGAAGCGATTGCCGGCGCGCTGGAGAAGCTCGGCACCGACGAGGTCCGCGCCCGCATCGTCCATTCTGGCGCCGGCGGCATCACCGAGTCGGACATCTCGCTCGCCGAAGCCTCGAACGCGGCCATCATCGGCTTCAACGTTCGTGCAAATACGCAGGCACGCCAGTTCGCCGAACGCGAAGGCATCGAAATCCGCTACTACAACATCATCTACGACCTCGTGGATGACGTGAAGGCAGCGATGTCGGGCCTGCTGTCTCCGGAACGCCGCGAAACCTTCATCGGCAACGCCGAGATCCTCGAGGTGTTCAACATCACCAAGGTCGGCAAGGTCGCAGGCTGCCGTGTCGTCGAAGGCAAGGTCGAACGCGGTGCGGGCGTCCGCCTCATCCGCAACGACGTCGTCGTTCACGAAGGCAAGCTCAAGACCCTCAAGCGCTTCAAGGACGAAGTCTCCGAAGTGCCGATGGGTCAGGAATGCGGCATGGCCTTCGAAAATTACGAAGACATGCGCGCCGGCGACGTCATCGAGTGCTTCCGCGTGGAACACATCACGCGCACGCTCTAAACCGCTGCGCACGATATATCAGCCCGAACGCCATTCGCCAGCCGGCGGATGGCGTTCGGGCATCTGCCGACTTGACCTTTTGGAACAAAAGAGTCATGGACGCTCTCCTTTGACGGGTTCGATTCCCAGCCGCATCGGCAAATAGAGATAACAATGACCAGACCAACTTCCTCCGCGCCTTCGCAGCGCATGCTGCGCGTTGGCGAACAGGTTCGCGCCGCTATCACCCAGGTGCTTCAACGCGGCGAAGTGCGCGACGACGTCATCGAGGCGACCGTGATCTCGATCTCGGAAGTGCGCATGTCGCCGGATCTCAAGATCGCCACCGCCTATGTGACGCCGCTCGGCGTTTCCGACCATAGCGTGGTCATCGAGGCGTTGAACCGTCATGCGAAGTTCATCCGCGGCCGGCTCGGGCCGCAGCTTCGGCAGATGAAATACATGCCGGAGGTGCGCTTCCGCGACGATACCAGCTTCGACAATTACAAGAAGATCGACGAGCTGCTGCGTTCGCCCGAGGTCCAACGCGACCTCGACGGCGATAATGACGAACAATAAACAGAAGAGACGCATGTCCAAACCACGCAAACCCAAGGGCCGGCCGATTTCCGGCTGGCTGATCCTCGACAAGCCGGTGGATTTCGGCTCGACGGAAGCCGTTTCCAAGATCAAGTGGCTCTACAAGGCACAGAAGGCCGGCCATGCCGGAACGCTCGATCCGCTCGCCTCCGGCATGCTGCCGATCGCGCTCGGCGATGCGACGAAGACCGTTCCCTATGTGATGGACGGCCGCAAGATCTACGAATTCACCGTGAGCTGGGGCGAAGAGCGCGCGACGGACGATCTCGAGGGCGAGGTGACCGAAAGCTCGGACAAGCGCCCAAGCGAACAGCAGATCCGCGATATCCTGCCTGGATATATCGGCACCATCAACCAGGTGCCGCCGCAGTTTTCCGCTATCAAGATAGCGGGCGAACGCGCCTATGATCTGGCGCGCGAAGGCGAAGCCGTCGAAATCCCGTCGCGCGAGGTCGATATCTTCCGGCTGACGTTGCTCGCCTGCCCGGATGCCGATCGCGCGCATTTCGAAGTGGAATGCGGCAAGGGCACCTATGTCAGAGCGCTCGCGCGCGATTTCGGCCGAGAGCTCGGCTGCTTCGGCCATGTGTCGGGGCTGCGACGCACCTTCGTCGCGCCCTTTGCGGAAGAGGCCATGGTGCCGCTTGCCGATCTCGTGGCACTGGAGGCGATCGAGGATATGGACGAGCGGCTTGCGGCCCTCGACGCGCTGCTGATCGACACCTGCGAAGCGCTCTCGTCCCTGCCCCATCTGGTCATCAATGACGACCAGGCACACCGGCTGAAGATGGGTAACCCGATCCTGGTGCGTGGCCGCGATGCGCCGGTTGCCGAAAGCGAAGCTTATGCGACGGCCCGCGGCAAGCTGATCGCAATCGGCGAAATCGGCCAGGGCGAGTTTCGCCCGAAGCGCGTCTTCGGCTGATCGGCTATCCCAATGCATGTCGCCCAAAAGTGCGCAGCGGTTTTGGGGATAACGACATGCATAAATCAAAGACCTAAAGCGCGTCGCATGAATCCGGATTGACGCGACGCGCTTTAGAGAGGCACAGTTTTACGCCTCTTCCCTTTGCTGCCTGAATGGTTTATAGGCAGCGCCAGCATCGGGTACGCCCGATTGCATTCGCGGCCAAAGCTGGACGACATCCCGGCTTTTGGCGACCTTTATCTCCTCTCTTAGAAAGGATCACCCGATGTCGATCACTGCTGAGCGCAAGGCTGCGCTGATCAAGGAATATGCGACCGTTGAAGGCGATACCGGTTCTCCGGAAGTCCAGGTCGCGATCCTGACCGAACGCATCAACAACCTGACCGAACACTTCAAGGACCACAAGAAGGATAACCATTCCCGCCGTGGCCTGTTGACGATGGTTTCGAGCCGCCGCTCGCTTCTTGATTATCTCAAGAAGAAGGATGAAGGCCGCTATTCCAAGCTGATCGCCAGCCTGGGTATCCGCCGCTAAGATTGTCCGGCGGGCGCTTCCGAGCGTCCGCCGGATCTGTTTCGGGACAAGGCTCCCGATGAAATGTTCCAGCCGCGCCCTATCTAAGCGGTGGAACGACCGGCAGACCCGGATGGGCCGGATCTGCCAAACCAACCGTTGACCTGTCATGGGGCAGGATTGCCGGATGCTTTCGGCCAAGGCTCATCAGTGAGTGCTGGCCCGGTTCCCCAGGGAACCTTCGGGTTGCTGGAAATCTTCGGATTTCCCGGGAACCCGAGGAATGAAAAGCCTCCCGTTGTCTTGCCCGTGATACGTCACATTGATTGCGGTCGACTGTGCGCTGCGCCTTGATATCGGCGATGGCGCGTGCTCCCGCATTGAAGGACAAGACATGTTTGATACACACACCGTGGAAATCGAGTGGGCCGGCCGCCCGCTGAAGCTTGAAACCGGCAAGATTGCCCGTCAGGCCGACGGCGCGGTTCTCGCCACCTACGGCGAAACCGTCGTTCTTGCCACCGTCGTCTCGGCCAAGGCGCCGAAGCCCGGCCAGGACTTCTTTCCGCTCACCGTCAACTACCAGGAAAAGACCTATGCAGCCGGCAAGATCCCCGGCGGCTATTTCAAGCGCGAAGGCCGTCCGAGCGAGAACGAGACCCTCGTTTCCCGCCTGATCGACCGCCCGATCCGCCCGCTCTTCCCGGAAGGCTACAAGAACGACACGCAGGTCGTCGTCACCGTCATCCAGCACGACCTTGAAAACAATCCGGACATCCTGTCGATGGTCGCCACTTCGGCCGCGCTGACGCTGTCCGGCGTTCCCTTCATGGGCCCGGTCGGTGGTGCACGCGTCGGCTACATCAACGGCGAATACGTTCTCAACCCGCATCTCGACGAGATGGACGAATCGAGCCTCGATCTCGTCGTCGCCGGCACCTATGACGCCGTGCTGATGGTGGAATCCGAAGCCAAGGAACTCAACGAAGACGTCATGCTCGGTGCCGTCATGTTCGGCCACAGGGGCTTCCAGCCGGTTCTCGACGCGATCATCAAGCTCGCCGAAGTTGCCGCCAAGGAGCCGCGCGACTTCCAGCCGGAAGATTACTCCGCTCTCGAAACCGAAATGCTCGGCCTTGCCGAAGGTGAACTTCGCGAAGCCTACAAGATCACCCAGAAGGCCGACCGCTACGCCGCCGTCGATGCCGTCAAGGCGAAGGTGAAGGCACACTTCCTCCCCGAGGAAGGCGAAGCCAGGTACACGGCCGAGGAAGTCGGCGCGATCTTCAAGCATCTGCAGGCGAAAATCGTCCGCTGGAACATCCTCGACACCAAGAGCCGCATCGACGGCCGCGACCTCGAAACCGTCCGTCCGATCGTTTCGGAAGTCGGCCTTCTGCCGCGTACGCATGGTTCGGCGCTGTTTACCCGTGGTGAAACGCAGGCGATCGTGGTTGCCACCCTCGGCACCGGCGAAGACGAGCAGTATGTCGACAGCCTGACGGGCATGTACAAGGAGCGCTTCCTGCTCCATTACAACTTCCCTCCCTACTCTGTTGGCGAGACCGGTCGCATGGGCTCCCCGGGTCGCCGCGAAATCGGCCACGGCAAGCTCGCATGGCGCGCGATCCGTCCGATGCTGCCGACGCCTGAGCAGTTCCCCTACACGCTGCGTGTCGTCTCCGAGATCACCGAGTCGAACGGCTCGTCCTCGATGGCAACCGTCTGCGGCACCTCGCTCGCTCTGATGGACGCAGGCGTTCCGCTGGCCAAGCCGGTTGCCGGTATCGCCATGGGTCTGATCCTGGAAGGCGATCGCTTCGCCGTCCTCTCCGACATTCTCGGTGACGAAGACCACCTCGGCGACATGGACTTCAAGGTCGCCGGTACCGCCGACGGCATCACCTCGCTGCAGATGGACATCAAGATCGCCGGCATCACCGAAGAGATCATGAAGGTTGCCCTCGGCCAGGCCCAGGGCGGTCGCGCCCACATTCTCGGCGAAATGGCCAAGGCCATCACCGAAAGCCGCGGCCAGCTCGGCGAATTCGCTCCGCGCATCGAAGTCATGAACATCCCGGTCGACAAGATCCGTGAAGTCATCGGCTCCGGCGGCAAGGTCATTCGCGAAATCGTCGAAAAGACCGGTGCAAAGATCAACATCGAGGACGACGGCACCGTCAAGATCGCCTCCTCCTCCGGCAAGGAAATCGAAGCGGCCCGCAAGTGGATCCACTCGATCGTTGCCGAACCTGAGATCGGCCAGATCTACGAAGGCACTGTTGTCAAGACCGCCGACTTCGGCGCCTTCGTGAACTTCTTCGGCGCCCGTGACGGCCTCGTCCACATCTCGCAGCTTGCTTCCGAACGCGTCGCCAAGACGCAGGACGTTGTCAAGGAAGGCGATAAGGTCTGGGTCAAGCTGCTCGGTTTCGACGAACGCGGCAAAGTTCGCCTGTCGATGAAGGTCGTCGACCAGGCCACCGGCCAGGAAATTGCGAACGACAAGAAGAAGGAAGAAGCGGCCGAATAAGCCGCATCTCCCAGATTTGATTCCGGGCGCGGGAATCTTCCGCGCCCTTTTTGTATCCGAAGTCGAGACGAGATCCATGAGCCGCGAGACGCTGAAGACCCTGTTCCATCCCTTTGCCAGCGGCACTGTCGAGGCGCCCGGCGAGGGCGAGCGTGTGCTCTTCCTCGGCGCCGAGGCAGGCTTTGCGCTGCCGGACGGCTTTGCCGCCTCGCTCAGCGCCGTCCAGGGCTTCCGGCCGCTCTATCGGCAGCTGCTGGCGCAGCGGATCGAAGCGAAGCCGGAGATCGACGGCGACGACTACGATGCGGCTCTGGTGCTCTGCACGAAGCACAAGGGCGAGAACGAAGCCAACCTCGCCGCGGCGATCGCGCGCACACGGGTCGGCGCCCTGATCGTCGTCGCCGGTGCGAAGGAAGACGGCATCCAGCCGCTGCGCAAGCGGTTGGAAGGTTTCAATCTCGCCGTCGACCATATGCCGAAATATCACGGTGTCGCCTTCTGGTTCGGCCGCCCTGCCGATGCCGGCGAGATCATCTCGAAGCTGGCAAAGGCGCCGGTGCGCGTCGACGGCCGTTTCCATGCGACCGCCGGCATGTTCTCGCATGACCGGATCGATGCCGGATCGGAACTGCTCGCTTCGCGCCTGCCTGAGGATTTCACCGGCGACGTTGCGGATTTCGGCGCCGGATGGGGCTATCTCTCCGTGGAACTGGCGCGGAGATCGCGTGGACTGACCCGCCTCGACCTCTACGAGGCCGATCACGCGGCTCTGGAGGCGGCCAGGGACAATCTGGCGGAGAACTGCCCGAACGCGCCTGCGCGCTTCTTCTGGCACGATCTGGCGGGCGAACCGGTCAAGGACAAATACGATCTCGTCATCATGAACCCGCCCTTCCACGAAGGTCACGCCGCCGAACCTTCGCTCGGCCAGGCCATGATCAAGACCGCCGCATCCGCCCTGCGCGGCGGCGGCCGCCTGATGCTCGTCGCCAATCGCGGCCTGCCTTACGAGCCGGTTCTGGCAGCGAATTTCAGGGAAAGCGGTGAAACCTGCCGCAACGCCCGCTTCAAGGTGCTGTGGGCGAAGAAATAGGGCTCAAGCGGCTTCGATACCGATCATCCCAACCGATACAACAAAAAGGCCGTGCGCATCATCTGCGCACGGCCTTTGAGTTTCAATCGGGTCGTTGTTTATTCGACATCCGCCTTGCGCAGCGTTTCCAGCGTCGGCATGGAGGTGACGTTAAACCCTGCGTCGACAAAGTGGATCTCGCCGGTGACGCCGGCGGACAGGTCGGAGAGCAGGTAGAGCGCCGAATTACCGACCTGATCGATGGTCACGGTCTTGCGCAGCGGCGCATTGCGCTGGTTCCAGGAGAGGATCGCGCGCGCATCAGAGATGCCGGCGCCGGCAAGCGTGCGGATCGGGCCGGCGGAAATGGCGTTGACGCGGATGCCGCGCGGACCGTAATCGGCGGCGAGATAACGCACCGAGGCCTCGAGCGCGGCCTTGGCAACACCCATGACGTTGTAGTTCGGGATGACGCGCGTCGAACCATTATAGGTCAGCGTCAGCATCGCACCGCCATCTTCCATCAACGGAGCGCAGCGCTTGGCGATCTCGGTGAACGAGAAACAGGAAATGACCATGGTGCGGCTGAAATTCTCCCGCGTCGTATCGGCGTAGAGACCCTTCAGCTCGTTCTTGTCGGAGAAACCGATGGCGTGGACGATGAAATCGAGCTTGCCCCAGCGCTCACCGAGCGCGTCGACCACGGCATCGACCGAGGCGATGTCCTCGACGTCGCAGGGCAGCACGAAATCCGAATTGACCTCGGCAGCCAGCGGCTTGACGCGCTTGCCGAGCGCATCGCCCTGATAGGTGAAGGCGAGTTCCGCACCCTGTGCGGCGAGAGCTTTCGAAATCCCCCAGGCGATCGAGTGGTTGTTTGCGACGCCCATGATAAGCCCGCGCTTACCCTGCATGATTCCCGACATGTTGTTATCCGTTATAACGCTGGAAGACCAGCGTGGCGTTGGTGCCGCCGAAGCCGAAGGAGTTGGAGAGGGCAATGTCGATCTTCGCGTCGTCGATCCGTTTGCGCACGATCGGCACGCCTTCGAATTCCGGATCGAGCTCGGCGATATGGGCGCTTTCGCCGATGAAGCCTTGCTGCATCATCAGCAGGGAATAGATCGATTCCTGCACGCCGGCAGCACCCAGCGAATGGCCGGTCAATGACTTGGTCGACTGAATATGCGGAATCCTGGAGCCGAATACCTCGCGGATGGCGCCAATTTCCTTGCTGTCGCCGACCGGCGTCGAGGTGCCGTGGGTATTGATGTAGTCGACGTCGCCTTTGACGGTGGCGAGCGCCTGGCGCATGCAGCGGATAGCCCCCTCGCCCGAGGGGGCAACCATGTCGTAGCCGTCCGAAGTTGCTCCGTAACCGACGATTTCGGCATAGATCTTTGCACCGCGGGCCTTGGCGCGCTCCAGTTCCTCGAGCACCAGCACACCGGCGCCGCCAGCGATGACGAAACCGTCGCGGTTGACGTCATAGGCGCGCGAGGCGCTGTCCGGCGTGTCGTTATATTTGGAGGACATGGCGCCCATGGCGTCGAAGAGGTTGGACATCGTCCAGTCGAGATCTTCGTGGCCGCCGGCAAACATCACGTCCTGCTTGCCCCACTGGATCATTTCGGCGGCATTGCCGATGCAATGCGCCGAGGTCGAGCAGGCCGACGAGATCGAATAATTGACGCCGTGGATCTTGAACCAGGTGGCAAGCGTCGCCGATGCGGTCGAGGACATCGCCTTCGGCACGGCGAAGGGGCCGATGCGCTTCGGGCTGTTGTTCTTCACGGTGATCTCGGCAGCCTCGATCAGGGTGCGGGTAGACGGACCGCCGGAACCCATGATGATGCCGGTGCGCTCGTTGTTGCCGATGTCCTTGTCCTCGAGACCGGAATCGGCGATCGCCTGCTTCATGGCGACATGGTTCCAGGCGCCGCCCTGCGACAGGAAACGCATGGCGCGGCGGTCGACCAGTTCGGCAAGTTCCGCCGAACCGAGCTTTGGACTGCCCCATACCTGGCATTTGAAACCATGTTCGGCGAAATCGCTCGAAAAGGAGATACCCGACTTTGCCTGCCGCAAGGATTCGGTGACTTCGGCCGCGTCGTTTCCGATCGAGGACACGACACCCAGACCCGTGACAACTACCCGTCTCATCTGATCAAACCTTTGTTGTTTTCGTCCGTCGCTCGAAATGCGGTTTCAGGCCGTCTTGTCTTTCGATAGACCGACGCGAAGGTCGGCCGCCTGATAAATGGTTTCGCCGTCCGCCTTCAGCCAGCCGTCGGCCGTGCCGAGGACCAGACGGCCGCGCATGACGCGCTTGAAGTCGATGCCATATTCGATCAGCTTCGTATGCGGCCGGACCATGCCCTTGAATTTCACTTCACCTGTCGAAAGCGCCATGCCGCGGCCTTCCTCGCCGAGCCAGCCCAGGAAGAAACCGGTCAGCTGCCACATGCCGTCGAGACCAAGGCAGCCCGGCATGATCGGATTGCCTTCGAAATGGCAGGGAAAATACCAGTCGTCGGGGCGCACGTCATATTCGGCCCTGAGGTAGCCCTTGTCGAAGGCTCCGCCGGTTTCGGAAATGTCGGTGATACGATGAACCATCAGCATGGGCGGCAGGGGCAGCTGCGCATTGCCGGGGCCGAACAGCTCGCCATGTGCGCAAGCGATGAGTTCGTCGTACGAGAAGCTGGACTGTCTGGTCGTCATAAAGTTTCTTTTTCCCCCCGCGTGAAGCCGATGGATGTGAACGTGTAGTCCAAGTTCTTCAGAAAATGAAGCACGAGCAAGGCAGCTTCATTCATCGCCCCGGACCAGGCTTGCGCCATTATTTGGTGGTCGCATACAGGAAGGCCAGGGCCGCGACCAGACCTATTTGCGTCAAAAGCCGGTTTTTGCCGCGTTTATCAGGCTCTTGCCCTCATTGAACTATTGAAAGGCTCCGGTGCAAAAGTTATACCGCTTGAAGAAACATGATTGCTTTATGCCAGAATAACCGGAGTTGGTCTTGATGACGGGTACGCTCCCGATCGCAATAGAGGTAAGGCTGCGCGGTGCAGGACTGCGCCCTACCCGCCAGCGTGTGGCGCTCGGCGACCTCCTGTTTGCCAAGGGCGACCGGCATTTGACCGTCGAGGAACTGCATGAGGAGGCGGTTGCCGCCGGTGTGCCGGTTTCGCTGGCAACCGTCTACAACACGCTGCACCAGTTCACGGAAGCCGGTCTGATCCGCGTCCTCGCCGTCGAAAGCGCCAAGACCTATTTCGACACCAATGTGTCCGACCATCACCATTTCTTCATCGAAGGCGAGAACGAGGTGCTCGACATTCCCGTCAGCAACCTGACGATCGGCAATCTGCCGGAACCGCCAGAGGGCATGGAGATCGCTCATGTCGACGTGGTGATCCGGCTGCGGGCAAAGCAGGGCTGACGACACCGCCGCTTCACATGACATCGTCGGGATGCCGGCCGGGCTTGTGCTTGTAGGTCGGGAAGGTCCAGCCGAACCACAGGGCTCCGCCGCGCACCGCAAAGGCCGCCACGACGCCGCAGGCAGACGCCAGATAGAGCTGCATTCCGAGCGCATTGGCCGCCGTGAACACACCGGCGCCGATGAGGGCCGCGGTCACGTAGATTTCCGGCCTCAACAGCACCGAAGGCTCGTTTGCCATCAGATCACGCAGGATGCCGCCGAAGGTCGCCGTCAGCGTGCCGGTGACGATCGCGATGGTCGGGGAGCCGGTGGCGGCAAGGCCCTTGGCGGCGCCGATCACGCAATAGGCGGCAAGGCCGATCGCATCCAGCCAGATCAGCAGACGATAGCGCGATTCCAGCAGGTGGGCGGTGAAAAAGACGATGACGCCCATGATGCAGCAGACGAGGATATAGCCTGGGTTCAGCACCCAGAAGACCGGAACGCGGCCGAGCACGATATCACGTACCGTACCCCCGCCCGTTCCCGTCACCATGGCGAAAAACAAAAAACCGATGAGGTCCAATTGCTTGCGTGACGCGGCGAGCGCGCCTGTCGCGGCAAACAGCGCAATGCCGGCATAATCGAGATAGACGAGCAAGGACATGCGAACCCCGAACCGGCAGACGTTCAGAGCATGATGCCGAAAAGTGTGAGCGGTTTTCTCATGACATCATGCTCTAACTCTTGAATTGACAACAGGATTCAGATTTTAGGCCAATTAGGCCTAAAATCATTCTGTTCTCGAGAACAGAACCACGGCGGCAAGGGCGGCGCAAGGCGGGGGCGCCATAAAGCTAGAGTCTTTACGTGATGCATGTCGTTGTCCTAGAACCGCTGCACAGTTTTGGCGACATGCATTGGGCCACAGAGCCTTTATCCAAAGAGGAAAGCCGTGAAAACGCTGGTGCTCGCCGTTCTGAATATCGTCCTGCTGCTTGTCATGCCGGCTGTCGCCTTCGGCCAGCAATCGCTGATTTCCGATCCTGAGATCTACGAGAAGAAACATTTCCAGGAGCAGTGCAAGACGGCCGAATTTGCCGACGGCTTCGTCACCCGGCAGGACATCAACAATGACGGTCTGATCGACGCGGTGGTCAATGAGGGTCAGCTGACCTGCGACGGGCAGAAGGGGCCGCAATGCAATGACGACGGCTGCACCTATAATTTCTACCTGCAGGTTGCCGAAGGCGGTTATTTCATGATCGCGACGGCGCAGATCTATGGTTACGACTTCGTCCAGCGCTTCGGCAACATGGTGCTGGCGATGAAGATGCATCCGCGTTTCTGCGACCGCACGGAGGGCGATCCCTGCATCGTGACGGCCCGCGTCCGCGGCACGAAATTCGTCACCATCTCGAAGAAATAGCTCAGCATATGACCCGAAATCGGAATCGATATTCGGGTCATGCGCAAAGTCAAAGCGATCGAGCGTCCTTGGCGCGTCCTGTTGGACGCGCGGCGCTCTATTGCGGATAAAGTTCCGACGTGCGGCCGGCGAGATAATAGCCGACCAGGCCGTACCATTCGCGGATGGCGGTTGCCAAGTTCTGGGCATTGAGGTTCGGCTGGGTGAAATCCAATCCAAGTCTCACCTGGCCGTCGGTGCGATAATCGGTCGGCCAGGGCACGATATCGATGCCGAGCTTGCGGAAGATGCCGACGGATCGCGGCATATGAAAACCCGAGGTGATCAGCAGGCAATGGGAAAGCCCCTGGCTTGCCAGGAATTCCTTGGTGTTGACGGCGTTCTCGAAGGTCGTGCGCGATTGTCTCTCCTCGATCAGGCGATCCTTGCCGACGCCGAAGAGCGGGAAGAACCGCTCGGATGCCGCCGCATCGCCTTCGTAGATGCCCGAGATCGAGCCGTCGCCGCCCGATACCAGAATGCGCGACTGCGGAAATTTTTGCGCGAGCCGCAGAGCTTCGACGAAGCGGTCGGCTCCGCCATTGAATTCTATGCCGTGGCGCGCCGTGTTCACCTCGTTTTCGAAGGCGCCGCCGAGCACGATCATGCATTGCAGGTTGTCGGGATCGGCGGTCGGCTTTGCGAAGCGCTGCTCGAGACCCTGCATCAGGAGGTTGCCAGCCGTGGTGTAGAGCGTAACGAAAAGGATGAGGGCCGAACCAGCTGCGCCGAGGATACTTAAGATACGCCAGCGCAGAAGGCCGGCAATGAGGGCCAAGAAGACGAGGAAGAATGCCAGCGACAGCGGCTGAGCAAAAATCCAGACAAGCTTCGAAATCAGGAACAAGACCCACTCCTTGAGGATTGGCGGCGGTCCCTTCTATCCGATTCGACGGTAACAGGAATGCGACGGTCTATTTCGCGCGCCGCACGACCGATCCGTGCGGCGGGATCTTCTGATTGAAGCGGCGCTGGAGCGGCCGCGGGATGAGCATGGCGACAAGCGCCAGCGCCATGGCAAAGAGGGAGACCAGCCACAGCGCATGCGCTCCGGTCAGCCGCGTCAGGACGGCGCCGACGATTGCACCAAGCACCATGCCGCCCCAGGGTACGATCTGGATCGTCCATTCGACACGACGATCACCGATGATCCAGCGGCCGATCCCGCGGCCGAAGCGCGACAGGGCACCGGTTACATAGGTCAGGCCGATCGGCAGGCCTTCGATGTGCTCGACGGCGGCGTTCACCATGCCCATGGAAAAAACGATCAGGTAGAACCGGGCGAAGAGCATGTTTTGCACCGTCATCATCGAGGCGAGCGCCAGGACGAGGCCGACGCAGCCAAGCACCACGAAGATGCGGCGTTGCGAAAGATGAGAGATGACGATGCCTGCCGCATTGCCGAGCACGAAGACGATGATGGCAGAGACCAGGACTGCCGCGTGATAAAGATTGCCCTCACTCAAGGCGAGTGCGGCCCGCGTCGTATTGCCGGTCATGAAGGAAACGAAATCGCCGGTGAGCAGAAGACCGGTTGCATCAGTCATACCGGCGAGAAACGAAATCGAGCCGACGAGGGCGAGCCCGGTCAGGGTTCGTCTGGTCCGGATGATGCGGCGGCGTCTTGCTCTGGTCATTGGCTGAAGGTCCTGGAGCCGAATCGCTGATTGCGGCAACAAGGATAATTCCTTTCGTTGAGGAATTGGCAAAGACGATCGGAAGGAGGTGAGGCGGACTTGAACGGCAAGACATTTTCGGCCATAGAGACGGCGTTGCTTCAGATCGAAGCTCCGTAAGCGTTTACGTCAATCAACGCGCAACCCGCCGTTCGGCGCTGCGCAATTGTCTGATCGGCACCTTACGGAGATCGAAATGCTCAAAGGCAAACTCCCTAAACGTTACAATACGATCATCATGCCGTTCATCCTCTCGCTGCTGATGACGTCAGTCGTCTCGGCGATCAGTATCGTGAGAGCCCAAGGCCTGACCGCGCCTGCCCTTGCTATGTGGCCCTCGGCATGGCTGCTCTCCTAGGCGATCGCCTTTCCTGTCCTGCTACTGGTGCTGCCGGTGGTCAAGCGGCTGACGGCTGTGATCGTTGAGGCGTGAGGAGCGCGAGGCGCCGGCGGGCTGCGCAAGCGGCCTGCCGGAAGCGTTCCGCCGCCCACGCGTAGCTCCCACCCTGCAGGACCTTGCCATTCGTTCAGCAAGCCGTCTCCTTTGATGTGTATCAAGGCATGCTTTTCGAGCAGGGATAAGGTCCGGCAACTTGCCCAGGCAGTCCAACAACATTCCTGCGGCAGGTTTTCCAAAGAGATCAATCGGTCGGGAGATAGGGTGATGCCATTAAAACTGATCAGTGGAATGATGAAGTCGTCCGGCGAGGAAGCGTTGCTTGCGATGGATGCGGGCGGCGCAAATTAGATGGTCGTCATTGACAGGGGAGCTCTTCAGGAGGTCGCAGAACCACGACGCTGCGACGAAAGCCGGCTTCAGGAAAATATCGATTTGTTCAGCCGGATTGCCTCCGCGAAATATGATTGCGGCGACGTCGAACCGGATGGGCGCATCCGAATTGGCGCGGACGATCTGCTTGCATGGCGGCAGAGTGCGCATGTCAAAAGCAAGCCGGCAAGCATAGCTTGATCGGTCCATAGCTTGCGCCGGCAAGCCTATCGATCAACACCGTCGTCACGCAGAAGGCGCCCTCTTTGACGTACGTCAATTCATAATTCCAGGGCGGTGCGAGAGTGTGGCGAATATCAGCTCTCGCCTCTTTCCGTTTGGAGATCAGCATGAAGCAACACCTCTTTCTTCCGCTCCTCACCTATCCGGATGCAACCTCGGAATTCATGATCGCCAACGCCGTCGCACTTGCGCACCACATGCAGGCGACGCTGACCGTCTGTGCGGTGGAGATTACCGTTCCCGACGTGTCCAATGCCCTGTCGTCGCTGATCATCGATGCGGCGAAGATGGCGCGGGATGCCGGGGCGCTCAGCCGCAAGCGTGCCTCGGCGCTGACCCGGATGGCGGTCGATGCGGCAAAAGGCGCTTCCGTGGATGTGCGCACGCGCGAGATCAAGACTGCGGAGCCTTTCGTCGTCGAGGTCCTTTCGGAAGCATCGCGCGCCTACGATCTCGTGCTTCTGGAATCGGCCGGGATCTCCCGTCCGATCGTCGAGGCGGTGCTGTTTGCGTCAGGTCGGCCGCTCATCCTATATCCGTCCGCACCTTTCGGCGGCCGGATGGATCACGTCGCCATCGCCTGGGATGGCAGCCGCGCTGCCGCACGGGCGGCACATGATGCCTCGTTTTTCCTGGAACGGGCTTCCAAGGTCTGCCTGCTTTCCGTCATCGACGAGAAGCCGGTGGAATTCGAGACCGGCGATTATCTGGTGGAGAATCTGCTGAAGAGCGGTGTCGTCGCGGAGGCGACGCGCGTGCGTGCGCGCGGCGAACCAGTCGGAGAGGTGCTGCAGACCAAAGCCTTCGAATTGCGGGCAGACCTTCTCGTCATGGGCGGGTTCGGCCATTCGCGTCTGCGCGAATTCGTGCTCGGCGGCGCTACTCAAGCCGTGCTGACCAATATCAGCTTGCCTATCCTGCTGTCGCATTGAGCACTGGCACGCCATCTTCAACGATCGAATTCGGAGCAAACGGCTCCGAACTCGTATCGCCAGAACAGTCGAAGGCATGGAACATATGCACGCCGGTTATTCTCCCTTCCAACCTAACGACCGGAAGGACCATGCATCTCCCTCAGCCGACGAATCGTCTCGCAGCCGCCAGGTTTCGATGAAACCGTCCGCTTCCTGCCGGCCGCTTCGGCCGCCGCCTCCACCAGTTGAAAAGCATATTCCACGGCCGCTTCCGTATCATCGTGGCAGAGCTTTTCCGCCTGGCAGCGGGTTTCGAGCGATCGTCTGATCCGGCGTTTGATGGCAGGCACAACGGCATCGTTCGTGTGAGCGAAAAGGTGCCGCAGGCAGCTGGTAGCGACCACTTCCGAAACCAGAAGTTTTCCTTCGATTTCGCCGAGCGTCGGCACGGCAAATCGCGCTCCTCCGCTCTGGCAGTCACGATCTGTAACCAACATCATTGTTCTCCCATTTCATCATCGAGCGCTCTTTTCACCCGACGCAGGATCACCGCTCGTCCCTTCCGATCAGGTCGACGGCGCAAGCGCTCTTCCAAGTCGATAACGATCGACTGGTACTCATTGTGCCAATCAGGATGGCCAACCTCTTGTGGTGCAAGACGCGGGCGCGGGGAAGCAGGGCCCAAGAGTTCCGCGCCTTGCCGCGTCAGGCGGTAACAAGCATCGAGCGAGGGGATAAGGATCGTGATATCCGGCTGCTCCAATGCCAAACGGGATTTCAACTGGTCGCGCGCTGCATCTTCGCCATGAACCAGGAACAATCCTGTTCGAACCGGTTTGCGCGCTGCCACCCACTGCATCAATTCGGTCGCATCGGCATGACCACTATACGCCTCCAGAGAGTGAATGGTTGCACGCACGACGATTTCATCGCCTTGGATCCTGACCGTGCGCGCTCCGTCTTGGAGTAGACGTCCGAGCGTTCCCTCCGCCTGAAAACCGACGATGAGAACACTGCCCTCATCGCGCCAAAGCCAGTTCTTGAGCCGATGGCGAATCCGGCCCGCCTCGCACATTCCGCTTGCCGCGATGATAATGTGGAAGCCACGGATAAGGTCGAGCGCCTTCGATTGCTCGGCGGTTTCCGTGAAGCGCACGTTCTTCGAATTCAATGCTTTGACCAGCAAATTTCCGTTCGCCATGGCGCGCGCGTAACGCTTGAATATCGCAGTGGCGCGCGACGCGAGCGGCGAGTCGATCACGATCGGACAGCGCGGCAGACTGCCTTCGTCCATCAGGATGTTGAGATCAGCCAGAAGCTCCTGGGTTCGTTCGACCGCAAAGGACGGGATCAGCAAAGCGCCGCTTGGATGATGGGCCTTCAGCACAATTTCAAGGAGCAGCCCGCGCCGTGCTTCATCCGAAACTTCGTCCCGCTCGCGATCGCCATAGGTGCTTTCGCAGATGACATAGTCGAACCCCTGGGGCGCTTCGGGTGCAGCCTCCAGCAATTTATGCTGAGGCCCGATATCGCCCGAAAACAGCATTCGGGTCGGTTCATCCGTTCCCGAAAGCTCGATTTCGACCGATGCGGAGCCGAGAAGATGGCCGGCGTCCCAGAACCGGAAGCGGAGGTGGCCAGAGAGCTCGTGCCATTCCTTATGAGCGACGGCTTGAAATTGCGTCATCGCGACTCGTGCGTCATCCGCGTTGTAAATTGGTTCTATGGCGTCGCGTGATCTCCAGCGATTGCGGCGATTGAGCTGCTCGACCTCCGATTCCTGGATATGGCCGGAGTCCTGGAGCATGATCCCGCACAGGTCCAAGGTGGCAGCGGTACAGTAAATATGTCCGGCAAACCCTGCCTTCACCAGCTTGGGGACTAGGCCCGAATGATCGATATGTGCGTGGGTCAAAATGACAGCGTCAACGGCGGCCGGCTCGAAAGGGAAAGGACGATAGTTCAGCTCCTTCTCCGTTTTCGATCCTTGGAACATGCCGCAATCGATCACGATCCGAACACCACGATGGTCCAAAAGAAAGCAGGAGCCGGTCACCGATCCGGCTGCACCGTGAAAATATAAAACTGGATCTGACATGGCCTGCCCCCAATTGTTTACACATCCTAGCCGGCGGGAACACCGACCGCTTTGCGGCAGATCAATGAATGGGGGAGCAAGGGAGATTAGGGTTGGTCAATTCCAACAAGAGAGGCAACTGGTCATGACCATCAAAACTGTTTTGAGCGTCCTCGGCGTCAATCACTTCGACGAAGACTTGAAGGGCGCCATCGACTTTTGCGAAACCCACGGCGCCCATCTCACCGCAATGGCGATTTCGATGGGCGCAGCGCCCCCTATCGGTTCCTACGAGGTTGTCTCGACGGTCTGGGTCGAAGAACGTCAGCGCGAAATCGATCGCCTGGCCGATAAGAGTTCCGAGATCAAAGCAGTCCTCGCAAGGAGCGAGGTCTCTTTCGAGGTGCAGGAGATCTACACCGAATTCGCCTGGGCGGACGAAGATATTGCAGAGCGGGCACTCTATGCCGATCTCGTCCTGGTCGGCCCTCAGGCCGCCCGTGACCAGGAACTGCGGCGCAGGGTTATCGATGGTGCCCTGTTCCGGTCGCCGACACCGATGCTGATCAACCCGAGAAAGTCCAATGTCGGGCTTGCTCCAAAAGCGATCCTGCTGGCCTGGGACTCCAGCGACGAGGCTTCGCGCGCGGCACGTCAGTCGATCGAGTTCCTGCAGGCTGCTGAATCGGTGCATATCACGCTCGTCGATCCGCTGGCATCATCATCGGCGAATGGTGAAGAACCAGGCGCTGACGTTGCCACCTTTCTGGCACGCCACGGGGTGAAAGTTGATGTGGATTGCGTCGCAAGCGGCGGCCGCCGCGTCGATGAGGTGCTGCGGCAGCATGCCGCCGATGTCGCTGCCGACATGATCGTCATGGGCGCATATAATCATCCCCGGCTTCAGCAGCGTCTTTTTGGCGGTGTAACGCGATCGATGCTGGAGGAAACAAAAATTCCCCTGTTCCTCGCCCATTGAGCAAGACGCCCGGGTTCATCCCGGGCGTCCTCCCCCGGTTTTCAATCAACGGCCCGGCTTTCAATCAATGGCCCGGCTTTCAATCAACGGAAAGCGCCGTTCGACCGGTAACCTCACGGACAAATATGCCGTAAAATATGTGCTCGGACTCCGAGGCCGTTGCCTGCGGCTGCGGCTTCAAGGCACCGATTTCCCACCAATCGAAGTGTTTTTGCAGCAACGACCAGGCTTGCAGCCTTTCATTGCGCCAAAGGTCTGTATCCGGAAACTCTTCGAAGCGCCCATCGACGACGACGCTCGTCCAGCCCTTGCCCGTTCCATGCTGGTCGATTTGCAAACAGACGTTTTCGTTCGCGCGCATCCAGTCGACCTTCCGGCCGGGCATGGAAAAACTGTAGATCACACCCTTTGCATAAGCGAAGTAGATCGGCACCAAGTAGGGCTTGTCATCCTTGCAACAGGCCAGGTGGCCAAACCGGGAATGCTCAAGAACGGCGAAGCATTCTGCTTGCGTCAAGTCTTTCAGGATGTAGCTCATCGGTAACTCTCCTTGCCGCGACAAGTTCATATATTACCACCTGATCACACCCTGTCGTTGATGGAGCGCAATGACTGAAACTCCCACAGAGGCGAGACTCTCCCCGCCTTGGAGTACCGGTTAATTCGACAAAAGCCGGTTGATGGCGTTGTTATGGAGCAGCGTGCGGGTGATCCCTCCGAAGACACGTTCGCGAAATCGATTGTGGCTATATGCGCCTGCGACAATCAGATCTGCCGCCAACCTATCTGCAGCTTCGATGATCGTCATCCCTGCATCGCCTGTCTGTCGCGGCTCGATGATGCTCCGGGCTGGAACCGAATGGCGGGAGAGAAACCGAACAACATCATTCAGCGCTTGCTCATCGATCGGGTGGCTCTCCTCGATCGAAAGGACGACCACGTCTTGCGCCAAGATCAACAGAGGCATCGCGTCGACAATTGCCCGCCGCGATTCCTTCGTGTCCTTCCAGGCAATCACAATCGTCTGAGCTTCCAGAGGAGCCCGGGAGGCCGAAGGTAGCAGCACCGGTCTGCCCGCCGACAGCAAAACGTCCGGTATGTTAACCGTGCGTCGGTAATCGCGTGCCTGACCCTTCTCGACATCAAAGAGGATAATAAGGTCGGCCGCTCGTGCATTTTCAACGACAAAGGTTGCCGGGTCGGCAGCCTTTGTCTGCCAGGAGACGTGGTTCCTGAACGGCGCATGTCGCATGATCCGCTCGTGCAGGTCGCGTTGTCGCGTCTCGACCGCCTCCATCTCTTCACGCATGATTTTGGTTCCGGATGTCGGTCCGATGCTTGGCTCGATCACGAATAGCGGCTGGGCCGCGGATATGCAGGCGAGTTCGGCATTGCAACGCTCAGCGAGGTTTATCGCAAAGGTGAAGCGATGATCGGGCTGGGCATCGATATCGAAATGCGTAAGGATGGATTTGAAAGTCATCGCTGGCTCCCTCCTTCGTGAGGACATTCAAATCATGCTCGCGCTTCTGCGATTTATCACCTTGATTTTCGTCAAAGCGCGGGCCGCACGAACAGGCGATGCTAGCTCCAATCATCGGGAGGACATCACCCATGAAAGCGCAATTTCATTTACCCCTCGTCACCTATCCCGACGCAAGCTCCTTTTCGCTCCTTCAGAATGCTGTCGCTGTTTCCCTTCACCAAAAGGCTGATTTAACGGCAAGTATACCGTTGGTCAGAATTGAACCCGTGCAACCGCGACTTCCGTCATTTCTTGACGTGGAAAAAATGCGTGCGGATGCCGAGCACGTCAGCAGAGACAATGGCGCCGTTCTCGAGCAGACGCTGCGTGACTATGCGAAGCAAGCCGAGATCGAGGTTGAGATCCAGCCATTCGACGCGAGGCAACCGTTTGTCGCCCAAGCTCTTGCCGAGCTGTCGCGCGCATATGATCTTTCGATTCTGGAAGCATCCGAAATAATGAGGCCGCTGATCGAGAGCGTGCTGTTTGAAAGCGGTAGACCGCTCCTGCTTTTTCCCACGGACAATTTCTGCGGGCGGATCGATGCTGTCGCCGTCGCCTGGGATGGGGGAGCCACCGTCGCGCGGGCACTGACAGGTGCCAGATTCCTGCTGGAACAGGCTTCGCGTGTCGTCCTGATTTCCGTGACGGACGACAAGCAGATTGACGAGCGCAGGCGAGACCACCTTGCGGCTGCACTTCGAAAGGCCGGCCTTGCCGTCGATGTCACGGCCGTCCAGGCGAACGGAGAACCGTCAGCCGGCGTCATCCAAGCTGCGGCGCTGGAACGCAAAGCTGATTTGCTGGTCGCCGGCGCGTTCGGTCATTCGCGGCTGCGCGAATTCGTTCTGGGTGGGGTCACACGGTCACTGTTGACGCGCCTTGAAATGCCCGCTCTCTTTTGCCACTAACTAGAGAGCACGAAGTGCGTTGCCGATCACGGCAACATCGATCACCTCCTGGAGAAGGGCGCCCTGGACAGGCGTGAGGTATCCCAGGCTCGCACAAACCATCGCGATCACCGATAGACCGACACCGCAAGCGACACTCTGAAGAGCGATCGCACGGGACCGCCGCGCGGTTTGCAGCAGAGTTCCAATCTGCCCCAGGTCATCCCGCAGCAACACGACATCCGCCGCTTCAGCGGCGGCGGCAAGATTGCGCCGGCCAACGGCAACACCGACGTCGGCAGCAGCAAGTGCAGGTGCATCGTTGACGCCATCACCGATCATCATGACGCGCCCGTAGGATCTTTCCGCCGTCACCCTCTGAACTTTCTCGGCCGGCTCAAGCTCGGCACTGATCTGATCAAGACGAAGAGCAAGGCCGACGGCGTCCGCGACTTCGGCCCTGTCACCGGTCGCAAGGCTAAGCCGCTTGACGCCCAAACGTCGAAGATCCGCGATCGCCGGGACAGCATCCTTGCGAACCGGGTCGGCCATGACGATCGTACCGGCGAGAGCGTCATCGATCGCGACATAGGCTGTGACCGTGCTGTTGTCCTTCGGGCCAGGGCGAGTGGCGGGCCTTGTCTTGCCGGCAATGAAATCCCATCCGCCAACGGCTACCTTGTGTCCGCCCACATATCCCTCGATGCCTTCTCCTGGCACTTCTGCGAGTTGGGCGGGTTTGGCAAGCCTCAGGCCACGTCGCTTCGCTTCTTCGACAATCGTTTGACCAATCACGTGGCCAGAGGCTTGATCCACGGATGCAGCGAGACGCAAAATCTCCTCGGCATCCCGATCGGTCTCGATTCTGACAACAGCAGGCTCTCCAGTCGTCAGCGTGCCTGTCTTGTCGAAGACGACGACCGAGATGGTCGCGAGGACCTCGAGGACATGAGCTCCTTTGACCAGGACGCCTGCACGGGCAGCTTTCGACATTCCCGCCACGAGTGCGACGGGAACGGCGAGAATCAGCGGGCAAGGTGTCGCGACGACCAGAACCGCAACAATCCGTGTGGGATCGCCCGACAACCACGCGGCCAGGCCGGCGATCACCAGGGTCATCGCCAGGAAGGCGAGGGAGAAGCGGTCGGCCAATCTCGATATTGGCGCTTTCGAGCTTCGGGCCTGGCTCACCATGCGGATTATTCCGGCATATGTACTTTCGCTTGCTGAGCCGGAGGCGATCATTTCAAAAGCATCGCCGAGATTGGAAGACCCGCTCATGATCAATTCACCGCTTTCCCGCCGCGCCGGCAACGGCTCGCCGGTGAGAGCCGCCTCGTTCAAGAGCGCGTGACCGGCTACAACCTTGCCATCGGCAGGGACCACGTCGCCCTTTCGGACGAGCAGCTTGTCTCCCGGGACAAGTGCCGCGATGGGAACCTCGGACAGGCCGGATGCGGTGACACGAACAGCGCTACGGGGGGCGCGAGACAGAAGTTCGCTCATACCGCTCTCTGCGCGCCTTTGAGCAAAGCTTTCCAGAAACTGCCCACCTGCATACATGACAGCAACGATGGCGCCGGCAAAATATTCGCCAAACCAGAGCGCAGCACTCATGGACAGGGCAGCGATGAGATCCAGGCCGACGTCGCCCCGTCTCAAACTGAGTGCGACATCAACAGAAAGCGCGACGATGACAGTGATCGTCGCGCTGACCAGAGCGGTGGTGGACCAGAAAAGCAGATCGCCATGCCACCACCGCAACAGACCGCCGACGATGAGGCCTGTGATTGCGATAGCCGCGAGCGAAAGAGGCCAAATGCGGTGAATAACCGCGAAGGTTATTGGGGGGCGGTAATTGATACGCGAAGAAGCACTCATGCCAGAACCAAGCCGGCAATCCCGGCAAAAGTCGCGACACAGCCTGCGATCGCGAAACGAATTGCATAGGCGATGCTCCCAACACTTGCCGCAAGAACGGCCTTCGCAAGCATATTGGCGAACGCCGCGACCGCTATGGCGCGAGCGGCTGCATCTGCAGGCACCTGGATGGATGACAGTTTCGCCACGGCAAGTGTTATCGCATCGAGATCGCCCAGTCCCGTGATGAACGCAAGGGCGACCAATGACTGGGTTCCGAAGGCGATCAGGGTCAAGCGTGTCAGGACGGTCACGACGGCGAGAACAAGCGCGAAACGCAGCACGACCATGACCTCAAGCGGGTTTCGCGGCAAAAAATCAGTGCTCTCGTCCGGGCGCCGCAACGATGCGGCAAGGCCGCCTCCGATGGCGAAGATCATGGCAGCGGGAGCGAGCGATGGAGCCAGCTCCTTGAGTACAGCCGGTGCAATGAGGCCGCAAATCAAAAGCACCCGGGCGAGAGAAACGGCTCCCGCCAGCATCGCTCCGGCTGAAAGGAGCGGTGAGAGGGCGGGCATCTGTATCGACTGGCGGGCAAAGGAAAGCGTCAGGGCTGTCGACGAGACGATACCGCCGCTGGCGCCGGTCAACAGGATTCCGGCACGGGCGCCGCCAATCTTGATCAGGATATAACCAACAAAGGAAACGGCTCCCACCAGGATCGTCATCATCCAAAGCTCGAAGACATTGATCGCCTGCCAGGGATCGACCGGCTCATTGGGCAGGATCGGGAGGATGACGACCGTCATCGTCAGCAGGATCAGGGCGGCCCTCAGCTCGAGCCAGGTCAGGCGCCGAAGAAATCCATGCAAGGGTTCCCGCGCGGCGAGAAGGGCCGTTATTGCAACCGCGCTTGCTGCCGTTGCCGTCATATCTGCAACGACCGCGCCGAAACCCAGTGCGAAGACCGTTATTGCGGCAATCGTGCCGGTTGCACTGTAGTCTTCGTCATGTGTTGCCTGCATGCGGCTGAAAACGAGGATTGTGACGCAAAAGGAAACAAAGATAGCCGTCGGCAGAATTGGCCCCGTGACGGGCTGCAGGAAACCGCAGAAGCCGCCCAGGAAACTTGACAGGCCATAGGTGCGGATTCCCGCCACCCTTTTGCCTGGCGCGGCCTCACGATCCTGCCAGCCGCGCTCGATACCGACCAGGATGCCGATCGCAAGCGCGAGGCTGAGGCGCTGGAATGCTTCTGTCGTTACCAATGATGTCATCATCTGATGGTCCAGACGTGCCGGTCCATCCATCGCGGAAGGTACCTGTGCCGTCTATGTCGTTGCCGTTCATTTCGAATCATGCGCCGGCAATGTCAGAGCCGGCCCAGCGCATCGTCTGTGGACGTCTCACCGAACTGGTCGAGCGCCTCCTCGAGATAATCCGGCAGGAGAGGCGTGCCGAGAAGATAGGCCGCTGTGCGTCTATTGTGCGCATCCGCTGCTCGGCTGCGAAGCTCATCCCAATCATTGACATTCCCATCGCCTCGACCGAGCCACGCCAAGGCGACCAGATCGATCTGTTCGTCTTCGTTGAGAGCCCAGATTGCACTCCTGAGTTCGGTCTCGACGGGATCGTCGTCATGATCTTCCAGCACTCCGATCATGTTGTCGTCGCTCGGGTTCGAGCCCGGATCCGGCTCGGTGATGACATCCTTGACGTCGAACTCCTTAGCCTTGAGGATGAGATAGCGGACGGTCTCCGGGGAAATGCTCGGCATCCATGCCTCGTTCACAGGGTCATTCATAAGTGGCCTCCGCGCCCAATATTTCATTTCAATTATATACCATGTGACATCGGGCTGCCGTTGCATTGAGAAGGATCAATCTACCCCACCGTCACATGACGAAAACGGCGAACGAGAATGGGCAGGACGTAGGCTTGACGCTCGTCCATGCCGATCGTCGCGTTTTCAAGACCGTAACGGTTTGCGAAATGAGGAGACGCTGATGCAGGCGATGATTTTGGAGGCGATCGGGACCCCTTTACGTCTGGTGGAGCGCGCCGATCCCGCGCCGGGCAAAGGCCAGTTGATGTTGAAGGTCGAAGCCTGCGCCGTCTGCAGGACGGATCTTCACGTCTGTGACGGCGATCTTCCGAACCCGAAGCTTCCCCTCGTTCCCGGCCATGAGATCGTCGGCGTCGTCGAGGCGGTCGGAGAAGGTGTCGCGGCGTCACGCATAGGGCAAAGGGTCGGCGTACCCTGGCTCGGCCACACATGTGGCCGCTGCTCGTTCTGCCGCAGCGGAGAGGAAAATCTCTGCGACCAGCCGCAATTTACCGGCTATACGCGCGACGGAGGTTTTACCACCCATGTCGTTGCCGATGCAGCTTACGCATTTGCGCTCGACAGCGAGGCCGATCCGGTCGCTCTTGCGCCGCTGCTATGCGCGGGACTGATCGGCTGGCGCTCGCTGAAGAAGGCTGGAGACGGCGCCCGGATCGGGCTTTACGGCTTTGGCGCAGCCGCCCATATCATCGCGCAAATATGCCGCTGGCAGGGTCGTCAGGTCTACGCTTTCTCACGCAGCGGCGACGCTGCAGCGCAAGGTTTTGCGCTCGGCCTTGGCGCTGCCTGGGCAGGGGGTTCGGATGAGGCTCCGCCTGTCATGCTCGACGCCGCAATCATCTTCGCACCTGTCGGCGAACTCGTACCGGCTGCACTGAAGGCGGTGCGGAAGGGCGGAAGGGTCGTCTGCGGAGGTATCCACATGAGTGAGCTTCCGGCCATGCCTTATGCGCTGATCTGGGGGGAGCGAAGCGTTGTTTCGGTCGCAAATCTGACGCGTGAAGATGCGGAGGAATTCTTCCCCATTGCCCGACAGGCAGGCGTCAGGACCCACACGACCGTCTATCCGCTTGCCGAAGCCAATACGGCGCTTGACGACCTGCGTGCCGGCCGATTGAGCGGGGCGGCTGTCTTGAAGCCCTGAGCCGATGGGTCATCGCTGGCCACTGCATGATGGGATTTCACGGACGCACGCCATTTATCGCTATGGCGGGCCGCCGCGTCTTGTCGTCAGTTGTCGCGGTGCTGCCTGCGGCACCATTTGTCCACCTCGGAGACCGCAAGCAGAGCACAGGCGAGCGCCAGAAGCGTTGCCCATTCGCTAGGAGATACCGGTTGCAGGGAGAGTATGTCGCTGAGGAAGGGGAGGTGCATAGCGAGCATGTGGACCGCCTGGGCGACGAGCACAGCGGCAAGCAGCAGCAGGTTACCGCCAAAACCTTGCCTGAAGAGAGACTGATATTCCGAGCGGCTGTTGCAGGTCTGGACGTTCTCGAAGAGGACGAAGAGCAGGAGCAGCATGTTGCGAGCCGCCCCTTCCGAATAGCCGTTCTGCAGCAGCCAGTAAAAGATGGCAAAACCACCAAGACCCATGACGAGGGTGGAAAGCAGCACACGGCGCAACATCAGCCGGTCGAGGATCGGTTCCGAGGGCTTGCGTGGCGGACGGCAGAATTCGTCGCCTTCGGCCTTTTCGGCACCGAGCGTGACATCTTGGATGCCGTTGGTGACCAGGTTCAACCACAGCAATTGCACCGGCAGCAGCGGCATCGGCAGGCCGAGCGGAATTGCCAGCATGAAGAGCAGCACTTCAGCCGCGCCGGTCGAGATGAGCATGAAGATCACCTTGCGAATATTGGCATAGGCGACCCGGCCCTCGCCGATACCGGCGACGACGGAGGAGAAATTGTCGTCGGTGATGATGATGTCGGCGCTGTCCTTGGCGACATCCGTGCCTTTGTGACCCATGGCAACGCCGACATGGGCGTGTTTCAGCGCCGGCGCATCGTTGACGCCGTCGCCGGTCATGGCGACGAAATGGCCCTGCCGCGCCAGCGACAGCAGGATCGAAAGCTTCTGTGCCGGCTGCGCGCGCGCATAGAGCCGCGTGCGGGCGGTCAAAGCATCGAGGATCGCCGCCCCCTCCTGCTCCGCTTTGGCGATTTCGGCGCCGGTTGCGATCTGGTCGTCGTCGAAATCCAGGCCGGCTTCGGCGGCGATGGCGGTCGCCGTGCGGGGATCGTCGCCGGTTATCATGGCGACCGCGATGCCCGCGGTGCGGCAGCGACGAATGGCATCGGGTACTTCGGGCCGGATCGGATCCTTCATACCGACGAAGCCCAGAAAGACGAGGTTGACGAGATGATGGCGGCCATAGATGTCGTCGGAAGCCGCTGCCATCTCGCCATAGGCGAAGGCGAGCACGCGCAGACCGCGGCCGGCAAGTTCTTCCTTCTGTTTGATCAGCGCTGCCTTGTCGAGAGCGACGAAACCCTTGCCTGTGTCCATTCGATCGGCCATGGCGAGCACCGTCTCGGGCGAGCCCTTGACGAAGACATGGACGCTGTCTTCCGCGTCGTGGAAGGAGGCGGCATAACGCAGGTCCGGCTCATAGGGAATGGCGCTGAGGGCGGGAAAATCGGCGCGCAGATGCCTGTGATCGATGCCGGCCTTTCGGGCCGCCGCCAGCAGTGCGATGTCGACGGTGTCGCCGGTGCCGCTCCAGCCATCAGCTTGCTGCTGAAGGGTCGCCTCATTCGGCAGGGCGGCAGCCTTCAGCAGCGAAAAGGCTCTTTCGGCAGCAACTTCGCGGGTGACGCCGGGTGCGTGCAACTCGCAGCGATCGAGGTCATGGCCGGCGTCGAAGAAGAGGCGGGTTCCTTCCGGCAGGATCATTTCCGTCACCGTCAACTCGTTCATGGTCAGGGTGCCGGTTTTGTCGGTGGCAATCATCGTGCACGAGCCGAGCGCTTCAACGGCCGTCATGTTGCGGACAATGACATTGGCCTTCGACATGCGGCGCATACTGATCGCCAGCGCAACGGTGATGGCGACGGGCAAACCTTCGGGAATCGCGCTGACGGCAAGACCGACGCTCATCAGGAAAAGATCGTGAAGTGAAAGGCCCCGCGCCAGGCCGGCAGCAAGAAGCAAGGCCGTGGCAACGGCGACCGAGTAGGCAATGTTGCGCGAGAAATACTCAAGCCGGATCAGCAACGGTGGCTGCGAACGTGATCTTTCGCCGATACTGGTTGCAATCCTGCCGAGTTCGGTGGCCGACCCTGTCGCCGAAACGCGGCCGCGACCGCGCCCTCTGACGATCATGGTTCCGGCGAAGACCTGGGAGGAGCCGCTGCCGTTTGCGAACTTGCGCACCGGCACGGATTCTCCCGTCAGCAGGGATTCGTCGCATTGAAGGTCGTCGCAGGCGAAGAGCGTGAGATCGGCCGGCGCGCGCCTACCGGATTCCAGCACGAGAAGATCTCCCGGAACAAGGTCGGTTGCGGCAATGGTCTGCTGCATTCCATCGCGGATCACCAGCGTGCTGGGCTGTTCGAGATTACGCAGGGCAGCGGCAGCCTTGCCGGCCGAGTATTCCTGGAAAGCGCCAATCGCGCCGTTGAGAATGAGGACTACCGCAATGAAGGCCGCGTCCTTTAGGTCGCTGACAATGGCGGAAACCGCCGCGGCGCAGATCAGGATGTAGATCAGCGGGCTCAGGAACTGGTGCGCGAAGACGAGCAGGAAGCCGGGAGCAATTGATTTCGGCAACTCGTTGCGGCCGAAGCGACGCAGCAGCGCTTCGGCTTCGGCTTGCGAAAGCCCTGTCTCATCGCAGCGGATTTGAGCGGCGTGGTTCATGCCCTCATAGGACGGGATGTCCGGCAGCCTCGCCTTGATCTTCATCAAGGAAATCGTCCCAAGAGAGGGCGCGCCGTTACGGCGCGCCCGCATCGGAAGAGTCAGCCCGCCTTGATCGGGATCTTGCGTTCGCTCTTCAGGGCGTCGTTGCTTTTCGGCAGCTTTACCGTCAGCACACCGTTGGCAAAAGACGCATCGATCTTGGCGCTGTCGACGCTCGGCGGAAGCTGGAATGCGCGGTGGAAGGCGCCGTAACGGCGTTCGGAAAGATGATACTCCTTGTCCTTCTCCTCTTTGGTCTCCTGCTTTTCGGCCGTGATGGCGAGAATGCCGTTTGTGACTTTCACGTCGACATTGCTGGCGTCGATACCCGGCAGTTCAGCCGTGATTTCATAACCATTGTCTCTCTCGACGAGATCGACGGCCGGAGAGACGATCGTCGAGAGCGCCTTGTCGAAGGACAGTCTCGAAAAGGGGCGATGCCAGAAGCTCGGCGTGAAATCGTCGAAGAGCCGATCGATCTCCGAGCGCAGGCTCTCGAAGGTGGAAAGGCCCCTCTGCGGAGTCTTGTTCTTCTCATCGGTCTTGATCGGCAGTTTGGTGGCTGTGTTGGCCATGTTCTTGCTCCTCTGTCGTAACGTGTGGGACCGTTTCGCGGCGGGGTCGGCAGACGATCGCCGCAATAACCGAACTTCGCGTTCGGCAACGGACCGATCAAAGCCGATAACGGGCAACGCGGCATTGATCGCCGTCAATGTGTGTTTCGCCGCGATGCCCGGGCAATCTCCGTGAGACGGCAGAGCAAAATCGCCCATGCATAGGTGCAACACGAGGCTTTGAGGCAGGTGGATCGGGACGAGCCAACATCGCACGGCGCCGGTGCGCAGGACGGTGCCTCTGGGCAAGGAAATTTGCGAAAACGCTCTCTCGCGAGCAAGTGTTGAGAACCTTCGCGGGCGCCGGTTTCGGCTTTGCCGTCAACGGTTCAGACGACAGCGACAGCTTTTCTTCCGCATCAGACAGTGATCTTCTTCATTGATCAGTACAGATCTTTGCCGCTTCGCCCAACGAACTCCGTTCGAAGGCCCTGATCGTGCGCTTGCTTGAGAAAACGATCGGCGCTCAGCATGTCGAGGGCGATGCTGTCACCCAGACATTGGCATAGCGGACCACAGAACTGTTCGTGGACCCACGCTCGGGCGCGGGCCGACAGAATGACGATTCGCCATTCATCATCCGTGCTTCGCTCAAGCCGGAAATCACGGTCGGAATGATAGGGCGGAGGGCTGCCCGCCGCCGCAAGCAGTGCTTCTCCCGTCCGGGTGGGTATCGTGTCCATGACAAATATAACCTGTTTCAGCGCTCCGATGGCGGCCAGGGGGCCGCCATCGATGTCAGACGTCGATCAACCGACCGAGAGCTGATCATCGAGTGTGGTGATCCCGGGCGCCGACCAAGCGGCTCGCTCGGCAGCGCGTCGTTCTGCCCAGGTCCTGACCTTGCCTTTCAGCGTCACTTTGCCGCCGGAAACATCGACTCGGATTGCCTCGGCCTGCAACTCCGCATCGCGCTCGAAAGCATCCTCGATGCGTTTCCTGACGTTGGCCGCGCTGGCCTTGGGTCTAACCTCGACCAGATTCGAGAGGCCGACAATGCCGGCCAGGTCTTTGACGGCATCTGACGCAGCGTCCTTCTGATATTGCCACTCGACCGCGCCGGTTAAGGTTACCCAACCCTTGAGGACCCGCACCTGCACCGCTTCCTTCGGGATGCAGACATTCCAGTCGATCATCTTTACCGCCCGCTGCGCGATATCGTCGTCGTCGGTGATGCGAGCGCCAAAGATACGAACCTCGATTTCCTGGGCGATGCCGCGAACCCCCTTCACGCGTTTGACCACGTGCTCGACCGCCTCCTTCTCCGAATACGTGCGGACATGTCCGGTGAGGGAAACGATGCCATTATCAACGGCCACGCCAATATTGGCCGCATCGACACTTGGCTCGAATTCGAGTTCGTCCAGAATGGCCTGTCTCAACGCAATGTTGTTCATAGCCTTCTCTCCACTTGGTTTCATCGACATGAACAGCGATAGGCCGCAATAGCCGGGACGTCGTTGATCCGGGTCAATAAAGCGAATTCCAAGAGTTTTGTGACGCCGGCGAAGGTATCGCCATGTCCCCCGCACGATCCCCGTCAGGTTTTTGAGCCGTGTCAATGTGCAAGGCCGCTACGCCGCCAGAATGACATGACGGCCGAGACGCCGTCAGGGACATCAACCTCCCCGTTCCAATGTCGCATTGAGGATCGCTCGCTATGTTCAGAAACCGTCTCCGCAGCGCGAAGCTCTGGGATCGTATTGTCGGCGCCGAGGAAGCGGCGCTCCTGATTACCAATGGGATGACCGTCGGCATGAGCGGCTTTACGCAGGCCGGCGAGGCCAAGGCCGTGCCGCTGGCGCTGGCGGAAAGGGCAAGGCGCGATCCGCTGAGGATTACGCTGATGACTGGCGCCTCGCTTGGCCACAATCTCGATCGAACCCTCGTCGAGGCGCATGCCGTCGCGCGGCGCCTGCCTTTCCAATCGGACCCGGTCATGCGCGAGGCGATCAATGCCGGCGAGGTGATGTTCATCGACCAGCATCTTTCCGAGACCGTCGAGTCCCTGCGCAGCGGACAAGTCCCGCCAGTCGACGTCGCCGTCGTCGAAGCAACCGCGATTACAGAAGATGGCGGCATCGTGCCGACCACCTCCGTCGGAAATTCGGCGAGTTTCGCGATTCTCGCCCCGAAAGTGATCGTCGAGATCAACCTCTCTCAGCCGGAAGCTCTCGAGGGACTCCACGACGTCTACATTCCGACCAAGCGGCCGAGCCGCGAGGCAATCCCGATCGTGGCGCCCGACTGCCGCATCGGCGTACCGTTCATTCCTATCCCTGCGGAAAAGATTGCGGCAATCGTCGTCACGCAAAGCAGCGACAGTGCCTCTACGGTGGCGCCGCCGGATGCGCAGACCAACGCGATCGCTGGCCATCTGACAGAATTCCTGTCGCACGAGGTGCGGCGTGGCCGGTTGACGGAAAGGCTGCAGCCGCTGCAGGCAGGCATCGGAACGATCGCCAATGCGGTGCTTTATGGCTTCACCGCGACGCCCTTCCACGATCTCACCCTCTATTCCGAGGTGCTGCAGGATTCGACCTTCGATCTGATCGATGCCGGCAAGCTCGCCTTTGCTTCCGGATCTTCCATGACGCTCTCGGCGCAAAGGCATCGCAGCGTGCTTTCCGAGATCGGGCATTACAAGCAGCGGCTGGTGCTGCGGCCGCAGGAGATCAGCAACCATCCCGAAGTCATCCGCCGGCTCGGTATCATCGCGATCAACACGGCATTGGAATTGGACATCTACGGCAACGTCAACTCGACCCATATCGGCGGCACACACATGATGAACGGTATAGGCGGCTCCGGCGATTTCGCCCGTAACGCCTATATGTCGATCTTCGTGACAAAATCGCTTGCCAAGGACGGGGCGATCTCACGCGTCGTGCCGATGGTCAGCCATGTCGATCATACCGAGCATGATGTCGACATCCTCGTTACCGAAATCGGTCTTGCCGATCTTCGCGGACTGGCGCCGCGGGAACGCGCCAAAGTCATTATTGCCAATTGTGTGCACCCAAGCTACCGCGAGCTACTCGCGGATTATCATCGGCGGGCGCTGCTGCGCGGCGGGCATACGCCGCATCTGATCGAAGAAGCCTTGGGATGGCACGATAACCTGCGCCGAACGGGACGGATGTTGTCGTAGGTGGCCGTAAGGCATCCTCAGAAATTCCGTGACACTCGTAGAAACGAGATCGGGAAGGCGGAGGACACCCGAACAGGCAACCTTGTCCGCGATTCAAGCCTTTAGCGCGTCAGCGCCGGCACTTCGTCCCTGGAGACGCCTTCGCCCCGCAAAGTGGTGGCGGCATCGCTCGCATCGCGGATCAGGGCGTATTTGACCTGAGTGACTTTGAGATCGCGATACCAGTCAACCAGTTCTCCCCAGGGATCAGTGATCTTGGACAGACCGGAGATGAAGGCGACGACGGTTCCTATCTCGGTCTTGCCGGTGACGACATAATAGCCCCCGAGCGCGAAGATGCCGACATAGCCGACCTGCGTCATCAGATTCATCAGAAAATTCATGGTGAACTTGATCCGGTAGATGCTCATATTGGTCGAGAAGAGCCGCTGCACCCGGCCGCTCTGGGCATCGAGAGCATCGCTGGTGACGACGTGCCGAACCATGCCCTCGCTGACGTGTCGCATCACCGTGATCTTGGTCTCGACCCGGCGGTTGATCGCCATTTGCATCAGCGGCACGAAGCCGATCTGCGGCAAGAAGACGACGGCGACGGCAAGCGCCATCAGCGGCTGCAGGTAGATCATGTAACCGCCAACCGCAATCAGGATGCCGGCCTGCAGGAGGGGCTCCGAAACGCTGGTGCCGACGAAGCCGCCGACGGGTTCCGCCTCGGCCAGGACGATCGAAAGCTGGACACCTTCGGCGAGCGCATCGACGGGAGATTCGCGAGAGCACTCGGATGCGGCGAGCACGCCCATGCGAAGCCAGCGGATCGCGACCTCGCCGATCCATCCGCGATAGAGGTTCAGCGCCAGCTTTGTCAGACCTTCCAGCAGGGCGAGGCCGAGGTAAGCGAAAACAAGAATCAGGATGGCCTGGTAGGAAGCGCCCCCAGTGGCCGCGTTGATGATGCGCCTTTGCACCTCAAGCGGCGCCGTACCGGCGAGGAAGAGGAGGATCGAAAGGGCGGCGATCGCGATCTGATGATGGCGACCCATGAGGAGCACGAAACCGAACAGGTTTTTCGGCATTTGACGTCCTGACCCCTCACCCTTCCGATGCGACGACGAGTTTTTCCATGTCGGGAACGAGAAGTACGAACGGTGCCGACGTTGCAAGCATCGAGGTGGCCAGCAGCTGCGCCATGCGAACGTTGGGAGCCGGGTGTTCCATGATCTTCCCTCGAATTCAGGCCTGTCTGGCTTCGCTCTCCGGCGGCGGGATTGCGACGCCGTAATAGGGATCGATCCAGACGAGTTGGTCCTTGATCGACGTCACGCCCGGAACATTCTCGACCGCGACTTTCGCGGCGAGACGTTCGCGTTCGTCGAAGATGGTGCCGTTCAACTCGGCAACGCCGTTCGTCACCCGGCAATGGATGAAGCCATTGCGGCTCCAGCTCTGCCGGCCAAGCTCGGCGTCGATCGCCGCCTGGATCTGCGCATCGTTTGCGGAAACGGCGGCGGCCGGCAGGGCCTGCGAGAGTGCGCGCAGCAGGTCGGAGCGGGCAACGATGCCGACGAGCCTGCCATTGGCGACGACGGGCAGACGCTTGATATCCTGGCGCTCCATCAGCCTGACGGCGTCGGAAATCGAGGCGGTTGGCGCGATCGCGCTGACCGGGGCGGTCATCACTTCCTCGACCCGTCGCCCGTGCGCGCGGACATATTCGTCGGCGATCTTGCCGGGGCTGGTCAGCCATTCGAGCAGCCAGGAACGCTTGCGCTCCGTGTTCAGTTCACTGCGGCGCAGGAAATCGCCTTCGCTGACGATGCCGACGAGCGCTCCGTTCGCATCAACGACCGGCAGGCCGCTGATCCTGTTGTCGAGCATTAACTTCGCGGCGTCGGCAACGGAACAGGATGCCGTTACGGTGATCGGCGGTGAGGTCATGATGGCTTGAACGAGCATTTTCAACTCCTGACAAAGACAGGTTTGGGATCATGCTGGTGGCGCTCTGAAGCTTTCGAACGCGTCGGCATTTGCCGACGAAACCAGTGGAACGAAGGTAACTGCGATGAAAGCGAAATGCTTTGATCAGCGTCAAAATCAAAAAGGCAAGGAAAACGGTGCGGGCAGATGAACAGGGTATTGGGCGACGCGCCGCCTGTGTCCCCGCCGCTTCGGCCGGCGGGAACGCTGCGCAGCGGCCGGCTATGCCGCGGACTGCCCCGGAGTTGCGACTGCGCTCGCCTGTCCGGCGATGTCGAGCACCATGCGCCCCTCGATCGTTCCCGCCTTCAGCCCGTCAAAGATGTCGTTGATGTCATCGAGCGGCGCGGTGGCGATCTCGGCTCGGACGCGACCTTCTGCGGCGAAGGCGAGCGCTTCATCGAGGTCGCGGCGTGTCCCGACGATCGAACCACGCACGGTGATGCGCTTCAGCACCACGTCGAAGATCGGTGTCGGGAAATTGCCCGGCGGCAGGCCGACAAGACTAATGGTGCCTTTGCGGCGTACCATACTGAGGGCCTGCGAGAAGGCGGGCGGCGAGACGGCGGTGACAAGCACGCCATGCGCTCCGCCGCTCGTCACCTTCAGCACTTTTTCGATCGTGTCTTCGGAAAGCGCATCGAGTGCGAGATCGGCGCCTACCTGGCGGGCAAGGTCGAGCTTGGCGGCGGCGACGTCGAGCGCAACCACCTTGAGGCCCATCGCCTTGGCATATTGGATCGCGACGTGGCCCAGCCCGCCGATCCCCGATATCGCCACCCACTCACCTGGGCGCGCCTCGGTTTCCTTCAAGCCCTTATACGTCGTGACGCCGGCGCAGAGGATCGGCGCAATCTCGGCGAAGTCGACATTTTTGGGAAGGCGGGCGGCGAAGGCGGCGGAGGCGATGACATATTCGGCAAAGCCGCCGTTGCAGCTGTAGCCGGTATTGTGTTGGTGTTCGCAGAGCGTTTCCCAGCCGGTTTCGCAATATTCGCAGCGAAGGCAGGCATCGTGCAACCAGGCGACGCCGACCGCATCGCCTTCCTTGAAATCAGTGACACCGGGACCGAGGGCGGTCACGATGCCCGCTGCCTCATGGCCTGGAACGAAGGGCGGCGTCGGCTTGACAGGCCAGTCACCTTCGGCTGCGTGCAGATCGGTATGGCAGACGCCGCATGCGACGACCTTCACCAGAATTTCGCCCGGCCCGGGCACAGGCACCGGCACGCATTCGATTGCGAGCGGTTTGCCGAATTCGCGCACCACTGCGGCCTTCATCAGTTTGTTCGTCATGATCTCATCCCTTCGCGATGTTTGTTCGGCGGGGATGATGAAGGCGGCGCCCGGCGGCGCATTGATTCATCGCAAAGCGGTTCTTGACGACGTTCATGGCACATTACGCACGCCGGCCTGATCTCGTCTCTTGCGATATGTCGAGGAGTGCGGGCCGGAGTCATCCTATCCCGTGCGCAAAAACATCTGACGATGCAACTGCTTCACGAAACCATCGGCGGACGACGACGGAAGTGGCCGCCGCAAGCGTCACCATGTCCTGAACTCGTCAATCCAGCCTGGCAGTAAAGACGTAACCGACGCCGCGTACGGCCTTGATGAATTGCGGTCTCTTCGGATCTGTTTCGATCTTGCGGCGCAGCCGGACGATCTGGGCATCGATCGTCCGGTCGAAGGCTTCGAGGTTTCGGCCCCGGGTCAGATCCATCAGCACGTCACGGGTTAGCACCCGGCCGGCATGCCGCACGAAGGTTGCCAGCATGTCGAATTCGCCGGTCGTCAACTCGATCTCCGCGCCGTCGGGATCGAGAAGCTGCCGGCGGCTGAGATTGAGCTTCCAATCCTCGAAACCGATGATCTCCTCGCTGACCGGCTCGGCATTGCGTGCCGAAGATTGCCGGCGGCGCAGGATCGACTTCAACCGTGCGTGGACTTCTCTGAGATGGAAGGGTTTGGCGATGTAATCGTCGGCGCCGACTTCCAGACCGACGATCCGGTCGACGACGTCGTCGCGGCCCGTCAGCATCATGATCGGAACATCGGATTGGGCGCGAATTTCGCGGGCAAGATCAAGCCCGTCCGTGCCGCCGGGAAGGACAAGGTCAAGCAGGATGGCATCGAAACTCTGCTGACGCAGGCGTACCCGCATCTCGATGCCGTCAGAAGCGGAAGAGACGGTGTAACCCTCGCCCTCGAAATAGCGCGTCAGCATCTGACGAATGCGCGGATCGTCGTCAACGACGAGAAGATGCGCGTCATGCTGAAGTGTTGCCATCGCCCATCCGTCAAGCCGCTGCTTGTTACAGACTGTTACCCAATGGCACCGTCTTTAACACGCGTGGCATCAGCGTGTCACCAGCGTCGGGTTAGTTGTCCTCATCGACAGCACAGAGGGAACGGTCATGCTGCAGACAACCAATTTTCATCACGCGCTGGAAATCGCCAATGCGGTGCTTCTCGGCTCCGAACAGAGCTGCCTGCAGGCGCTTTTCAACAAGCAGCCGGTCGAACGTCTGGCAGCCGGGGAATCGCTGTTCTTCGAGGGCGACGCCGCCAAACACCTCTTCGAAGTGGTGGAAGGAAACCTGCGCATCTTCAGGATCATCTCCGATGGCCGCCGGGTCATCACCGGCTTTCTGCAAGCTGGCGACATCGTCGGCGTGTCTTTGAAGAACCACTATCTCTACAGCGCCGAAGCCATCACCGACACCAGGGTCCGCCGCCTCTCGCGCAAGGCTTTCGAGGCCGAAGTCGGCAACTCGCCGGCGCTGCGGCCAGAGGTCTTTGCCCGCCTTCGCGACGAGATGGCCGCCGCCCAGAACCAGATGGTGCTGCTGTCCTGCAAGAACGCCGAGGAGCGGGTCTGCAGCTTCCTGCTGAAGCAGCTTCATCGTGACCCGGGCCATAGCCGGTCCAATGCCATTGTCGAGCTGCCGATGACCCGGCTCGACATTGCCGACTATCTCGGCCTGACGATCGAAACCGTATCGCGAATGATGACGAAGCTGGCGAACAAGGGGATCCTGGTATCGGCCGGCCGTCATTGCGTTCGCATCGTGAAATATGGAATGCTGGTGCAACTCTCCGGCGACGATGACGAATATGATGGCGACGAACGCGGCTTGCTCGCCTACGCTGGAAGGCAACGCCAATGATCCTGAAATGACGAAAGTGCCGGAATGAAACTTCCGGAATGCCGAGCGGCGCGGCGCAAATTTATGCGACGCGCTTTGACGACGCTGCGTCCGGCGGCATCGAGCGATGTGCGGTTCGTATCCCCGCCATTTCGGACGATTGCCACGCGCGACGCCATCTGCGGACATCATTTGCAGTGATCATGACCACGTCACCGCCGGCCTCCTTTGAACCGAGGCCGCTCGCCGCGATTTCGCAGAACGCGTCGACATATTGAAGGAAACGGACTTCGGTTGCGCGAGGTGGCGAGGCTACGGAGAGCAGCGCGCGCCTGGAGACAATGACGGTTTTCATGTCTGCGCCGAAACGCACATCGATGCGCCCAGACTTATCTCGCGCATTCAGGCTTGCTGTGACGACATCGTGCGGCACTTTCATCTCCTTTGAGCCGGCATCTCCGTTGAGCAGGAGCCTGCGTTGCATGAACTGCTGCCGGCCAGTGCTGCTCCCTCTCAAGGTACGAGATCAGCACAAAGACACTTTGACCTCGGTCAACTCCACATCATTTGCCGTGCGGCAACTCATGGAACTTGGGGGCATGACGGCGTGTGTCGGAACGCGTTGCCCGCGAGCGGATGGATCAGCGGGCCGACTTTGACGCCGAGCTGAGATGGACGACGATTTCCCCGGTGGACGCCAACATTGACCTAGAACAAGGAAGATCGCGCGCTTCGACGTCATAAACCATTCTGTTTTGTCAAAGGATGCGACAATGTCCGACTGTCTGGTCGCCAAGTATGGCGACGCGCGGTTCCCGCGCTACACGAGCTATCCAACGGCGCCAGCCTTTTCAGCCACGGTGGGGCCGGATGAATATGCGAGGGGACTCGCCAACATCGCAAAAGCCGGACCCGTCTCCGTCTATCTCCACGTCCCGTTCTGCCGCTCGATGTGCTGGTACTGCGGTTGTCACACGAGCATCACCCGGCAGGATGGTCCGGTTCGCGAATACCTGGATGTCATGAGCCAGGAGATCGAGCTTGTATCCTTCGCGGCCGGAAACGACGTCCCCGTTAAGAACGTTCATTTCGGTGGCGGCACCCCCACGATCATGAAGCCGCAGGAGTTTGCCGCAATCATGGCCAAGCTGCGGAGCGCCTTCCGGTTTGAGGCAGATACGAGCATCGCGGTAGAAATCGATCCACGCACATTGGCTGCTCCAATGATCGAGGCGCTCGGTGAAAGCGATGTCGATCGCGCAAGCCTCGGCGTTCAGAGCTTCGACCCGATCGTGCAAGCCGCGATCAACCGAACACAATCCTTCGAACAGACGGAGATTGCGGTCAGCGGGCTACGCTCCGTGGGCATCTCCAGTATCAACTTCGATTTGATCTACGGCCTTCCGAAACAGACCGTGCAATCCTGCATCGACACCGTCAGACTGGCCGCGCAGCTGCGTCCGGAGCGTTTCGCCGTTTTCGGTTATGCGCACATACCGACCTTCAAGAAGCACCAGCGCCTCATAGATGAAGCGTCGCTTCCGGATGCAAAACAGCGAAACGAGCAGGCCGAAGCCATCGCGGAAGAGCTTGCGAAGGCCGGATATGCGCGCATCGGGCTCGATCATTTTGCGCTGCCGGACGATCAACTCGCGATCGCTGCGCGCAACGGCACGATGAGAAGGAATTTCCAAGGTTACACGACGGATGACTGCGATACGCTGATCGGCCTCGGTGCTTCGGCGATCGGGCGGCTGCCGATCGGCTATGTCCAGAACCATGTGCCATTGGGGCTATATCAGGAGCGGGTTGCTTCCGGCATCCTGCCGACAGCCAAGGGATATCTTCTCACCGAGGAGGATAAGCTCCGGGCCAAAATAATCGAACGGCTTATGTGTGATTTCGAAGTCGATCTCGCAGGATTGAGCAAAGAGTCGGGTTTTGACATCGAATTCCTCATCGACCGAAACGATCGGCTCAGTGAGCTTGTCGCCGATGGCGTCGCGGCGATTTGCGGAGATCGGATTGTCGTGTCTCAAGACGCACGGTTCATGGTCCGCGCCGTTGCCGCGGCATTCGACGCCTATTTCGGTTCGCACGGACGCACGCACAGCAAGGCCGCTTGAGCGAGAAACCAGCCCTTGCTCGGCGCGCTGCCATGGCCCGCCAGCTTGTTGCTGCAGAGGTAATAGGATGAAGAACCCAATCCCGGACAGTTTCGGAGAACTCGAGAGCTGCTATGAGCAGCTTATGTCGTGGTGCGACGTGCTGCAGGCAATTGCCGACTTTCTGCCTTGCCATATCGATGAAGGCCTCTGCCGCCGTCTTTCACGCGGTCTGATCCCGCTATTGCTGACGACTCACCAGCTCGAAGAGCACTTGGTCTCGTCTGCGCTCGGACTGATCATGGAGGTCGAGGAGCTGTCCGATGCGAGGGAACACCGGCAAGCCGGTCGCCTATTCGATCATGATGCGGCTCAACACCTCGTCTTCACGCTGGAAACCCTGAGCGAGGGGCGCTGCCGGCTCTCCTGGGAAGCCGTAGGATATCAGCTGCGTTCGTTCTGCTGTTCGATGCGCCGGCATATCAAGTCGGAGCGGGAGATCATCAGGTTGCTTCAACGGGCAATGAAGGACGAACCGCCGTCGCGTCCCGATGCAGCTGCGCAAACGGAGGCGGCCTGAGCAATGCGACACGGCCGCGAGCTGCCGTGCCGATAATCGCGAAGCAGCACGCGCTGAACGCGACGGTGCGGGACGGCGCGCAAGCGTGCCGTCCGCACCTGTCGGTCAATCACTGGGTGATCTGAGCCGGGGTGATCTGCGCGAGGTCGGCATCCAGCCTCTTGCGCGCCATGTTCGGCACCTTGGCGATCTTGATCGCGTCAAGGTTGGCCGGGTTGTCGCCGACCTGGATCAATGCAACCATGCCCATGCCCACATGCGGCGTGCACTTCAGGACATATGCGCCCGGAATATCGAACTTCGCCTGATACTGCTCGCTCGGCCTGGATTTGAACTCGGGAACGCCATCGGGAATGAGACCCTTGAACGTCTCGACGTTGTGGCTCTTGTCCGTGGGAATGAACGTGACAGTATCGCCCGGAGCGATCTTCAGGAAGCCGGGCTCAAACACCATCGCGCCGTCCGCGCCCTTGTTCAGCATCTGAACCTGGTGGTCAGCAGCCATCAACGGTGCAGCCGAAGCGATCAAGGCTGCCGTTGCAGCGATCAGACCGAATTTCAAACGCATTTGCATATCTCCTGTTCTCCGAGTCCGGTTCGGCCTCGCGGACGTTTTTTAAGACATGCAGGACGCCGGTTCTTTGATGCGGGTCAAACGCGGGAGAAACCACACGCACCGCGCGGGCGAAGGCGCAAGAGCGGGTGAGCTTGCACCGCCGACAGATGTCACCTTGCGTCGAGAAGTTCGCGGATCCTCAACGCCAGCTCCTTGGCGGTATAGGGTTTGCGCAGCCACCGGGCGCCCGGAACCGTATCATTGCCCGCGAGACCCGGTTCGGAATATCCCGACGTGAAGAGCACGGCAATGTCCGGCCGTAAAATACGCACCTCTCTTGCGAGCTCGTCACCCGTCATCCCGCCCGGCATCACGATGTCGGTAAAAAGCAGCGCGACGTCAGTGTTTTCCTTGAGGAGATCGAGCGCGCGGTGACCGTTTTCGGCTTCGCGCACCGTATAGCCCATCGAGGCGAGCCTGGCGACGGCTACGCGGCGAACACGGGCGTCATCTTCGACGACGAGCACGACTTCGTCCCCTTGCGGCAGTTGGCTCTCACCCGCGCCATGGTCCGGTGCCGCCTCTTGAGGCTTCCCGCCATTGGTTGCGGGGAGATATATCCGGACTGTCGTGCCGCGCCCCACCTCACTGTAAATCTGCAGATGCCCACCCGATTGCTTGACGAAGCCGTAGACCATGCTCAGTCCGAGACCTGTGCCCGAGCCGACTTCCTTTGTCGTGAAAAATGGCTCAATCGCATGCTTCCTGACCTCCTCCGTCATGCCGGAACCGGTATCCGTCATCGTGACCAGCACGAAATTGCCGCTGCGTAGCTCCGGATACATTTTCGCATAGTCGGCATCGAGATAGACGCGCGAGATCGTCGTCGTCAGACTGCCGCCCCTGGGCATGGCGTCCCTTGCGTTCAAAGCGATGTTCAGAATGGCATTCTGGAGCTGCGAGCTGTCCACAAGGACGTTCAGGCCAGATCCATCGATGACGGTCGACAACCTGATATTTTCGCCGAGCGTTCGACGGAGCAGATCCGAGAAGCCGCTCACAACTTGACCAAGATCGGCGTGCTTCGGATTCAACGGCTGTCGGCGACCGAAAGCGAGCAGTTGAGCCGTGAGAACAGCTCCGTCCTCCGCCGCGGCCTGAGCCTCTCCCAGCATTTCACGAAGGTTGCCGGGCGGCAGTTTGTCCTCGATCATTTCGAGATTGCCGCTGATGACGGTGAGGAGGTTGTTGAAGTCGTGCGCGATGCCTCCGGTCAACTGCCCGACAGCTTCCATCTTCTGTGACTGGCGAAGATCTTCCTCGATTTTGTAACGGCTGGTGAGATCGCGGATAAAACCGGTGAATATCCGCTCTCCGTTTGCCGTCGCTTCGCCGACGTGGAGTTCCATCGGAAATTGCGAACCGTCGGCCCGCTGACCGGTGACGACACGGCCGTAGCCGATGATACGTTTCTCGCCCGTATCGATATAGTGGTCGATGTAGCCGTCGTGGGCATCGCGATAGGGGTTCGGCATCAGGTTGCTCACGTTGCGGCCGCAAATTTGATCGGAAGACATTCCAAACAGCTTCTCGGCAGCCTTGCTGAACGAAAGCACCATTCCCTTGTCATCGATCACCACCATGGCATCCGGCACGGTGTCCAGGATCGAGCTCAGATGCGCTTCGCGGGATTTGACTACCTCTTGCGCTCGCTTCAACGCGCTGACGTCGCTGTTTGTCTGGATGACGGCAAGATCGCCATCCGGCAAATTGACCAGCACGCAACGGGAGGCAACATGAATCTCGTGCCCGCTCTTGTGACGATGAATGATTTCACCCTGCCAGAAGCCGCGCGACTTCAGTTGGTTGCGGATGTTTTCCACCGGTTCGGGGAACTGCGTCGCCAGCAATTCGTGCACCTCCTCCCCGACCGCTTCCTCTCTTGCCCAGCCATACATGTTCTCGCAGCCAATGGACCAATGCGTGACAGTTCCCTCAAAACGATGGATCAGGATGTCGGCTCCGTCCAGCACGTGCACCATGGCA
The DNA here is from genome assembly GCF_014193215.1 of Rhizobium sp. BK112. Lineage (NCBI taxonomy): Bacteria > Pseudomonadati > Pseudomonadota > Alphaproteobacteria > Hyphomicrobiales > Rhizobiaceae > Rhizobium > Rhizobium sp. BK112. The sequence goes on from NZ_JACHYZ010000004.1 coordinate 536,503, forward strand.
TCCAGTTCCTGGGACGATACGGTTCGCGGTGATATGAGGCGGTGAGGCATGAACGTCGATCCTGCGGCTTCGTTACGTCAGTGCAAGCTGACCCTATGACAGGATTTCTCCGAAAAATCATCAGCGTCGCCGGACAACTGCTTAAGAAGGGCGCGATTGACGATTCGCAAGTCATGCCTGCCCTCTGGAACGACGACGTTTCGCGATGCAAGTTTGGTGAGGGTGCGAGACACGGTTTCAATGGTCAAACCGAGATGGTCTGCAATGTCCTGCCGGTTCATGGGGACGCGCAGCAGGCTCTGCCGCGCCTGGGGATTGCGGCGGGATACAAGCTTCGCGATGAAACTGCACAGGCGCTCTTCCGCATTCTTCTTCGAGAGCAGTACCATCTGTTCGTGTGCGGCAGCCGTCTCCTGGCAGAGCAGGGAAATGTATGCGGTGTGAAGGGCATCCGACCGGGCGACTTCGTCGTGGAAGCTTTTCCGGGATACGCGGCGAATCCGGCATTCGGTCACGGCTTCCGCGGTGAAGAGGAAATCGCGTTGCAGCGATGCACCGATCAGGTCGCCGGCGAAGCAAAACGCGGTTATCACACGGCGGCCCTCCCCGACGATGCGATAGAGACGAACAACCCCCTCCACGACCTGGAAGAGATGTTTCGCCTCGTCGCCCTCCCAGCAGATGGCTCTCCCGGCGGAAATGGACTCCATTGCGGAGGAGAGGAAGAGCGCGGACAAAGATCGACCGGCATAGATCGTTTCGTTCGTCATTTCGGCATGTTCGAACGCTTGGTTTTTCTGCATCAGCATCGTCGTGTCCCCCATTGTCAGGACATGTACTAGAACGCCCCTGCGTCACACCGGAATGAGCGGACGGTGCCAACGGGTGAAAGTTTGTAACAGTTTGTAACTGCGGCGGTCCGCGCCGGTCTTACTGTCCGCTCGTTGATGTAGATCAAGGAGTAATTCGCAGCTTCGTGACAGTCCTGCCGAGAAAGCCGGCCGCGACGCGGTCGTCTGTGCACTGGGGACGACATCATGAATTACACAACGGAAACGATGGTGATCACGGTCGCGGCGTTTCTAGCGTTGCTAGGAGCCGCATTCGCCCATGATCATCTCTTTGCGATCCATATGGGCATACTTTGCCTCTGCCTCGTCATCGGCGCTTTGCTGCTGGTCAGGAACGTTGACTTTTCACCGGCAGGCCAGCAACGCAAAGTCGACATATCCGGCTATTTCGACGAAGTGGTGCGTTATGGCTTGATCGCCACGGTGTTCTGGGGCGTGGTCGGCTTCCTGGTGGGCGTGATCGTCGCGCTGCAACTGGCCTTTCCCGACCTCAACATTGCGCCTTATCTCAATTTCGGAAGGCTGCGGCCGGTTCACACGTCGGCGGTTATCTTCGCCTTCGGTGGCAACGCCCTCATCATGACGTCGTTTTATGTCGTGCAGCGCACCTGCCGCGCACGTCTTTTCGGCGGGAACCTCGCCTGGTTCGTATTCTGGGGTTACCAGCTTTTTATCGTGATGGCTGCGACCGGATATGTCCTCGGAATCACCCAAGCCCGCGAATATGCCGAACCCGAATGGTACGTCGACCTCTGGCTGACCATCGTTTGGGTCGCCTATCTCGCCGTGTATCTTGGGACGATCCTCAAGCGCAAAGAGCCGCACATCTACGTGGCAAACTGGTTCTATCTCGGCTTCATCGTCACCATCGCGATGCTGCATGTGGTCAACAACCTGGCGGTTCCGGCGTCGTTTCTCGGCTCCAAAAGCTATTCCGCCTTCTCGGGCGTACAGGACGCGCTGACCCAATGGTGGTACGGCCACAACGCCGTCGGCTTCTTCCTCACCGCCGGCTTCCTGGGCATGATGTACTACTTCGTGCCGAAGCAGGCCAACCGACCCGTCTATTCATACCGGCTTTCGATCATCCACTTCTGGGCACTGATCTTCATGTACATCTGGGCCGGGCCCCATCATCTGCATTACACGGCACTGCCCGACTGGGCCCAGACACTCGGCATGGTTTTCTCGGTGATGCTCTGGATGCCCTCCTGGGGCGGCATGATCAACGGTCTCATGACCCTTTCGGGCGCCTGGGACAAAATCCGCACCGATCCGATCATTCGCATGATGATCGTCGCCATCGCCTTTTACGGGATGTCGACCTTCGAAGGTCCGATGATGTCGGTGAAGACAGTCAATTCGCTCAGCCATTATACAGAATGGACGATCGGTCATGTGCATTCCGGCGCGCTCGGCTGGGTGGGAATGATCACCTTCGGCGCGATCTATTATCTGACGCCGAAGCTATGGGGACGCGAGCGCCTCTACAGCCCGCGGATGGTCAACTGGCACTTCTGGCTCGCAACCCTCGGAATCGTCATCTACGCCGCCGTGCTTTGGGTTGCCGGCATCCAGCAGGGGCTGATGTGGCGCGAGTACAATTCCCAGGGCTTCCTCGTCTATTCCTTCGCGGAGACGGTCGCGGCCATGTTCCCCTACTACGTGCTGCGCGCGGTGGGCGGAACGCTTTACCTGGCGGGTGGTCTCGTCATGGCCTGGAACGTGTTCATGACGATCCGCGGCCGCGTGCGTGACGAAGCTGCGATCCCAACCACTTTCGTGCCCCAAGCACAGCCTGCCGAGTGAGGTGAGACATGGCATCGATACTTGATAAACATAAGATTCTCGAGAAGAACGCGACGCTTCTTCTCGTCGGCTCGCTGCTCGTCGTGAGCATCGGCGGCATCGTCGAAATCGCACCGCTGTTCTACCTGCAGAACACGATTGAAAAGGTGGAAGGCATGCGGCCGTATACGCCGCTCGAGCTGGCCGGACGAAACATCTACATCCGCGAAGGCTGCTACCTCTGCCACAGCCAGATGATCAGACCGTTCCGCGACGAGGTGGAACGCTACGGCCATTACTCGCTCGCGGCCGAGTCCATGTACGATCATCCTTTCCAATGGGGATCCAAACGAACCGGGCCGGATCTGGCCCGCGTCGGCGGACGCTATTCCAACGAATGGCATGTCCAGCATCTCGCCGATCCCCGGGCAGTGGTGCCGGAGTCGATCATGCCGAGTTACGCCTTCCTCAAAGAGCAACGGGTCACGGTCAAGGACGTGGGAATGGACCTGAAGGCCAACGAGGACGTGGGCGTACCTTATAACGACGACATGCTGGCGAATGCGGAAGCCGACATGAAGGCCCAAGCCGATCCGAACGCAGATACGACGGCCCTGCTTGCCCGCTATCCGAAGACGAAGACCGGCGATTTCGACGGCGATCCCGCTGCGCTGACCGAAATGGATGCCTTAGTGGCCTACCTGCAGATGCTCGGAACGTTGGTCGATTTCTCGACCTACGACGATGCGACCGGCTACCGGTGAGGTGATCCATGGAAACCTACACTGCAATGAGACACTTCGCCGACAGCTGGGGCCTTTTGGCAATGGCGGCATTCTTCGTCGGCGTGGTTGTGTTCACCCTTCGCCCAGGCAGCAAGCAGACGGCGAAAGAGGCCGCCGATATTCCCTTGAAGGATGATTGAGATGTCGGAAAAACATATCGATGAATTTAGCGGCGTCGAAACGACCGGACATGAATGGGACGGCATCCGCGAACTCAACAATCCGATGCCCCGCTGGTGGGTGTGGACCTTCTACGCCACCATTGTCTGGGCGTTGGGCTATGCGATCGCATATCCCGCGATCCCGATGATTACCGACGCTACGAAGGGCATGCTCGGTTTTTCCAGCCGCGCCGAACTGCAGCAGAACCTGGACCAGGCCAAGGCATCGCAAATGCAATTTCATGATCTGATCGCCGCCAAGACGGTACAGGAAATCGATTCCGATTCTGCCCTTCGCGAATTCGCAATCGCCGGCGGCGCGTCAGCATTCAAGGTGAATTGTGCGCCATGCCACGGCTCGGGAGCAAGCGGCGGTCCTGGATTTCCGAACCTCAACGACGACGATTGGCTGTGGGGCGGAGACCTGGATGCCATCCAGACGACGATCGCGCATGGGATTCGCTTCGACGGGGATACGGACACTCATGCTTCCGAGATGCCGCCCTTTGTCGATGTTCTGGATCCCATCCAGACAAGGCAGGTCGCGGCTTACGTCTGGGGGCTGACCAATACACCGTCGGACCCCGGTCTCGCAGAGGCGGGAAAACAGGTCTTCGTCGACAACTGTGCCGCATGTCACGGCGAGGATGCCAAAGGAAAAGCCGAAATGGGCGCGCCGGATCTCGCTGATGCGATCTGGCTGAAGGCCCGCGGCGAGGATGCGATCATCCGCCAGGTCGCTTCTCCCAAGCATGGCGTCATGCCCGCCTGGGCAGGGCGCCTCGGCGATACGACGGTCAAGGAACTGACGATCTTCGTGCATTCGCTTGGCGGCGGAACGTAAGGAGCAGAGCTATGGCGGCTCACGGCCACAATCCGATCCTCGATCTCTACGGCACGCCGCGCGCAGCGATACGATCACGTGTGTCGGCGCGCGCCAAGGCCCTGCCGCCACCGTCCGATCAGGATGATCCGGCAAAGATCGGCAGTTCGATCATCAGTTTGACCTGCCTCAAAGACCACGAGCAGACAAGCCGCTAGCTGCAGACTTGTCGAGGACGTCCCAGCGGTGTTCGTTCCCCGCGGTTCCTCCAGGCCACGCCCTCTCTCCAGGGCGTGGCCTTTTCCATTGGCGGGAAGACCTTCGTCTTGATCTGTATCAAGGAAAGGATGCGCGGCGGATGGGACAAGGTCGGGTGAAATCGGATAGGTCCCATGAACCTCTACACTGCACCAGATCCCGACAGCATCGAACGGCTCAGCGTCGAGCCGGTCAACGCCCGTCGCAATCGGCAGCCTCTCTATGCACCTCGGAAGAAGGTTTTTCCCAAGCGTGCAGAGGGGCGATTCCGTCGATTCAAATGGATCGTCATGCTGGTCACGCTCGGCATCTACTATCTCGCGCCATGGATTCGCTGGGATCGCGGTCCTTACGCGCCTGACCAGGCAATCCTCATCGACCTTTCCTCACGACGCTTCTTCTTTTTCTTCATCGAAATCTGGCCTCAGGAATTTTATTATGTGGCTGGTCTCCTCGTCATGGCGGGGTTCGGCCTGTTTCTCGTCACTTCCGCGGTCGGCCGCGCCTGGTGCGGCTACGCCTGTCCGCAGACCGTCTGGGTCGATCTCTTTCTCGTCGTCGAACGCGCGATCGAAGGCGATCGAAACGCGCGAATGAAGCTTGACGCCGCTCCCATGAGCTTTGCCAAGCTGAGGAAGCGTGTCGTCAAACATTCGATCTGGCTGCTGATCGGCGTCGCCACGGGCGGAGCGTGGATTTTTTATTTTGCCGACGCGCCGAGCCTGCTTGTTTCGCTATTCACTGGCCGCGCTCCAGCAGCCGCCTACGCCACGGTCGCCGTCCTTACTGCGACGACCTATGTGCTCGGCGGCCTCATGCGCGAGCAGGTTTGCACCTATATGTGCCCGTGGCCACGCATCCAGGGTGCGATGCTCGACGAGAATTCTCTCGTCGTCACCTATCATGACTGGCGGGGCGAGCAGCGGTCGCGTCACGCGAAAAAGGCGCAAGCCAAAGGCTTGCCGGTGGGCGATTGCGTCGATTGCAATGCCTGCGTGGCGGTGTGTCCGATGGGTATCGACATTCGCGACGGACAGCAGATGGAGTGCATCACATGCGCGCTCTGCATCGACGCCTGCGACGGTGTCATGGACAAGCTCGGAAAGCCTCGCGGCCTGATTGCCTATGCCACGCTGAGCGAATACGCGAGCAACATGTCACTGGCGACCGACGAAGGGCGAACGGCCGTCCAGCCGTCCAGGGTTCGAAACGAGGATGGAAGCTTCGTCCCGGCGATCCGGCACTTCAACTGGCGCATCGTCTTTCGTCCGAGAATCGTCTTTTACGCGGTCGCCTGGGCATCGGTCGGTGTGGCCATGCTCGTCCACCTCGCCTTTCGCGAGCGCCTTGAACTCAACGTCGTTCACGACCGAAACCCCCAATATGTTCTGGAAAGCGACGGCTCACTGCGGAATGGCTACACGCTTCGTATCCTGAACATGGTGCCGACGCCGCGGGATGTGAACATAGGCCTGGTCGGGCTGGAGGGGGCGACGATGCGCATTCCCGAATTCGGCAAGGAAGACGCTCGCCGCTTTACCGTCCATGCCGAACCGGACGCAGCCACGACGCTCAAGGTCTTCGTTACACGCAAGCCCACCGGAGCCGCGATCAATGAATTTCTGTTCGTAATCGAAGATACGGATCGCGCCGACCGGGCAACCTACCGCGCGGCGTTCAATGCACCGGGAGACACCAAATGAAGACCTCTGCCCAAGGTTTTACAGGCCTGCACATGCTGGTTGCGACCTCGACTTTCTTCGCTGTTGTGATCGCGGTGAATGTCACCATGGCCTTCTATGCTTCCTCCAGCTGGAGCGGTCTGGTCGTGGAAAATACCTATGTCGCCAGTCAGGAGTTCAACCGCAAAGCGGCGGCGATGAAGGCAATGGCCGCTTCCGGCGTCGCGGGCGATCTCTCCATAAGAGGGCATCAGATCCGCTACGACATTCACGACAAGAGCGGCGCGCCTGCGGCCGTCGACGACGTCGTGCTGAATTTCAAGCGACCCGTCGGAGATCACGAAGACTTCCATCTCACGCTCAGAAAAACAGCCGAGGGACGGTTCGAAGCAGATCACAACCTGGCCGAGGGTGACTGGATCGTCGAGGCCATCTCGCGAAACGACGGCTTGGTCGTCATGCATGAGGCCAAACGCATCGATACCACGGAGTTGGACCGATGACCTGCTGCACCATGGACGCGGAAAGCGTGCTTGCTCTCAGCACGACGTCATCCAGTGCCGAAGAGGTCCGCCTTGCCAGCCAGCCGCTCGGCGGCGGACTGCGCCAGTTGGACTTGAGCGTTCCCGACATTCACTGCGGTGGCTGCATTTCGACCATAGAAAGGGCGTTACTGACACTTCCTTTCGTCAAGACGGCGCGCGTCAATCTTACGGCTCGAAGGGTAACCTGCGTCTACCAGGAGGAGATGGAGACACATGCCGCCGATCCGTCCGAGATCCTCGCAGCGATCAACTCGGCCGGATATCGCGCGCATCTGTTTACCCCCTCGGCCGCCGAAAACGACAGAACCAGAAATCAGCTTCTCCTGGCGATCGGCGTTTCCGGCTTTGCGGCCGCCAACATCATGTTGCTCTCGGTATCGGTCTGGTCTGGCGCAGATGCCGCAACACGCGACATGTTTCATTGGATCTCGGCGATGATAGCAGCGCCCGCGCTGGTTTATGCCGGGCGTTTCTTCTTCAAATCGGCCTGGAATGCGCTCCGCCACGGGCGCACCAACATGGACGTTCCGATCTCTCTCGCCGTGACGCTCTCCTATGCCGTTTCACTGTGGGAGACCATCCATCACGGTGAACATGCATGGTTCGACGCGTCGGTTTCGCTGCTCTTCTTCCTGCTGATCGGCAGGACCCTCGATCATATCATGCGGGAAAAGGCTCGGGCGGCGATCAACGGACTTGCAAGGCTGGCGCCGCGCGGAGCCTTGCTGATCAATCCGGACGGGTCCCGACGTTACATTGCGGTAGAAGAGATCGCGGTGGGAGATGAAATCTCGATAGCGGCAGGCGAAAGGGTTCCCGTCGATGGCGTAGTCGTCAGCGGAGAAAGCGACGTGGATCTCTCCATCGTCACCGGCGAGAGCAGCCCCGTCGCCGTCGCCGGTAACAGCGAGGTGAGTTCGGGCGCGATGAACCTGACCGGCTCGCTCGTCCTGCGCGCGACGCGCATTGCCAAGAATTCGCTTCTTTCGGAGATCATCGGCCTGATGGAAGCCGCCGAGGGTGGAAGAGCTCGCTATCGCAGGATCGCCGATCGCGCTGCGGCGCTCTATTCGCCGGCCGTGCATCTGTTGGCGCTGGTCTCCTTTCTTGCCTGGGGCCTCCTCGGCGGAGACTGGAAACAGGCAATGCTGGTCGCGGTTGCGGTCCTGATCATTACCTGCCCATGCGCATTGGGCCTTGCCGTGCCCGTGGTCCAGGTCGTCGCCGCGGGGGAGCTTTTCCGCAAGGGCATCATGGTGAAGGACGGTTCGGCACTCGAAAGACTGGCCGAGACCGACACTGTGGCCTTTGACAAAACGGGCACCTTGACGATGGGCAGGCCGCGCCTTGTCGAGGTGGACGCCATGGAAGAGACCACAGCAATCGCCCGCCGATTGGCCGTGCATTCACGGCATCCTCTTTCTCAGGCTCTGGTGCGGGGCGCCGAAACCGCCCCCATGTCCTTCGACAGCGTCACGGAAATCCCCGGCGGGGGACTGGAAGCCAGGAAGGGCGCGGATGTCTATCGGCTGGGCAACACGGCGTTTGCCTGCGGAACAAGCTTCGTGCCCCGCACCGCCGATAGTCCGTTCTCGGAAGTGGTCTTGTCGCAGAACGGCGTCGATCTTGCCCGCTTCTTCTTCGATGACACGCTTCGCCCGGGCGCTCGCGAGGCCATCGGCCAGCTCGACGCAGCCGGCCTTGAAACGCTGATCGTGTCCGGCGACCGTCAGATCGTCGTCGACAATACGGCGCATGCTCTGGGCATCGGCAGGGCTTTGGGCTCTCTGACGCCGAAACGGAAGGTCGATGAATGCCAGAGGCTGAACGGCGAAGGGCGTCGCGTGCTCATGGTTGGCGACGGGATCAACGACGCTCCTGCCCTTGCTGCGGCCCATGTCTCGATGGCGCCGGCCACGGCCTCCGATATCGGCAGACAGGCCGCCGACCTCGTTTTCTTTAACGATCGCCTCGACGCTGTGCCGGAAGCGATCGCCGTTGCGCGAAGCTCCGCCAGCCTCATCCGGCAGAACTTCGCTCTCGCCATCGGTTACAACGTCCTGGCGGTGCCGATTGCCATCGCCGGATTGGCGACGCCGCTCATAGCGGCGGTGGCAATGTCGACATCTTCGATCATCGTCGTGATGAACGCACTGCGCCTCAACGCGTTCGGCAAGCGTCCGGCTATGCAGATTCGGGGGCGGGTCGGCCGGAGTGCGGAGGTCAAGGCCGCATGAACATGTTGATCTATCTCATACCCATCGCACTGCTGATGGGAGGAATGGGACTGCTGGCATTTCTTTGGTCGCTGAAGAGCGGCCAGTATGACGATCTTCAAGGGGCCGCCTGGCGAATTCTCGCCGAGGACGAAACCGATCGAAGAAAACCCTAACCGCAACCGGGTCCAAACACGAAAGGAAGATGGATGCTTGCGAAAAATTCAGTCCTTCTGCAGTCCGACCTGTTCGCTGGTTTGGATCCGGCGACCGTGGAGCAATTCACCGCAACGGCTGAGGTTCGCACCTTCGCTGCTGACGAGAAGATCATAAGCGAGGGCCAGCAGGCATCATTCGTCTACTGCGTCACGAACGGGTTTGTCCGACTTTCAAAATCGGAATCCGCCGGGCGCGAGGCTGATATCTGCGTGTGCGAGCCGGGCGACACGTTTGGCGAATATCTTCTCTCAGGCGGCGGCTCCTATGCCTATAGCGCGTGGTCGGCCGACGGGGCCGAGGTCGCGCTGTTCGAGCTTGCGGAGTTGCAGGCATTTGCTGACCAACATCCGGTCATTCACCGGAACGTCATGCGCATCATGGTCAGGCATCTGCTCGGCGCGATGGATTGTATTGCCGGTGACCGGCTGCTCACGGCGGCGCAACGTGTGGCAAACTACCTGATGAGCCGCTGCCCCGCCTCGGCGTCCACCTCGCGGGTCTCGTTCCGCCTCCCTTACCGGAAGAGAATCCTGGCCGGCAAATTGGGTCTGGCGCCGGAAGCCCTGTCGCGAGCGTTTGCGACGCTCGCGGCATCGGGCGTCGAAGTCAGAGGCAAGGTCGTCCTGGTCGATAGCGTCGACCTGCTTCGCGAAGCGTGCTGAACCCGAAAAATTGGGATGGAAGAGCTCGTCGTCGTTGACCGGAATCAATGTGCCGACCCCCGGCCTCGGTATGTTCAAGCGCAAAAGGGCGTCTGGACGTTATGGTTATTTGGATTGTTTTCGCGGTCATCACGACTGCCATCATCGCCTCTCTTCTTCATCCACTTGCGTCAGGCCGTGTCCGGTTCAACGATGGTGCGGCCGCAGCCGGCCGGGTCTATCGGGATCAACTTCTCGAACTCGACAGGGAATTGCTGGCGAACGAAATCGGCTGCAACGAGTATGAATACGCGCGGGCTGAAACAGCGCGGCGCCTTTTTAAGGCAAGCGAGCAGAAGCAAGAAGAATGCCGCAGGTTGCCGCATCCGCACAGGTGGCTGAGGTTGGCGATCGCCGCGTTTCTGCCTTTGGCGAGCATTGGCCTCTATGGTCTTGCGGGTTCGCCCGACATGCCGTCGCTGCCGTTGCAAGCGCGATTGGAGGATCCTGGCCAGGACATTGCAATACTGGTCGCGAGAACCGAGCGCCACCTCGCGAGCCAGCCGGATGATGGCCGCGGATGGGATGTGATCGCTCCAATCTACCTCAGGGCCGGCCGGATCGCCGACGCACGGTCGGCTTACCGCAATGCCCTGCGTCTGCTGGGCCCAGGCATTCATCGCCTGGGTGGCCTTGCCGAAGCCCTGATAGCCGAGGCGCAGGGTTCGGTGGACAAGGAGACGGTCGACGTCCTGCGACAGATCGTTCAGCTCGAACCTGAAAACCCGCGCGCCCTGTTCTACATCGCTCTCGGCATGGAGCAGGCGGGCCGTCCCGATGAGGCGCTGATGGCCTTTGCGGCACTTGCCAGGCTGTCGCCAGCGGACGCGCCGTGGCTGCCTCTCGTCAATCAGCACATCGCCGCCAATGGCGGAGTTCCGCTGATCGCCACCGGGACTGCGGATCGACGTCAGGCGATCGAAGCCATGGTGACGGGCCTGGACGCAAAGCTTTCCGAAAGCCCGGACGACTTGAATGGCTGGCTCAGGCTCGTCCGCTCTTACGCCGTATTGAACGATAGGGATCGTGCTGCCGGCGCGCTGAAGCGCGGGCTTGCGGCCTTTCCGCCGGCCGGCGAGCAG